>JACABD010000031.1 GCA_013377075.1 Geobacteraceae bacterium | reverse complement strand
GGCTTCTTGTGACAAACTGCCTCGACGCACGCCACGTTGCAGCTACTGTGTCGAGCACAATTACTACGGGTATCAACACAACTGCCGGCTCAACAACTGCAAACGCCGGTAATATCTCAGTTGCTGTTGCATCAGGCTCCGGTGCAGGCCGCTTCCCTGGTGGTGGTGCCCGCTGGTCCGGCACACCGGCAACTGCGCAGAACCCGGGCGGCTGGTGGTTCCAGACAACAACAAATGACGTAACTACCAACCCGGGAGCATACGGTACAAACTGCCACAACTCGGCAACATCCGGTGGCGGCACAACCTGGGCTCCGAAAGAGCAACGCTGGAACAAGAAGTCAGCGTGGTAAATAAACAAACAGGGCGCCTGCGGGCGCCCTGGAACAAACATCTGCTACATGGAAAGATAAAATACTAAAAGGAGGTGCTAACCATGAAAAAGAGCTACGTAACCCCGAAGATTACTGGTAGTGCGGTTGTTCATCCTTGCTAGAGATGACTTGTTAGTAGACAAGAAAAGGTGAGATCTTACGATCTCACCTTTTCTTGTTTATAGAGTTGGATATGAATAGTATAAATAGCGGTGGGTATCTGTATATTTCAAGCAGTTCAAGATACAGTATTCTATTGGATCAATAACAGGAACGATGATTAAATTGGCTATTATAAAAAATACTACTGTTATTGCCTGTATTCTTCTGTTCCTGTTTTCGGCGCAAAGTTTTCTGGCAATTCGTAGCACTTCAGCTACTTTTGATGAGGGGCAGAATTACGGCATAGGCAAATACCTTCTTGAAACGCGTAAATGGGATATAATGGGTTGTATTCTCTCTCCTCCCTTATCCTATTATGTAAGCAGCCTCCCGCTTTTTCTTGCGCACGAGAATCAAAAAGTATGGAGGTATGAGCAGGCGGAACGCGACTTGAATTTTCTCGCTTCTGTTGACATACTGAGAGCCCACGAACTTCTTTCTGCCCCTGAAAACAATAATGACCGCCTTCTGATCCTTTCCCGGTGCACAATACTCTTTTTCGGATTGATCCTTGGCTATTATGTGTTCCGATTCAGCAGAGAACTTCATGGGGACACTGGTGGCCTGCTATCACTGTTATTATTTGCTTTTTGTCCCAATATGCTTGCCTTTTCAGGAATAATAAATTCAGACCTTCTTTTTTGTGCACTCTCTTTTATTGCTTGCTATTATTTTTGGCATTTTCTTAAAAAGCCGACTCTTAAGACTACTTTTTACGCTAGCATAACCTCCGGTCTGGCATTAACTACCAAGCTTAATGCGGTTTTGCTCCTTTTGTATTTTCTTTATGTTTATTTGATTCACTGTTTTAGTAAAAGGATCTACTCAACTACAAGGCTGTTTATTATCTTTGCTTTGGCTGCGTTTATTTTACTATTTAGCTACGGATTCAACCTGACTCCCTACCTACAGGGTTTTCAACTGCGGATGTTACAGCTTGATGCCGGTTTCAAATCTTATTTTTGTGGTTCCTATTCAATATCCGGTTGGTGGTACTTTTACCCCTTTGTATTACTGGTAAAGACACCTTTGCCACTTCTTATCTTATTTTTTGCTACGCTGCTCTACTACCTGCGGGCTTGGAGGGCGAAATGGTTTGAAGCTCTTTTCCTCCTGTCGCCCATTATATTTTTCATACTACTTTTCAGTACTTCTAAAATATCAGCCGGGGTACGTTATCTACTGCCAGTTTATCCCTTTATGTTCGTTGCAATCGGCACTCTTGCCAATCAAAATCAAAAGATAATCAGACTTATTGCACCTTTAACCCTGTGGTATATCTGCTCCTCTTTATTCATTATGCCGCACTATCTTTCCTATTTTAATGAATTAGTCGGTGGTCCGGATAAAGCCTATAAGTATCTTGTCGATTCCAATCTCGATTGGGGGCAGGATCTTAAAGGGTTGAAAAAATATATGGATGCCCATGGCATTCAGAAGATATCGCTGAGTTATTTCGGCACCGATACACCACAAAGATATGGCATTGAGTATGACTGGTTACCGAGTTATTATCTGGTTAATCCAGAGCCTGATAAAATTGACACAACTCCAAGGACCCGATATGTTGCCATCAGTGCCACAAATCTTCAGGGAGTTTACCTTGAGCCACATAATACCTTTGCCTGGTTTAGGCAATTTGAGCCGGTTGCCAAAATCGGCTACAGTATTTTCATCTATGATTTGTCGAAGCTGCCACCCATAATCAGATAGTCCGTTATCCCATAATTCCGAATCCCGGACACTGAGTATTATTATGCAAATAACTATCATTAGGTCACTTTTTGAGAAATATATATTTATGATTGGTACTAAATGATCGATATTCTTTTTGTTCAGAACTATTACGAGCAGATGCTCGGCATAATGCAGATTTCTGCTGTTCTTAAACAGCATGGTTATAGCACGGCTGTTTCCATTGGTTCTGATCAGAAGGTGATAAGGGATGTTCTCGACAAGCAGCCTAGGATTGTCGGCTTTTACAGTACAACAGGATTTCATCATAAAAACCTTGCGTTAGCTGCTCAGATCAAACAGAAGGCTGATTATGATCTGCTGATCCTGTTCGGTGGTCCGCATCCGACCTTTGTCCCGGAGGTAATCAATTCTGAGGGTGTCGATGTTATCTGTTGTGGCGAAGGGGAGTATGCTGTCTTGGAGCTTGTTCAGGCCTTGCGATCAGGAACTGATTACAGCCTGATACATAACCTGACTGTTAAGAGTAATGGCCGTATTATCAAAAATCCATTACGACCACTGTGTGATCTTGACCAGTTACCTTTCCCTGACAGAGAGTTGTATATGGATTATGATCACATATTTAACTCGAAACGTCAGGAGGTAATGCTCGGCAGGGGGTGTCCCTTTAGTTGTAATTTCTGCTCTGCAGCAGCATACAGAGAGCTTTACCAGGGTGTTGGCAGATATGTACGCCTCCGCTCCATAGATCACGTGTTGCTTGAGCTTGCCAATATCCGTAAACAGCACAATCCGTCATGCTTCTTTTTTCACGACGATACGTTTACTGCCGGTTCGACTTACTGTAATGAATTCCTCGAACGTTACAAGCAGGAGATAGGTTTGCCATTCTCCTGCTTGCTTCGGGCTGATCTGGTTTCTGATGACTTTATCGGCCGTTTGAAAGATGCGGGGTGCTATCTGGTTGCTTTTGGTGTAGAGAGCGGCAATCAGGAGATGCGCGCGACAGTCCTCAATAAAAATATAACCGACGAAAAACTGGTGTGGTGTGCCGAACTGTTACATCGCCATAATATACCCTTTGCGACCTTTAATATGGTCGGACTCCCAGGTGAAACCCTGAATCAGGTTTGGGAGACAATAGAGCTGAATGTACGGCTCAAACCGCTATGGGTATGGTTATCGATTTACCAGACTCTTCCTGATACGCTACTTGCCCGGTATGCTTTGGAAAACGGCTATATTCAGAGTGTTGACGTCACCCCTGCAGATGCAACCTTTCACGAGCAGAGCATCATCCTCCGTCAGCATCATGACGGTAGAGAGATCATCAGATTGAAGTGCTGCGCTAATATTGTGGTGAAGTTTCCTTCCTTGAGAGGATTTGTCGCGAGGGTCTGCCGCAGTAGTTCGTTGGACAAATTACTTGCTTTCATTGAAAAGTCGATGTACTTCACTTTTTATTATCGAAGGCTTACGTACAACATGAATTTCTTAGAGGCAGTCAAATCAGCCTTTTTTATCTTCAGGCGCCTCAAAGAGTTCTCCTGAGAATAAATATGAAACGACTTCTACAAAATATGTTGCTTGCAGTAATGGCCATTCTGCTGACTCTTGGTGTCGCGGAGCTGGTTCTTCATGTAATAAAACCGGTATACGATTTCCGTGACAGAAGTCTATTATTCAGCTCTCCTGTCTTCAAGGAGTACTCGGGTGGAGCGATCCGTTACTTCCCGAAAACGACCATCCGGGAAGTTGCAATTTACAATGGCAAGTTAGAGTATGATGTGATCTATCCCACAAACAATCTCGGATTTATAGATACAAAAGACTATGTGCGAAAAGCCGATGCCCGGAGCTGTTATGCATTTGTTGGAGATTCCTTCACCGCCGGAGTAAATGGTGGCACCCCCTGGGTGCCGAAGCTAAGGAATGATCTGGCTGGGAGGGAGGTATACAATTTTGGTGTCTGCGGAGCTGGTTTTAATCACTTCTATCTGCTGATGCATGACATGAAAGATAAGGTAAAGATTACTCATATCGCCATAGTGGCGATAACTGATGATTTTTATCGAAGTTACTGGCATTCGTTTGAAAACGACGGGATGATCAGTTTTTGCAGCGAAAATTATCCACATAAGCAGTGTCTGCCAAAACCTGTTGCTGGGGTCATACCTTTAAATGCCACTAAAGAAGAGGTTAGGGCAATATCTCGCAGTACATACAAGGAGATACGAAGATTAACTGATGAGGAAAATTTGGCACGGGGTTACAAGGCAAGACTCGAGGCGCTACTTTATGACGATTCGATTATCTATTACTATGCCAGAGTGCTTCTGGACAGTCGCAAAAGGCAACGCAGTTATGATAATATTGATTTTGCTCTTGGCTCATTAAGGAAAATAAGAGCTGAATACCCTCAGGCTGAAATACATTTGATCCATCTCCCACAGAAGTATGAAATCATGACAAAAAACTATTCAATAAACATTGCTGAACAGGTTAAGCAGAGTGGTGTCAAATATTTTCCGGCTTTGGAAAAATGCAATTGGAGTTTGGACATGTTTTTCGAGCGGGACGGCCATCCGAACAGCACTGGTTATGACAATATTGCAGCGTGTGTTTCCGGATATCTTTTCGGTAACGAGACGGTAGTGGCTCCTAAAGACGCCGTGATGAGAAAGCCTTAGTGAAGAGGGTCCTTATTACCGGCGGAGCCGGATACAAAGGGGTGGCGCTTGCAGAGGCGCTGTTGGCAGAAGGATGCATGGTCACCCTCATGGACAACTTCATTTACGGATATGAATCTGTACTGGGGTTTGCGGCAGACCGTAACTGCACAATCATCAAGCGGGACATCCGTAATCTAGCGGAGCAGGATGTCTCGTCCTATGATCTGATCTATCATCTTGCTGCCATTAGCGGTTATCCTGCCTGCGAAGCAAATCCCCATTCTGCACAGATGATCAATGTTGTTAGTACCGATAACATGGTAAAGTTGCTATCTCCGGATCAGGTGCTGGTGTATGCTTCCACAACCTCCCTGTACGGTAAAAGCGGGCTGGAGCAGGATGAGACTGCAAAGCCGACTCCAGAAAGCCTTTACGGTGTGACGAAGTGGCAGGCTGAGACACTCTGCATGCAGCGCCGGAATTCGATTTCTCTCCGTTTTGCCACGCTCTTCGGTGTCAGCAGACGTATGCGGTGCGATCTCCTGCTGAACGATTTTGTGAACAGGGCGGTTCATGACCGCAGTATCGTGCTGTTTGATTCCCATAGCGTCAGGACGTTTCTCCATCTGCGGGACGCTGTAAAAGGTTATCTCATGGCATTTCATGTTCCAGAAAAGATGGTCGGACAGATCTATAATGTCGGCACCAGCAGCATGAACTTTTCCAAGTTGGAGCTGGCCCGGATCATCCAGCGCTTTCTTAATAACGAGATTATTGAAACTGAGCTTGCTGACCCGGATCGTCGTGATTTTATTATTAATTTTGACAAGATAAGAGCTCTGGGGTTTACTCCAACAGTTTCCATTGAGGAGGGGATTCAGGAACTACTCAGGCTTTACTCGTGGTACCAGCCGTTCCAGAATTATCGGCCCATATGATCCTCCCCCTTTCTCCATACTCAGGAGCACTTCGCTATTACCATGCCACTGTCAATCGGACGTTTCGCTTTCTGGTGCCAGCCGGTAAAACAATCCTCTACTATGGCCCTTATCTACCAGGTCTTATCCCCGAACTCGATTCACAATTTATTGTTGTCGTAAGTCAGACCAATCTGGAGGGAGAGTTGTCGGTAGTGTCAGGCAGTCGGACAACGGTTGTCTCTTCCAAGTACGAGGAATATCTGCCGGACGGTACGTTCGACTACGTCATTCTCAATGGAGCGCTTGGAGAGAGTGATGATATCTGCAGTCTGCTTTCGAGAGTCCGGTCTGCCTGTCATGCTGGGACAAGAGTCATCATCTATCAGCACAACTATCTTTGGCAGGGGATGATAACTCTTGCTGAGAGACTGCGAATCATCAGTAAGGGGAGTATTCAGAACTGGGTGTCAGTGCGAGACCTTGCGTCATTCCTTGATGGCATGGGATTCAAGGCGCTGAGAATATTCCGACAGACACTGTCGCCGCTCAAACTTGGATTACTGGGAGCGTTCATCAATTGGCTGACTGTACTTATTCCTTTGCTCGATTTTTTCAAACTAAATCAGTATATTATTGCGCGACCGAATTTTTACGATGTCAAGGAGGTCAATCCCAAATCCCTCTCACTTGTGCTGACTGTTCGCGATGAATGCGGTAACATTGAGCCTATCATCAAATCTCTGCCGCGAGTCTGTGCCGATCAGGAGATTCTGTTCGTCGAGGGGCACTCCAGTGACGGTACGAAGGAAGAGATAGAACGGGTTATCAGGCTCTACCCGGAGAAGAGGATTCGTCTTCTAATCCAGCCGGGTAAGGGGCAGGGGGATGCTATCCGCGTCGGGTTTAAGGCCGCGCTTGGTGACATTATCATCCTTTATGAAGGGGACGGAACGTCATCGCCGGACGATATCAGCTATTTTTACGAGGCGCTCAGCTCCGGCCGCTTCGAGTTTGTCGAGGGGAGTCGCTTCATTTATCCATTTGACGACCGTTCCATGACGTTTTTTAAGAAACTCGGTAATATCTTTTTTGCCCGCTGGTTCTCTTGGTTTCTCGGGCAGCATACGACCGATGTTTTGAGTGGCATTAAAGCAATCACCCGTAAAGAGTACGAAACGATTTACGAACATTGGGGGTTTCTTGGACTGGAGGACCCTTTTGGCGATTTCGAACTTCTCTACGGAGCGTTCCGGTTCGGCCTGCGGTGTGGCGAGATACCGATGCATTACCGACCGAGACCGTACGGTGTCTCGAAATCAAGTCTGTTCCGGCACGGTACATATTTGTTGAGAATGGCTGGTCGGGGGTACTGGATATTCAGGTCGGCTGATATACGGAAGAGATTAAAATGTGAAGGAGTTAACGCAGCATGAAGGTTCCGCAGTTTCAGCCATGGGTAGGAGCGGAAGAGTACTCCGCCATGGGGAGTTGTTTTGAAAAAAATTGGATTACCGAAGGGCCACAGACCCGTCTTTTCCAGAGGCAGCTGCTTGATCTGACAGGCTCAGGGTATGGTGTCTTTGCCCCTAACGGCACGCTTGCCCTATATTTGGGTCTTAAGGCAATTGGTGTCGGTGTTGGTGATGAGGTAATCGTCCCTGATTTTACCTTTATCGGTTCAGCGACAGCCATCGAAATGGTCGGTGCCAAGCCCGTTTTTTGCGATGTTCATCCAGGGCACTATCAGATAGATCTTGCAGCAGCAGCAAAGCTGATAACTCCTGAAACCAAAGCAATCATGCCGGTTCATATGTACGGTACGGTCTGCGATATGGCTGCTGTCAGCGATTTTGCCCAGTGCCATAGCCTTTTGGTAATAGAAGATGCGGCGCAGGCAATTGGTGCCCATTTTAAGGGGCGCCATGCCGGGACGTTTGGGACTGTCGGCATCTTTTCCTTTTTTGCCGATAAGACCATTACCACGGCAGAAGGTGGATTTGTCATTACGGATGATCCTGAGATTCATGATAAACTATTACATCTACGCAATCAGGGACGTCAGGATCGCGGTACCTTTATTCATCCTGAAATTGGCTACAACTTCCGGATGACCGATCTGCAAAGTGCAATGGGAATTGTCCAGCTCGGCAAACTTCCGGAAATAATCCGCCGCAAACAGCATATACTTGCACGTTATCGTTACCATTTGCAGGGGCTCAGGCCGGTCCGTTTCTTCGAACCTCCGGAAGGTGCAGAGTGGATTCCTTTCCGTATCCCGGTGCTTTGCGAAAGGGCTCACGACTTGATGGCCTTTTTGACGAGTAGCGAGATCGAATCACGCAGCTTTTTTTATCCACTTCATCGCCAACCGGCCTTCCGTTACCTGCTTGAAGATAGCAGTTACTGTCACTCTATGGGGGACGATCACTTCCCTCAGGCCATTTCTGCGTATGACAACGGCGTCTGTCTACCAATTTTCCCGGAGTTAAGTGATGAGCAGATAGAGTATGTCTGTGCCAGAGTCAGGGAATTCTATGCCTAGCCCCAGTCTCTTTTACCGCTATTACGATACTCTTTTTTCTTCTAAGGGATATGCCGGAGAGATTACAGCGATTCTCGGGGACTGTTCCATGAGGGGACTGCCAGATCTGGCGAAAATCCTTGAGGTGGGGTGCGGAACCGGTAACCATACAGAGCAGCTTGCCAAGCTGACCGGGGCGCAGGTTCTGGCTGTTGATACTGATCCGGAAATGCTGGCTTTGGCAAGGATGAAGGCAAAGCAGTTCATTGATGCAGACGTCACCTTTGCTTCAGTTTGCACCCCATCATACGGCGCTGATCTGGCTGTCGCGCTGTTTAACGTTGTTAATTATCTCTGTGAGGGTGCAGCCCTCGAACGGTTTTTTACGGAGATCGCTTCTTCGCTTCATCCTCAAGGACTGTTCTTCTTCGACTGCTGGAACGGAATTGCTGCACTGCGGGATCCACCCGGATCAAAAAGTTATGTAGAGAGCTGTTCTGATGGGAGTATTGTCTGCCATTTGACCAGTCAAACCGATGCTTTGCAAAAGATTACGACCATGAACTACCGCCTTGAACTTCAAGATAAGGCGGGCAAAACCATAGTGACCGATGATTATCCACTTCGTCACCGTCTCTGGACACCTGACGAACTGAAAGCTGCACTCGCTGGTGCGGGGTTTAGCGTGGAAGTTATCTGCCTGCCGTTCAAGTTTGACCAGGCAGCGTCAGGGGACGACTGGAAGATAATGTTTATCTGTAGAAAGGCATAGGCGGGGTTTTATGTATATATTGGGGATTTCTGCATATTACCACGATTCGGCAGTCGCCTTGATCCGTGACGGGGAGATTGTAGCCGCCGCCCAGGAAGAGCGCTTCACAAGGCGCAAGCACGATCCTTCTTTTCCGGCCAACGCTCTGCGCTACTGTCTCGACCATGAGGGAATCTCCCTGGCGGATCTCGATACGGTTATCTTTTACGATAAACCGTTTCTGAAATTCGAACGACTGCTTGAGACCTATTACGCCTACGCTCCTGCGGGGATATCCTCGTTTGTCAAGGCGATCCCCGTCTGGATCAAGGAGAAGCTGTTTCTGAAAAAGCTCCTCCTCGACGAGCTGAAAAAAGTAGATGCCCGAATATCGAAAATGGCACCCCTACTTTTCTCCGAGCACCACCTTTCCCATGCTGCCAGTGCGTTCTTTCCCTCACCATATCAGGAGGCGGCAATACTGACGATCGACGGTGTCGGTGAGTGGGCTACAGCCTCCATCTGCCACGGCAGTGGGAACTCCATCAAAATTCTCAAAGAACTCAGGTTTCCTCATTCGCTCGGACTTCTCTATTCCGCTGTGACCTATTATCTGGGATTCAAGGTGAATTCGGGTGAGTACAAGCTGATGGGACTGGCTCCTTATGGTAATCCAGAATCCGATCGGGTCGATCAGTATTGTTGTCTCATCAGGGAAAAGATCGTGGCTATAAGGGCTGATGGTTCTCTTCGGCTCAACATGGAGTACTTTGATTTTGCGGCCGGTCTGAAGATGACCGATAATAGCGCATGGGAAAAGCTGTTCGGATTCCCTCGCCGGGTAGAGGAATCGGAGCTGCTGCCTGAGCACTGTGACCTGGCGCTGGCGTTTCAGTGGGTTACTGAAGAGGTCGTCCTGAAGATGGCTGGTGAAGCTAAAAAACTTACCGGAGCTGCCAATCTCTGTCTTGCCGGAGGGGTGGCTCTCAACTGTGTTGCCAACGGCAGGCTAAAGAGAAGTGGAATCTTTGATAATATCTGGATTCAGCCCGCAGCCGGTGATGCTGGCGGCGCTCTTGGTGCTGCTCTGGCGGCTTACCACATTGGTAAAAACATTGAAAGAGTTGCTGACTGTAATAGCGACCTGATGCACGGCTCCTATCTTGGCCCGGAGTATTCCGATCTGGATATTCTTAGAACTGCTCGCAAATATGGGGCGGTTTTTAATCGTTACGATTCTTTTGGCGAGCTCTGTTCTGTGACCGCAGGGTATCTTCAGGAGGAGAATGTCATCGGCTGGTTCCAGGGGCGGATGGAGTGGGGGCCGCGGGCACTCGGTAATCGAAGCATCATCGCGGATGCCCGTAGTCCGGAGATGCAGCGCAAACTCAATCTTAAGATCAAACAGCGCGAGGGGTTCCGCCCTTTTGCACCATCGGTACTGGCGGAGTCTTTCCAGGAGTATTTTGATAGCGACACTCCTTCTCCCTATATGCTGCTGGTTGCTGATGTCGTGAAAGGTCGTCGCAATCTCTTGCCGGAGGGTTATCACGATCTGCCGGTTCGGGAGAAACTGTACCATCTGCGCTCCGACATACCTTCGGTGACCCATATCGACTTTTCAGCCCGTCTACAGACAGTTCATTGCGAAACCAATCCGCGTTACTGGCAGCTGATCGATACCTTCAGGCAGAAGACCGGTTACGGCGTCATTGTGAACACCAGCTTCAACGTGCGCGGCGAACCGATCGTCATGACTCCTGAGGACGCCTATCGCTGCTTCATGCGCACCGAGATGGACTATCTGGTCATGGGTGATTTCATCTTCGACAAGAGAGAACAGCCGGTCTGGCAGGAGAAACATGATTTCTCACCAGCATATGCTCTCGATTAACATGGTGGGTGAATGACTTTGGTTGATCTGGAGAACAGCTGATGAAGTCAGGCGGGCAGGTTCGGTTCCGGATTATTGCTGTTATTGTAGGGCTGATGCTTGGGGGCGCACTTGCTGAAGTCGGGCTGCGTATTGCCGTCTATTCTCATATTTCGCAGAAGTGGTTTCCTTTCGCCGCTTTCATGGGACAGCAGGAAGAGGCGGCGATCAATGATAGCCCGCTGTTCCGTGCGAGCCAGAATCCTTTGATCGCCTTTGAACTGACCCCAAATATCAGAAACAGTTATATACGGATCAATTCTGACGGTTTCAGGGGGCCGGATTACTCCTTTGTCGTGCCAGCAGGCAGAAGGCGGATCGCAGTGCTGGGAGATTCCGAAACGTTCGGTATGTCCATGCCCGAGGAGGCAACGCTCCCCGGTAAACTACAGATACTGTTAAACTCCCGGTCTGTTGAGCCGTTTGAGGTGCTTAACTTTGGGGTTCCTGCATATAACTCGATCCAGGAATTACAAATTCTTGAAGCAAAAGTGCTCAAGTATAATCCAGAGATCGTTATCCTCTACTACAATTTCAATGATCCGATAATCAGCCCCAGGTCCATGCTGATATCCAGGACGGTATTCCACAAGTTATTTCTGGTGTCTTTTGTCGACTGGGCTCTTTCAAGACGAAAAACGGCAAATGAAATAGGGGAACACTACAGTAAAATCGTCTTGCAGGGGAGTACCGATGCCGACTCCATGGTGGATTTCTATCTGGCATTACATAAGGGCTCTTATTTTGAAACGACTAAATCACTGCTTAAAAAGATGGCAAAGATTTCGAAACAGCACGGTAGCCGGTTTATTCTTGTGATCGCGCCGGAATTGTATGATTTTGATGATTTTAGCAAATATCCGTACAGATCTATCCATGCTGCATTAAAAGCGTTGGTCTCGCCAGAGATTGAGGTCGTCGATCCGCTTGATGATGTGATTGCTCTCGGGAAGAAGCCTGGGGATTTGTGGGTTTCAAACACTGACCCTCATAAAAACCAAGAAGCGCAAGCTTCGGTGGCAAAAGCAATAACGCGATATTTGAACAACACTAAATAATGGTACTGTGGGAGATATGGTTATGTTAATGGAATTATTCAATTTTCTCAGGGAGAGAAAAAAATGGTGGTTATTGCCGATCATTCTGGTTCTGCTGCTACTGGGGGTTCTTATAGTCATGACCAGTGGATCGGCCGTTGCACCATTCATTTATACGCTGTTTTAGGGGGATTGTGAGCCCATGCTGAAAAACACGACACGAGTGCAAGTTCTAGAAACCTTTGCTGTATTGGCGGCAATTTCTCTGCTTGCAGCAATTTTTTACCATCGGCAGGGCTTCATCCTTGTGGCGCTTGCTCTCCTGTTGGTAGTTTTGTTCATAAAGCATCTGGCTGAGGGAATCACCAACTGGTGGCTAAAATTCTCGGCACTGGTGTCCGGCATCAACAACAGGGTAATCCTGGCGCTGCTGTTTTACCTGATCCTGACGCCGATTGCACTGATATACAGGTTGTTTAACAAAGATGCTCTTAATCTTGACAGGAGTGAATCGCAGACCTATTACTTCGATCGTTATCATACCTATTCTAAAAACGACCTGGAAAAGATGTGGTAATGAGCAATAGCAAGATTTGTTCTGAAGTAAAGGATTACTGATGCTCCGCACGGTAGAACTGCTGATAGCGATTGCCGGGATTCTTCTCCCCGGATATCTTATGGCCAGATGCCTTGGTTTGCGGTCGCGGCATGCCTGGCTTGCCGCCTTTCCCTTTTCAGCGTTGATTCTGGTAGAGATAGTCATTCACTTCACAATTTTTCATCTGCCGCTGCGGTCAATTCCGGTATATTCAGTCCTGATCATAATTATTGTTGTCTGTACTTATTTTATCCGTACGGGAAGAGCCTTCTCTACAGTGGAACTGCCGGAATTTGCCGAGGAAGGCTGCGGGGTGCCTGGTAAAATTTGTTTGGGCTTTTCCGTGCTGCTTGTTTTTGCGGTGTTGTATCGTTCCGTCAGCTACCCCCTGAGTGGCTATGACACTTTTTTTCGATGGGAAAACCTGGCGCGGCTTATCCTGCAACACGAGTCGCTGGATTTTTATCCACCGATCACCCCGCAGGACTTTGCCATCTATCTGATACCGGACGGCATCCCTCCATTGGTGGCTTCGGTATACTGGTGGTTTTACGCCGCAACAAATGAGCCTATCCAACAGTATTCGGCCATATCCGAAGTCCTGCAACTGATCTCAGCGATGGGGCTTACATTCTATGCCGCATACTACTCTTTTGGCCTGCCTGCGGCCTGGTTTTCACTGGCGGCATTTTCCAGTTCCGCCCTGCTCATCGAGGGGTTTACCATCGGTCAGGAGACCGGTTTCACGGCTCTTGCCGTTGCCGGTCAGTTCTGTTTCGCTTCTGTTGCCAGACGTAGACCAGGTAGTGGGGCAGTCATTGCAGCGGCCATGTTTGCGGCATTGGGAGCCTTGGCGAGGGACTACGGACCGGCATTGTCATGTGCAGGTTTACTTGTGCTTGCGCTGGACAAAAATACCAGGCGGTTTCTATGGCTTTACATGGTGACAACGCTTCTGCTCTCCTCTCCCTGGTATCTGCGGGACTGGGTGCATACCGGCAATCCTCTCTATCCACATGGGATTCCCGGAGGGTTCGCCATCAATGAAATTTATGTCGCCATGCAGAACTCATTTCACGAAAAGCTGGCATTTTACCGGTACAATTTCTTGGAATGGTGCGATCATGTTGGAGAAATCCTGATCGGTGCGCCTGTCGCAATTGTAGGCGTCACCTTGTTCAGGCCTGGTTGCCGTCGAGAACATCTGCCCTTTATCGGTCTGACTCTCCTGGTGGTCATCCTCTGGCTGATCTCCATGGGCGATACAGCCGGCGGCCCACATTACAGTATGCGTGTCCTTACCCCGGCATTTGTCTCCCTGACGATATTAGCCGGAGCGGTTGTCGCACGACTGTATGCAGGAGACTGCAGCTGGTTATTCCGTGGATTGCGTTGGACGACGACACTTTTGATCGTGACTGCCTCGGTCTATTCTCTGTCAAGCGCTTTGGCCCATCCGTTTTCTCCCCGATACCTGCTGTCGGCTATTACCTACAGCTATTCGGGGCCTCCAGAGTTAGCCGCAAGCACTCTGGAACTGGCAAAAATGCTTGAAAGATCCGATGTCACGGCAACCGGAGTGCTGACGACCGACCCTTACCTGGGGACAAACCTGCTGCGGGAAACAAAGTTCAGACCGGTGATGGTCTGGAGTCCGGACGTAAAATTCGTCTTCGATCACAAACTTGATCCACGAGAGATACAGCGTCGGCTGATAGCGATGAATATCAGGATTGTCTGCTATTCGAACGACGATATGTACACCCCGTTTCTGAACCATACACAGTTCTTTCGGATGCTCTTACAACAGGCTCCCATTGGTGGGGCCGGGGATGAGGCGCTGTATTATCTCAACCCGGAGGGTTCTGTTCAGTGACGGTAACTGGAGTGCAACAGGAAATGATGCCAATTGAGCTTTCAGTCATAATGCTCTGTTACGGAGCAGGCGAAGCTTTGCGGGGTCTTGCTGCGCAGGCAGTGGCCGTTGCTTCGGCCCTGTCGGCACGTTACGAGGTCATTCTGGTTGCCAACTACCTGCCGGGCAGCAGTGATCGCACGACTGAGATAGCCGCTGAACTCGCCGGCAGCGACTCTGCGATCAGGATTATCAGTCTGCCGAAGCGGGGGATGATGGGTTGGGACATGAAAGCCGGTCTCAAGGCCGCATCGGGGGAGTACCTTTGTGTCATTGACGGCGACGGTCAATTCCCGATGGAAAGCATTATCAGCTGTTATCGGGAAATAACCAGTGGCAGGTACGATTTGGTCAAGACATACCGCAGCAGCAGGTCTGACGGGTTTTATCGAAAAATGCTCTCTTTTGCGTACAATCAGCTCTTTGCCCTTTTTTTCCCGGGCCTCCGCTGTAATGATGTGAATTCAAAGCCAAAGATCATGACGAGAAGTGCGTATGAACGTATGGTCTTAACTGCCGACGACTGGTTTATCGATGCGGAGATAATGTTGAATGTCAGGCGCAACCGGATGGCATACCATGAGATCCCGGTCGAGTTCGGAGCCCTTGAGGAGCGACCTTCGTTCGTAAGCTTCAAGGCTGTGCTTGAGTTCATTAAGAACCTGATTGCGTACCGCATTGCAGAATTCAGAAATCATACTGATGGGAAATAGACAAAGGATATTCATAACCGGCGCGTCAGGAGCAATAATGCAAGGCGTTATTCCCCTGATTGATGCCGATACTTATGAAATCGTAGGGTTGAGCCGAAAAACGGATAATCCGGGCGGCTGCATGCACTGGGTAGTCGGGGATATCCGTGATACCGGACTGATCGAAAGAGAGCTGCAGGGGTGCAGGATTCTGGTTCATGCAGCTGCGGTAACCCATTCCTGCAGGCAGGATGATTACCTTGAGATCAATTACGAGGCAACAGACAGGTTGATCGATGCGGCGAACAGGGCCGGGGTCGAAAGAATCATCTTCATCAGTTCTCGCGCTGCCTGGCATGACAGCGGGGCGTACGGTATCTCCAAAAAAAAGGCGGAAGAGAGCGTAGCTGCCAAAGCGAGAGAGTGGCTCATAATCAGGATGTCAGAAGTTTACGGGCTAAGGGATGGCCGGGACTTTGTCACGAAAATCATCAGGTATGTCATGAACCACAGGGTGATATTCTGCCCCGTCGGCATGGCTGGCAAGCTTGCGCCCATTCACCTGGAAGATGCTGCGGCTATAGTGTATGACCTGGCGTTCAAGCAGGGCGAGCGGAACCGGATTATTACGGTCAATGGTCGGGAGGAATTCTCCCTGGAAGAGCTTGCCAGGTTTACAGCAGCCGCGTTGCAAAAGCAGATCCGCATCATTCGCATCCCCGCCCTTGTGATGTACTCTCTGCAGAAAATCCTGCAGGTGAGCCCTATCTCTACCGGAATAGTTCCGGACCAGATACCGAGGCTTTACTGCGCCAAGGAGCAGCAGAACCTTGGCTACGAACTACGTTCAGTTAGTGATTATATCGCAGCGTTGCAGTATCATGACTGAACGACAGGCTCGAGTGGCCTCCAAATAGTGGCCCTGCTGCCGCGCCGTTTTTCTATACGCTGTTCTAAGTGACCTTTACAGGAACGGAGCTTAGCTTAGACCTGGGGTCTCATTTTCCGGATTAATGTGCAGAGAATTGTGGCGGAAGTAATGAGTTTTCCTTGTTAATTAGAAACTGCAACTGGGCTTTAGACCACAATTCGTATCCGCGCTGATTAAAATGGACGTCATTAGGAAAGTAATATTTTGATACGGGAGTTCCCTTTATATATGGTTCAAGCGCACTCACAGAATCGAGATAAGATATGCCGGTTTCCTTTGCCACTTTTTCTACTTCAATATGAGGACGGCGGGAATGATTCGGTGCCCCGCTTCCATCAGATTCACCTGCATATTGCCAATAATAAGGCGTTGAGGTAAATACAACCTTGATACCTCGTTGTTTGCACAATATTGCAAGGCGCTTAAGTATATCCATACTATTGGCGACATTTTTTATCGTTTCTTCATCCCAGTTCTGCAAACACCAAGCAAATCTTTTATATGGATCAGGGTTAAAAGTTTCAAGATCTGCCGGGATTCCCTCTTTCTCTGGAAACAGTTTATCCCGATATTTCTGGACCAGATGATAGGTGTTGGATCTTTGATAAAGAAACAGCTGGAGTTTACGCCACAAGGTTGCTTTCACGGCGCCCTGTCTGGTGTCAATAAAATCAAAATTGAAAACATTTCGTGGTGGGCAGGCAAAGGGATTGCCGTCTTTGTCTTTTATCAGGGTATAGCCATACTTCCAGTCATCGTAAACATCGGTCATGTCAACATTGACAACGATTAAATCAGGCGAGTAGTCCAGCAAGACATATCGAATCAGCAGGTAGTATATGGTGGGAGAGTAACTGGATGTCCCGGTGTTGATGACTTCAAATGACAGTTTCATCCCTTTTGCCAGTTGATTGAGATATCCCTGCATAAGGCTGGGAACATTCTTTTCCATTGCGCAAGTGCCTTCGACAAAAGAATCGCCTACATAGAATATCCGGAAGACATCGGGGGCTTTTTTCTTCGAGACATCATATTTTTCCAGCCAGCCTTGCTTGTTGATATAATGCTTGTAGGGAAGGGGGAAATCTTTATGGGCCCATTCAGTATGCAAAAACTCTGAATTGGGAATTGCTTTGTGATTTAAGCGATAATCAGAAGTTAAGTAACCACTAGGTTTAGTGACGAAGAGAGAGGCAACTGATTCAATAACAGTAATTATGGTTATGGTTATCGCCAGATTGAATATGACCAAGATTGCGAACTTTATAATTTTATTATCGAATTGCAGCATGAACATGGTTTCCGGGGCCTGGAACGGAGCCGCTTTCAGTAGTTCGAGTCACTAGAATAAGCCTTACTCGGAGACTCTTTGTCAAGGGAGAATCTCTTCTGTGCTTGTAGGTGGCAGAGCTGATGCTACAGTCGAGTATAGGTGAAAGATGGTGGGTATTACTAGAGGCAAAATTAATGTTTTGCGTATATCCTACGCAGGCAAGATGCTGATTGATTTTAAAAGCAATTATTCGGATGGGGGGAGGCCATGAAGGAACTACTGGGAAAAACATCACGGGTTCAGGTACTGGAAACCTTTTCAGTATTTGCGGCAGTTTCTCTGCTCCTGGCAATCTCTTCATGCAGGCAGGTATTCGCCCTTCTGGCGTTTGCTCTCCTGCTTGTAGCACTATTTATCAAACCGCTGGAAGCAGTAATCACCAGATGGTGGCTGAAGTTTTCTGAATTGTTGTCTGGCATTAACAACAGGGTAATTCTGACCTTGATATTTTATCTGATTCTGACTCCGCTGGCCCTGTTATACAGGCTGTTCAATAAAGATCTTCTGAACCTTGACGGCAGACGATTGCTTTCCTTTTACGTCGATCGTAATTATACCTATTCGAAACCTGACCTGGAAAAGATGTGGTAAAGCCGTTTAAAGATAATATCGGCATCTACACGTCGATAGGTGCAGTATGTGTGATTGTCTACTTCAAGTGCCTTTTCTACGGGATTACCAATTCCGATGACGAGGTGCTTATTGCAGGTAATCTCCCCTTTTTGAGGGAGATTCGCAATCTTCTGAAGGTGTTTACGACCGATGCCTTTTATCTGGTTAAAGATATAGACCTCTACCGACCGCTCCAGTCGGCTACGTTTATCCTCGATGCCCAATGGGGCGGAGATGTTGTTTTTAATGCCCACCTTACCAACCTGCTGCTTCATATTGCAACGTGCCTGACCGTTTACCACCTTCTGCTGCGTCTTGAATTCCGGCAGCGGCTCGCTTTTGCCGGAGCCTTGGTCTATGCGGTGCACTACAACATTATGACTGCTGTGGCCTGGATTCCAGCAAGAGGGGATCTTCTACTCGGCCTCTGCACGTTTCTGGCGCTATTGACTCTGATCATCTCCTTAGGGAAACTTGGGTGGCGCTATATTCTGCTGCACCTGCTCTGTTTCACCATGGCTCTTTTTTCCAAGGAGAGCGGACTTGTTCTGCCGATTCTCTTCGCAGTATACCTCTGGAGTTACCGCAAGATCGGGCTTTTGCAAAAAAAGCATCTGTTATTACCGGCTTACTACCTTGCCATGGGCTCATTCTACTGGATGCTGAAGACAGCGGCTGTGGCAATGCCTGACAATGTTAAAGGGCTCATACCGTTCATCAAGAATCTGCGGACGCTCCCTGAGGCTGTTGCCCGTTTCTACCTGCCGGTGAATATGTCGACGCTCCCGGCGTACAAGCTGTCTGCAACTCTTAGCGGTACAGCCATTATTGCTGCATTGGTCGTCCTTCATTATGTCTTGAGAAGTAGACTGAAGCGTCAGGCATTCTTTTATCCCAGCTGGTTTTTGTTACTCATCCTGCCGAGTATGACCTATTATCCTAATTTCTACTCTTTTAGTAATGACCACATCATTCACCGTTCCTATGTAATCTGTTTCGGCTTGCTTATGATGACCATGAATCTGGTGCAGTCGGCAGCTTTGGACACAAGAAAATATTTCACTCATGCAGTAATCATGCTACTTGTCTATCTTTCGTTGTTGAATCTCTATTTCAGCCGAAGCTACCAAAATCCTGCCGAATTTGCACTGCGAGCGATCGTTACCGGATCTAATTCCGCTCTTGCCTATACCAACTACGGGATCGAAAAATACAAGGATGGTGATGACCTGGAGGCACTGCGCTATTTTAACCAGGCTATACGTATCTGCGACTGGTTTAAGCCGGCGCTCCATTATCGGGCAAAAATCTTTAAATCGAGGGGGATGGCAACTGCGGCTATAGCAGATATTGACAGGATTATTTCAGTGGCTCCAGATTACGATGCAGATGAATACGTATTGAGGGGGGCGATAAAGATTGATATCGGGGATTACAAAGGTGCCTTGGAGGATTTCACAAAGGCAGTTGAACTTGATCCAAGCAATGGGGATGCCGCTAATTGGTTGCATGAACTGGAGAAAAGCAGGTGACAAGCCCTATGCCGCCAGAATCTGTAGCTCTGCATGTGGAGAACTCCACTGAGTCTGACAAATCGCCGACTAACTTTCATCGCGAAACAGTTTTATGTATTCTGCTTCTAATCATTATTGTTGCTTTGATTCAATTTTCAATACCCTATCCTCTTGATGATGATACAGCTTATCACTTTTCTGTGGCCAGGCTCATTCGCGAGCATGGCATTCTGCATAGTTTTCCCTGGACACGCTTTAGTTGGCAGTTTGACCACTATGCTGATAAAGAGCTGTTTTTCCATCTCCTTTTTGTCCCTTTTACAGACCTGGGATACATAACAGCTTCCAGAATAGTCGGTATAATAGATGACGCTATCGTTCTATCTGTTTTGTTTATTCTTCTTAGAATTGAACGGGTCAGGTATGCATTTCCGTGGGCATTACTCCCTCTCGGTACAACAATATTCCTCTGCAGGTTTTGCCAGGTGCGCCCGCACCATCTCTCAATTGCTTTAGCTATGCTGTTGCTCTGGGCCTATTGTCGCAGGCGTCATTTGCCGCTCTTCCTGACTTCGCTGCTTTATCCACTCTGTTATGTAGCTTTCTGGCAGATTCCGCTGCTTCTGGTTGTTGCAGCGGAAACGGGGCGTATCCTCGCAAAGGGGGGATTTCGCTGGCAGCCCCTACTAATACTTGTTTCCGGTCTTTTTGCCGGGGTCATTTTTCATCCTAATTCCTTGAATCTTTTACAAATGAACTGGATTCACATGACAGACATTCTTTTCCGTAATGCATGGGGAAAGCATGTCGAGTTCAATCTGGGTGAAGAGTTCGAACCGTTTTCTCTCATGGGATGGTTGCATGACATGCTGATGCCAACGCTGGCAATCATTGCCTCGTTGGTTATGATCTGGAAGGATAAGCGACAGTGCATCATTTCGGTAACTTATTGTATAGCAATGCTGTTTTTCTTCCTGTTGACAATAAGAACAAATCGTTTTCTCGAATACCTTGTGCCGTTTGCATTTTTGTCATTGGCGCTGGCGACGAATAGACTGAAAATTAACTGGCTGCTTCCCTTGCTGATTGCTGCATCCATCGGCACAACGCTGCTTACCGGCACTTCTTTACTAAAGTACCTATTCTCTGCCGACCAGCGACCCTGGCAGATGGATAAGGCTGTGTCCCGAGTCATCAGGGAGAAGGTGCCTGTGGGCGGGGCGGTTTTTACCTGCGGATGGGAGTATACTGGAACCCTGATGGTCGAGTTGCCGGACAGGAACTATATGGTTGCTCTGGACCCTACACTGCTCTATAAACGAGATGAAGCCCTGTACGATCTTTGGTACCGTACCCTGAAGGATGCGCCACCATCATCGGCGGAGATTGTGCGCCTAAATTTTGCCAGCCGCTATGTCATCTGCCTTGATCATCCGACTCTGCATCCCTTTTTTGATGCCCTTGCTGCCGACAGGGAGTCGCGGGTGTTGTACGGCGATGGCAAATGGGTGCTGTTCGACCTTGCAGCGGTAAAGAAATGAGAACCGAAAAAGTGCTAAAACATCCCGTTACAAGGCAGGGAGTTGTTGCTGATATCCTGATAATTACTATTCTCTGGGGGGCGCTGTGCATAAACTTATGACAAGCAGTAGAGCCGGGGCCGGGAATATTGATGGCGGACTTGAGTTCAATGGCTGGTATCTGTATGATTCCTCTTACAAGTGGACTCCCGGTAAAAGCTGGTGGTGGGTTCATGATGACACCTATAAGATAAGTCTTGGCCGCATACCCGGCTATAAAGTTGTGGAGGAGTACACGTTTTCCCATTGGATGCTGCCATATACCGGAAGGATTGTCGTGCAGAAACGATTTCTCAAACCGGTAGAACCGCTTGATAATAACCGGCCGGAATAATATTCAGATACCCGTGCCTTAAAGAAGGGGCAAACCATGAAGCTGATCATCCAGATTCCATGCTTCAATGAAGCTGAAACCTTGGACTTTACCTTAAAGGAGTTACCGCGCAAGATTGAAGGTTTTGATGAGGTCGAATTTCTCGTTATTGATGATGGCAGCTCAGATGCAACGTCCGACAAGGCTCGGCTGGGCGGTGCCGACCATATTGTCAGGTTGCCAGCAAATCAGGGGCTGGCCCGCGCTTTTATGATCGGCCTTAACGCCTGTGCAAAGCTTGGCGCTGATGTTATTGTCAATACCGATGGCGATAATCAGTATAACGGGGCAGATGTTCAAAAATTGGTAAAGCCGATTATCGACGGGCAAGCTGACATTGTTATCGGCGCTCGTCCTATTGATGAAATACAGTCGTTCTCGGCTGCAAAAAAGTTTCTCCAGAAAGTAGGCAGTGCCATCGTACGCTACATGAGCAGGACAAATATTCCTGATGCACCCAGCGGTTTCAGGGCGATGAGCAGGGAAGCGGCGCTTCGGCTTAATGTCTTCAATGAATACACCTATACACTGGAAACTATCATTCAGGCGGGTCAGAAAGGTCTGGCCGTAACTTCGGTCCCCATAAGGGTTAACAGGGAGGCAAGGCCGTCCAGACTGATCAGAAGCACTTTTTCGTATATCCGAAAATCTATAATCACCATGGTGAGAATATTTGTGGTCTACAAGTCGTTCAGGTCCTTCATGGCAGTCGGCCTCAGCTTCTTCTTTGCAGGGGTTCTTGTTGGGGCCAGATTCCTCTATTTTTACCTGTCAGGTGAAGGTGGAGGGCATGTTCAGTCGTTGATTCTGGCATCAATCCTTCTGGGAATCGGTTTCCAAACAATTCTGGTGGCTTTTATTGCAGACCTGTTGGCCGTGAACAGGCGCATGTTGGAAGATGTTCAATACCGGATCAAGGTTATGGAGTGTGACTTGATCAAGCGAACCAGATGAGGTCATTGCCAGGGGGTTGGTTATTTATTTTGTTGGCAGCCGGGGATGTAACCAGATGAAAAAATTCGGAATATTAAAATCAGTGGCAGAGAGTGTCGGTGCATCAAGAACCATTCACACGGTTCTAGCTGGCCTGATATTGTTTGCAGCAGCGTTTATCCGGATCGTTAGCGCTAATAGTGACTTGTGGTTCGATGAAATATGGTCATTGCATCTGATAAAAACCATCTCTTCTCCACTGGGAATTTTCACAAGTATTCATCACGACAACAACCATTACCTTAACAGCCTCTTTATGTATATATTCTCTTCGGTGGACAGTTCACTCTTATACCGTGCACCAGCGGTTCTGGCAGGCGTGGGGAGCGTTGCAGCCGCCGGATTGATCGGTAAGCGTCAAAGCATTACCAATGCGGTAATTTCAATGTTGCTGATGACCTTCTCGTATCTGATGGTTCTTTATTCATCTGAAGCAAGGGGGTATGCTTTTGTTGTCTTTTTTTCACTCCTCTCATTTTATCTTATGCTCCGATACATGGAAGAACGGACTTATTTCTTTGCCATACTGGTCTCATTAAGTATGACTTTAGGATTTGCCTCACACTTGACATTCTTAAATTTCTTCGCAGCTGCTGCCATCTGGAGTTGTTATACTCTTGCAAGATCCTTTACAGGTATTAAGCAGGCTTTCGGTTCACTTTTCTCCTGTTACGCTCTGCCGATTGTTTACCTCATCCTGGTGTATGTACTTGATATCAGTCAACTCGGGATTGAAGTATTGGTCAGTGAAAAAACGCCTTCAAATGTCGTGGAAGGATTAGATAACGCTTTTAAATGGGCCACTGGATTTCCATTTTCCGGTCATGCCGGCTACTTGCTGATTCTGGTGGCACTCTCTCTCCTTGCAATGGGGCTTTATCAATTACAACTGGAAAAATCAGATCAATGGCCGTTCTTTTTTTCAGTCATAATCCTGATTCCGGTCATACTCGCCATTGTCAGGCAACCTTCTGTCCTTTATCCCAGGTATTTTCTTGTGCCAACTGGGTTCTTTCTCCTTCTTATCGGGCAGGGACTGTCTTTCTTGTATAACCGTGGGAGATGGGGCAAAATCCTCACGGTATTTCTGATTACTCTCTTTATAACTGCAAACGGAGAGTACGTGATTGAGCTCATGAAGTTTGGAAGGGGGCAATATAGTGAAGCGGTTCGTTTCCTGAAAGAAAAGTCGGTAAGTGATTATGTTGTGATAAGCGATGAACGTAATGACCCGACAATTGCACTGCTCCTTCAGTATTACTCTCGCAAGAACTGGTCCGAAAGGCTGCAGGATATCTACTGGATACATTCCGGCAGTTGGGCGGATAAAGATTCTGACTCCAATACTCTGATAAAATTATCATCAGTCAAGTTTCTCGGCGAAGCTGACAAGTTTGGATACGACTCAACCGACTGCATGGTGCTGCCAAAAGATACGGGAAGCAGAGTTGGGCCGGAATGGATGATCCTCTGGAGAATCCCCTCGTACAAACAGCCTCCCCCGCCTAAAACCCTCTTTGACAAGATTGGCAACCGTTATGATATGGTTAAGTCTTACAGGACGGCTCAGTTGTCAGGATATAGCTGGTATATTTTTCATAATAATTTGTAAAATTCAGGTAAGCTTGAGCAATTATCTAGGGGAAAATGCCAGAATGACAATGTAGGATGATTTAAGTTCTGAGTCCTGACATTTATAAACAATAATCTATATGGAAAATACAAATCTATGCGTATAGCTCTTATAGGTCCTGTCTATCCATATAAAGGGGGCATTGCTCATTATACAGGTCTTTTGGCGAAAGAGCTGGCAAAGACTCACGACGTTCAAGTTTTCTCTTTTTTAAAACAGTATCCGCGTTTTCTTTACCCAGGCGAGCAGCAGAAAGATTACGAAAACGATTCCTTGAAATACGAGAGGACTCGTTATCTGTTAAACAGTATAAATCCATTCAGCTGGTTCAGAACAGCATATGCTGTTAACAATTTTGCTCCAGACCTCGTGATTTTCCCTTGGTGGAACCCTTTCTTCGGTCCGGCTTTTTTCACAATTGCTTCGTTAGTCAAGCTGGCACACCGGACGAAGGTCATGTTCATGATCCATAATGTCCTGCCCCATGAGAGGTTACCTTTTGACCGGTTAATTACTGAATTAACTTTGGGGAGGGGGGATTTCCATATTGTCCAGTCCTCTGAAAGTGAAGTCAGGTTGTTGGCTTTACTGCCTTTCCCCGTTTATCGAAAAGCCGTCCTCCCTGCTTTTCATTCAATACCAGACGAGGAATTGAGTCGTGATGAGGCGCGCACCTGCTTATCCCTGCCGGTTTGTGATAATGTCATACTGTTTTTTGGTTTTGTTCGCGAGTATAAGGGGCTTAAGTATCTGATCGAAGCACTTCCCGTGATTCGTGCAAGATTGCCGGATACAAAGCTGCTTATCGTCGGAGATTTCTTTACTGACAGGCAACTATATGAGCGCAGAATAGAGGAACTCGGTGTTGCTTCAATGGTGGTTATCCATGATGGATACATTCCAGATAGCGAAGTGAGTGTTTACTTCAGTGCGGCGGATCTGGTGGTACTTCCGTATACGTCGGCTTCCCAGAGTGGTATTGTGCAGATTGCTTTCGGGTTCGGTAAACCGGTTGTTGTTACGTCGGTCGGAGGATTACCGGAGGTCGTTGCTGACGGAAGTACCGGTTATGTCATCCCTCCGAAAAACTCCAAGGCATTGGCTGAATCGGTGATACGTTTTTTTACTGAGAACAAGGGAACAGAGTTCTCTGCTGCTATCGTAAAGGAAAGAGAGAGGTTTTCCTGGAAGCGGATGGTGGTGACAATTGAAGCGTTGATGAGGGAAAATAAATAGGGGACTCCGGAATAGTGGCCAAACAGAGAAATGAAAAATCGGCAGCATCGCAAAATAACGTGCTGGACGCACCGGCGCTGGAGATAACCACCAATATCGGTTGTCCGCTTGCCTGTGAATATTGCCCGCAACATGTTCTGCTTGCAGCATATCGCCTGCGGTCGTCGGAATTCATGATGACGTTCGACACCTTCAAGTCATGCCTGGATAAGGTCCCTCTGGCAGTTGCCATTGATTTTTCCGGGATGAGCGAGCCGTGGAAAAATCCTGATTGTACCCGTATGGTCCGGCATGCCAGTGACAGAGGCCATAAAATTCGCATCCATACGACCCTGTATGGGATGGGATCTGATGATGTTGAACTACTTGCCGGTTTATCGCTGGATGCATTTCGGGTTCATTTGCCTGGCACCGGTGATCTGGAAAAACTGGATGTCGATGCTGAGTATCTGGAAGTGTTGGAGAAAGTGGTCGAATTGATTCCCGGCGCGCG
Source organism: Geobacteraceae bacterium (assembly GCA_013377075.1). Lineage (GTDB taxonomy): Bacteria > Desulfobacterota > Desulfuromonadia > Geobacterales > DSM-12255 > VEOV01. The sequence goes on along the minus strand of JACABD010000031.1, from coordinate 19,302 downwards.
TTTTGTTTGCTTTGACAGCAGGCCTCACTCTGCAGTGAAGGCTCTTCTGAACAGGTATCCCCTGGGCAAAATCAGAATGGCGTCGGCAAGCAATCGCGCCGATAACGAATGCTCGGATGGTAAACCGCTGTTTTTCATTGGGAAGGGTGCGATCAGATGCAGCAACAGTGCAAGGTATAACATTCTTCTGCCCAATGGTGATGTTACCCTTTGCTGTATGGATTATGGTTTGCGGCATATTCTGGGTAACCTGCTTTTGTCAGGCTATGACGAGCTGTTCAGCGGACAGGAATTTAAAAAAGTATGCTTGGGCTTCAGCGATCCTTCGTTAAGAACTCTCTGCCGCTCCTGCACGGTTTTCGGTTATCATGCAAACATTCTTGGGGATTTGTGCTATAGAGTCCCCCACTGGTTCGCAAGCTATCGAATCCTGCGGAATTGGCCCCAATTCATTCATTCGATTAAAAGAAACGTACGACACTATTTCAACTATCTGAGAAAATCCTGATGGCAGTTACAACGACGATTGCCCGGAACAGTCTCTGGTTGTTTCTTGCGGAAGGGAGCAACAAGGGTATCCTGTTCGTGATCACAATCATTCTTGCGCGACATTTCACTGTCGAAGAGTACGGTGTTTTCGGGTTCGTGTTCTCAATAATGACGCTCATCGCCATGGTTGCTGATTTTGGACTTGCAAACATTACTCTCCGTGAACTGGCGAAAACCCGGAACGAGGCGACACGATATTTCGACGACGCTATTTTCCTGAAAATAATACTTTCAGTGACGGCATGCCTGATCATGTCTGTAGTAGGAGCCTTCCTGCCGCCAGGTATACGGATACTTGCCATGCTTGCAGGAGTTGCAATCCTCCTTGAGGGGATGACCGACTATCTGCGAATAGCATTCCGGGCATCTGACCGTTCACAGTTTGAAGCCGTCATTAAAGCCGTAACTGCTTTGATATTGATAGGTCTGGTCATCTGTGCTGTGCTGCTGAGGCTTTCACTTGTTCACGTTCTCATGGGGTATATCGTTGCGTACTCCCTGGGATTGATTCTGGCGATACGATTGCTTGACCGAAGGATTAAGATTTCACTGAACCTGGCCGTAGTAAGGCCTCTGTTCATTGAATCCTGGCCGATGTTTCTCGGGATTATCTGTATTTCCGCTTATGGGCAGATAGATCTTCTGCTCATCAGCGCTTTTTGCGGCTTCGCGGAAGTCGGACTCTACCAGGCCGCATACAAATTACTGTTCGGTTTTCAACTTCTGCGGGTTATTCATATGGCGATGTTCCCGAAATTGGCTGCTTTACACGCTGATGGGGACTTTGCCGGCTATCGGAGTATGATGCAGAGGTCAATCCTCTGTAGCCTGGTTTCACTGGTTCCTGTTGGTATCATCACTTGCTTTTTCCCTGAAGAAATTGTCAGACTGGTGTTCGGCCAGGAGTATACGAGTGCGGCCTCTGCCCTGCCATTTCTGATCTGGAGCGGCATATTATCGTTTGTTGCCAGTTATTTCTCATCTGCCCTTATGATTGCCGGTCGCCAGAGAATCTGGCTTATGATGGAGTTTCTGGTTCTGGTGCTTCTGCTTGTCGTGGAAGTTATCCTGATACCGGGAATCGGATTTATGGGAGCGGCTATCGCCACATTTGTCGGCGAAGCAGTTTTTCTACTGATAATCTTTTCCTGGGTCGCCAAAGATAATAAGCTACGCGGTTTATTTTTTTCTGGCGACCAGAAAGAGTGCTAATGGCAGGTTGTCAAAGCGACGGAAAGGCAAAAGCGAACCGAGACCGTAAAAAAACAGGGAATTGAGCAGTAGCAACGGGAAGATTGCTTTGAGCCACCAGGAGCGCCTCTCCATTATGTTCAGCAGGTTGATGTTTATCACCTGCCCGAGGGTGACCCAGCTGTTTCCTAGTAATTCCAAGGTAACGACCACGAAACCGTTGTTTTCCAATAACAGCCGCAGACTCTCCGGTGAAGGTCTGCCATAGTCATCCGGGAGATCATGCAGCTCCCAGACAAAAGATGCCGAGAGGATAACGGCCCCTTTCGGGGTCAGGATCCGGTGCAGTTCTCTTGCAAACGCAGCCTGATCAGGGAAATCATCAAATACCTGCGTGCATAGGACCCAGTCAAAAGCTCCTGCTGACACCGGGTAAGGGAATTCCGACAAATCGTGGACGATATCCGCATTCTTCCTGTCAATGCTGACATAATTACGGATGTTTTTTAATTCGTTACGGTATGGCTGTCTACCACTGCCGATGTCCGCCAGTTCCCCTGAAACCTGAGTTTGTCTGGATCTTATTTCTTTGCGGATAAGGAACCGGTCGAGAATGATCAGTTCCAATAACCTGGATTGGAATTTATATTCAGACGCCATGGAAACTCCCGGAATTAACCCGCGTCACAACCTGCCCCTGATTCTGCATGGTTTCAATCTGTAATAAAAGCCTTTCCAGCCGTTCCCATTCGTTATTCCGGTCTATTTCAAAGGCATGGCCCCAGAAATGACAGATCCCGCCGGTCATGACGGCATACTCAAGGTTGGCCAGTGAATAGTCCAGCCAGTCCATGGCCCACAGCCGATGCTTGAGAAAATATGTACAGTAGCGGGCATTACCGCTCAGCAGCGCTTCCTTGACATAATGTCTGCGACAGTGCCAGCCGATGGGGTTCGTCGTTGGGGCCAGCAACGGATCGTCCACCGAGAAGCGGCATTCGCGAACGGTCCTGGCGTAGCGGAACCCCAGTTGACGCACTGCGTTGACGGCAACGACAGGCGTTTTCCCTCCGGGATAACAAAAAGAGGTGACTGCTTGTCCAAGTATCTGTTCCAGTTGATCTTTACCGCTTTTTATCTCTTCATAGACGTCGGTAGCAGGGATCCGGTCCAGATATTGGTGATGATAACCGTGGGCGCCGATCTCGAAACCCATTTCACTGAGCAGAACGATCTGCACCGGGGAGAGGGTCGGTCTCCCTTCGACATTTGTGACCGGGACGTAGAAAGTTGCCGCTAGCTCATGCTTCTTCAGTAAAGTGGCAATTTCGAGATCTTCCGGAGCACCATCATCAAAGCTGAGCGTTACTATTGCGGGCTTCATGGATAATCCTGTCGTATACCGATATAACAGTCCGATAATACGCCTGTTTCGAGAATGTACGCAAAAACTTGGCATGAGCGCGTCTCCCCATATCGGGGAGGATGGCCGGATGCTGCATGACATAAATGATCTTTTCCGCTAGGTCATCCGGGTCGCCGGGGCGAACAAGAAAACCGGTTTCGTTGTGATCCACGATGTCAGGCAGTCCACCAATCCTGCTGGCAATAACGACTTTACCCTTTGCAATGGCCTCTAAACCGACGACTGACAAGTTTTCGACATATTTGCTCGGGATGATGACACAGTAAGCATCATCATATTCATGAATTACCTGTTCATTAGCGAGATTGCCGACAAAGGTGATATTGCCGGTAATTTTCAGGCTTGCGGCCAGCTCTTTCAGCATACGTTCGCAGTCCCCGGCACCTACGATTTTCAGGCTGATGTCGGGAATAATCTGGCTCGTTTTGGCAATTGCCCGGAGCAGAACATCGACCCCTTTTTGTTCCGTAAGATGGCCGATATAGAGCAACGTTCTGGTACGGGGAGGCTGAGGAGAAGGTTCATGCTCGGTCATCAGCAGGTATGGAAGAAGGGTGACATTTTCAGAATCGAAATTCTTTTTTGTCCAATTCATGAGACTAAAGGACGGAGGAAGAAATTGATGAACTGTGCTCCGGATAATGGCGCGATGCAAGGATAGCTTTATCATTTTCAAACACTGATATATCCGGCTGAAACGGATCCGGGGATAACAATTCAGCAGCAGGCAGTGATACCCGAAACCGGTTTCGCAGTTGAGGTGCCGGCCATCAACCAGAGAAGTCTTGGGGCATACAAGATGAAAATCATGCAGGGTCATGACGATCGGCACCCTGAAACTTCTGGCTGCCAATAACACTGATGGAGAGACATTTCGATAGATCCCGTGGGCATGCACGATATCGGGTTTGAATTCCTGAATCAGTCTCCGTATGGCCCGGTAATGCCTGAAGCTGAAAACGCTGGCAGGTATGGACCTGGAGTTTATGGTTGGTGCATACAATAAAGTATCATGACCGTGGGCTTGCAAAATGTTCATTGTCGAATAGACAACCTGCTCGGCGCCGCCAACTTTTTCAATAAAATCGTTTATCAGCAGGATCTTCATCTATGGCTATTATTCATGCTGTGTTCCCGTATGTACCATCCCAAAGCAGCATCGAGACCCAGGTCAATGGTGTGGGTCGGCGAATAACCTAACAAATGCTCTGCCTTGCTGATATCCGCCTGTGAATGGAGAACGTCTCCGGTTCTGAATTCCCTGTGTACCGGCTGACAGTTTTCCAGGTGGGGATAATGAGGCAGCAGTCGCTCCCGGAGCATGAAAAAGAGCTCATTCAGCGAAGTGCTGCGGTTGAGTGCAGTATTGTACACCTGATTGACATTATCTTGTAGTACTGAAGTTGCCGCCAACAGATTCATCTGGACCACATTCTCCACATAACAGAAGTCGCGACTTGTTTCACCGGTACCATTGATGTAAACAGGCTCACCCTTGATCATGGCCGCAATCCACTTTGGTATCACTGCAGCATACGCCCCCTTAGGGTCCTGCCGCGCGCCGAAAACATTGAAATAGCGCAGGCCGACTGTTTCCAGCCTGTACGTTCGGGCAAACAGATCGGCGTAAAGTTCATTCACGTATTTGGAAACAGCGTAGGGGGATAACGGCCTGCCAATCTGCTCTTCTATCTTGGGAAGTCCCGGATGATCACCGTAAGTGGAGCTGCTGGCGGCGTAAATCATCCGCTTCACTTTCTGGTCCCGCGCTGCGACCAACATATTCAGGGTGCCGGTCACATTGTTGTCATTATTGGCAATCGGATCCTCAATGGAGCGAGGCACTGACCCGAGTGCGGCATGATGCAGTACGAAATCTGCCCCCTGGCACCCCCTCTGACAGTCGGGAAGATTTCGGATGTCACCCTCGATAAAAGCGAACTTGTTCCACTGCTGCACGCTGAGCAACTCCCGGACTTCAGCCAAGTTATCGGGATTACCGGTAGAAAAGTTATCGATACCCACGACAAGCTGGTCAAGCTTTAGAAGGGATTCCAGAAGGTTAGAGCCGATAAATCCGGCAACTCCGGTAATCAGCCATTTTTTCGGTTCTGCCTGTAATAGATCTCTTGTTTTGCTATATCGGTCCAAGTTCTCTCCGGATCTCTATAATCGCCAGACTCGCATTCCTGCGCTTTCTGCTTCAGCTTTATTGTATATGCCCTTCACATCGATTAAAACGGGATTTCTGCCCAGCAGTCGGAGTAGATTAATAACCGGCCAGTCTCGGTATAACTGATGGGCGACTGCCACTATGACAGCAGCAGCGGGCTTCAATTGATCGACGGAGATAAGCGAAATGCCGTACTCATACATAGCATCGGCAGGATCGGCATGGGGGTCGTGCACTTGCACATTGACTCCATAGTCCAGCAATTCTGTAATAATATCGACCACTCTTGTATTGCGTACATCAGGACAGTCCTCTTTATAGGTAAGTCCAAGAAGGGTGACGGTGCTGCCCAGAATATGATGTCCGGCTTGAATCATCTCCTTGACAGCCCGCTGTGCGACAAACTTTCCCATCCCGTTGTTGATGCGGCGCCCAGCCAGTATTACCTGAGGAATATAACCGATCTGTTCCGCCTTGTGAGTAAGGTAGTACGGGTCAACGCCTATGCAATGTCCACCAACGAGTCCCGGTTTGAATTTAAGGAAATTCCATTTGGTGCCTGCAGCATCCAAAACCTCGTTGGTATCTATTCCCATGCGATCAAAGATCAACGCAAGCTCGTTCATCAGGGCAATGTTAAGGTCTCGCTGGGTATTCTCAATGACCTTTGCAGCCTCAGCGATCTTGATTGATTTGACCCGATACACCCCTGCGGTCACAACTGATCCATAAACCTGGGCGATGATTTCCAGCGTTTCGGCATCTAGAGCCGATACCACTTTTATAATATTGGGGAAGGTATGCTCCTTGTCGCCAGGGTTGATTCGTTCCGGGCTGTAACCGACCTTGAAATCGATGCCGCATCTTAGTCCGGAAATCCGTTCCAGCACGGGGACACACACTTCCTCGGTAGCTCCGGGATATACCGTTGATTCAAAGACAACAATGTCCCCTTTCTTAAGGGCCTTACCGACTGTTTCGGACGCTTTTTTCATGAGGGAGAGGTCCGGTTGGTTTGCAGCGTCAACGGGTGTTGGCACAGCAACGATATGGAAATCGGCTTTCACCAGAGCTTCAATACTGTCTGAAAAAAGAATGTTGGCGTCCTGCAGATCTTTCTGAGAAATCTCGCCGGTGCGGTCGTGAAGGTTTTTCAGCTCATGAATACGGACAGGATTGATGTCAAATCCTATGGTTTTGCAGACCTTGCCAAAGGCCATGGCAACCGGCAACCCAACGTAGCCCAGGCCGATGACCGATATGGTTCTATTTGCCTTCATGCAATCTCCGGATGTTGTATCTTCCCTGTTTGAATTAGTCGGAATTTATTGCTCTGGCAATTAAAGATCACAATAATGCATTCTTTTCAAATTCTATAATATCAGCGATACATTCATCAAGAGAATGAATTGGCGCCCAATCCAATGTTCGGGTGATTTTATCGATAGCAGGGATTCTTCGTTTCATGTCCTCAAAGCCAGCTCCATAGGCTTCTTCATAAGGAATATACTTTATTATGGATTTACTGCCTGATAGTTGAATCACTCTTTTTGCCAGGTTTTCAATGGTTATCTCGGAGTTGTTTCCTACATTATAGATTTGTCCTGCAGTTTTGGAGGGCTTGTCTACGAACCCTGTTATGGCGTTAACAACGTCCCTGACATGACAAAAACATCTCGACTGCTGTCCAGACCCATAGAGCAAAAGAGGCTCACCGCGTAAAGCCCAATTAACAAAACGTGGCAACACCATCCCATAACGGCCTGTTTGTCTTGGCCCAACGGTATTAAACAGCCTGATGACAGTTACCGGCAGCTGGTATTCATCATATAGCGCCAGAGACAGGAACTCATCAATCAATTTGCTGGCTGCATAACACCACCTGGACTTTGAGCTTGATCCAAGTACCAGATCCTGATTTTCGCTATACGGCACCTGCTCGCTTTTACCATAGACTTCGCTGGTGCTGGCAACAATTGTTCTGCAACGGTATCTTCTGGCTGCACTCAACACGGCGGAGGTTCCGAGAATGTTGGTTTCGATGGTTTCGGTAGGCCTGTCGACAATCAGTTGAACACCAACTGCCGCTGCCAAATGAACAATTGAGTCTGCAGCAGATGCCAGTCTGTCCAGAACCATAGAATTTTCAATTTTGTCGATGGCAAAAGAAAATCCGGGATGATGGGTCAGATGTCGGATGTTCTCAAAAGAGCCTGTGCTTAAATCGTCCAGTACGCTTACGCTGTCGCCTCGGTTTAGAAGATTTTCCGCCAGATGGCTGCCGATAAATCCTGCTCCGCCTGTAATCAGTATTTTCATGAATCACCGTGCCTTTTGTCTGACTTTTCTGATTATCTTTTTGCTTTGTCACGATACACTGGGTGCTGATAAGGCGTCCAGATATCGGGTACGAAAATGATCAAGTTGATACTCTGGATCAATCAGCTTGGCGCTCTTCGGCTCTTTTAATTCAGCGACTATGGCTTCGGCAAGGGCGTGATGATCACCGTAAGGAACCAGTCTGCCGAAATCCGTACTCGCTAGAGTCTCCCTGATGCCATCTGCATCAGTTCCGATAACTCTGGTACCAGCGGCTATTGCCTCGATAACGGTGAGGCCAAATCCCTCGAACATTGAGGGGACTACAACGCATTGTGTCTGGTTGTACAAAGAATTCAACTGGTCATCCGGGACATAACCCAGAAAAGTGATATTTTGTTCAAGTTCCAGCTGGATTGTCAGGGACTTCATTTTATCAAGATGAGTTCCCTTACCGGCAACGAGCAGCATTGCATCTGGTACCTGTTGCAGGGCCAGGGGCATGCTCCTGATGAGGAATTCAACCCCTTTACGTTTGTCGACTCGTCCAACGTACAGAAGAGAATGTCTATCCTTGTCCTTGTTGAGTGGTTTGAATCTGCCGGTATCCACGGCGTTATGGATGACCGTAATTTTCTCTGCTGATATGCCATAATGGTCGACGAGTATACGCTTTGTGTCATGAGAGACACAGATAATCCTGGAGGCTATCTGGTAGGTTTTTTTTTCGATCGGAATGAAGAGACGTTTCCAGAATTGAGAACGAATGTAATGAGATTGCTGCCAGTAGGTGTGATGCGAAGTGACAATTACCGGAATCGATAATGACCGGGTGAGGAAAAGTCCTCCAGGTCCGGTGTGAATGTTGATTCTGTTCAGATGATGTATTTTAATAAGCTCTTCTATATTCAGATAAAGCCAAACTGTTAGTCCAAGCTGTCTGAAATGGCGAATTAAAAACGATGTCATACGGATGTGACGGGGCAGGGAATTGTCAGCAGCGGAGAAGAACAGGGTGTCCTCGTTCTGCAGAACGGTGTAAATGGTATGGACAAGCCGGCCTATGCCGCCGATGAACGGGAAAAAGTCGTATGTGAATATTCCTGTAATGATTGTCTGCTCCGGACATATTTGAGTTTGATTGATAAATAACGGCCTGACGTCTTATACAGCTTTGCTTTTGCGGCAGTTTCAACTTCGAGTTCGGTTGCGAGACCCCGCGGTTCAGAAGAAGGCGGCTGTAAAGATTTCCCAGGTAGTCTCGTCAAATGGAATTATGCCAGTCCAATACTTGATCATTAGCCATATGGATAGTGCTACGCAAAACAACGAGAAAATGACCAGAATTTTTTTATACAATAAAGATTGCAACCCTTCGTAAAGGGAGCAGAAGCAGATCGCAAAAAGCGGCAACGATTCAGTAAACGCCCGATGTCCGAATGAACCTCCATAATACCAGCAATACCAGGATGATATGACAAAAATGTTTATTGGTAAAAATAGTACTACTGGAATAAAAAATTCGCGAGTCTTGACTCGGGTGAAATATATACCTGGAAACACGGTTAATAATATTGGAGACCAGAAGAACAGCCCCTTGCGAACGCTGAACAAAACATTGAATATTGCAGGATGTGCAAAATTGAAATATTCGCCACGATATGAGTAAACAATGAAATTGCCGGTAACAATTTTCCAATAGATCAGCTGCAGGGCAATAATGCTGGCAAACAAAGTTGCAGCAATGAGGATCTTTGCTTTCTGGGTGAACCAGAGCGACAGTCTGTCTTTCACGTCTCTCAATGAATTGATGCCGTAACAGATTCCGAATATTAACCACAAGGCATTTGTCGGTCGCGTTATTACTATTAAGCCAGCAACCAGACCGGCACAAGCATAATATTTGACGCTGTTGGTTGAATAAACAAACTGTATGCAGTAGAGAAATGCTGAAAACAGGAAAAACGAGTAAGTATGGCTGAAAATATTGTCATAGGTGGCGTAGTGAAACAGGTTCGTTCCAAATACCAGTACCAGAATAACAAAAGCAATGGTGCTTTGCCTGAAATGCCTTTCGAGTACTTTGTGTAGGGCTGCTATTCCGGCAATGCAGTAAAACAGTCCCGAAAAAGCAGCCATGCATTGGAAGGGCCAGTTGAATCCATCAACAGGAATACCGCTTAGATAGGCAATCACGCATGCAATGAAGAAAAACGGCATCATCAACAGTGCAGTTCCGGCTGGGTATTTGATCAGGTAGTTATTGGCCCCTTCCGATAACGATGCTCCTGTCCAATCGGGGATTGCACCACCAAATATTTCGTTGGCAATTCGATGCAAACTCAAATCATTATAAATGAAAGTTGCGGGAAGGTAGAGGTAGTAGCCGACGCCATCGGAACGAATAGGAGGAGAGTTTAGCGGCAGGTAGTAGATCATGACAATACTTATGGCTGCCATGAAAGTAACCAGCAAAACGATGGAGAGTAAAGAATATTGTTTTACTATCTGTTTAAACTCACATATTTTTCTGATCATGCAATCCTGTTTTTGCTTCTTGTTGGCGTTTTTTTGCTATACCTGATTCAAATCAGCTTTGCTAACTCTTTACTCCTGCTGTGATGATAGGATTATGTAATCTGTTTTATGTTGTAAACAAGCATTCAAAAAACGTCAACATAAACTCCTGAGACGCAGAGAAGAGGGAGCCGCCGGCCAATCCAAGGAAGCTTATCTGTTCAGTACTATTGAGCTAGTAGTTATGTACGAATCGATGTACGAATCGCTGACAATGTGTTACACGCAGTTATTATGAAAAGCAGGAGACGCTATGCGTTGGGATGAAAAAATTGTTCATAAGGTAGTTATGGTAATGATCTTTGTTACCGGGATAATTTTTTCGATATATTTATGCTGCATGTCCGATGGGGCTCTTACCCATGACGAGATTGGCCATATTCTAATAGCAAAGCATTCATGGGACTATCCCCGATTATTGCTTGATTTGTGGGGAAGGCCGCTGAATACCTTGATTTATTTGGTCCCGGCAAAGTATGGGCTATTGACTTCAAGACTCTTTTCTGTAGGTTTGACAGCTATTATAGCAATTTTGACAGTACAGACAGCCAGGCAGTTGAAAATTAAGAACCTGCTTGTAGTCGCTGTCTTGGTATGGGCCCAGCCGTGGTTTGCCGGGTTGAGCTATTTTGCCATCACGGAAATTCCGTTCAGCCTGTTTCTTGTTCTGGGGATATTACTGGCTCAGTACAATAAAGCTGTCTGGGCAAGTATCGTCTTTGGCTCTTTGATGTACATACGTCACGAAGGAATTGCCCTTGCAGGGCTCTGGGCAATTTACCTCGTCTACAAGCGTAACTGGCGATGTCTGGCGATAACGACCACCCCTGCTGTAATCTTCAATCTGCTCTATTTGTCTGTTTATCACGAGCCGGCGTTCACCTTGTTCAGCGATATTAAGCCAACCGATTTTTATGGCCATGGCGGGTGGCTGCATTTTGCCCCATCTCTTTTTGCTTATGTTAATCCTTTTGTGCTTTTTTTCGCTTTTCTCGGCTGGCTGGCATCGGTTCGCGTACGGGAAAGATTACTGTTGGTTGTGATGTATCCGGTATATTTGCTTTTACATGTCATTATTTTCAGATTCGGGTTGTTTGCTTCAGGGGGGTACGGTTTCTTTCTACTCCCCCTGGCCCCCGGGATTGCCCTATTCGCTGCTATCGGTTTCGAATGGTTGCTGAAATTTCTTCAAAGGATCTTTAACGCTGATAACCGTACTGCACGTTTCATCGGGTGGGCCGCGACTTGTGCTGTTTTCGTGGTCACGATAGGATATGGAGGGGCCAGCCGCCCGTATCCTGCTGACTATACGTCAATAGCTGCCATGGAAGCATCTGACTGGCTGAAAAAATATCCATACAAAGGTAGTCGGGTCGTATCAACGTTTGTGTGGTTTCACTATTACTTTGATCTCCCATGGCAGGAAGGAAAAGACTGGACAGAAGTTGTTGAACTAAGCAAGCTTCCTGTCGGAACAATTGCTGTTTGGGATGCACAATATTCAGAACGATGGGGTATCCATAAGGCATCGCTGGACGATGCAAATAATGGATGGGTGCCATTAAGTAGTTTCCAAGACGGGTTTATACAGGTATATCAAAAGCATTATTGATAGAATGAGGAAGGCATAAATTAATAATAGTCAAGTCATGATCAATAATCTTTAGTGCGGAGCGATTGTGAATAAAAACGAAAAAACAGCCTGCCGGATTGCAGTGATTGTCGGGATAGTCACGCTGCTTTCCTATCTCGGCTCGTTATCGTGCGGTTTTATCAATCTCGACGACCCCTTCTATGTTGCGAATAACCCATTCATAAAAAATCTCGATTTCAGCACTCTCTACCGGCTGTTTACTGAAGCCCATCTCGGTGGCTGGCTCCCTCTTACCTATCTCTCTTTTGCTGTCGACTACCATATCTGGGGGACAAATCCGGCCGGTTATCACCTGACGAATGTGCTGTTGCACGCTATTAATGCCGGTCTTGTGGTGCATGTTAGTGACAGACTGATGAGGGCCCAGGGACGAGGGATGAGGGGGGAAGGAGAGGATTTCTCAACCCTCATCGGTTCATCTCAACTCTCATCGGTTCAATGGTATTCTGCCATGCTTCTGCTGGCGGGTTTGTTTTGGGGGCTTCATCCTCTCAGAGTGGAATCGGTTGCCTGGGTAGCCGAGCGCAAGGATGTGCTGAATGGCTTTTTTACGCTTACCGCACTTCTGGTTTATCTCGATTTTGTGCGGAGGAAAGAGTCAGGCGCCGGGGTGGACCAGTTTCGGTATCTCCTGGCTCTGGGGTTTTTTGTCCTGTCTTTGATGGCGAAGCAGGTGAGTGTTACCCTGCCGGTCATTCTGCTCCTGCTTGACTGGTATCCTCTCGGACGATTCGGCAAAGGAAAGCTGCTGCCGCTGCTGGTCGAAAAGGTTCCTTTTTTTGGCGTTGCGGCATGCATCACTCTTGCGACCATCTATTTTGCGGCCGAAGAGAAGATGCTGAGTTCCATGCAGGATCTCCCCTTTTATGTAAGAGTGCTTGCTTCCGGAAATGCGATTTTTGAATATTGCCGACTGACGCTCTATCCAGTTAATATTAGCCCCTATGTAGTTCTTACCAAACCACTACCTACCAGTTATCTTGTGAAAACGGCAGTTGTGGCCGTTATTACCCTGTATCTGCTCTGGAAGCGGCAGCCAAGGCCGGTTGCGGCAACCTGGTTCGCTTTTGTGATCGTGCTCTTGCCGATGCTGGCCTTTGTCCAGGCAGGAGACGACATCGCCCTGGCGGCACGATATACCTACCTCCCGGCGATAGCCCCTGCCATAGCTGCTGCTGCGGCACTGGGCCTGCTTGTAGAGAGATTGCTGGCTAAGGGGAGCAGGCGCTGCGCAGCAGCCTTGGTCGGGATATGCGCTGTTTTTTTGGCACTCAACGTTGGTATTACCTTGAAATTGATAAATGTCTGGAAAGACACCGGCAGTTTCTGGTCGAGAGTCATTGAAATCAGGCCGGTTGGGCGGGCGTATGCCGATCGCGGGGTGTTTTCCCTTATCAATGGCAGAGCCGCGGCTGCCATCGAGGATTTTACCGAAGCAATCAGGATTGCGGAAGGAGCGAACTTATTGAATAAAATCTATAACCTTTATGCTTTCAGGGGTGTTGCCCTGAGTGACGTCGGCCGCTATGCCGAAGCCGTAGCTGATTTTGACAAGGCCATAGAGCTTTTCCCCCATCCGACCTATTTCCAACAACGTGCCCGGGCACTTGAAGCCTTGGGAAAAGTTGCAGAGTCCAAAGAAGATCTCCGTCGTGCCGGAGCAAATCCCCCTCCGCTGGACTGGTTTTAATTATATGATTAGTGCAATTTATGTTGCTCAGAAGTGATGGAAAATACGTTAAAAGGTGTTTTAACTGATGCTGTTTAAAAACGCGACTGAGATAAAATCGAATTCCATTTTTAACCTGCATCAGGAAACCACCCTGAGAAAAATTCTTCCCTGGGCCATTCTTGCCTGTATTGCCATTCTGCTATTTTCCCATTCATTTGAGAAGTGGGGGGATCCGATAATTGACCTGGGACGTGATCTTTATGTTCCGGGGCGACTTCTTTCCGGGGACTTGCTGTACCGGAATGTCCTGTACAATTATGGGCCGGTGACTCCGTACCTTCTTTCCGCAATTGTAGCTGTGACAGGCGATTCTCTTGTCGTTTTTTCGCTTGTCGGAATTTTGACAGGCGTATCCGTTCTTGCAGCGCTCTATTGTCTGGGCAGACTGGTAGGTGATGAGTGGACCGCTTTCTGGAGCATGCTGTTCTTTCTGGTTTTGAGCATGTTCGCCTGGTCTACCTGGGGATGTGATTTTGTCCTTCCCTATTCGTATGCAGCAATTTTCAGTATTTCCTTTGCACTTTGGGCACTTTTCTATCTGCTCAGATTTCAATTTTACGGCTGTTCCCGGACCGATTGGTGGCTTAGTGTCGGTTTCCTGTTTGCGGCATTGGGAACCAAGAGCGAAGTCGGTTTTGCAATTCTGATTGTACATCTTGTCGCAGCAGTGCTGCATTCCAGAACGTTGAAGTCGATACCGCAAATCTTAGGTATCGGGTTTTTACTCGGGGGCTTTTTTGTTTATCTGTTTTATGCCCGGAATGCTGGGGAACATGCCTTGATCCATGAAAATCTGGGAAGGTTTTGGCATAATAACTCTGCGTCAGATTTCTTTGCCAAGGTTTCCGGTGCCGATTGTCTGCCTGCCGGGTTCTTCATGCAACTAAAGGCATTGGGTAAGATTACGCTGTTAATCTCTATTGTGGTTTTGTTCGGAGGGAGATCCTCCATGCAATTGAAGGGCCGCTTTTGGCAAGTAGTTGTTGAGGCCTTGGCCGCTGCGGTCTATGCCATTCTATTATGGAAATGGGCGGATAGTTCACTTTTTGCGGCATTGCCAGTAATTGCTCTGCTGGTCTTTATCTATGGAGTGCTTTGTGAAAGAAGAGGCGTATTAACCCTTTTGTCTCTCTTTGTCGTTTCTCTGTCGCCAAGGATATTTTTCAATTATTCACCGAACTGGTACGGATTTTACCTGGTAGTGCCATCATATATTTTCATTGCATATCTGTTTTGTCACAGATTTCGTCAGATGTCCATTTACCCCAGACATGTCGCCTATTCATTTGCCCTTATTGCTGTAGCCATACTGCTTCGTTTTGGCATCAATTCGTGGGATGCTTACGGAAATATGACCAGCCTGATTGAAACGCCAAAAGGTCGTATGTATGATTTCCCTACAGGACGGGCGGAAGCGCTGAATGCTTTTTTTAAATATGTATATGATAAAAGGCTGTTGGCAGGATCTACGGTAGTCGTATTCCCCGAAGGGATTTCACTTAATTACTTTACCGGGTTGAAACTTCCGATTGACCATTACAACTTTATTCCGCCGGAGATCGATTCTCCTGAAGAGGAACATACCGTTCTTGCCGAACTACAGGCAAACAAGCCTGATTATATAATCATTCTTTCACGGGAAATGGGGGAGTTCGCCAGCCTTGGTTTCGGTGTTGACTATGCATGCAACTTGTCGGACTGGGATTTTGAAAATTATCATTTGATTAAGGTGTTTTCCGGTTCAGTGAAGCCTTTGTGGAACATTTCCCTGTTGCAGAAAAATTTTTCCTTATCGAAAGATTAGTATAATTAACTGATCCTCCAGATACCGTTTTCCAGAACGGGCACATTTGATTATCTGTTGCTTGTCTTAAGTGGCATATCGTTTGCTTGGATAAACAATTCTTTATCTTTTCCAGCGAGGTAAACTCCCATACGGAAATTATTTGTCGATCTGTGAAAGGATATCTTTGATCGCCAGGGCACTTATGCGCTTTCTGCTGCCAGGGAGAGAGAGGTGGGTGAAACCGGTTATCTTTACGGCACAACATATAAGCCGCTTATCCGGTAAATTGCGCAGCTTCGTCCCCAGCTGGTTATATGCACATCGAATCGCCGGGTGAGACAGCCGATCATCTGGATAAAATCATCAAACTCAATATCAATGCCAAGGCGGATATTTCTATTTGTTCCGTATCCCGGCTCGATCTGACTGAATGTGCTGTGCTGAAGGGATACTGTGCCGTAAATGATCTACTGAAGAATATTTTCACCCGCTTTTCGATGAGCATTTCACTGGATATGAGCCGCAGTCTGAAACGATTTGTCTACCTTGCTGCAGCTGACTAGGCAACACCTTTGGACTATCATCTGGGTGTACTGAAGTACAGCCCATTGGACTGCCTATGGTTAAAACGTCATGAATATTATCGTCACAACGCATGATTCTCTTCAGCCGATACTGGGGGGTGGAGGGACGCGGACCTTAAAAACTGCAGAGGAGTTCGTGCGGAGAGGTCATGAGGTGATCATCGTTGCCCCGGCAGATGATGCAGCGAAGATCAACGGGATACCGGCTGAATCGCTTGCTGCGCCAAGAAAGCAGCGTTCCCAGATACTCAGTTCGATAAAATTCAACGTAAGGTTATGTAAAAAGATCATCAGCCATGCAGGCTGGGCGGATGTTGTATTCGTTCATAATACGATTGCCGCTGCCATTGTCCCTTTCTTGCGAAAATGGTACCGGTTCAAATTCTCTCTGGACATAACAGATATCCATTCGGAGTATATTCTGATGGGGGAGAGAACCGCTGCTGAAAAATTTCTCACTTCAGCACTTCTTTATTTTGAGTACTGGATAATACGCGAAGCTGATTCCATAACAGTTGCCACTAACTGCTTCAAGGAGCTGCTTGTAAGTAAAGGTGTAGCAGCCGGAAAAATCGAGGTTGTCTATGATGGTGCGGAGCTGGACAGGATTTCATCGGCAAAGGGACAGGATTATTTCTTCAACATCATACATCTCGGGCTTGTTGACAAACAGCATGGTGTCGATGTCCTGATCAGATCGTTACACGATGTACTGCGTGAGTTTCCTCAGGTTCGCTGCTACATTGTCGGCGACGGAAGAGAACTTCCCAGAGTAAAGAAACTTGCACTGGAGCTGGGAGTGATAGAGTCCTGCATCTTTACAGGGCAACTGGACTGCCAGTCGGCACGCAGATACCTGGAGGATGTCGGCATCGGCATAATCCCCAGGCGAGACAGCCTGCCCAACCGGGTGGTCACTACTCTCAAGTTGCTCGAATACTGGGCCTCTTCAACCTGCGTTATCTCATCAAAGCTGGCAGGAATTGCTGAAATCGGCAACGACAACGAGGATATTATTTTTTTCGAGCCAGGCAACCATAATGAGCTGTCTCTGAAGATTTTGGCGATGCTTCGGTCTCCAGAAAGGGTTGCATCTCTCAGAGCCAACGGTTTCAACCGTGCACAGGATTTCAGGTGGGACGATTTAGTCACCCGGATAGCAGACAAGGCACTTGAATGAATTGTAAATGGTTTATCCCCTTTATTATGTCAGCCCTGGTGACTGCTCTCCTTGCGGGGATTCTTTACTGGCCAGCTCTATTTCAGGGCAAAGTCATTGTTCCTGGTGATATGCCCACTACCAACCAGTTTTTCTCAGACCCCCCACGGCCTGCTCAGAACGATCTTCTTTTCGATCAGCTCTCAACTTACATGTGGCAGAGTATGGCTGCCTCTGTTCGCAAGTCCGAGGGGCGTACGCCGCTCTGGAACCCGCATATATATACAGGCCAACCGCTCGTTGCCAATGCACAGTCCGGGCTGTTTTATCCGCCGAATCTGCTATTAGGTCCGCTTTCTGCGGGAAAAGTGGCAACAATCCGGGTGTTTTTCAACCTGATTGTTGCCGGAATCTTCACCTGCCTTTTCTGCATCGAGCTGGGAATAAGTGCCGCCGGAGCTACGCTTGCGGCAATTACCTTCACATATTCAGGCCCGCTTACGGTTTGGCTGGGGCACCCGCACGCAAATGTGCTGGTCTGGCTACCGTTCATGATGTGGGCCGGAGAGCGGCTGCTAAGGCGTCCCACCTTCTCAAGGGTCGCAATCCTCGGAGCAGGAATGGGGGCCGCCATATTGGGAGGTCATCCTGAAACAACTTTTCATGTCTGGTTGATATTCCTACTGTATATCGTGGCGAGAGTCTTTCTTTGCAAGGAGCTGTCGGTTCCTGTCCTGAAAATGGCCGGACTGTTCGTGCTTGCCGGCAGTCTCGGTGTCGCGTTGGGTGCGATTCAGCTTTTTCCGTTCGTTGATTTCATGCTCCAGAGCGCGACGTTTGCACAAGGAGGCAGGTCTCTGGTCGTTGCCGGTTCAAACCTGCTCTATTCACCGGATTGGCTGGCGCATCTGAGCACCGTCATCACGGCGATATGTCCGAATTTTTTTGGTAACCCCCTTGACATGAACTATATATGGCCCTTTTCCTTGACCCAGAATTACAGCGAACAGGCCATCTATTTTGGTACCATCCCCTTTGCGCTTGCCTTTGGTTCGTTGCTGGGTTGTTCCAGGGAACGCACATTTTTCATCATTGGCTTCCTGGCAATCTTTTGTCTTGCCGTTGCCTTGAGAACGCCGGTTTTTGAAGCGGTCAACCATCTCCCGATTCTCTCCATGGCCAATAACAGCAGACTTAAACTTCCTTGTGTGTTCCTGGCGGCGATACTGGCCGGGAAAGGGCTTGATACTCTTGGAGAACTCCTGGCAGTGCGGCGTTTCAGGGGAAAGTTCATCTACGCCATACTGGGCATTTTACTTATGACGTTGGTGCTGTATTTCGTGATCATGATGATGATGTTTCTCGGCGATCAGGGAATATTGAGCTCTTCATCTGCAGACGGGTTTCTGAACCTTCTTCTTAATAACGTATTTTCTGGCAGAGCGATAAAATCGTATATCCCTCTCGCCTCGGTGATCACCGTAGCCGTGGTGAGTCTGTCTGTTATCAGGTCGAAGCGTCATCACGGAATCGTCCTGTGGACGATGATCATAATCTCCGGAGGGGAATTGTCGGTGCTCGGCAGGGGATACAATTACCTGGCGGACGAAAGGAAGATTTTCCCCGAGTTGGAGGCTGTCCGGTTGATGAAAGGGCGCGAGAAACAACCGTTCAGGATATTGGCGACGGACTGGCTTTTTGAACCCAATTATAACGTCGCCTACGGGATCGACTCTGTTGGCGGCTACGACCAACCGGTCGATCAGCATTACGAGGAGCTGTACCAGGGGCAGCAGGGAGAGATGGCAGCCAAACATGGTCCTGGCTGGCCGTGGGATGTGAAACGCTGGGAACCAGGTGGCCCCCTGGAAGACTTTCTGAACGTCCGCTACATAATAACTGCCAGTGAACTGAAGCCGGAGAGGTATGTACCCATCATGCGAACTTCCGGATACAGCATCTATGAAAACAAGGATGCACTTCCGAGAGCCTACATCGTCCACAATGCCGAGTTCTCGCTGGATCGCCAGGCGACATTGAAGCGGATGACAGGCGGGAATCTTGACTTCAGGAAGAGTGTCATCCTGGAAGGCGAACCCTATGTTGTACCGTTCACTGGGCACGGCACAGAGAACGGCGATGGTGCGGAAGT
>JACABD010000030.1:6096-47875 GCA_013377075.1 Geobacteraceae bacterium | reverse complement strand
CGCAACTGTCAAAGTAAAAGGGGTACGGAATCTCACGATTCCGTACCCCTTTTTTTGCATCGCATCAAAAAAAAAGGGGGCTAAAGAGCCCCCCTTTTACTTGTTTCTATGTAGTTAATTCTATATTTTCAAGTTGGTGGCAATAACTGCAACACCTGTTATTGTAACAGCGCCCATAGATGTTGGGCTAGGTATTGTTTGAGTAGTGAATGTCTGATCCCAACCACCGCTAAGCGTTACAGTAACACCTGTAGTACCTGTTGTTGAACCGCCAGTTGTGTATGCGGTAGAAATCTTGATTGTATCACCAGTTGTTGCAGCACCGGTAGCCTCGGCAAGCGTCTGATGATAAGTGGATTTAGTCGCGTTATAAATTGGTCCACCACCTATTACTTTTGGAATAATGGTAACACCAAAGGTTTTGTTTGCGTTCATAACAACAGTACAGGTCGAAAGTGAACCTGTACAGTCGCCGGTCCATGAGCCTGCCTGAACCTGATAGGCACTGCCATCATTAACTCCAAGAATGACGGATGTTCCGCTAGCAAATGTGGCACTCTGGCTGGTTGCATTAATTCCGGCAGGGTTACTCACAATCCATCCGCCTTGTGTTGCAATCCAGCTAGCAGTAAGAATGTAAGGAGTTCCTGCTGTGAATTGGGCGGTAATGGCATGATCAGCATTTACAGGAGTTGCAAAGGCATAACTGCTGCCACTGTTTCCGGTATTAGTAGCATCGGCAACCCAATTGCAGACACCTGTACCAGTAGTTGTCATTGAGAAAGTACGGCCGTAGCTGTTGACCGGAATTGCCCCTGAAGGGGTAATAGTGCAGTTGGTCACTGATGTTGCAGTAATGGTATTATTGAAAGCAGGTCCAGTGAAATCCCCCATGCTGATCGGCTTTGCACCGGCGGGAAGAGCAATAGTACTTGTCACAGTGTTGCTTGTAGGATCAAAAACCTTGACTGAATCAGGGCCGCTGTACATAGCCAGATAAAGTTTTCCGTTCGGAGCGATTGCACTGCCCCAAGGAGCACCCGGCACAGAGTATGTTGTTGCGGAAACGGTATCAGCGGTACCATCAGCAACATAAATTTTATCCAGACCTACTGCAGGAAAGTAGACCTTGCTGTTGTCAGCGCTAACAGAAACCGAGTAACCAGCGGCAACGGGAAGATCAGTTACAGCCCTTGTTGAAGTGTTTATAACTGAAGCAGTTCCATTATAACTTGCAGCATAGAGCTTCGTACCGGTTGAATTAATTGCCAGTCCGTACGGGGATGTATTGTTGACGAGAGAAATCAGATTTGTTCTTGTATAAACATTATTGGCTTCATCAAGAGAAATCTCTGCAATTGATCCAGTTGTTGAGTTGGCGACATAAGCTTTTTTGCCGTCAGGAGAGAGCACAACACCTTCCGGGTTACTTTGCGCAGCAGTTTCTACCGCCACCCGGGTAATTTCACTGGCCCCGGATCCGGTTATGTTAATTATGATGAGGGTATTACTCTTGTTGCTGGTTACATAGAGACGCGTTTCCGCGGCATTTACCGCCAATCCGCCAGGGGAGTCTGTACCAAGCCCGATCCGCTTAACTACGGCATTTGTAGCAGCATCAATGACTGTAACCTCGTTGGTATCCTGGAGGCCAACATAGACATACTGGCCTGAAGCACCTACTGTCACACTGTACGCATAGGGATGAATCGTTGGCTGTGTGTCAGGTAGAGCGACAGTTGCAGTGACTGTATTGGTTGCTGTATCTATAACCGATACATTTTTGGTGCCGCTATTGGCTACATAAGCGAACGGTGCGGCAGAGACGATGTTCGCCGTTGCCAGTACGCAGATGGCAGTCATAAGAGACTTGAATTTCATGTGATCCTCCTGAGCTGATCAATTACGGAAAAGTTGATATTGTATTTAAGCAAATTTTACGCCAAAAAAAGCCACTTGAACAGAGCCAACTGAATTGGCTTGCAAACCGTTGCGACACCTGAGTTCTCTTTCCTTGAACTATCGGATACGAAAGACGACAGTGTCTCCCGCATACGCTATTTAGCTGATGACTGACTTACTTGACCAGCAACTGCCGAATTCTTTGAGACACTTTATCTGAACCTCTGCCCGTACTACTTCCTCACCTTTATATCTTGGAGCAAAGAACCCTGAGATAAACCCGGCGCCGTAACAGAAGTGAAGCAGCGTGTAGACAAGCGGCAAGCGAAGCGCAATTGCAGCTTCTCCTTTTAAGATTGCCTGGCTGGAACTTGCAGCAAGCAGAGCAGCATAGGCCAATCCGGGCAGCAGATACCACCCGTAAAACGCCATAAATGGAAGCGTTAGCAGGTACAGGGCAAACAGAGCCGGGATAACTGCCTTGAAGCTCAAGGATCGGCTTATGAGCGTCTGCTCTGCCCTCCCCTTGCCATAAGTCTTCATCTGCCTGACAAATGCTGCCAGAGTCGGGCGCTGGCTTCGCTGCACATACATTTCCGGATCATGCAGGAGCCGATGGCCGGATTTGAGCAGCCTGTCTATCAGTTCATTCTCCTCGTTCGGATAGAGTCGCTCATCAAGGCCGCCGAATGAGAGATAGACATCCTTTCTGAAGGCCAGATTGCAGAGTATCAACTCACTGTCATCGACATCCCGCAGCACCCCGACGCTCCTGTAGCGGTTCCTGATTGCGCCACCCCCCAAAGATGATGCAAGAGCCCATGCAACGGCACGTTGGAACGGGGTATCACTTGAAGGGGTGATTGACGGGCCGCCGATTGCAGCAACATGGGGATCAGTGAAATTTGCGACGAGACGCTTGAGTGCATCCGACTGAATCAACGCATCATCATCAAGGAAATAGAGAATCTCCCCTGTCGCCTCCTTTGCAGCCTGATTGCGCTGGCGGCTCGGCCTTTTACCCTCTGCTACAATGATTTCATGGTCAGGGGAGTCGTGGTCAAGCCCCTTCAGTGCTGCCAGCGCGGCAACAGCCCCGCCCGGCTTAACCGGTATGATGACGGAGATTTTCATAGATCGTTACCTTAACACAGCGCTGATTCGCTGACAAGCGCAAGGCACTGAAAATGGCGGTTTACAGCTTCGCGCGTAAAATTGTATATTGCCTGACAATGACCACTTTTGCCGTATCCGAAGAGAAACAAAGAGCCCTGCAAAGACGGATGAATGAGCTTGGCGTGGGCGAATCCGATTTCAGGGAGACCTTTATCCGCTCATCCGGAAAAGGTGGCCAGCATGTCAACAAATCCTCGACCTGCGTTCATCTTATTCACCTGCCGACCGGCCTGGAGGTTAAGTGCATGAGGGAGCGGAGCCAGTCAGTCAACCGTTTTATCGCCAGACGTGACCTGACTGAGAAGATCGCAGCGGCAATGGGGCTGCAAACCGCCGCAGATACCGAGGCGCAGAAGATAAGACGGCAAAAGTCGCGGGCAAAACGAAAAAGAGCCGTAAAAGAAGGGATAAAATGAGCTTAAGTGCAGCACGTCTGCTTGAATTTGAAAAGATAATTGACAGTATCTCCATGTTTGCCCATTCACCGGCAACCCTGCCTTTGATCACTGCCCTGGCACCACTGCGCTCAAAGATCGCCGCCCAGAGCCGTTTTGCGCTTTTGCAGGAAATCAGGGAGCTTTCCAGCTCTGGAGTAAAACTTCCCCTTGGCCACTTTGAGGAGATCTCAAGAGTGATCGAACTCTCCCGGCCCCAGGGGTCACTTCTCTCCACTGAAGAGCTATCGGTTCTGATCCCTTTTCTGAAAGTTTCAGCAAGCATTAACCGTCTTTTTTCCTACAGGAACGACACGCCGCTTTTACTGGAGGCCACTTGCGACATCAGCTCCTTCCCTGAGATACTGGAGCCGCTTGAGCATACCATTGCCCCTGATGGCGGGATCCTTGACACAGCTTCAAATCTGCTTTTCAATCTGCGCAAGAACAGTAGACATCTTGTCGGGCGGATAAGAAAGCGGCTTGAGGAGATTGTCAGGGAGCGCGCCGTTGCCATTTTCTTACAGGATGATTTTATCACACAGCGAAACGGCAGATGGGTAATCCCGGTCAGAATGGATTCAAAAGGGATGGTTCCCGGTGTTGTTCATGATGTTTCCAGATCCGGCGAGACCGCTTTCATGGAGCCGATCGAGATCATCGGCATGGTAAACGAATTGGAAAACCTCCACGCCGAGGAAAAGGCCGAAGAAATCAGGATTCTAAAAGAGATAACCGGTTGGATACGTGAGGATGCTGACGCGATTCTTGCAAGTTTCAATGCCGTTGTTAACCTAGATTTTCTCAATTCAATCGCTGCATTTGCCGACATCTTGAATGCCCAGGCGCCAGGACTTTCAGACGGAGTCGAACTGGAAATAATCGGCGGTTTTCATCCGCTTCTTCTCATGCTCTCCAAAGAGCGTAAGAATGCGGCGATTGTCCCTCTGGAGTTGAAGCTTGGCGGTGAGAGCGGCATCAGAACAGTCCTTATCACCGGCCCCAATACCGGCGGCAAGACCATAGCTATCAAGGCTGCCGGTCTGCTCATGCTCATGGCCCAATCAGGCATCCCTGTGCCGGTTGACAGAAGGTCAATATTCCCGGCCACAGCACGGCTTTCCGCTGACATCGGTGATGAGCAGTCCATCGAAGAGAGTCTCTCTACATTCTCGGCCCACATCAGAAAGATCTCCTCGATCCTCGACACGGCCGACAGTCAGACAGTCGTGCTCCTTGATGAACTTGGCACAGGAACCGATCCTCTCCAGGGAGGGGCCATTGCCTGCGCAACGCTCAGTGACCTGATGCAGAAAGGATCTGTAGTCCTGGCTACTACCCACCTTGTGGATATTGTCGCCTATGTGCAGAAAACGCCAGGGATGACAAATGCGGCAATGGAGTTCGACAGAAAGAGCCTGACCCCCCTGTACAGACTTACCATGGGCGAACCGGGCCAGTCCCATGCACTTGATATCGCCAGACGCTGCGGCCTGCCGGAGAGGATCCTCAAGGCGGCCGAATCCTTTGCCGGCACGATGGAGTCGGAGTTCCACTCCCTTCTTGCGGATTTGAAGGAGAGTATTAACAATAATGAGCGGCTGCGAAATGATCTTGCATATCGGGACAAGGAGCTGCTGACTAAAGAGGCTGATCTGGAAGCCGCCCGAAAAGAGATTGAGGCAATTCGGCGTCAAGCCAGAGAGAAAGGGCTTCTGGAGGCAAAGACACTTGTAAATGCCTCAAAAGCGGAGCTAAACAGGATTCTTGAGGAAGCTAAAAAAGATAAGAGCCGCAAGTCAGTCGGAATGCTAGCCTCAATTGATGCGAAACTTGACAGTGAACTGAACGAGATCACTCCGCAGACGCCAGTAGATCGGGAAGCTTTGCGGGAAGGCGCGAATGTTCACGTAAGAACCCTCGGAACCAATGCCACCGTTATTGCGATTGACAAGAAAAACGAGCGTTTGAGAGTCCGTGCCGGAAGCATTGAACTGGAGGTCCCTTTTTCAGCCATCTCCCCTGAAGAGGTGAAGCCCCAGTCTGCCAGAAACAGCCGGGCTTCGCGCCCAGGCTGTCAGGCTGAATCACCCTATGAGCTGAACCTGATCGGCAAAAGAGTCGACGATGCCCTCCTTGAACTCGAGAAATTTCTCGACAACTGTGCAGTCGCTGGCATGAGTGAGGTCAGAATCATCCACGGCATAGGAACCGGCGCACTTATGCGAGGAGTGCGGGAGCAGCTTGCCAGAAGTCCCCATGTTGAAAGTTTCCGGGCGGGGGAAGGTTTTGAAGGCCGTGATGGGGTTTCTGTAGTTAAAATTGCCTTTTGATGGCAGAGGAGACAAAAGCCCCCCTGCCATCAGTTTTTTAACAGCTACGGCTTGCCAGCCTCCGGATCAGCCTTAACCGGTGCGGCTTCCGGCTGTTTGGGCTGGGCTGGTTCCACCTTTGGAGAGGATCCCGCACCACTTATTTCAGCCTTGATCTGTTCCATTGCCTGAAACCCGTCAGCCCTTAATGCACTTTGCGGATAGGCGGCAAGGAACTCCTCCAGCTGCTTCATGGCCAGATAATTATCACCCTTCTTTTTGCTCTCATAGGCTGCATTAAACTTCTGCAGCTCGTCTTCACTTACATCAGACGCCTTATCCTTCCCTTTCCAGTAAATATCTGTAGCATCATCGTTCTTGGCCCCCCTGACACCTCCGACAGCAGTAGTTGAAGAGGATTTCTTTACAGGGGTTATCTTCTCCAGCTTGTTCCTGAGTTTCTCCCAGAATCCTTCCTTCTGCTCGCCATAAGCAGTAACTGCAGTCAAAACCAGCACCAGAGACAATATGATTCGTTTTTTCATCCTGTAGACCTCCGTTAGATGCGCAGTCTGCAGCTGCACTTTAATTACATGCTCCCAAGTAATTCAATTGCCACACTCTTGTATTTCTTCAAAAGAGCAGGATCTTTTCCGGCCGCCTTCCTGAATATTTCGGTAGCCTGCTCTCTTTTGTCCATCTTCAGATAACAGATGGAAAGATTTACAAGTATGTATGGGTCCGACGAGTCCAGCTCAACGGCCTTTTCATAAGACTGACAGGCTGAAGCATAATCCTTTTTGAGGTAGTAGATATTTCCAAGGTTATTGGCAATTTCGGCACTTGTCGGCAGAATCGACTGCGCCTTTGCCAGATATTTTCCGGCATCATCCAGTTCTCCGGCCTCGCCGTAAATTATGCCGAGCTGGTGATAGGCATTACCATCAGAAGGGTTGCTGTTAATCTGAGCAAAATATCTGTTACTGGTATATTTCAGCTTCATTTTGTTCAGTTTTACCATTTCGCTTGTGTAACGACTGTCAATATCGCCTCTTTTGGCACTCTGGGCACGCCACTCAGTAGCTGCAAGAGTAGCTGGTTTGTACCTCCCCCAGGCCTTACCAAGGTCAGTGATCTCAATTCCTTTTTCTTTCCACTCGTAATACTCCTTACTGCCTGCCTCCCAGGACTTCATGAAACTGGAACCAACCATGGTAGGCTCAAACGGCACCCAGACAATGCCATCATGTATGGCAAACATGCCGTTCATGGTTGAATCGCCAAGCTCTGAAACCGGACCGACAGCAAACATGATGAAGAGGTGATCAGGCGTGCCGAGAAGCATGGTTTTGATCCCAAGACCTTCCAGTGATGCCGCAAAGAGGACAACAAGATCTGTACAGACGCCCGAGTTGCGCTTCAGGGTTTCCCTTGGGTACTGGACATAGTCAACGAAATTAGTCTTTCCTTCGACAATCTGATAAGGGTTGTTCGGGTGTTGCAGGTAGGTCATGCCGGTCAGTCCAAGATAATCGTATATGGCCGCGGCATAGACAAGGGGTGAACCGATATCTGCATACTGGGTAACTACAGAGCGTGTAAACTCAAGCACTACCGGATCTTTGGAGGTAACAAAGGTTGCAACCCTGTCCTTGTTGGTCCACATCATCCGGTGCTTTTCGTAGAGGTTGATCGTGTTGTTCCTGGAAAAGCTGTGTTGTTTCTGATTTTCAAAGTAGGAGGCCTTCAATTCCGTCTGCACCGGAGTATCTTCGGTAACATCCAGTATCTTGTTATTGAATACCGCCTTGAGAGTCAGGTCTGTCGCCTGTTTCGGGGGAAGGCTTTTGATTTCCACCTCGGTCGGGAAGTCCATATA
Organism: Geobacteraceae bacterium; assembly: GCA_013377075.1. Lineage (GTDB taxonomy): Bacteria > Desulfobacterota > Desulfuromonadia > Geobacterales > DSM-12255 > VEOV01. The sequence continues at coordinate 40,172 of JACABD010000030.1, read as the reverse complement.
CTCTTTGACAGTGAAAGCCAGCTTCAGCGCCACTATCTCGTTTCTGGTGTTATTGGTCAGCCGAACCTTGCCTATCCCCTCGTTTTCGTAGATTTTATAGGTGTTAGAGAAGATATCGTTCATTTCGATTATATCTATCTCAAGCGGAGGTCTTGTCGCGACTATGGTACTTATGTTGACAGGAACCCGCTCGCTCTCCACACCATCTATGCTGACAGCGCTCACCAGGTATGTATACGCCTTAAAGGAATCAAGCCCCCCCTCTGTATAGAACAAATCCTTTGTTGTCCCTATGAGGATCGGAGATCCATCTTTTTCGCTGTTTCTGTAGATTGTGTAATGGTCAATATATGCTTTTGCATCAGCGCTCCAGGAGAGATCAACAGACCATTCCTGACTTTCGGCCTTAAGAGATGTCGGCGGTTTGGGGGTAAATTTCAGGGGGACAGCCACAGCACTCTCTACGGAAATACTCTCATTGCCGCTTTTGATACGGACACTTACCCTGTAGGAGTAGCTGACATCGGGGAGCAGATCGCTATCCTTATAGCTGTTCTCCTTAATTACAGCGATCTCCCTGTAATCCGCCTCTCCTGATTTTTTCCTGAAAAGCCTGTATGAATCGACAAAAGGGTCATCATGCCCCTTCCAGGAGAGGTTAATACTCCTCATACCGGCAGTAGCAGCAATCCCCCTGGGAGGGGCAGCAGTGTAAGTGGCAATAAACTCCTGAACCCTTGCATTGCCTGAGTCCGAGACAAAGAATCTGTTAAAGTCTGCAACTGAAATTGATTCTGGTTTACGGAAATCCCCCTTGCCTACCCCTTTGGCACCAAACTCCCTTTTGTACTCACCAAGTAGGGTAAATACCTTGACACTGCTGCTTCCCGCATCAAGCACCATCAGTTCGTTACCGGCTACGGCCAGCGCTATTGGCTCTTCAAGCTTCAAAACGCCCGAAGCCTTGCCTCCGAACTCGCCAACAGGCTCACCGGTTGGTGACAAAACAACGACAGAACCACGAGAACCAAGCAGAACATAAAAATTGCCTTTGAAATCCTGATCAATACTTATGGGGCTTTCCAGAAGAGATGCTCCAGTCCCTCTTGTGAAGGCGCTCATAAAAACGCCGTCAGGGTTAAAAACCTGTATCCGGTCATTTCTCGTATCAGCAACATAAATAAGCCCTTCTTTGCTTATCAGAATATCACTGACTTTTGAAAAATAGCCTTCCCTGCTCCCAGAAGCGCCAACAGAAAGAAGCAGCTTTCCATCCTGATCAAGTTTTAGTAACTGACTTGACTCCTTGTCAAAGAGCCAGAGCATACCGTTTGCATCGACAGCCACTGAGCCCGGGTTCACATCTTTAATATTGAAGTTCTTTACAACCTGCTCATTCTTCAGTCCAACAATTGATTTTTTATCAGAATCAATGCCGTAGAGAATCCCGTTTTTCCTGTCCCACGCTATCTTGCCTGCGCTCTGGTTGACCGCTCGAACCCACTGAACAGAGGTTGGAGGGGCAACATTCAGCGGCAGTTCACTTGTAGCAGGCCTGTCGACTTCAATAATCTGCAGAGTCTTTTTATCCGTATCTACGGCATAAACACGCCCATTGCTGTCAGCTGCAATTCCCCATAGCTCCTTGAATTGAACTTTTCCGCTGCCAAGTGTACCGAAGGAAAAAAAACGCTCCCCCTTAAAGTTGAACTTGGAAATATTATAGTTTTCAATATCTGTCACAAAAAGGCCATCTTCAGTCATCGCCAGTGAAAACGGTTTTACAGTGCCTGCGATTTTTCCTGCATAGCCGCCATCCTGCCTGTAGATTTTAACCTGCCGACTGTCACCATCTACGACGTAAATATTTCCTCTGCTGTCAACAGCAACATCAGTGGGGCTTTTCAGCAGTTCCTCCCCAAGGCCTGCCCTGCCTATTGTCTGTAGATAAACGCCACTGTCGCTGAAAGCCTGAATCCTGTCGTTGCCGTAATCTGCGACATAAACAATCCCCTGGTAGACGAAAATCCCCTCTGGATAGCTGAACTGTTTTGATCCGCTCCCACCCTCACCAAGAGTGTCAAGCAGATCGCCATTTTTGGAAAAAACAGCAACTCTGTCTTTTGATCTGTCGCAGACATAAATCCTGTCACCATACACAGCTATGCCGGTCGGTTTCTTCAGTACAGGATCTCCTTCAGAGTCTTTAACCTGAATTGTGCGCAAAAGTTTGCCATCCCGGGAGTAGACCAGAACAGCCGGATCCTTGCTTGTCACGTATATGTTGCCATCTTTGTCTGATGCCACGTGAAGCGGCTTTTCGATGGGGATTTCGCTGACAAACCTGACCTGGTGAGTGGCATAAAGAGAGGTCGGCAAGAGAAACAGTGCAAGGGAGAGCAAAAACCTGTACATGATTACCCCTTGGAAAGGTGATTTGGTCTATGAAAACAATGCTTCATGGGCTGTTATTTTTCTAAAAGTCTCACTATTTTTTCCGGATCACAATCGACCAGAGTCGCCATCAGCCCTTGATCAATTGCAGCAACTGAGTATATACCCACTGGAGTCTCTTTCCCCTTGACGATCACACGTTCAAGACCTGTTATTGAAACACCCCTGAACGAGCCGTCTGCGACTGAGGTTCTCAGCCTCTCCAGCGTATACTCAGTAATAAGGATCGACGTATCATAACGGCGGTTTAACCCCTCTACCCGCGCGCCAAGATTAACATTATCACCGATCACTGTATAGTCCATCTTTCGCCCTTCAGAACCGATGTTCCCGACAATTGCCTCACCGGTATTTATGCCGATGGCGGAGAAGATCGGCTCTCTGCCGTCGGCCACCCATTTCGCCTGTAGCGACTCAAGACGCTGCTGCATTTCAATGGCACACTTCAGCGCACGCCCAGCATGATCCTCCTGCTTGAGCGGGGCTCCCCAGAAAACCACAATCGCGTCGCCGATAAACTTGTCAAGAATACCTTCCCACTTGAGGATGATGTCAGTCATGCCATCAAGGTATTCATTGAGTATTGCCACGACCTCTTCCGGCTTATGGTTTTCTGAATAGGCGGTAAAGTTTTTTATGTCGGAAAAGAGTACGGTTATATCCCTTTTTTCCCCTCCAAGTCTTGCCATTTCCGGATTTTTTATCATCTCGTCAACAAGTCTCTGGGTAACGTAGCTGGAGAACATCGCCCTGACCTCTCTTGCATGTCGATCAACTATGAAAAAGCGCAGATATGCAACCAGAGCTGATACCAGCATTATTGAAGTAACCGGATAGACAACGCTGATCCAGCTTCCAGAGAGAAAAGCCCAGGAGGCCAGGGCAGAATGAAATGCCACCAGGGTTGCGACAAGAGGAAGGGATACCAGATGACGGAGTTTCCAGGAGATTACTGCAGTGACAACACCCATGAAAATTATAAGCCCTATGTCAATAAGGCTCTCGGAAACGCCACGGGTTATAAAGCGGCCATTGGCGACACTGTCTGCGACATTGGCATGGATTTCGACCCCTGGAGAGTTGTTGGAAAAAGGAGTCACCCTCATGTCGTAAATGCCCAATGCGGTTGCCCCGACAAACAACACCCTGCCTTTGAGATTTTCAGCAGCAACCCTCCCCTTTGCGACATCGGCAAAGGAGTATCTCTGATATGCACCGGGAGGGCCGTTATATTTGATCAGCATCCTCTGCTCTGCATCCGTTGGGATTTTCATCTTGCCAAGTATCACATTTCGCCTGTCAGCCTCGATGCTGTCAACGCCGAGCAGTTCTGCGGCACCGCAGATACCAAGGGATGGATAGAGTTTATTTTTGTAAGGGATGAGAAGCAAACTTGAGCGGATTACACCGTCACTGTCCGGAAGCATATTTATCTGGGCAACTCTTTTTGCAGCCGTCTCAAGCACCGGGATATTGGAGGTAAACCCCTTGGCAGTGCCATCAGCAGCAAACTCTATTCCTCCGGCAAGGGTTACATTGCCGGAGCGTTTGACAGCATCTGCAAACGCTCTGTCTATGGTCTCTGACTGAACTTCCGGGAAGAACGCATCAAAAAGTACCGCCTTTGCGCCGGCAGTCTTTGCCATATTTAGCAGAGCCGTATAATTCTCCCTGGAAAAAGGGAACCTGCCCAGCTCGGCAATGCTCTTGTCGTCTATTTCTATGATTGCCAGGTTTTGTGGTAAAGGGCGGGGAGAATGGAGGATTTTGACACGCAGGTCATATGTCTTTTCTTCAAAGCTCTCCAGAATGCCGCTCTGCATAAAGTAGAGAAAAAGCACGAGAGCGATTGAAAATGCGGTAACGATCTGTACGTTAAATAGTTTTTTCATGGCGACAGAGTACCCACTTTAACTTAAGACTATAAATAAAAAGGTCGCGACTTAAATTAAAGTCACGACCTTTCGTCTTTACTCTACAAAGCTTTTCAGCTTCTTTGCCCTGCTTGGATGGCGTAGTTTACGCAGCGCCTTGGCCTCTATCTGCCTGATCCGCTCCCTGGTCACCTCGAAATCCTGACCGACCTCTTCGAGAGTATGATCGCTCTTTTCACCAATGCCGAAACGCATCCGCAGAACCTTCTCCTCCCTCGGCGTAAGGGTTGCCAGCACCCTTGCAGTCTGCTCAGTCAGGTTAGCCTTGATGACTGCCTCAAGCGGAGAGACAACCCCTTTGTCCTCGATGAAATCACCAAGGTGTGAATCCTCTTCTTCTCCGATGGGAGTCTCCAGTGAAATCGGCTCCTTGGCAATTTTCAGCACCTTGCGAACTTTGTCAAGGGGCAGTTGCATACGCTCGGCGATCTCTTCCGGTGAAGGCTCCCGTCCTATCTCCTGTACCAGCTGACGGCTTGTTCTGATCAGCTTGTTGATCGTTTCGATCATATGAACAGGAATCCGTATTGTTCGCGCCTGATCGGCAATAGCCCTTGTTATGGCCTGACGGATCCACCAGGTAGCATAGGTCGAGAACTTATAGCCCCTCTGGTATTCAAACTTGTCAACAGCCTTCATTAGACCGATATTCCCCTCCTGAATCAGGTCAAGGAATTGCAAGCCACGATTGGTATACTTCTTGGCAATGGATACAACCAGCCTCAGGTTGGCTTCGACTAGCTCGGATTTTGCCAGTTTTGCCCTTGACTCTCCCTGCACGACAGCGGTCAGAGCCCGGGAAAGTTCACATGCCTTGAATCCGGATTCATCCTCAACCTTATGAAGTTTTTTCTCAAGCGCAATCAGTCTCTTTTCAATCCTTGCAGAATCCTCTTCTGCAAGTTTCAATGAAGCAACAACTACGGAACATGCCCCTCTCTGCCTGTCAGGATCAGTAAGGACTGCCGAAAAGACCCCGGCTGTCACTGCGGCCTCACGCTCAAAATCCGTAATCTCCTTGAGAATGCGATCAACCTTGCCGGAGAGCTCTTTAAGGCGCAGCGATATCTTCTCAACATGCCTGTCTTTAAGGCGTAGCGACTTGACAAGTTCTGCCAGGCGAAGCTTGAGTTGATCTTTTTCAGCGATAAGCAATGCAGAGTCGGCTTCGGAAAGAGCATCAGCGTCCTGTGCTTCAACAATCGCATCCATGCGGATATCTATGTCACGGATCTCGTCCATGATTTCGAGCATACGGTTGCGCTGATGGTCTTCTTCACCCTCTTCAAGCTCCTCCTCTTCAACCTCTTTGCTTATATCAGAGCCGTTGATCTGGAACTTTCTCAGCCTGTCGCCAAGAGCGACCATCTCTTTCAGAGTAATCGGAGTATTGAGAATTACACCGGCGACATCTCTCTCTCCGTCTTCAATACGCTTGGCAATCTCAACCTCGCCTTCACGTGTGAGCAGAGAAACTGAGCCCATCTCACGGAGGTACATTCTTACAGGATCGCTCGTTCGCCCAAGGGCACCCGGTTCAAACTCCTGTTCTTCCTGTTCCCCTTCAGATTCCTCTTCATCATCAAGGTCAAGCTTGACCTTCGGTATCTTGACTTTCTGAACTGAGTCGACGATCTCGATCTCCATTTCGCCGAACATGCTCATCACATCGTCTATCTGCTCGGAGGAGACAATGTCAGGCGGAAGAAGATCATTAACCTCTTCATAGGTCAAAAACCCCTTCTCCTTACCCATGTCTATCAGCTGCTTTACCTCTTCAACGCTCTTTTTTGCCATGAATCTCCCCTTAATAAGGCGGATATATTAGTCCGTAAACTCCTGCTGCAAATCAGCACAATATTATATCATAAAAGTTGTGATTTCACATTTCGCAGGCTGTTCAACTTCTCAAGAATCTCCACGTATCTGGGAGAGTCGTATTCGAGTTGAAGCAGTTCCCTGCGAAGGCTCTTAGCATCTGACATCTTCAGAGCATCTTTTTCAAGAGCCCTGCGGTAATCCTTGAGCGCCTTAAATGGATCAATGGCCTCAAGGTGGGAATCATCCATAAGAATTGCCGCAAAAGAGTTCGAAGTTGACCCACTGGCTTCAATCAACTCGGTCGGCTCAACTTTCTCACCTTTTGCAGCAGCGTCAATAATAATTGCGGCGCACTTTTTCAGCTCGTCCGGCAGATGCGCTTCTGTACCGAACTGCCTGAATTCGGATGCAATCTCGGGATAGCGGAAAAGCAGCGCCACAAGAGAATCCGCCAGGGTTGCCCTGATCTTTGATGAGTCGTTTTTACCGGCACTTGCTGATGCCGTACGCTCAGGCGCCCCTAAAGTTTTAATATCGACGGCAAGAAGCCGTGAAAGCTCTTTCAGGTACAAATCCCGCTCAAGTGGATCTGCCAGTTTCAGAAGAAACGGCCTGAACTGGTCAACAACAGCCATCTTACCGGTAACACTACCTGTATCCTCTTTGGCAATGAGCTCACGCAGATAGTAATCCAGTGCCGGCCTTGAACTCTTCAGCAACTCCAGAAAGTCGGCAGCTGTATGCTTTTCCAGATAACTGTCCGGATCATCCCCTTCGGCCATTTCAATGACAAAACATGGAACCTGCTCTGATAGTAACAGCTCCATAGCCCTCAACGTGGCTTTCCGGCCTGCGCTGTCACTGTCAAAAAGAAGGTAAATCTTTTCCGCGTAGCGTCTAATGAGCTGAAGATGCCCTTTTGTCAGGGCTGTACCGCAGGTTGCCACAACGTTTCTGATGCCGTGTCGGTAGAGCGCCAGATGGTCAAAGTACCCTTCAACAATAATAGCAGCACGCTCTTCACGCATTGCCTGCTTGGCAAGATCGACGCCGAAAAGCACGTCACTCTTTAAGTAAAGAGGTGATTCCGGAGAATTTATGTACTTGGGGAGAGAATTGTCAAGAACCCTCCCGCCGAAACCAACGGGCTGACCATGAACGTCAGCGATTGTGAACATCAGGCGATTTCTGAACAGATCAAAATATCCGCCACCGCTCTTTCGCTTTATCAGGCCAAGCTTTTCAACATTTTCCAGCGACACCCCTTTCTGCTTGAAAAAGTTTGCCAAGCCGTCCCATTTTTCAGAAGCAGAGCCTAGCCGGTATGGTGCAAAGAGCCCTTCGCCAACACCGCGACCAGCCAGATAACTCCTGGCAGCAGCCCCGTCAATCCCCTTGGCCAGCAGTGCACTGTAGTATTCGGCAGCCAGTGAAACAATGGCAAGCAGCTCACCCCGCTCATTCTTTCGCTTTACCTCGGACGGAGACGGAAGCCTCTCTTCAATCTCTACACCGACCCGCTTTGCCAGAAGCTTTACAGCCTCCGGAAAGGAGATTCCTTCCATCTTCATTACAAATGTAACTGCGTTACCGCCAACGCCGCAGCCGAAACAGTGAAAAATCCCGCGGGCCGGATTTACATTGAACGAAGGTGTTTTTTCACCGTGAAACGGGCAGAGCCCCTGAAAATTAGCCCCGGACTTTTTCAGCGGGATGTAGTCGGAGATTACCTCTACAATTCCAGCCCGCTCCCGAACTTCTGCAATCTTCTCATCCGGGATCATCATTGTATGTCAGTCCTTCGAATTCGAACTGTTCTTTGCCCCTTTGGCAGGAGGTTGGGGTTTAAGCAGATCATGCATTCCTCCCCACCCGGTAACTATATCTTTTCCCGCCTCAAGAAACGGTGCGGCTGTTTTTGCCCGCTGAACATACCCCTTGAATTTATCCGGCACCGGCTTGCTGGTGGCCATGTAAAGCGAAATACAGACGATAAACGCACCTTCGAGAAAACCCAGCGCTACGCCACCAAGCCTGTTTACACCACCAAGCAGAACTATCCGGAACATAACTGTCAGAAAGTGCCCCAGCAGGAAGAACAGAACCCCTGTTATCAGAAATATGAAGATGAAGGAGAGGATTGTTGCCAGGTAGTGCGGCAGTTGTATGACGTGACGGCTCGCCTCGGCAAGATAAAGGTGGTATTTGATGGCTGCCCACCCTCCTACCAGAAATCCGGTGAGAGAGCATATCTGGCGGACAAGACCTTTCGAGAACCCTTTGACAACAAATCCTGTGATAATCAGCCAGATAAGAATGTCTACAAGATTCATCAGCCCCCCGAAATGGCGACTTTATGGTGCCTGACCCTTAAAATTAAAGTAGGGGCAATTATAAATCGCCCCCACCGGTTTACTTCAATTGACGCTGCCAACAGAAAAATGCACGATCTTAATCGACCATTTTCCGCTGTTTCTTGAGCGCACGCTTACGAGCTGCGATAGCCTTTTTCTTCTTCTTGATACTCGGCTTTTCGAAGTGCTCGCGCTTACGGACATCCGAAAGGATTCCGGCTTTTTCGCACTGCTTCTTGAACTTCTTGAGTGTTAGCTCAAACGGTTCTGTCTCTTTTACCTTGATACCCGGCATTTATATTCACCCCCCCCTATTTCAATTTCCAACCAGGGTAGGCCGGTCTTACTACAAAGGCTGTTAACAATAAGCGAAGATAACCTTTATGTCAATACTTTTTAGCCCCTGGCAGACTTCTCCTCAATACCGGAGATGCCGAAACGTCTGCGCAGCTCACCATAGACCTCATCAAGAGGGATGTCATGGTGCACCAACAGTACAAGAGTGTGATAAAGAAGATCGGCAGTTTCGTAAACTATTTCGCTGCGCTCGCCTCCTTTTGAAGCGATGACAAGCTCGGTAGCCTCTTCACCAACCTTCTTCAGGATCTTGTCAACACCCTTAGCAAGGAGCGTCGCAGTGTATGAGTTTTCTGAAGGGTTATCACGTCTCTCAAGAAGGGTCTTGAAAAGTAGTTGTAAAGTATCGTCGTTCATAGTCGTACCGAAACCCCTTTCTCACGCAGATACTCTTTTGCTTCCTGCACCGTATGCTGACGGAAATGAAAAATTGACGCGGCCAGACAGGCGCTCGCCCCGGCCTTGGTGAAGCCGTCATAAAGATGCTCAAGAGTGCCGACGCCGCCTGAAGCGATGACCGGAATATTGACCGCATCGACAATGGCGCGGGTCAGGGCGATGTCATAGCCATCCTTTGTACCGTCGCAGTCCATACTGGTGAGGAGGATTTCTCCGGCGCCGAAGGACTCCATTCTGGCTGCCCATTCAACCACATCGATACCGGTCGGCTTGCGACCGCCATGGGTGTAGACTTCCCAGCGATTCTCACCCGGAACCCTGCGGGCATCAATGGCAACGACAGTACACTGTGAACCGAAGCGCTCTGCAGCTTCACGAACGAAATCGGGATTGAATACAGCCGCTGTGTTGATGGAGACCTTGTCAGCACCGGCATTGAGCATGCGGCGGATATCCTCGACAACGCGAATGCCGCCACCGACGGTAAGGGGCATGAATACCCGCTCCGCAGTCTTTCGCACCACATCAACCATGGTGTCGCGGCCATCACTTGATGCGGTAATATCAAGAAAGGTCAGCTCATCAGCCCCTTCCTGATCATAGCGCTCGGCAATTTCCACCGGATCACCGGCATCGCGCAACTCAAGAAACTGGACACCCTTGACGACCCGTCCTCCGGTGACATCCAGACAGGGGATAATTCTTTTCGTCAGCATACGCTTCCCTTCGACACCCTGATCGCTTCCGTCAGATTTATGGCTCCGCTGTAGATCGCCTTGCCGGTGATGACTCCGGTGACGCCGCTTGCCTCAATCGCCATCAGATTTTCGATGTCCCTGAGGGAAGAGAGCCCGCCAGAGGCAATTACCGGGATGCTGATGGACTCTGCCAGCTGCCGTGTCGCCTCGATGTTCGGGCCCTGCATCATGCCGTCACGACTGATGTCAGTGTAGATGATTGCAGAGACGCCGAACCCTTCAAATTTTTTGGCAAGCTCGACCGCGGTGACGCCGGTCACTTCAGCCCACCCCTGAACCGCCACCATGCCGTCCTTGGCATCGATACCAACAACGACTCTCCCTGGGAATTTGGCGCAAGCCTCTTTGACAAACTCCGGATTACGTTGGGCAGCGGTGCCGATGATCACCCGGCCGATACCGAGGGAAAGGTACGCCTCAACAGTTGCGATGTCGCGAATGCCGCCGCCAAGCTGGGTCGGTATGGTAAGAGCTTTGACTATCGCCTCTATTGCGCTGCGATTCCTCGGCTCACCGGCAAAAGCACCGTCAAGGTCGACAATATGGAGCATTTCAGCCCCCTGATCCTGCCAGACCCTTGCCTGAGCCCCGGGATTATCACTGAAAACCGTATCCTTATCCATCAGCCCCTGCTCCAGGCGGACGCAGTTGCCATCTTTCAAATCTATCGCCGGTATGATTATCACGACATCTCTCCGAAGTTTTTAAGTATTTTCAGCCCTACTTCCTGGGACTTTTCAGGGTGAAACTGGGTTGCAACGATGTTGTCCTTCCAGAGGGCCGCGCAGAATTCCAGACCGTATGTCGAAGTTGCAGCAACAGCCGACTCGTCATCTGGCATCTCGTAGTAGGAATGAACGAAGTAGACATTAGCTCCATCCTCCACCCCCTTAAAGATCGGCGCTGGACGGCGGATGGCGAGCTGGTTCCATCCCATGTGCGGCACTTTCAGCTTCTCGCCACACTCTTCCATGCCGTCAGGAAAACGAAGCACATGGCCGGGGATGATGTTCAGCCCCTTGTAAAGGCCGAACTCGACGCTGTCGGTGAGGAGAAGCTGCATGCCGACGCAGATCCCCAGAAACGGGCGACCATCGGCTATAACCTTCAGGATGGGCTCGACAAAGCCGGCCTGCTCAAGGTTCTGCATACAGTCACGAAAGGCACCGACCCCTGGAAGCACGATCCGCTCCGCCTCAAGCACGACTCTGGGATCGGCAGTGACAACGGCCTCAAAACCGACCTTCTCAAACCCTTTTTGCACGGAGCGTAAGTTCCCCATTCCGTAATCAATTATTGCGATCATAAAAATCCTGTAAAAAAGGTAAAAGGTAAAAGGTAAAAAAAACTGAATGGCATCAATTCACCATTAACCCTTTACCTTGCACCTGATTTTATAATTTTCCCTTGGTCGACATAACGCCTTGAATCCGGGCATCTACCTGGGTTGCCGCATCCAGCGACCTGGCAACCCCCTTGAACACTGCTTCGAGGATATGGTGGACATTCTCGCCGTAGCGAACATTAATATGGAGGTTGGCACCGACATTGTTGACAAATGCCTGGAAAAACTCACGACCAAGCTCCACATCGAACTCACCGATCTTCACCTTTGGCAGTTCCACATTGTAGACCAGATATGGCCGACCGGAGAGGTCAGTCACCACCTCGGCAAGGGTCTCGTCCATCGGTACCGTTGCCTGACCGTAGCGCCTGATACCGCACTTGTCACCAAGGGCCTCTTTCAGCGCCTGACCCAGGACAATGCCGATATCCTCCACAGTGTGGTGGAAGTCGATGTCGATATCGCCTTTCGCCTCTACGGTCAGGTCAAAGAGGCCGTGACGGGCAAAAAGGTCGAGCATGTGATCGAGAAAAGGCACAGAGGTGCAGATCGTGCTGAGCCCGGTGCCGTCAATGTTCAGCGACAGCTTGATGTTTGTCTCCCTGGTGACCCTTTCGATTGAAGCTGTACGGTTCATAATCCCTCCTGTCCGATTTCTCTAAGTACCAAAAGCGTCTTCTCCATCTCTGCCCGTGTACCGATTGAAATTCTTAAGCCCTGACAAAGAAGCGGGTCCGTGAAATAGCGCACCAGAATCTTCCGTTCGTAAAGTCCATCGTAGACCCGCTTGCCGTCCCCGTCCGGCGGCGAAGCAAAAACAAAATTACCGCTTGATGGGATGACGTCGTAACCAAGCATCTTCAGCTCACCCGTGAACCACTCACGTGTTTCGACAATTTTCCGGCAGCATTCGGCAAAGTAATCCTGATCGAGCAGAGCCGCGCCGCATGCAGCCTGGGCCAACCTGTCGAGGTTGTAGTGGTCGCGAATCTTGTCCAGCGCCGCAATCACCTCCGGTCTGGCAATGGCCAGTCCGAGCCTCATACCGGCCAGGGAATAGCTCTTGGAGAGGGTTCTGGTGACAATGACGTTTTCATACGTGCGCACCAGATCAAGGGCGTTTTCGTCGGAGAAATCTGCGTACGCCTCATCAACAACGAGCATCCCGTCACACCGCTCTGCAAGCCGCTCTATGTATTTTATGGAAAAGGCAAAGCCAAGGGGCGAATTAGGCGTTGTCAGAAAGAAGAGCTTGCCGCTGTAGCGCTCCGGCAGGCCGGTAATCCAGAGATCATCGGAGAGGCCGAATGTCCGTACCTTTGCCCCCTGAACCTCGGCCAGTGTGGCGTAGTAGGAGTAGGACGGGTGAACAAAGGCAATCTCCTCACCTTCGGAAGCAAAGGCACGGATCAGGTTATTGAGCACCTCGTCGGAGCCGTTGGCCATGATCACCCACGACGGATCAAAGCCGTAGAGTTTCCCGGCAATCTCCCGAAGCGTCTGACTTGACGCGCTTGGATAGGCTCTGAGCGAAGCGCCGTCATTCCCCAGCTCGGCGAGAATCGCCTCACGCACCTTTGGCGAAGGTGGATAGGGATTTTCGTTGGTATTGAGCTTTATCCATGAAGCAATATCCGGCGGCTGGTAGCCGGGGACGTAGCCCGCCATAGTTGCGATATTTTCTCTTAAAGGAATCATTTCTCAAGCCTCTTGCTTACAGATTTTGCGTGGGCTTCAAGCCCTTCTAGCCCGGCTATTCTGACGATATCATCACCCAGCCGGTTCAATCCCCCCTTGCTGAAGTAGACGATTGAAGACTTTTTCACGAAATCATCAACTGAAAGGGGCGAGAAGAATCTGGCGGTTCCGCCTGTGGGGAGGGTGTGATTGGGCCCTGCCAGGTAATCTCCGGCAGCCTCGGGAGTATAGTGCCCCATAAAAATCGCACCGGCATTTTTTATCTGCGGCAGGATCGCAAAAGGGTCGTTGACCGCCAGTTCAAGGTGCTCGGGAGCAATCCGGTTGGAAAAAGCAATTGCCTCATTCAACTCGCCGGCAACTATGATAGCCCCGTAGCTCTCCCACGATTTTCTGGCAATGCTTTCACGGGAGAGCTCTTTCAGCTGTTTTTCAACCTCTTTGGCAACAGTTTCGCCGAATTTGCGATCAGTTGTAATAAGTATTGATGAGGCAAGTTCATCATGCTCAGCCTGAGAAAGGAGATCAGCAGCTATATGGGCAGGATTGCCGCTGCCGTCATTGATAACGAGAATCTCCGAAGGGCCGGCGATCATGTCGATCCCGACCTGCCCAAAGACCAGCTTTTTGGCTGTGGCTACGTAGATATTCCCAGGGCCGGTGATCTTGTCCACCTTGGGAATCGTTTCCGTACCGTAAGCAAGAGCAGCGACCGCCTGAGCTCCGCCAATCCTGAATATCCTGTCAACCCCCGAAAGACGGGCTGCCACAAGCACATGGGGGTTAATCTCACCGTCCGGTGTCGGTGCAACCATAATCACTTCCGGTACTCCGGCAACCTTTGCAGGGACAGCATTCATGATAACGCTGGAGGGGTAGCTCGCCTTGCCGCCCGGCACATAGATGCCAACCCGCTGTAGCGGCGTGACCATCTGGCCGAGCATGACATCGGCTTCTTCGGTGGAGAGCCAGGTCTCTGTTTTCTGCTTTTCATGGAACCTGGCGACACGTTCCACGGCCAGCTTTAAAGCGGCAAGGTCTTCAGGCTGGCAGCGGGCAAATGCTTCATCCATCTCATCGCTAGTCACCTCAAGTGATGCAAGGGATGAAGCGTCCAGCCGGTCAAATCGATTGGTGTATTCAAGGACAGCCGCATCGCCACGACCACGGACAGCAGCTATAATGTCAAGCACCACCTGTTCCACATCACGGCTACATTCCTCACCACGGCCAAGTATAGCCGCAAAGCGACTATCAAAATCTTTGTCTTTGATATCAAGGATTTTCATAACACCCTCTCCAGCCCCTCGATGATTTTAGTGATCCGCTGATGCTTGGTCTTGAGGCTTGCCCGGTTGACCACCAGCCTTGTGGTAATCTCGGCGATGGTCTCCACCTCTACCAGCCCGTTCTGCTTCAGGGTTTCACCGGTTGAGACAAGATCGACTATCCGCTCTGAAAGCCCGACCAGCGGAGCTAGTTCGATAGAACCGTAGAGTTTGATTATCTCTACCTGAATACCTCTTGAGGAGAAATATTTTTCCGTTACATTCGGATACTTGGTGGCAATGCGGATATTTGCCCAGCGGGACGGATCATCCTTTTCAGCCAGACCGGCAGCCTCGGCAACCATCATCCGGCAGTAGCCGAATTTCAGATCGAGGGGCTCGTAGAGATCTTTCCCCTGCTCAAGGAGGGTATCCTTGCCGACAATACCAAGGTCAGCTGAGCCGTACTCCACATAGGTCGGCACGTCGGTAGCCCGGACGATCATGTAGCGCATCTTCTGCTCGGTATTTTCGAAAATCAGCTTGCGTGATTTGCCAAGCAGTTCCCGACAATCTATCCCTATTTTACCGAAAAGCTCCACAGACTCTTCGAGAATGCGCCCCTTGGGAATGGCTATTGTAATAAAATCGTTCACTCTTTCACCCTGACAATGTCTGCACCCAGAGCAGCAAGTTTCTTCTCAATCGACTCATAGCCCCGGTCCAGATGGTAGATTCTGGTAATCTCCGTTGTCCCTTCAGCTGCAAGACCGGCAAGTATAAGCGAGGCGGAAGCACGCAGATCAGTCGCCATGACCGGCGCACCGGAAAGTTTTTTAACCCCTTTAACAGTGGCACTTCTGCCGTCAATCATTATATCAGCGCCGAAGCGGAGTAGCTCGGAGACGTGCATAAAACGGTTTTCGAAGATGTTTTCTGCAACCACGCTGGCTCCGTCGGCAAGACACATGAGCGCCATGAACTGAGCCTGCATATCGGTTGGGAAGCCTGGATACGGGCGGGTCTTGATATTGATGCTTTTGAGCTTTTTCGGCCCTTTCACCCGGACAAAACCGTCCTTGTTAATAATTTCAACACCGGCATCCTGCATCTTGAAAACCAGTGCATCCAGATGCTCAAGCTGCATGTTGCTGATTTTTATATCACCGCCGGTAATGGCAGCTGCAATCATGAAGGTTCCGGCCTCGATCCGGTCGGGCATGACGCGGTAATCAATGGCAGAGAGTTTTTCAACCCCTTCGATCCTGATGTTGTCGGTACCGGCACCTTCGATTTTTGCACCCATGAGGTTGAGCATATTGGCCAGGTCAACAATCTCCGGCTCCCTGGCGGCATTTTCCAGCAGGGTCACCCCTTTGGCAAGGGCAGCGGTCATCATCAGATGCTCGGTACCGCCAACGGTCGGCACGTCAAAATTTATCCGCGCCCCCTTGAGCTGCTTTGCTGTAGCCTCCACATAGCCATGTTCCAGGCGGATCTCTGCGCCAAGCGCCTTCAGCCCTTTGAGATGCTGATCAATGGGACGTGCGCCGATGGCGCAGCCCCCTGGGAGAGATACACGTGCCCTGCCGTGCCGCGCCAAAAGCGGTCCGAGAACCAACACTGAAGCGCGCATCGTTTTCACCAGATCATAGGTTGCCTCGACATTGTTCACATTGGTTGTGTCTATTTTGACTATGTTGCCGTTACCTTCGATGGTTGCACCCAACGACTCAAGCACCTTGATGGTGGTGTTGATGTCACGCAAAAAAGGCACATTGCTTATCTCGAATTTGCCGCCGGCAAGTATTGTGGCAACGAAAATCGGCAGTGCTGCATTCTTTGAGCCGCTTACCGAGACTTCACCCTTGAGTTTTTTGCCACCATTGATAATCAGTTTGTCCATTATTAATCCTTATGGGTTTGCAACCTGCCGCCAACAACCCTGTCTATGCGACCGGAATCTTTTGCGGAATATATATCAGAAAAACCGTTTTCAGCCAACATTTGCGAAACTTCTGTTGCCTGTCCAATACCGACCTCAAGAAGCAGCCACCCCCCTGAACTCAGATGCTGCGGCGCTATGCGGGCAATCTGCCGGTAGAAATCAAGGCCGTCAACACCGCCATCAAGGGCGGATCTTGGTTCAAAATCACGCACTTCAGGCTGAAGTGTTTCGATATCTGCTGCTGGTATGTAAGGTGGATTGCTGACAATCAGATCGAAATACTCGCCATTTACCGGTTCAAAGAGCGACCCCTCTCTGAGATCAACAACAGCTGAATTCAGGGAGGCATTACTCTGCGCCAGTTCGAGGGCGGCTTTAGAGATATCAACGGAAACAACTGTCGCGGCAGGAAGGTTCCTTGCAAGCGCGATAGCAACGCAGCCGCTTCCAGTGCCGATATCCAGAACCCTTTGGGCCTTTGGCAGAGCCTTCAGCGCTTCACTTACCAGCAGTTCAGTGTCGTAACGGGGGATCAGCGCAGCTGCCGAGACCATGAATTCAAGCCCCATGAACTCCTGGGTGCCAAGGATATGCTGCAACGGCTCCCGCTTTGCCCGCCGGCTGACCAGCGCCCGGAAAGCAGCAAGCTCGCTCTCCAGAAGCGGTTTGTCAAAGTTCAGATAGAGCCCGACACGGTCGAGGGACAGGGCATGACAGAGCAGCCACTCCCCCTCCAGGCGGGCATTTTCAATCCCTTTCCCGGCAAGATACTCTTTAGTCCAGTTGAGGAGTTTTAAAGTTGTCCAGACTTCCCGCTCACTCATTCAGACCTTACCCCTAAAACTAAAATCACTCACACGACGACGCAACGACGCGACGAAATTCTAATGCTAAAAAAACTCTGCTTCAGCTGATGCGGTTATTAGTTCAAATATCAAAGTTTTCTGTTTTTACGTTGCGTTCGTCGCGTCGTTGCGTGAAACAGTATCTGGATTAACCTGCCTCTGATTGTGCCTTCAGCGCTTCCATCTGGTAATACTGGCGAAGACCATCGACGATTTCGCCGACCTCTCCCTGCATGATCATATCCAGTTTATAGAGGGTCAGGCCGATACGGTGGTCGGTCATCCTCCCTTGGGGGAAGTTGTAGGTGCGAATCCGTTCACTGCGGTCACCGCTGCCGACCTGCTGCTTGCGGTCTGCCGCCATTTTCGAGTTCTGCTCCGTCTGAATATTGTCAAGAATGCGGGTTTTGAGAACCTTCATCGCTTTCGCCCGGTTCTTGATCTGGCTCCGCTCCTCCTGACAGGCAACAACTGTTCCCGTAGGGATATGGGTAATCCTTACAGCAGAATCTGTCGTGTTGACGTGCTGACCGCCTGCGCCTGAGGAGCGGTAAACGTCAATCTTCAGATCGTCCGGCCGTATATCAATGTCAACATCCTCTGCCTCAGCCATAATAGCCACAGTACAGGCGCTAGTGTGGATCCGCCCCTGAGCCTCGGTCTCTGGGACACGCTGCACACGGTGAGTGCCCGATTCGTACTTCAGTTTGGCGTAGACATCGGTCCCTTCGATGGAAGCGATAACCTCTTTATAGCCGCCACGTTCCGACTCGGAAGCAGAAAGCATCTCGACTTTCCAGCGATTCTTTTCGGCGAAACGTGAGTACATGCGAAAGAGATCGCCTGAAAATAGAGCGGACTCGTCGCCGCCGGTTCCTGCACGGATTTCGAGAATGACGTTGCGGCTGTCATTGGGATCTTTTGGGAGAAGCAGTAGCCTAATTTCACTGTCAAGCCGCTCCTGTTCCTCTGCCAGAGACTTCAGCTCTTCTTCGGCCATCTCCTTCATTTCAGGATCGGCAAGCATATCCCTGTTCTCGGCAATCTCCTCAAGCACCTTTCTATAGCGGCGATAAGCATCCACAAGAGGGGAGAGATCGGAATGTTCGCGTGAAAACTTCCTGAATTCGGGCTGATTGGCAATGACTGTGGGGTCCGAGAGGAGAGCTTCCAATTCCTGAAAGCGGCGTTCGAGTTCTTCTATTTTGTCTAACATCTTATTTTATTCCTTCATAATCTCCCTGTTTGGGAGTTTAAAATTCGATTATTACAAAACGGCCACTTTTTCGTTCTGGCAAGGCTGTCGAGCGATTGCGCGGAGACGTAGCAGCGCTACGTCGCACAAGCGATCATGAGGACTTACGCCGCCAGGGCGGGAAAGTGGCCGTTTTCAGATGACCAGTCTGTCGTCCCTGTAACCGGCATTAACCGCCAACGCCTCTTCCATGGAGCGGATAGCAACCTCCAGCTGGCTGTCATCCGGTTCTCTGGTTGTGAGTCTCTGCAGGGCGAGCCCTGGAGCAATTATCATTTTAACCAGTGGAGACTGGTCGTTCTTGGCGCTCCATTTGAGAAATTCGTAGGATACCCCGGCAATCAGCGGCAAAAAGACGATTCTGGAAGCTGCCTTCAGATAAAACGGCCAGAGTTTAGGGATGAGCGAAAAAATGACGATACTGACCACCATAACGATAAGGAGAAAGCTGGTGCCGCAGCGGGGGTGAAGACAGCTGTATTTACGGACATTTTCGACCGTCAGCTCTTCACCTGCCTCGAAGGCAAAGATCGATTTATGCTCGGCACCGTGGTACTGAAAGACCCGCTGAATATCCT
Organism: Geobacteraceae bacterium; assembly: GCA_013377075.1. Taxonomy (GTDB): domain Bacteria; phylum Desulfobacterota; class Desulfuromonadia; order Geobacterales; family DSM-12255; genus VEOV01. The sequence goes on along the minus strand of JACABD010000030.1, from coordinate 21,158 downwards.
TCATTCGGGAAATTATCCAGATATAGAGAAGAAAAACGACTACCCGAATAACACCGTCAACAAGATTAAAGACGATATTGGAGTCACCGATGACCGGAACCATCAGTTTTGTCAGATAGAGCGGCATAATGAAAAAGAGGAGTATGCCGAAGCCAAAGGCAAAAGCCATTGTCCCGGCAATAGCCCATGAAGACATTTCACTCTTTTCTTCGCCCTCTTCCTCAACCAGAGCTTCATTGGCTGAAAAGTTGAGCGCTGTCACGCCGACAATGAGGGAATGGAAGAGAGCAATAGCTCCACGTAATATCGGCAGCTTTACTATGGGATAGCGCTCGGACAGAGGGACAACCTCCTCCTTCTTTACAACTATTTCGCCGGTCGGACGACGCACCGCAATTGCCATTGCTCGGGGTGCTCTCATCATTACCCCTTCGATTACGGCCTGGCCACCAACATTGATCTTTTCCATTTAATCTCCCGGAATGCGACTTTTCGCCAATATCTGCGTTGGGCTTCAGGCTTCCTTGCGCGACGTAGCCCTGCTATGTCTCCGCGTCACCCTTTGCCCGCCTTGATCTTGACAAAAATCCACATTCCTCAATAACTACAAATGATCGAATTTTGCCCTTACTTCCTTAATTTTGCCGCAGGTCATCTCCCCTTCCGGGCAACCGCCGGTTACGCAACCGGGGCCGGCTGAGCTGAAAACAACCGGTGCAGCGGGCTTGACAAGCCGCAGCATTTCGATTGCCAATGTACGAATCTCCCACTGTGCCCGCTCGCAGCAGCGCAGCTCGAAAAAGTGCAACAGCTCCCGCGCATTCATGGTGACAATGATCTTTGTTTCTGAGGCATTTGGCAGCACAAATCTGGCATCTTCAGCAGGAACACCGTCGTCAACAAGCTCCTTGTATGCCTTTGCCGCAGCCTTTGCTGCCTCTGCAAAAATCTCGTTCCTTTTCGGAGAAGATGATACCGTTTCCGGAACAACCATGGGGAAATCATCCCCCTTGAAGGTTACATAACGCTGGGATTGTTGCGAGTATGAGGCAAGGCGATGCCTGACGAGCTGATGGGAACATGCTCTTGAAATGCCGTCAATACCGAAGGTGAAGGATATGTGCTCAAGGACGGACTGATGACCGAGAGACATTATCTTAGCCAGAAACTCCGTAGTGTCGGCCTGAGAGAGTTTCTCTTCCAGGTCGGATATCGACGAGGCGGAGTAGCAGAGTTTTGCCGCAAGCGCAACAGAACGTTCAGGATTTGGAGTATGCTGAAGAAGAGTTACTTTCAATTAAACCCCCGGGGTAAAACGCAAAAAGGGGATTTTTGTCTTTGACAAAATCCCCTCCTGCAAAAAATTCATCAGCGATCTTAAATCTGGCCGTAACGCTTTTTGAACCTTTCAACACGACCGGCTGTGTCAAGAAGCTTCTGCTTTCCAGTGAAAAACGGATGGCATGCGGAACAGACTTCGGTGTTGATCTCAGGCTTTGTAGAACGGGTCTCAAATGAATTCCCGCAAAGGCACTTTACAGTAACATCAACATATTTAGGGTGAATACCTTCTCTCATCTCTTTCTTTCCTCCTATAAATACTGGCAAGTCGCCAATTTAATTCAGCTGTAAAGTATAAAAGCTAGCATTATCGAATAATTATTACAAGCAATATTTCCTATTTACTCATGGCATCCAGAAACGCCTGATTGCTCTTTGTTTCTGAAAGCTTGTCGAGCAGGAACTCCATACTGTCCACAACACTCATCGAGTGGATTACCTTGCGCAAAATCCATGTGCGGTTGAGGTTGGATTTTTCGACCAGCAGCTCTTCTTTTCTTGTACCCGACTTGTTGATATCGATCGCCGGAAATGTCCGTTTCTCAACGAGCTTGCGGTCAAGGTGCAACTCCATGTTGCCTGTCCCCTTGAACTCCTCGAAAATAACCTCGTCCATCTTGCTGCCGGTATCGATCAGGGCAGTGGCGATGATTGTCAGCGAACCACCCTCCTCGATATTTCTGGCAGCGCCGAAAAAGCGCTTCGGCTTATGCAGTGCGTTAGAGTCAACACCGCCGGAGAGAATCTTGCCGGATGGAGGAATGACCGTATTATAGGCACGGGCAAGACGGGTGATGGAGTCAAGGAGAATGACAACGTCACGCTTGTGTTCAACCAGTCGTTTTGCTTTCTCGATTACCATCTCGGCTACTTGAACGTGACGTGAAGCAGGTTCATCAAAGGTTGAAGATACCACCTCGCCCCTGACGGAGCGCTGCATATCAGTAACCTCTTCCGGACGCTCATCAATGAGAAGAACGATCAGGTAGACTTCAGGATGATTTGCGGCAATTGAATTGGCGATATTCTGCAAAAGCATGGTCTTGCCGGTACGTGGCGGCGCAACGATCAGTCCCCGCTGCCCCTTGCCGATCGGCGAGGTAAGCTCCATGACACGCATCGGCATATTGTCCGGCTCTGTCTCCAGAATGAGTTTTTCATCCGGATAGAGCGGTGTGAGGTTGTCAAAGAAAATTTTGTCCTTGGCGACATCCGGTGACTCAAAGTTCACCTTTTCAACTTTGAGCAAGGCAAAATAGCGCTCACCCTCTTTGGGCGGCCTGATCTGACCTGACACCGTATCACCGGTATGCAGATTGAAACGCCTGATCTGACTTGGAGATACGTAGATATCGTCCGGGCCCGGAAGATAGTTGTAGTCAGGAGCCCGCAAGAACCCGAAGCCATCCGGCAGGGTTTCAAGAACCCCTTCGCCGTAAATCATGCCGTTTTGCTCTGTCTGGGCGTTAAGGAGGGCGAATATAAGATCCTGCTTCCTCATTCCGGAAGCCCCCTCGATATTCAACTCCCTTGCAAGCGTATTAAGCTCGCTGATCTTCTTCCCTTTAAGCTCCTGTAGATTCATCTTTTCTCCTGAAAAACTGTTAATACTTTGCCGGGCAAACGGCACTTATGACGGAATTGTAACTCTGATATGTAAAGGCGTTCATGGCGAAAATAGGTAAATTGATTATTTAGTCTGGATTTCCTGCTTAGTTTTGTCGGTTGGTTGATTATTAACTTGCGGATTCAGAAAGGATAATACTGTAGTCTCTTTTATAGCGTTGATGGAATTGCTTTGTCAATAAAAATAAAACCAGTGGTTTCCCGAATAAATCAATGCCTGCACACAAAAATAAAACAGCATTTTTACTATATTTTCAGGTAACTTACACCACTTTTATCAATTTTGCAAAATAAACAGATTGACACTAAACTAATATAGTTTTAAAAATTTGATGTACCATATTCACCGGATTTATTACAGCTATCCTCTAGTGAGCAGAGGCACTACAGCGCAATAAACTGGAAGAAAACATGATCTCCCCCCTCATCCTCATAGTCACTGCCACCCTGACTGCATCAGTAGCCGGACTGCCTCTGCTGATCAGCCCTGTCCGGGGAGAGCGGACATCCTGCGGCATCATGCTAGCCGCCTCTCTTCTAGGCATTACAGGGGCCTTGCAAGCGCTTTTATCAGTCGGCAGCGAACGATGGCTAATTTCATGGGGGCTTCCTTTCGGCCCTGCTGAAATCGGCATAGACCCCCTTTCAGCCATTTTTCTCATACTGATCTTCCTTGTTTCAGCCTGCTGCTCCATATATGCACGTGGTTACCTGCCAGCATCCGAAAACCGCGACACAGCACCGAAACTCTCTACCTTCTTCGGCATCCTCACCGGCTCCCTTGCAGGGATAGTGATTGCACGCCATGCCGTTCTTTTCCTCATGGTATGGGAGATAATGGCGATTGCCTGTTACCTGGCCATAACCATTGAAAGCAGGAAGAAGGAGGTGCGCGAAGCAGGACTCCTCTATCTGATCACTGCACACTTCGGCACACTGGCGCTCTTTGTCTACTTCAGCAAGATTCATTCGCTGACAGGCTCATTCTCTTTTCCCGAGAGCGGCACCCTCTCCGGCTCATCGGAAGCTGCTGCGGCAATATTCATCGCAGCCTTGATCGGCTTCGGCTTGAAAGCAGGTATCATGCCGCTTCACATCTGGCTCCCGTCTGCCCATGCAAATGCGCCGAGCCATCTTTCGGCCATGATGTCCGGCGTCCTTATAAAAATGGGAATCTACGGCATCATCCGCACAGTCTCACTTTTCAGCAGCATCCCTTTCTGGTGGGGGGTGACCATCCTTTTGCTCGGGGTCATCTCCGGAGTTATCGGCGTTATCTTTGCAATAGCCCAGCATGACATAAAGCGCCTTCTGGCCTATCACAGCATAGAAAATATCGGCATCATCCTCATGGGGATCGGCGTATGCCTCATGGGAGTCAGTAACAATATCCCGGCACTGGTGGTTCTCGGCATGGCTGGAGCTCTTCTTCATACCCTCAACCACGCCATCTTCAAATCGCTCCTCTTCCTCGGCGCCGGTGCGATCATACATGCCTGCGGCAGTCGCGAGATCGACCAAATGGGGGGCCTTATCAAGAAGATACCGCTGACAGCCCTCTTCTTTCTTGTGGGTGCAGTTGCCATCTGCGGGCTGCCCCCCCTGAACGGCTTTGTCAGCGAATGGCTGATCTACATCGGCCTCTTCAAAGGGATGCTTGATGCAGACACCCTGAACGACCCCTATTTTGCCCTGGCAGCACCGGCTCTTGCCCTGATCGGTGCACTTGCGGCAGCCTGCTTTGTCAAGGTTTTCGGGATCGCCTTCCTCGGCTCTCCGCGCAGCGATGCGGCTGCAGAGGCACATGACACGCCGCTCTCCATGAAATTGCCAATGGGAATTCTTGCAGGGTTCTGCATCCTAATTGGTCTTTTCCCACAAGGCATCGCCCCGCTCCTGCAGATAACCGCTGCATCTATCTTCCCCGTTGCCGCAGGAGCCGCATTAATCTCCGAGAGTGCATCCCTTGGCGTACTTTCAGCAGTATCGGCATTGCTGATGATACTGATAGGCGTCGCAGCCCTTCTCTATAAAAACCGCCTTTCCAAATCACCTGTAAAAGCTTCTGAAACCTGGGGGTGCGGCTATCTGGCACCTACAGCAAGAATGCAGTACACCTCTTCTTCATTTGCCGCAATCCTGAATTCCCTCTTTAGCTCACTGCTGCGACCCCATACAAAAGATCCGGATATAAACGGGTATTTCCCGAAAAATCAGTCATTCAGGAGCCATACCCCGGAAGCCCTACTCGAAAAGGTATATCTCCCCCTGTTTGACAATGCAAACAGCCGTCTCTCTTTGTTTCGCAAGCTGCAGCACGGCAAACTCCATCTATACATACTCTACATAGTTGTGACCCTGATCAGCCTGCTGGCCTGGAGTCACTTCAGGATGAGGGGCTAAGGTATGGAGTATATGGTCAACATTCCGATACATCTGCTGATGATTGCCATCTTCCCGCCACTTTTGCTTGGCGTCATCAACAGGACAAAAGCCTTTTTTGCCGGAAGAAACGGTGCGCCGACCCTCCAGCCCTACCATGACATCATCAGGCTTTGGCAAAAAGGGTCGGTATTCAGTCCGACCACATCGGTAATTTTCCGTGCAGGACCGGTTCTGACAATAGCAGCAATAGTTGCAGCAGCCCTTATGATGCCCCTTGGCAACCACCCGGCACCAATCTCTTTCAATGGCGACATGATCCTCTTTGCCTATCTGCTTGGGCTGGCACGCTTCTTCACCATTGCAGCGGCACTCGACACCGGATCCAGTTTTGAAGGTATGGGGGGCGCACGGGAGGCAACCTTTGCCTGTCTCGCCGAGCCTGCCCTTTTCTTCTCCCTGGTTGTGCTCGCCAGGATCAGCCGCTCCATCTCACTCACAGGGATGCTCAACGACTTTCCGCCGACGATCTGGTTCGGTTCCGGTGCCGCACTGCTCCTGATGGTAGGGGCTCTTTTTATCCTCCTTCTCGCGGAAAACTGCCGCATACCGTTTGACGACCCGAACACCCATCTGGAGCTGACCATGATCCATGAGGTGATGGTGCTGGATCACAGCGGCCCGGCCCTTGCGGCAATCCTCTACGGTGCATCACTCAAACTCCTTCTTTTCGGAGCGCTCTTCATTCACATCACGGTTCCGTTCAGAAGCGGCAGCTTCCTCCTTGACTGGTGCGCTTTCACAGGAGCGATGATACTCCTTGCCATCATTGTAGGCGTTGTCGAATCAACAATGGCAAGACTAAAACTGACACGGGTGCCACAGCTCCTTATAGCAGCCTGCATCCTCTCGGCTTTTGCCATGCTACTGGTAATGAGGCAGACATCATGAACACTTTTGCCGACCAGCTTCTGGTGCTCGTCTTTCTCCTAAACTTCATGGTGCTCGGCACGAGCCGGATCAACATCGCCATCCGCGTCGTGGCTGTTCAAGGGGTAGCCCTTGGTCTCATACCTTCCATCCTCCATGATTTTTCCTGGCATCTTTTTCTGATATCAGCCGGAATGATTGCTGCCAAAGGGGTTATCATTCCGACCCTTTTGACAAAGGCTGTACGCTCCATCGGCATAAACCGGGAAGAAGAGCCATATCTCGGCTATGTACCGACCATGCTGATCGGCGCTGTAGCCACGGCACTTGCCTTCATCTTTGCGGAACAGCTGCCGCTTGCGCCACAGCACAAGGAGCTGCTGTTTGTACCGGCAGCCATTGCCACCCTCTTGACCGGTTGCCTGCTACTCATCACCAGAAAGAAGGCGATCTCCCAGGTTACGGGCTACCTTATTCTCGAAAACGGCATTTTCATCTTCGGGCTTCTCCTCGCCGATTCCATGCCGGTGATGGTGGAGGCAGGGGCCCTTCTCGATCTTCTTGTGGGAATATTTGTCATGGGTATCATCATCAACCAGATCAGCCAGGAGTTTTCGTCAATAGACACCTCCAGACTGACCTCGCTGAAAGAGTAGCAAACCCCTCTAAATCTCCCCTTATCAAGGGAGACTTCAAACCTCCCCCCTGACAAGGGGGGAGCGAGGGGGTTGATTTTAGGATTCAAAGGTAGATAATTGATAACTCTCCTCATCATAATTCCGCTGCTTGGCTCACTGGCCGCATGGACGATACCTGACAACAGGCAGCGCCCCCTTGTCCTTCCCCTCGCCAGCGGACTGCATCTCATAATTGCCACAATGCTTATTGCCAAACCGCCTCCACCCTCCCTTAACGGCTGGATATTTCTCGATCCCCTGGGGAAACTGGTACTCCTTGGCATCACCATTCTCTTCTTTTTCTGCGCCATATATTCAGTCGGCTACCTGGCATACCGCCAGGAGCGGAGCAACAGAACCCTCTGCATGGGGCTGCTTCTCTGCCTCTCGGCAATGTCGCTGGCAACCGTATCCCAGCATCTGGGACTGCTCTGGCTTGCCATAGAGACAACAACCCTGACCATGGCACCCCTGATCTACTTCAACAGAAACGCCCGCTCAATAGAAGCAACCTGGAAATACATGATGATCTGCTCCATCGGCATTGCAATGGCGCTTCTCGGCATCTACTTCCTTGCCTACGCAACCGTTGTCTCCAACATCAAACCAACTCTGCTATTGGCACCGCTTCTGGCCGGAGCTAAATCACTCTCTCCAGCCTGGCTGAATGGCGCCTTCATCTTTCTCCTTGTCGGCTTCGGCACAAAGATCGGCCTTGCACCGCTGCACACCTGGAAGCCGGATGCCTATGGCGAAGCGCCGGGACTGGTTGGCGCACTTCTGGCCGGCGGACTTGTCAATTGCGGCTTCCTTGGCATCTGCAGGATCTACCAGGTTTGTGCTGCCAGCAGCAGCCACTTCTACCTGGAAGCTCTCACAGCTCTCGGGTTCCTCTCCATGATAACTGCGGCAATATTTGTCCTCAAACAGGCTGACTTCAAAAGAGTTCTTGCATACTCAAGCGTCGAACATGTCGGTTTTCTGGCAATCGGCCTTGGCATGGGAAAAGGGGCTCTTTACGGAACTCTCTTCCACCTCCTCAACAACAGCTTTATCAAAGGGGTGCTCTTCCTGACAGCTGCCAACATCCACCGTTCCTACAAAAGCAAGCGGGTTGAGCGGGTACGGGGCGTCATCGAGCGACTCCCCTGGTCGGGCTGGCTCTTTATGGCAGCATTCTTTGCGGTGACAGGCTCTCCGCCATTTTCCAGCTTCATCAGCGAATTCATGGTCATCAGCAGCATCTTTGACAGCGGCAATGCAGCTGCGGGCATAGCAATAGCGGTCTTTTTCGGGATAATATTCATCGGCATGACGACCACCATCCTCCCTGTTCTTTCAGGTCGAGGCGATAGCAAGGATCTTGATGACAGCGGCTATCGCGACAAGGCCCTCACCATTGCGCCGCCGCTGATGCTGATGCTCATTACACTGATCCTCGGCATCTGGATCCCGGCCCCCCTGCAGACTATTCTCAGCGAAGCAGCCGTAATGCTCGGGGCAAAACCATGAACAGCTCAATGAAGTTTTCAAGAAACGGTGATGCTTTTCTGCTCTCGGAAATACCGGAATATGGCTCGAACGACTTTCTGCAAAAGATAATCACCGAAACATCTTCCGGCTGGCGGGTTCTCAACTTCTTTGGCGTACCGGAACAGGAGAGTCTAACTCTTTACGCAGTTCTCGGTGCTCGACGGGAACAACAGATAGGGGTCATGAAGTGCCGTGTGACAGAGAGTTTTCCCTCCATAAGCGGCTATGTACCCCAACTTCACCTTTTCGAACGTGAAATTGCCGAGACCTTCGGCGTGATCCCAGAAGATCACCCCTGGTTCAAACCGGTCAGATTCATAACCTCAAGAACTACCGGCCAAAACTCTTTCGCCAAAAGCGTCGATGAGCCCATAATCCCAGGCGTTACTGACTACTTCCGCGTCAATGGCGAAGAGGTGCACGAAGTTGCTGTCGGCCCTGTTCATGCCGGGATAATCGAACCGGGGCATTTCAGATTTCAGTGCCATGGCGAAAAGGTTTTTCATCTTGAAATCAGCCTGGGCTACCAGCACCGCGGCATTGAAGGCCAGCTGACAGGGGGGCCGTACCCCTCAACAATACACCGGATGGAGACAGTCGCCGGCGACACGACCATAGGCCATACACAGGCCTACTGCATGATCCTTGAAGGGCTGGGAGGTTCAGCACCATCCCAGCGGGGGGACTCGATCCGCGCCATTGCCCTTGAACTTGAGCGCCTTGCCAATCACTGCGGCGATCTCGGCGCCCTGGCCGGTGATGTCGGCTATCTGCCGACCATGTCCTATTGCGGACGGATTCGCGGCGATTTCCTCAACATGACCGCCCTCATCTGCGGAAGCCGTTTCGGACGCGGACTTGTAAGACCAGGCGGCGCGGCTTTTGATATTGATACAAGGCAGATGGTGGAGTTGCAAAGACGCCTTGCTGCGGCAAAATCAGATCTGCAAAATGCCGTTGAGCTCCTCTGGCACTCCTCCTCGGCAATGGCCCGCTTTGATCAGACCGGCAAAATATCTGCTGAAGCAGCCCTTGAGCTCGGTTTGGTGGGCCCGGCAGCCAGAGCCTGCGGTGTGCAGCGGGACGTTCGCAGCGGTTTCCCTTTTGGTGCATATAAAAATCATGGGTGGCAGCCAGTTACAGATCCCCATGGCGACGTCTATGCAAGGGCCATGGTCAGGTGGCTTGAGTGCCAGCAGTCCATTGACTTTATCGCACATGAACTTGACCATCTCCCCCAGGGAGGCTGTCGCGCAAAAGTTGCTATGCCGCTTCCGGAAAGCATGGTCATCAGCCTGACCGAGGGGTGGCGCGGGGAAATCTGTCATACTGCAATAACCGGTATAAACGGCACCTTTACCAGCTACAAAATCGTCGATCCATCGTTCCACAACTGGACAGGGCTGGCAATGGCGCTCAGGGGCGAGCAGATATCCGACTTCCCCCTGTGCAACAAGAGCTTTAATCTCTCCTACTGCGGGTTTGACCTATGATAAAGACCATCCTTGCACGACTGAAACAGAAACACCGGACAATGAAATACCCGGATGAGCTGCCGGTTCTACCGGAGCTTTTCAGGGGGTATCCACGGTTCGAACCGCAAAAGTGTCTGGATGGGTGTAACAGGTGTGTTGAAGCCTGTCCTTATGGGGCTATTGAACTGCTGGCTCAGGGCTCAAGGCCCAGAGAAAACCGGATTTCCATTGACATGGGGCTTTGTATTTTCTGTAATGAATGCGCTCTTGCCTGTCCTGGCGGGGCCATCAGCTTCAGTAACGAATATCAGCTTGCCACTGGCGAACGTGATGAGCTTGTGGCTGTTGCTGATCAAGGACATAAACGGGCTGGGGCCCTTGAAGAGAAGAGGCTGAAGCTTTTTTCCAGGTCGCTGAAGCTGCGGGAAGTCTCTGCTGGCGGCTGCAACGCCTGTGAAGCTGACACGAATGTCTTGAACACGGTAGGGTTCGATCTGGGAAGGTTCGGCATCCAGTTTGTCGCCTCGCCCCGCCATGCCGATGGAATCTTTGTTACCGGACCGGTGAGCGAAAACATGCGGGAGGCGCTGCTGAAAACCTGGGAAGCGATTCCCGAACCGAAGATAGCCATTGTCTGCGGAGCCTGCGCCATCGGCGGCGGCCCGTTCAGAGGGAGCCCGGAAGTTAATGACGGCGCCTGCGACCTTATTCCGGTAGATCTCTACATCCCCGGCTGCCCGCCACATCCGCTGACAATCCTCGACGGGCTGCTCAGGCTTCTGGGAAAAATCTGATTATTATCAATTATCCGGGTTCTTGCCGACAATGCCACTGTAAAATGCTTGAATTACGGGGAGATCAGCTTCAAAATCTCCTGATGGAGACAACATCCCGCCAAGTCCTGCCACTTTCCGTTTGAAATCAATAAATCCCAGAGCAATCGGCACCTTTGCCCCATGGGCCATGTGGTAGAAGCCGCTTTTCCAGTAGCGCACCTTTTTTCGCGTCCCCTCCGGCGGTACGATAATTATCAGCTGATCATGTGAATTATAGAGATCCACGATCTGCTCAACCAGATTATTGGATTTGGTTCGATCCACCGGGATGCCGCCAAGCCAGCGGAGGAATAAACCGAAAGGGGGACGAAAAAGGGTATGTTTGGCAAGGTAATAGACCTTTAGCCGGAGTGCAAAAACGACGACCAGCGTCATGGGGAGATCCCAGTTGCTGGTGTGGGGGGCGGCAATCATGACGAAGCGCTCAGCTTTTGGGGAAACCCCTTCGATGCGCCAACCGGCAAGCTTCAGATATGTCAGTGATGCAAGGCGCAGAAGTTTATTGAGAATCGGGGTACTGAATATTGTGCAATCTGAAAGGCGAATATCGCTCATATATTGTCCGTTTTAAAAGTGATGTTGTCTGAACAAAGCTTATACCGCCTGCGCTGAATCACTAAGTAAAAGAACCGTAAAACCTCGACAGATTCGCTTCCATCAGTGTTCTGCGCGTTACCACCACTAACCTGGAGAGTATCACAAAGTATGCATTATTTTTGCGCCACAAAATAATTGGCGGCGTATAATGTAATTAAAGGACTGATTGAAAGTTGATAAACGGGAGGTGGCAAAAATGAAAACAATGACAACCAGATCCATGATGCCGCTACGTCGGGCAAAAGCATCCATCAAGCTTATGGAGATGAAAAAGCTTATCATGACACCGAATCACAATGTGCATGTTATCACCCGTCACGGCAAATTGATGCTCGGCCGTAAAGGGCGCAAGGTCTGACAAGCTGGGGTGGTTGAGGTAGGAGCAGGTATCGTTCTTTGACAATTTGCTCTGGGGTGTTTGTAAGAACAGATCAGAAACCTGTCGACCAGACATAATTTCTGTCTGCTTTGAAGACGTGGTGTGCAGGCTCTTGAGGTCAAAGAGAAGCCTGAAGCGTTGCGGCAGGCAAAAAGTGTAGCAGAGGACGGGTATTTCGCAGCGTCTACGGCACTTTGGAGCGATTTTAGAAATTGGCGCAGTTCGAGATTACGCTGAAAGCGACAGGTCTCATCCGCCAGGCGCGTATAACCGCTTGAAAAAGGGGGAGTCAAAGGGCTTGACCGCTTGTCCTGCCAGCATGGAGGGCACGATAAGCCAGATGGATCTTACCGACGGATTGGAACAAAGAATCTCGCTCCCGCGCCAACTGTTTAAAAAAGGCGGCCTATTCGGTCGCCTTTTTTTGTCTGTTTGCTGATATATGCTGACATTAATATCAGCAATTCTGGAATAAAATCTTGTGCGATTTAGCCTGTTGCAAAACAATGACACCATATTTGATTGCGCAGGCAGCCGGGCCAAGGCGCATGCCATGAAGGATTCGGCAAAGCTTCTACACAGCAGTCTACTGCAGCGACAAGTCTACGCCAAAACGGAGAGCGGGATTTATGCCAGCAAGAATGGCTGTGATAGGTGGAGTCCTATGAACAACTGCTTGCCTTGAAATGGGGTCATGCTTAGAATAATAATAGGGGGTAACCCAGAACGGCCTGTTGCCCAGAGAAAACCCAAGGGGTCACCCATTAAAAGGCTGCTGTCAACGGCAAAAACTTTCCTTATGCAATGAAAAAAGGTTTTTCAAGCCTTGTCATCAACATCGATACCATTGCCGTTATTTCTATTCTTTCGATGTCAGTCTTTGCTGCACCAGTCACCCATCAGGATCATGCGGTTGTGGAAGTAGTTGAAGTTCAACAGCCCCTTCCTCGTTTCGCGGACCAGAAAAACATTACAAACTCTTTTCCCTTTCCCACCCTTTTGCACACTTCCCCAGTTGACAGACATTTGATCCCGTTATAATGTGAGCGCACTTTTATGTGCTGAGGCAAATATACATAAAGTCCTCGGCAGCTCACATAACTCAAAGCTTGCAGGCCCGACCCCATTGGGCTCCTATTTTGCTATTCACTCAAGAAAAACTAGCACAACAGCAAACAACTTCCAACATAAGGTACATCCATGTTTTTCCCAATTGCAAGTCTATCCGTCCGCCTTCGGTCTACCCGATGTTCGGGCTATTTTATGCAACTATGTTCCTCAAGGGAGGCCCTCCATGAAAATATCCTTGCTTCGTAATATCTGTCTGCTGATTTTACTCTTCGTGCTGTCACTCTCCGACAGGACATCGGCTGCCGACTGGGCGGCAAACTTCGGCGGATCACCCGGAACACATGCCTATATTCAAGCAACAGCGACAGACGCTTCCGGAAACATCTATCTGACCGGGTATTTTGACGGTGCCACACTAACGTTCGGCAGCATCATATTGACCAAGATCGGTTCCAGGGACGCCTTTGTTGCCAAAATGGATGCATCAGGCACGGTGCTCTGGGCGAAGGATTTCGGCGGCAACGGGGCATATTCGTCAAGCAACAGTGTCGCGGTAGATGGCAACGGCTTTATCTATATTGTGGGGGATTTGTCTGGCAACAATCTGACTACCCCTGCCTTAACTAAAATTGGTAGCCAGGATGCCTTTGCAATCAAGCTGGATGCCTCCGGGGAAACTGTCTGGGCAAAGAACTTCGGCGGCAGCGGGGCGTCTGCCTTTAGCCACGGCATTGCGGTAGACAGTTCCAGTAACACCTATATTGCTGGTTTTTTTCAGAGTGCAGATTTTACTAACCCGGCACTGACGTTAGCGGGCAGTCAGGATGCCTTTGCAATCAAGCTGGATGCTGCCGGTACAATCTCTTGGGCAAAACGCTTCGGAGGGAGTGGGGCGAGTACCGTGTTCCGCTGTGTCGCAGTAGACGGCAACGGCAGTGTCTATCTGGGAGGATGGTTTGAAGGTGCCAACCTCACCACTCCGGCTGTGGCAAAGATCGGCACCCAGGATGCTTTAGCGCTCAAGCTGGATGCCAACGGCGCCACCACCTGGGCAAAGAACTTCGGCGGCAGCTGGGCGTCTGTCTATGGCATGGGCATCACCGTGGATACATCCAGAAACGTCTATCTCGGCGGTTTTTTCCAGTCTGCCAACCTCACCAACCCGACTTTAACTAAGATCGGCATTGACGATGCTTTTGTGTTCAAGCTTGATAGTACCGGCGCCACCACCTGGGCAAAGAACTTCGGCGGCAGCGGAGCATGGACAAGAGGCTTTGGCATCGCAGTGGATGGTTCCTATAATGCCTATCTGGGGGGATGGTTGCAAGGTGCCAACCTCACCGCGCCTGCACTGACGAAGATCGGCACCCAGGATGCCTTTGCGTTCAAGCTCGACTCCACAGGCACCACCACCTGGGCAAAAAATTTCGGTGGCAGTGGCGCAACTGCATTTGGCTTGGGAATAGCAGTTAACGGTTCCGGAAATGTTTTATTGGGAGGGTATTTTGATAGTGCCAACATCACCATTCCTGCGCTGACAAAAAACGCTGCTACCGATGCGTTTATCATCTACACCCAATATCCTTATGGTCGCACCGTTACCGCTACCGTTGGGGCAAACGGCACTATCGCTTCAACCAACCCGTTGACCGTCAATACCGACGCCACGGGGTCATTCACTCTTAGCCCCAATGCCACCTACCAACCAGCGGCCACTGTCTCCGGCGACTGCCCGGCCGGCTCGTGGAACGGCAACACTTACACCACCGGAGCCATCACCGCCGACTGCACGGTTGGCTTCAATTTTACCAGGATTACCTACCCCCTGACCCTCTCCGCCACTGGCACCGGCACAATTACCGCTACAGCAGCCGGCTATGGCGACCAGACCTGCAGTGGCAACTGCGGTTACAGCTACGATATCAACACGGTTGTTACCTTGACTCCCAACCCTGGCACAGGCTTCACTTTCACCGGCTGGGGGGGCGCCTGTAGCGGCAGCGGCAGTTGCCAGACAACCATGGATTCGGTAAAGGATGTCACGGCCACGTTCAATGCTGCGCCATTGCCGGAACCCGAGCTGGTCTACACCGCCCTTCCCAATGTATGGGACCTGATGGGTAACGACCTGGGTGAAGTAGTCTGGATCCAGAACGACGGAACCGGCAACCAGGTGTATTCGAACATCCACGGCCAAATTACGACAAATGCAACA
>JACABD010000030.1:0-5996 GCA_013377075.1 Geobacteraceae bacterium | reverse complement strand
CGTTTCCAGCGTCCGCGGGCAGCTTTCCTTCAGCCAGATGAACCCGATGCGGCTCAGGCTTGATAACTGCGGGGGCGTGCAGTTTATCGACTATGATAACATTGCCAATATTCTAAAACTCTACCGTCTGGGGGGCAGCTCGGCGTGCATTAGCCGACCCGGTGTCAACGACACCCTGGCCCAGGCATCTTCGACATCGTTCGGCAACGTCCTGACCGGTCTGATCGACGCCACATCCAACCCGGTCGACTGGTACAAGCTTGATGCGGTGGCCGGTGATAGTATCCAGATCACTGTCAACTACGACAATCGTGCGCCAAACAGCCTCACCATCGGTCTCTACGACGGCCAGGAAAATCTCCTCAGTGGCTCTACCTCTACGAACCCGCTAGGCATCAAGACCACGGCCGGTTCCACCGGCACCCACTACCTCAAAGTTGAAGCAACGGGGGGACGGTTCGGCTACACAGTCTCCATCGACAAGAGCAGGCTACCCTTTCCCGAAGTGATCTACACCTCCCTTCCCAATGTATGGGACCTGATGGGCAACGACCTGGGTGAAGTGGTCTGGATCCAGAACGATGAAACCGGCAACCAGGTGTATTCGAACATCCACGGCCAAATTACGACAAATGCAACAAGGCACTACTCACCAGTCGTCAATAATCTTGGAGACGTATTCTGGTCAGAAGATACCAGCATGGGCTGGGTACAGATTAACGGAATCATCTCCGGACAACCGGTCTTGCTCGCTTCAGGTCAATTCATCGACATGTGGACTCTGTCGGCTAATGATCGGGGGGAAGTGGTCTGGACGCAGAGAGACAACAGCAACTATTATCAGGTTTACAGCAGTGTCCGTGGTCAGCTCACATCCACCATGAACGAACTCAGAGAACCCGCCATCAACAACCTTGGTGATGTTGTCTGGACGCAGCGGGACAACACCGGTTTCAGGCAGATCTATAAACTGGTGGCGGGCAGCACGACACCGGTTGCCGTCACCAGCGACCTGACCGATCACTTCAGCCCGGCCATCAACGATGCTGGCGAAGTGATCTGGACACAGGACATAAGCGGCATGAGACGGATCGTTTCCAGCGTCCGCGGGCAGCTTTCCTTCAGCCAGATGAACCCGATGCGGCTCCGGCTGAACAACTGCGGGGACGTGCAGTTCACCGACTGGGATAGCATTGCCAATGTGCAAAAACTTTACCGTCTGGGTGGCAGCTCGGCATGTTTGTCAGTTGGCAAAAACCCGCAAAGCAGCGGCATGGGCCAGATTTTAAGCACTCCCGCAGGCTTGAGCCTTGGCGCAACGACAAGTTTCTCCATGGCAGGGTTTCCATTTGGCTCACAGGTCACCCTCTCCGCTTCAACCTATGCCGGATCAATATTCACCGGCTGGAGCGGCGCCTGCAGCGGCACCGGCAATTGCCAGGTCACGATGAATCAGGCCAAGAGCGTAACTGCCAGCTTTACAGCTGCTCCGGTTGCCCAGGCCGCGCCAGCCGCTCTCAGCTTCGGCAGTATCACCCTTGGCAACAGCAGCGTGCCTCAGGCTGTCACCCTCAGCAACAGCGGCGCTGCTGCCATGGTGGTGAGCGGCATAATCCTGACAGGCACGGATTCGGATCAGTTCGCCGTTGTTCCTGGCACTTGCACGAGCCTCACACCGGCCATTGGTGCCGGCGGCAGCTGTACTGTCAGCGTTACCTTTGCCCCGACCAGAACCGGAGCCAGGAACGCATCTCTGCAGATTGCCAGCAACGATCCTGTAAATCCGAGCCTGGCGGTTTCGCTTTCCGGGACAGGGGCCTCCCGCCAGTACCTTCTTGCCGTAGATCATGCCGGTAGCGGCAGCGGCCTGGTGAACAGTTCTCCCGGCGTTAACATGGCCTGTGCCACAGGCAGCTGCAGTCGATCCTACGATCAGGGGACTGAGCTCACTCTGACAGCATCACCAGATAGCAATAGCGTCTTCACCGGCTGGTCCGGGGCATGCAGCGGCACCGGTTCGTGCAGCGTGACAATGAATGGCGATAGCAATGTAACCGCAACATTCGAGCAGGCAAGCGCAAAAGTCGGTTCCATCAGCTATTCCTCGGTCGCTGCCACCTATGCAGGCGCGACGGGCGGCGAAACTTTCAAGCTGTACGGCACCGCCCTGCTCGAAGCACTCGATCTGAACCGACCCATTACCGTCACCCTGCAAGGTGGATATAATACAGGTTTCAGCGGCAGGAGCGGCTTTACAACCATCCAGAAACTGACTGTCACAAGCGGAACGGTAATTATTGATGGAATAATAATCCGCTAGAGTTTGCACCCTGACACCTAAGACACAGAAAAGGCGATTCTCGAAAGCCCATGGGGTCAGGCTCCAAGATGACAAGTTGAGGGCTCAATCTCAACAACTTGGAAGCCGACACCGCGACCACTCCAAAATCTTTTACCCTCTTTCACCCTTTTGCTCACATTCGCAGTTGACAGGCTGGTAATGGCGTTATAGTGATGGCGAACTTTTATGTGGCAGGGCAAATGATGAAGATGATTGCTGTCAGATGATTAAAAAGCCGCTTTACCCGCAATGCCGGGTTAAGCGGCTTTTTAATTTGCATTTTATTACGTATGGCATCCCCAGAATTCCCGGCTAGTACTTGGTTTACGCTGTCTCACGACAGGATTGGACTCACCGTACAGGGGACTTACACCCCACAAGTTCACGCCCATGAAGGGCGTACACCAATCGCAGCAGCAGTGAACCCGCTGTGCTCTCAGCCGTCAATCGCAAAAGGAACGAAAAATGGACGATGGAGAACACGTCAAAGAAGTGTATGCGCACTTCGGCTTAACGATCTACCTTGCTCAGTGCTTGGAGCAGTCGATTTACCTCCACCTCATTTTTTCGATTTCTTTCCCCGCAACATTTCTCGCATAAGAAATCAAGAGCTGTGGCAACGAGAGATTGAGGCATACGAAGCACAAGAGCTTAGCAAGACGATGGGGCAGCTGATACATAGGCTCAAGGACGCAGGCCAACCAAAAGAAGGTATTGCTACTGCATTGGCTTCAGCATTGAAGCAGCGGAACCGTCTGGCGCATCACTACTTCTCAGAGAAGTCCATTTCTTTCATGACAGAAAGTGGGCAACAGCATGATTTCCGAGCTTCAGTCCATCCAAGAGCAGTTCCGAACTGTCGCAGAGATGATCGACGTCGTAACAATGCCCGTCGCAGAGCGCTATGGATTCACCGAAGAGAAGCGACAGAAGCTGATGGCTCAGATGCTTGAAGATGAGGCTGAAAAAAGAAAATAACAGGGCAGAACCCATGGATCTACCAAGATGACAAGTTGAGGGCTCAATTTCAACAACTTGGTAGCTCCCGCGACTATTAGACGGTCAAATGTGAGGGGTGGGAGTAAACAGTGGTGAGAGCCACCCGGATGGTTGCCCGACTCCTGGCGGTGGCAGTGGAATCGATCTGGAAGATAGAGCCGGTTAATGCATCAAAAATAGTACCAGCCTGAATTGCAATTCCTGCCAACTGATAAACCTGAGTCGTAGCGCTAGCGAATAATTTCTGTTATTATTTTCCGCCATTCACCAGATTTAGCGGAGATTTCCCAGATGGAAAAACAGACAGCAATAAAGCGTATAGAGTCTCTCCGCAAGGAGCTGGAGCGGCACAACAGCCTCTACTACGAAAATGACAATCCTGAAATCAGCGATGCCGAATATGACGCGCTTTTTGCAGAGCTAAAGGCACTTGAAGAGAGCGCTCCAACTCTTGCCGTAGTATCTTCACCGACTGCAAAGGTAGGGGGCAAGCCCCTTGCCAGATTCAGTCAGATAGCGCACCGGCTGCCGATGCTCTCCCTCGACAACGCTTTTTCTGAAGGGGATATTGCCGAATTCGACCGGCGGATCAAGCGGGAGCTTGGCCTGGCCGAAGAGGCCATAATAGACTACGTCTGCGAGCCCAAGATGGACGGGCTTGCGGTTGAGCTGGTCTATGAGGATGGCGAGCTTGTGCAGGGTTCCACCCGTGGTGACGGCGAGATCGGTGAGGATATCTCCGCCAATCTGAAAACCATCAAGAGCATCCCCCATCGCCTTGCTGAACTCTTTCCACCACAATTATTAGAGCTGCGGGGCGAGGTCTATATCCCCCTTGAGCCGTTTCAGAAGCTCAACGGTGAGCGGGAGGAGGCTGGCGAGCCACCTTTTGCCAACCCTCGCAATGCTGCGGCAGGGAGCCTGCGCCAGCTCGATCCGGCAATCACCGCCAAGCGCCCCTTGACAATCTTCTGCTACGCCCCCGGTCTGATCGAAGGGATTGAGTTTGACTCTCAGCTCAACTTTCTGAAAAAACTCCCTGCGCTGGGACTTCCGGTAAATCCGCTAACCAAAAAGGTTGCCGGAATCAGTGGCGTTGCCGGCTACTATTCGCAGCTCATGGAGCAGCGCGAATCCCTTGATTACGAGATAGATGGCGTTGTCATCAAGGTTGATTCCTTCGCCATGCAGAGCGAACTGGGGGTAAAAAGCCGCTCGCCAAAGTGGGCCATTGCCTGGAAATTTCCGCCGCGCCAGGCAGTGACCGTGATCGAAGATATCGTCCCCTCTGTGGGCAGAACCGGCGTCATCACCCCCACGGCTAATCTGCGCCCTGTTGAGGTTTCCGGGGTTATCGTCTCAAGGGCGACCCTGCACAACTGGGAGGAGATGGAGCGAAAAGATATCCGTATCGGCGATACCGTAGTCATCGAACGTGCCGGTGATGTCATCCCTGCCGTTGTCCGTGTGCTGCTTGAGAAGCGTTCCGGCAGTGAAAAATTCCTCGAAATCCCGTCAGCCTGCCCTGAATGCGGCTCGCCAACCGTAAAGCTCCCCAATGAGGTTGCAGTCCGCTGCCAGAACCTCTCCTGCCCGGCCCAGATCCGTGAAGCGCTTATTCATTTCGCCTCAAGAAACGCCATGGACATCGACGGGCTTGGTGAAAAGTATATCGATCAGCTGCTGCGCCTTGGTCTTGTCAGGGATATCGCCGACATTTACAGCCTCACAAAGGCTGATTTCATGCAGTTTGAGCGGATGGGGGACAAACTGGCGGAAAACCTGCTGACAGCCATTGAAGAGAGCAAGACGCGGGAGCTGGCGACCTTCATCTTTGCCCTCGGCATCCGCCATGTTGGCGAACATACGGCAAAGCTCCTTGCCGGAGCATTCGGCTCGCTGCAAAACCTGATGAGTTCCAGAGAGGAAGAACTGCTCTCCATCCGCGAAGTCGGCCCCCAGGTTGCGGAGAGCATCGCCGCCTATTTCCAAGACGAAAAGAACAGGGAGATGATCGAGCGACTCCTTGCCAGCGGCATTACCCCGTCGGTGGCTGAAAAGCGGGTCGGCGGCAGATTCACCGGCAAGACATTTGTCTTCACCGGATCCCTTGAGCGCTTCAGCCGCAGCGACGCCCAGAAGATGGTGGAGGCGGAAGGTGGCCATGCCGCAGGCTCGGTGTCGAAGAAGACCGACTATGTTGTGGCAGGGGCGGAGGCAGGGAGCAAGCTGGAGAAGGCGAGAAATCTCGGTGTCAGCATCCTCAGCGAAGAGGAGTTTCTTCTGCTTCTATCAGGAGGGGATTGATGCAACGGAGAGTCATGGTCACTGTCACCGGCATCGTTCAGGGGGTCAACTTCCGCTATCACACCATGGTGACCGCCCAAAGCCTTGACGTTACCGGATGGGTGCGCAATCTGCCGACCGGCGCGGTGGAGGGTTGTTTCGAAGGTGAAGCCTCAGCCGTGACTGCCCTTGTTGACTGGTGCCGCAGCGGCCCCCCTGCAAGCAGGGTTGACAGCATCGACATTTGCGAAGAGCCTTACAGCGGCGAGTTCGACAGTTTTACCATAAAGCGCTGAAGCTCTCCCCTTGTCATCCTCGCCAAAAAGGTGTATCCATATCCTCCCCCAAAATTACAAATAAAGGAGTTTCT
>JACABD010000003.1:77915-111998 GCA_013377075.1 Geobacteraceae bacterium | reverse complement strand
TTTGGGCTATTGCTTTCCAGTCATACTGCTTTTCTGCCATGGTTAGTACTCCTTTTTATACGAATTTGATTGCGTTGAAGGGCAGCGTCCCGCCCTGCGTTATTGTGCCTCTCTACAGACCCCCTTTTATTATTTTTTGTCGAATTTTCCTTACCTGCCTAGTATTTTGCGTAGCCAAATTTTAGCGAAAGCAGGTCAGCTTCCTCTAACAGAGACGGAATTATCTCGTTTTCAATGCGATCAGCAAGAAGCCTGAATGCAGGGCCTAAAAGGGTGATTGCACCGACTACTTTGCCTGCGTAGTCCTTAAAAGGGACAGATATGCTGACCACCCCCTCCCCAAGTAAGTTTTCATCAACAGCTACCCCATCGCTTCTTATCTGTGCCAGCTCCTGATCAAGAACTTCCAGACTTATTGCCGGATTGTTACGGCAGCCTTTTCCTAATAGTGAAGCTACATGGTCAAGTGATACACCCATCGCCGCAATTACTTTGCCTGCGGCAGTGTTAAAAAACGGGTAACGTTTACCGATAAGTGGCAAAGATTTTACCTCCTGCTCACAGTCTGCCATGTCAAGGAACAGTACATCTTTGTCCTGAAGAACGGTCAGGTAGACATCTTCCTTATGTTTTCTGGCCAGCTCCTCGATTATAGGGTGGGCATTGTTAATTACTGCGGCTGGCCTTAGCATTTTGCGTGCAAACTCGAATGCCTGTAATCCAAGGCTGTAGGTCCCACGGGTATCATCTTTGTCTGCAATCCCAAGCTCTATCAGCGTGCTGAGAATTCGAAATGTTTTTTGACGGGAAAGTCCAAGTTTTTCGGCAATATAAACGAGGTTATGATTTTCGCAAATTGGATCAGAAAGGAGCTCAATGGCTGCTATTGCCTTTTCAACTGTGGCTATCCGATAGTCTGGCGCTGATATTGGAGCTCGTTTCATAACAACTCTCTCTTTATGAATTAAATTAATTCAAGTGGCATTTTGTCTCTATTGATAGTTTGTTGCAGTTAAATGAATAATAATAACAGTATGATGTGAGGTTGAAGTTGAAATGTTAATATGTATACTGCATACACATAGTTTGTAATGCAAATAAATATAGAACAAAATTATTTGATATGCAAATTAATTGTATAACGATATTTTATTTGCAAGCAGAAGGTTTATTGTTTATCTTTTCTCCACCCTATCAGATGGAGATTGCTTTTATGGAAAATAATCCTGTAATCAGTGAAAGTTATCGTGTCAATGGACAGGATCTTGACAGGGGAAAACTCGTCGCTGAAACCATTGATGACTTAAGGCGCATATTTCAGGCAATCAGTGATTTTTCCAGGCATGCCGAACGTGCGACAGGTCTTACCGGTTCACAGCTCTGGGCGGTAAAGGTTATTTTCGAAAGCAGTTCCATAAGGGTTTCTGACCTCTCAAGGCGTATGTATCTTCATCCGGCAACTGTTGTAGGGATTATTGACCGTCTTGAATTGCAGGGGCTTGTCCAACGGATCAGATCAACTAAAGATCGCAGGGTTGTCGATGTTGAGTTGACAGCTAAAGGAAACAAACTTGTTGAGATCGCGCCTGACGTTGCTCAAAGTCTGCTGGTAAGAGGTCTTGAAGAAATGACAGATGAGTGCCTCACAAGTGTACAGGAAGGGATGTCCAGTTTTGCTGAAATCCTTGGGGTAAAGGGTGCTGCTCCACGTCTAATCCTCTCAAATGAGGTGAATATTGCTTAGCAGGATGATTTGCAAGCTGATGTGAAACAGTGATCGTTTTTACCGTATTCAAATATTGGATTCCAACTGAAGGATCGTGTAGTTCTGAAAGCAACCCTACCAAGCACAATTAATGTTCTGCTCTTACCATATCTTTGACAAAGCTGCCACTAACAAGAATCCGCCCGTCAAAAGGTGTTATCTCTCCGCTCTCCAGGCAATCCTGATGGCTTAGTCTCAGCCCGCCGCTAATCAATATGGAGGAATTTATGCCACAGGATTTAAAAACAGTATCCAATAACTCACAGCCGATTCGCTGCGGCTGGGCCGGGACTGATCCGCTCTATTGTGCCTACCACGATAATGAGTGGGGAGTGCCGGTGCGGGATGACCGGCTGCTTTTCGAGTTTCTGATCCTTGAAGGGGCCCAGGCCGGGCTTTCGTGGATAACTATTCTCAGAAAGAGGGAGGCTTACCGGGTTGCTTTTGATAATTTTGATGTTGAAACTGTCAGCCGCTATGATGAGGCGAAAGTTGCCGAACTCCTGGCAAATGCCGGGATTGTGCGTAACAGACTGAAGATCCGCTCAGCCATCAGTAATGCAAAGGCGTTCATTGCCGTGCAGAGGGAGTTTGGCAGTTTTGCCAATTATATCTGGGGATTTGTTGATGGCAAAACGCTGCAGAACAGCCGAGCCGGGCTTTCAGAAGTTCCTGCGTCTACTGAGTTGTCGGATAGGATCAGCAAAGATCTGAAAAAGAGGGGATTCAACTTTGTCGGTTCGACGATTATCTATGCTTTCATGCAGGCAATAGGCATGGTCAACGACCATACTGTCGACTGTTTTCGCCATGGTGAACCGGGCCGTGACTTGTCCTCTTGAATGCTGCTACAAATTCGTTTACCGGGTTTTCGATCACATCGGTCGGATCGCCGGACTGAATTATTCTCCCTGCATCCATCACTAACAGGTGTTCCACCATGCGCAGCGCTTCGATCCTTTCATGGGTGGCGATAAGAGCGGCTGTCCCTGAATTATTCAGTATCTCTCCCAGTTCTTCGGCAAGTTTTATCCGTGTCGGCAGATCAAGACTTGAAAATGGCTCATCCATCAGGATCAGCTTCGGTTTTATGGCAAAAGCCCGGGCAAGGCTGACCCGCTGCGCTTCACCACCGGAGAGTTTGTGGGCCGAGCGGCTTGCCAGATGGGCCACCCGGAACAGCTCCAGCGCCGCCATTGACTCCTCCCGGGCGGCTTTCTTCTCAACTCCCCTTATTCTCAGACCTTCGGCAACATTATCGAGAACCGTTGTGTCAAACAGCAGCGGTTCCTGAAAGAGCATGGCTATGGTGCGTCGGAACCCGGTCTCATCCTTTTGCTCAACTGTTTTACCGGCAAAACAGATAGTCCCCTCTGTTCTTGGTAGCAGGCAGGCAAGGGTCAGAAGGAGTGATGACTTCCCGCCGCCATTAGGGGCGATGATAGCCACCTTGCCATTTTCAGGTAAGGAGAGATGGGGGATATCAATGACCTGTGCCCCGCCACGAAAGACTTTAAGGTTGGTTGCTTCAAGCAGTGGTTTACGGTTCATCGCGGTCGCTCTCTCTGCTGGATCATCGTAAGAAAATAATTTACTGCAAAGGTCAGCAGCAGCAGGATGAATGAGAGGGCGATTGCCACCTCGAAATTTCCCTTACCGCTTTCCATGACCGTTGCCGTGGTCAGAACCCTCGTCTGCCCCTTGATGTTGCCGCCAACCATTATGGATGCGCCGACTTCGGAGATGACGCCGCCAAACCCTGCCATGACAGCGGCAAGGAGCGGCAGTCTTGCCTCCCTGACCAGGATCCAGACGGTCTGTGCTTTAGTTGCGCCAAGTGCCCGCACCTGCAGTTTCAAGTTTGACGGCAGCTGCTGGATTGCAGCGATGGTGATGCCGGTGACAATCGGTGCGGCGATCACTGCCTGGGCGAGAATCATTGCCAGTGGGGTGTAGAGCATCTCCATGAACCCAAGGGGCCCGTTTCTCCAGAGAAAGATTGTCACCACAAGACCGACAACAACCGGTGGCAGACCCATGCCGGTGTTGACAATTGATATGAAAAAACGTCTGCCCGGAAAGCTGGAGAGAGCCAGAAAGACTCCGAGAGGAATGCCGGTTATCAGTGTCGACAGGGTTGCAATTGCTGAAACCTTGAGAGAGAGCAGGGTGATGCTCCAGACCTCCGGGTCAAGTGTCAGGAGAAGTTTCAGCCCTTCGATTAAGCCGTCAAGGATAAGCGCCATTATCTATATTACCCTTTACCAAGAAACCTGGATTCAATGAACGTGGCAACAGCTTCGGCTGAATTGAGATCAAGAACAGGGACGTCCAGCTCGATCCCGGTATCGCTGGCAACGGCAATCAGGGTTACGTCATGGCTTTCACCACGGCAGATCAATTCACTGCTACGCTCTTTCCTGTGGAGTTCGATCTTCGGCAGACCGCCATGTTTGAACCCTTCGGTAAGGACTATGTCAACATCCCTGAAGTAGGTTGAAATAAGCTCCTCTATGGGTGGCGATGCATCGTGTTTTTTAACCAGGGCCAGTTTTTCCGGTGATGAGATCAGCATGGTTTCTGCCCCGGCAACGGTCAGGCGATGGGAGTCTTTTCCCGGATGGTCGATGTCGAAACGGTGGGCATCATGCTTGATCAGTCCGACTTTCCAGCCCCTGTTCTTAAGCAGAGGGATTACTTTCTCAAGCAGTGTTGTCTTCCCTGTTCCTGATTTGGCAACAAAAGAGAGGGCAGGGGGGGATATTCTCTTTTTGGGATGAGAATCGGCGCAGTCAGAGGGGTCACCCTTCATTTTTGCGACTCCGTGGGGTATTGCTGACCAGATGGCAGAGAGGTTTTCAATGGCACCTTTCGGGCTCCCCGGCAGGTTGACTATCATTGTCCCGTTGCGGATACCGGCTATGGCCCGTGAAAGCAGGGCATGGGGGGTTATGGCGGCGCTTGCCCGGCGCATCTCTTCGCCAAGGCCGGGAATCTCCCGGTCGAGAACTCTTCTGGTTGCTTCGGGAGAAACATCGCGGGGAGAGACTCCGGTGCCGCCGCAGGTGACGATGAGATCCAATTGCCCGGAGTCAGCCCACTCAATGAGAGTTTCCTCGATCTGAGCTGCATCGTCAGGGATTATCAGTGTGCGCACCACTTCGACACCTTTGTTAGTCAGCCACTTTTCCAGGGTCGGGCCGCTGGTGTCTATTCGTTCGCCCCGTGAACCCTTGTCGCTCAATATAAGGATGGCGGTTTTCATTTTAAATCCTCGCGCCGGTAGGTGCCGGACTTGCCACCCTCCTTGAAAAGCAGCTTTATCTCGCCGATGGTGATTCCTTTGTCCACCCCTTTGCACATATCGTAGATGGTCAGGGCGGCAACAGCAGCAGAGGTCATTGCCTCCATTTCAACACCTGTCCGCTCGAAAGCCCTGACAGTTGCTTCAGCTGTTATTGTGCCGCCATCGGCATCAACCGTGAACTCGATGGCGACATGATGGATCGCCAGCGGATGGGAGAGAGGGATAAGGTCCGGTGTTTTTTTGGCCGCAGCGATACCGGCAATTCTGGCAACCGAGAGGACATCACCTTTTGTGGTTCTGCCGTCGATGATGTCCCGTACAGTCTCCGCTTTCAGATGTACAGCGGCTGAAGCCGTTGCTGTCCTCATGGTAGGCGCTTTATGGCTGACATCAACCATGATTGCCTGTCCGGCGCTGTCGAAGTGATTAAAACTCATTATAAACTCCTATTCAAGCTGGTCTGTCTGCCGCAGTGCTTCGTAAAGCACTATCCCGGCGGCAGTAGAGAGGTTGAGGCTACGTACTTTCCCAGACATCGGTATGCGAATGCTGGTTAAAATATTGGCTTCTATAAGTTTATCCGGCAGACCTTTAGTTTCCTTGCCGAAAACAATAAAATCGCCTGCAATAAAGTTGAATGCCATATGGGGTGTTGCCACCTTTTTACTTGTACAGACGAGCCTTGCCGCAGGATATGCAGCTTGCAGTGCCTCCAGATCAGGCCAGTAGAGGATATCTACTTCACTCCAGTAGTCAAGGCCGGCCCGCTTCAGGTAGCGGTCGTCGGTTGAAAAACCGAGTTTGCCGACAAGATGGAGAACTGTGCCTGTGGCGCCGCACAATCTGGCGATATTGCCGGTGTTTGGAGGGATTTCCGGTTCAATCAGTACTATATGAAATGGGGGATTGTGTATCATTTTACTCCGGTCGGTCTTGCAATTTCTGACTTGGGGGGATATTATGCAATTTTTTCAAACGGAAAACAAGGAGAGCATACATGAAGGTTATTGTTACCGACGAGGTTGCCGCAGAAGGGTTGGCGCTTCTTGAGCAGGATCCGAGGATCGAGATGGATATGCGTCTTGGCCTCTCCAAGGAGGAACTGCTTGGGCTCATAGGTGATTACGAAGTTATCATTACCCGCAGCGGCACCAACGTCGACAAGGATCTTCTCGATGCCGGCAAAAAGCTCAAGCTTGTTGCCCGTGCCGGGGTCGGTATCGACAATGTTGATGTCGATTATGCCAGCAGCCGCGGTGTCATTGTCGTCAATGCACCGTTCGGCAATACCAACAGCGCTGCCGAGCATACCATGGCGCTGCTTCTCTCGGTCTGCCGCAATGTTACCAAGGCAAATGCCAGCCTCAAAAGCGGCGAGTGGAAACGTGGCCCCTTTACCGGTGTTGAGCTCAAAGGTAAAACAGCCGGTGTCATCGGCCTTGGTAAGGTCGGCGGCCGGGTTGCCACCCGTCTGAAAGCTTTTGAATGCGAAGTTCTTGCCTGCGATCCCTACATTGCTGTGAAAAGAGCCCATGACCTCGGTGTCAAACTTGTGTCCCACGAAGAGATCTACAAGAATTGCGACATAATAACCGTGCATACACCGCTCAATGATGAGACCAGGGACATGATCGGCAATCGCGAGTTTGCCATGATGCAGGATGGGGTTATCGTTCTCAACGTCGCCCGCGGTGGTGTTATCAACGAGGAGGCACTGCTTGAGAATCTGAAGAACGGCAAGATCGGCCTCTCTGCCATCGATGTCTACAGTGCCGAGCCCCCTAAAAGTGACACTCTCAAGGAGCTCATCTCCCAGGAGAAGTTGATAGTAACTCCCCACCTTGGTGCAAACACCTTCGAGGCACAGATAAATGTTGCTGTTGATGTTTCCAGAGAGATCCTCAACTATCTGGACGAGCAGCCCCTTGAAAATGCTGTCAATATCCCGCGCTTCGATCTGGCGCTGATGGATCAGATGAGGCCTTTTATGAACCTCATCCGCGTCATGTGCGACTTCGGCATCCAGCTTGTTGACTCCAACCCGTCCAAGGTGACTTTCGGCTACACCGGCCAGATTGCCCATTACGACTGCTCACCACTTACGGTTTTCGGCCTCTCCGCACTCCTCAACCGTATGGTTGATCAGGATGTGAACATGGTCAATGCCTCACTTATTGCCGAGCAGATGGGGATTGTCGTTGATGAAGCAAAGTCTACCCACTCCGACGCCTTTTCAAACCTTGTGACACTGGTAATAGAGGGAGCTGACAGCAAGAAAAGACTTATCTCCGGAACACTTTTCGAAGGCAAACCCCGCATAGTCCGCCTTCGCGACTACTCCATGGACTTCACCCCTGCTGAACATATGCTCCTTCTTCACTACGGTGACAGACCCGGCATGATCGGCAAGATCGGTACCATCATGGGCAAGCACGAGATCAATATTGCCTCAATGAATCTTGGCCGAAGCGAGAAAAAGGGGGAGGCAATGGTCATTCTCTCACTGGACTCGGCTGTACCCAAAGAGGTTGTTGCCGAGATCGGCCAGGCCACCGATGCCTCATTCATCAAGGCTATACATCTGCCTGTGAAGTAGTCCGGTGTTTTGAGAATTAAGACAAGGCCGCTCTACCGGATACTACCGGTGAAGCGGCCTTTTTTGTTTCCTAGAAGACAAATCCTATTGTCACCTGAAACTTGTCATTGCCGATAGGAGTTTCCCCTGCTGCACTATGATCGCCATAGATCTGGTAGTCCGCCTTGATGGCCACCGAAGGGACCGGCATGAACGAAATGCCAAACGTAGTGTAGTTGCGGTTAAACCTGCCAGAGGTCCTGCCCGGGTCTATGGCGCCGCCATTTTGTGTGTTCAGCTCAGAGTAGCGTGCAAAAAGCACTGCATCGGCATTTCCCAGTTTTCCCTGTTTCCAGGCCTTTGGCATTGCATGCCAGTCACCCTCAACCCAGTATCCTGACATATTCCTGCCAATCTCTGTGTTCAGTATCTCAGGACGATCCTGGTAGACATGTACGTATTCTCCGGCCAGCTCAAAATCGCTGAAGCGATAACGTCCGTCAACTGCTGCAATTGTGGTATATGCTGACGGGCTGCCGCTTGGAGCCGAATTGCCTGTATAGAGCGACAACGATGTACGCAGATTCTGCAAGGGCCGGACATCAAGCCTGCCGGTTACGCCAAAACTGTTATTGCTAACCTTGCCAAAGTCTTGTCTCCCTTCACGCACGCCATTTTCTGCGTCGAACTTGCTGCCGTCGAGACCGGTTACTGCCATTAATTGATAATCGACCCTGTCGGCTACTACACCGGATATACCTAACCCCATTGCCTGCCAGGTAGACGGTATAAGATAAGTATCAAGAGCCGGCCGAGCGCTGGAATAGAAGTTTGTCGGTTCATGATTCTGGTTGATTGCCCCCATGGGCAGCAACATGACACCGCTATTGATCTTTAATGAAGGGTTGATCTTAAAGGTCAGATATGCCTGTTCTACCGAAATGCCGCCCTCTGCACCACCATCACTGCCGCCGTTTTCCCATTCCAGCTCTGAATTGAAGTCAATCCAGTCAGCCAGTTCGGAATACACGTTAAGAACCACCCTGTGCGGGTCTAGAGTATTGCCTCCATTGCCATTGCGATTGCTCCGTGTGAAGATATAATCCAGTTCTCCATAGCCACTGATCTTGGTACTGCCTAACAGACTCTTTAGATGGTCACTGCTCCCGGTAGCCGCTTCAACTTTCTTTTGCGCCTGAAGTTCCTGAATCTTGCCTTTAATCTCGTCAAGTTGCCGCTGCAAGTCTGAGACCTCTTCAGCGTAGGAAGAAGAGGCAAGAGCTAATAACCCGACCATAACTGCTGTTATCAAACCATTTTTTTTCATTTGTTGTCTCCTTTGAATTTGTGGTGCTTTTTGTGATAAAGAAACTGAATGTCATTATCAATACGTGGGCGAAAAAAAGAGCCATTGATGGCCTTTATGAGTTTTAAAGCTGAACTGACTGAAAGCAAACTTATCCTGATTTGAAAAGAACGTTTGCTTGTATGTCAAATAATTCAGATAATGATTTTCATGTTCAATATCAGATGCCTTGAACTTTTGTCAATGATTTTTTTAAATCGTGACCAGAAGATAAGCATACGGATTGTCCAAGGGGCGAAGGTCATCGTGCCGATAGCGGTGAGATATTTCTTTTACATGCGAACTTGCCACTGGCAAGTTTTAGTTGACTGTTGAATATTCTACACAGTGAGAGAATATTCTCCTTAATTCCATCCCAATTCTTTCCACTAGAAGTCAGTCCATCATTAAACAATAAAGAAAACAGTCTGTTACCGATATGGTCTCGTTTGGCACAATAGTTGATATATATCTGTGAAAATGCAAAGGAGGATTTGCAATGAGATACAAGATCGTATCGACAACGCTTCTGGTTGTAATTGCGGTAGCCCTGCTGGTGAATCTGGCATTCAGGGTCAGGACCGGCGAAAGCGGTGACCCTGGTGGCAGAAGCCAGTATGTATCCAAGGGGTGCTGTGCCAATAAGGGCGGCGGCTGCGCCGCTGACAAAGCTAAAGGAGAGTAAAATGAAGATCAAAGGATTAGCATTTGTTGCAGTGGCTGTTCTGACTGTTCTGTTTGCCGGAGTTATGGCGGTTAATGCCTTTTCCCTCGGTAAATACGAGAAGGCGAAGGTGAGCGGCGGTATTGTCACCATAGATACTGCCAGGCTAAAAGATGGTAAGGCGCATTTTTACAAGTTAGAGGAGGGCGGCAAGGAGATTACCTTTTTTGCTGCCAAGGCAACTGACGGCAGCTACAAGACCGCTTTTGACGCCTGTGACTCCTGTTACAAGTCGAAAAAAGGTTACGAGCAGGCTGGGGACAGGATGAACTGTAAAAACTGCAACCAGAAGTTCGCCATCAGTAAACTCGGTCCGAACGCTACAGGTGGCTGCAATCCCGGTTACCTCCCCAGCCAGGTTAACGGGAGCACTCTTTCAGTCAAGGTTGAAGATATCAAGAACGGTGCGAGATACTTCTAATGAAGCTGCATACCATCTCGATCAATAACCTGAAGAGGCGCAAAGCGAAGATGGCTTTTCTGACAATCGGCCTGACAGTCGGCATTGCCACGATTGTTACCCTGGTGACCCTGACCCGCTCCATGTCCAGCGATATCGAGCGGAAGATGGATGAATTTGGCGCCAATATTCTTATCACGCCACAGAGCAACGGCCTTGCCATGAACTACGGCGGCATCAGTCTTGGCGGTGTCAGCTTCGATCAGCGGGAGATAAAGGAGTCCGATCTTGCCCGGATAAAGACCATTGCCAATCACAAAAATGTTTCTGTCATTTCGCCAAAAGTTGTTGGCGGGATCGAGGTTGCAAACCATGATGTGCTCCTTGTTGGGGTGAATTTTGACAGCGAACTGAAGTTGAAGCAGTGGTGGAAGGTGTTTGGTCAAACCCCACAGAATGTAAGCGAACTTCTTCTCGGTAGCGATGCTGCAAAGGTTCTCAATGTTTCAACCGGCGACCAACTTGAGCTGAAGGGAGAAAAGTTTATTGTGGCCGGGATCCTCGAACAGACCGGTTCCCAGGATGACGCCCTCATCTTTGCAGCACTCCCCAGGGCTCAGAAAATTCTTGGCAAGGAGGGGAAGATAACCCTTGCCGAGGTTGCCGCCCTCTGCTCAGGCTGTCCAATCGGTGACATGGTACTGCAGATTGCAGAGAAACTGCCCGATGCCAAAGTATCTGCTATCCAGCAGGTTGTAGAGGGGCGACTGAAGGCCCTTGATCAGTTTAAACGTTTCTCCTATGCAATGGCTGCTGTAGTTATTTTTATCGGCTCGCTGATAGTCTTTGTCACCATGATGGGGAGCGTCAACGAGCGGACAACGGAAATCGGCGTCTTTCGAGCAATCGGCTTCAGGAAAAGCCACATCATGCGGATCATTTTGCTGGAGGCTGCTCTGGTCAGCCTGCTGGCAGGGTTTCTCGGCTACGGAGTCGGTATGGGGGGAGCAAAGCTGGCGCTGCCGTTCATGGCGGAGAGCAAGAATGCCCATCTGGTCTGGGACAGTGCAATTGCTTTTGGCTCGGTCGGACTGGCGCTGACTTTGGGGGTGTTGGCTAGTTTGTACCCGGCGTTGCATGCCAGCAAGATGGATCCGACAGAGGCTTTAAGAGCTCTTTAAATACGGTTTACGGTTTTTGATTCTGGAGTTAAACATGGCACTTATTGAAATTAAAAATGTAAAGAAGCAGTACCGCAGCGGCGATGATATTGTTGAAGCGCTAAGTGGTGTTGATATAAGCATCGAGGTCGGAGAATTTATCACCATCATGGGGCAGTCCGGCTCAGGCAAGAGCACGCTGCTTTCAGTTCTTGGCGGAATGAATCATCCGACAGAAGGGGATGTGGAGATGGCCGGGGTGAAGCTCTATCAGCTCTCCAGCGAGAAACTGGCTGATTTCCGGGCGCAGAATCTCGGTTTTGTCTTTCAGTCGTTCCACCTGATCCCTTATCTGACTGCCATGGAGAATGTCATGCTGCCACTGGCCATAGTGAAGATGGCTGCTGAGGCCAGGAAAAGTGCGGCCAGGCAGGCGCTGGAGCGGGTCGGTCTGGGAGGAAAACTTGATCGTCTCCCTAATCAGCTCTCCGGTGGCGAACAGGAGCGGGTGGCCATTGCCAGGGCAATAGTTAACAGCCCGAAAATTCTGCTGGCCGATGAGCCGACCGGCAATCTGGATTCGAAAACCAGCGAAGAGGTTATGGCTCTCTTTCGCGAGCTGAACGATGCCGGTCAGACAGTGGTCATGGTGACCCATAACCCGGAGAACGGCCGCTATGCTGACAGAAGTATTGTTTTGAGGGATGGGGTAATTGTCTGAATGTTGGTGTAGTGACTGGCTATCTAATGTTTCTGTGTTAAATTTATAAAATAATTAATGGTTCAGATGAGTAGACGCGAGGTGCAGGATGAAGCTGAAAATCAGGATGACAATATTAGCCACACTTATTTTAACAACCACCCTGGCCGCTGCCTCTGATATTCCATCTCCAGAATCACTATCCACACTTGTTGAAACAGCACTCAAAAATAATCCCGAACTTAAATCATCCCGGGCCCGCTGGCAGATGTACGCCAGCAAGGCAAAGCAGGCTGCATCCCTTGAAGATCCGATGCTTATGCTTAAGCTGCAAAGTCTCATGGTGCGCCGTCCAACGGCATTTGACAGGGATCCGCAGACCGCAAAGGTGATCGGCATCACGCAAGCTATTCCGTTCTGGGGAAAGCGTGACCTGAAGCAGGAGATTGCCGGTTATGAGGCGGAATCCTATAAATGGACTCTGGAAGAGCGCAAACTGGAACTGACACGGATGGTAAATGAGACCTACTACCAGCTCTATGCCGTGGACAGAGCGCTGGAGATAGTTTCTAAAAACCTCGGCATACTGACCGATTTTGTGACCATTGCCGAATCGAAATATTCGGTCGGGCAAGGGGTGCAGCAGGATATCTACAAGGCCGGGCTGGAAAAATCAAAAATGCTCGACATGCAGATTAACCTTGGGCAGCAGCGAAAGAGTCTTGAGGCTAATCTCAATTATCTGCTTTATCGTCCAGGAGATACTCCGGTGGGACCGATCCCTGATTTCAGCCTGCCGCAACTTAAATTCTCTGCTGAGGAGCTGAATCGTAAGGCGCTGGAGAATCGTCCCCAGGTAAAAAGCCTGAGCATATTGACCCGCAAAGGTGAAGCATCTCATCGTCTGGCTGAGAAAGAGTTTTATCCAGATTTCAATCTTTCTTTCGAGTATATGCAGCGTGAGAGGATCTCCACCGATATGGTCACTGATCCTGGCTTCGACATGTTTTCAGTCGGTGTGACCTTTAATCTGCCATTTCAGCGGGAACGCCGTCATGCCATGCTGGCAGAATCGACTTCGGAGACAAACATGGCGACTGAAGAATTGAACGGACTTAAGAACAGCATTTCCTACAGTATAAATGATAACCTTGCCCAGCTGGAACGCCGCCGCAAGCTGGTGGAGCTCTACAGCGGCGGTATGGTTCCCCAGGCGGAGCAGTCGCTGGAGTCGGCGCTCATCAGCTACCGGGTTAACAAGGTCGACTTCCTCACCCTGCTTGATGGCCGTATGAACCTGTTCACCTTTGAGAGAGAGCTGTACGATTCAAAGGCTGAATATATGATTGCCCTGGCAAAGCTTGAGGCGGCTGTCGGGGTGGAGCTTAGGTAGTGCGTGTCATAACGCCCATCAACCCCAACCCCTCCCGACCTCCCCTTGACAGGGGAGGAGACAAGCAGGGGAGGATTTGCTTTGAAGTCTCCCTTGTTAAGGGGAGATTTAGAGGGGTTAGCTTTGAAGTAGTGCGAGATTCAAAAATGCTATCCCTAGAGGTGTTCACATGGTTTTAAAAAAGAAAATACTACTCCCGTTAATCCTGATTGTTGCCCTACTGGCAGCTACTGGCGGTTGGCTCTATAAAACAGGCTGGTTTGAAAAGGACGGCCACGGCCATTCCAAGCTTGAACACAAGGTGCAGCAATGGACCTGCTCCATGCACCCCTTCATCGTCAAGGACAAGCCGGGAACCTGCCCTATCTGCGGCATGGAACTGATCAAGAAAATCGACGATGCCTCAGCTGGCGGTGCTCCACAGACTGCCGAGCAAAAAGCACAGGTCGATATGCTCGGCCATGTCTCACTTTCGCCGACACAGCGGGTCATGGCCAATGTTGCCACTGTCGAGGCTAAAAACGGCACACTCAGTAAGGAGATAAATGCCGTTGGTATCGTCCAGTTCGACCAGACGCGCCAGGCCAAGGTTACTGCCTGGATCGCCGGTCGCATCGACCAGCTCCATGTCAATAGCGTCGGCGCAATCGTCTCCAAGGATAAACCGGTGGCTGAGGTCTATTCACCTGATCTACTGTCGACTCAGCAGGAGTACCTTCTTGCTATAAAGAGCCGTGACCAGTTGAAAAGCTCTCCGATACCCTCCATCTCCCAGAGTGGCGACGGTCTGGTTGCATCGTCAAAGCAGCGTCTGATGCTCTTCGGTGTCAAGGAGAGTCAGATCGCTGCCCTGGAAAAGGCCGGCAAGCCGAATATCAGGCTCCCGATCTACACACCCCTTTCCGGGATTGTAATCGAAAAAATGGTACAGCAGGGGCAGTATGTCAACACAGGTGAGGTACTATTCAATATCGCCGACCTGTCAAAAGTCTGGATTGAAATCGATGTTTTTGAAAATGAGGTTCCCTACATAAGGGTCGGGCAGCAGGTGGAAATCAACTCATCAGCCGAACATAAGGTTTCATCACGGGGAACGATCAGCTTCATCTACCCGTTCCATGATCCGAAAACCCACACAGTCAAGGCTCGCGTCGAGATGGCAAATCCGGGAATGCGGCTGAAGCCGGACATGTTCGTTAATGCCATTATCAAAGTTCCGCTGGTCAAGGGGATTGTCATCCCGGTAACGGCTGTTATTGATACCGGCAAACGGCAGGTGGTCTGGATTGAGACTGCAGCGGGGATGTTCGAACCCCGTGACGTGCAGGTCGGAGAGCGGGTTGAAGAAAAGGTGCAGATACTTTCCGGGCTCAAACAAGGTGACAAGGTAGCAGTTTCCGGTGGCTATCTGATCGATTCCGAATCACAGCTCAAGGGTGGCGGTACTGTGGATCACAGTCAGCATACAGGTGGAGCCAAGCCTGATGCCAAGGGTGGGAATCCGGCTGCACCGGCGAAGAAAGATACGTTGAAGATGGATGATATGAAGATGTAGGTTAATAGGCCGAAGGCTGAAGGTTATAGGCTGAAGGTAAGTCACAACCTTTTGGTTGATCAGAATCTTAAGCTTTTACCTTCAGTCTTCAGCCTTCAACCAGGGATTCAATAAATGATCGAAAAAATTATTGAATATTCCGCCCGCAACCGGGTCATTGTCCTGATGCTCTTCGGTCTGATCATTGTCTGGGGGACATGGGCGGTCTACCGGACGCCGGTGGATGCCATTCCGGATCTCTCCGACAACCAGGTGATTGTCTTTACCGACTACCCCGGACGTTCGCCACAAGTAGTGGAGGACCAGGTTACCTATCCACTGGCGGTTAACCTGCAGGGACTGCCGCAGGTCCGCGCTGTACGGGCTTCATCAGCTTTTGGCTTCTCCATGATTTACGTCATCTTCGAGGATAAGGCTGACATCTACTGGGCGAGAACACGGGTGCTGGAGCGGCTCAATTATGCCGCATCCCTGTTGCCGCCAGGTGTCGTACCTACCCTTGGGCCCGATGGTACCGGTGTCGGTCATGTTTTCTGGTACACCATCGAAGGTAAGGGGTACGACCTTGAGCAGTTGCGCACGCTACAGGACTGGTTTGTCCGCTACCAGTTAAACACCGTCCAGGGAGTGGCCGAGGTCGCCTCCATCGGTGGTCTGGTGCGGGAATATCAGATTGACCTCGATCCTGCCAAGCTCTTTTCCTATAACATCAAGGTAAGCAAGGTCATGGAGGCGGTGAAGGTCTCCAACAAGGACGTCGGCGGCAAGCTGATCGAGCAGGCTGATGCCGAGTACCTGATCAGGGGGAGCGGCTATGTCAAGTCCAAGGCCGATCTGGAAAACATCGTCATCGCTGCTGACAAACGCGGCACACCGATCTACCTGAAAAATCTCGGCACAGTGCAGATGGGTGGCGCAATCCGCCGTGGCATGCTCGACATGAACGGCGAGGGTGAGGCCGTTGGCGGCATTGTGGTTATGCGCTATGGCGAAAATGCCAAGGATGTCATTGACCGGGTCAAGGTCAAAATCAAGGAGTTGGAGAAAGGTCTGCCCCCAGGGGTTAAGATTATGGTTGCCTATGATCGATCCGACCTGATAGCCCGGGCTATCGATACCTTAAAGAAAAACCTGCTGGAGGAGTCTATCGTTGTTTCTCTGGTAATTCTTCTTTTCCTCCTCCACTGGCGAAGCGCACTGGTCATTGTTCTGACCCTGCCGGTATCGGTGCTGATTGCCTTTATCTCCATGAAACTGCTCGGCGTCAGCTCCAACATCATGTCCCTTGGTGGCATTGCCATTGCTATCGGTGTACTGGTGGATGCCGGGGTCATCATGGTGGAGAACTGCTACAGGCACCTTTCGGAGATGCCCCCTGAAGAGCGGGATGCAAAGCGGCTTGATGTAGTCATCACCTCAGCTAAACAGGTTGGCCGGGCTATCTTCTTCTCCCTTGC
The DNA here is from genome assembly GCA_013377075.1 of Geobacteraceae bacterium. GTDB lineage: Bacteria > Desulfobacterota > Desulfuromonadia > Geobacterales > DSM-12255 > VEOV01. The sequence continues at coordinate 95,617 of JACABD010000003.1, read as the reverse complement.
CATCATTGTTCTCTCCTTTGTGCCGGTCTTCATGCTGGAAGGACAGGAGGGTAAGCTCTTTCACCCGCTGGCCTTCACCAAGACCTTCTCCATGATGGGTTCGGCAATCATCGCCATTACTCTCGTTCCGGTTTTGATGTACTTCTTCATGCGGGGCAAAATGCCGCCTGAGAGCGCCAATCCGGTTTCTACCTTCTTCATCAGACTCTATTCGCCGGTCATTCGCTGGGTACTGGTCTGGAAAAAGACCACTATTGCTCTCAATATCATTGCCCTTGCCATTGCCGTCCCCATGTTCATGAAGTTGGGGACTGAATTCATGCCGCCGCTTGATGAGGGTTCGCTCCTTTATATGCCGGTGACCCTTCCCAATATCTCCATCACCGAGGCGAAACGTTTGATACAGGTGCAGGATACCATTATCAAGAGCGTGCCAGAGGTTGAGCATGTCCTTGGTAAGGTCGGCCGCGCCGAGACCTCCACCGATCCGGCACCGGTATCCATGTTCGAAAGTATCATCATCCTTAAGCCCAAGGATAAGTGGCGACCGGGGCTCAAAAAAGCTGACATCGTTGCCGAGCTGGATTCTAAACTCCAGCAGATCGGAGTGCGTAACGGCTGGACCCAGCCGATTATCAACCGCATCAACATGCTCTCCACCGGAGTGCGTACCGACCTTGGCGTTAAGATCTTTGGCAACGACCTCAATGTGCTAAAGGATCTGGCAATTCAGGCTGAAACGATCCTCAAGCCGATTCATGGCGCTGCCGATGTGGTTGCCGAACGGGTTACCGGCGGCAATTATATAGATATCGACGTCGACCGGGAGGCTGCTGCGCGCTACGGCGTCAACGTCGGTGACATTCAGGACGTCATCGAGACAGCCCTTGGCGGCGAAATGCTCTCAACCACTGTAGAAGGGCGCAACCGTTTCCCGATCCGCATTCGCTATCTCCGTGACTACCGTGACAACATCCCGGCAATCCGCCGAATTCTCGTTGCCGGTATGGAGGGGGCACAGGTGCCGCTCTCCATGGTAACGAAGCTGAAAATCTCCACCGGCGCGCCGGAAATCAACAGTGAAGGGGGGCTGCTTCGATCCCTGGTATTCCTCAATGTCCGTGGCCGTGACATGGGGGGCTTTGTCACCGAGGCAAAACAGGTGCTGGAGAAAAATCTGAAACTTCCTCCCGGCTATTATGTCGCCTGGTCAGGTCAGTGGGAGAACCAGATCAGAGCCAAGGCACGCCTGCAGATCCTCATTCCGCTCGGTATGGTGATCATCTTCATCCTGCTCTTCTTCACCTTCCATTCGGCTCTTGAGGCGAGCATGGTCATGCTCTCCGTCCCCTTTGCCCTTGTGGGCGGTGTCTATCTGGTCTCAGCGCTGGGTTACAACCTGTCAGTGGCTGTTTGGGTCGGATTCATAGCCCTATACGGCATAGCTGTCGAGACCGGGGTTGTCATGGTCATCTATCTGCACGAGGCACTGGATAAAAAGCTGAAAAACGGGGTGATTACCGAGCAGGATATTTACGATGCCACCTTTGAAGGGGCTGTCCTCCGCTTAAGACCGAAGCTGATGACCGTGGCAGTGGCGCTCCTCGGCCTGATCCCTATCATGTGGTCAACAGGAACAGGCGCGGATGTGATGAAACCGATTGCCGCACCGATGATCGGCGGCATGATTTCGTCGGCGGTGCATGTGCTTATTATGACGCCGGTGATATTTGTGTTGATGAAAAAGCGGGAGTTGAAGAAGGGAACTTTGAAGTATAGCGGTATGAAGCACTAACAACAACGGCCCATAACGCCTCCTGTCCCCCTCTTAGCTTAAAAGGGGGGACGTAACTGATGGAGAGAGGTGAAAGTTTTGCCTGAAAACTTTTTATAGCGTCCCTCCCCTTAAGATAAGGGGAGGACAGGAGGAGTTATGAAAACCTGGCTGATCATTCCTAAAGGAGAATCGAAAATGAAAAAACTCGTATTCGCAGCAATGATGGTAGCACTGGCAGCAGTCCCTGTACTGGCCGCAGAGCATGACCACACCGGTCACGGTATGAATTATCTCGGTAACAGTTCTCCGAACAACGCCCATCAGGAAGTGGTAGATGGTATCAAGGCTACTTTCAATGTCAAGACCATGGCCGAGGCCATGAAGGATATGGGGATGGAGATGCCCAAAGGGGTGAAGGAGACCCATCACATTGCCGTCTCTTTCAATGACATGAAGACCGGCAAGTCGGTAGAAAAGGGCGATGTGACGATAAAGGTACAGGCTCCTGATAAAACCGAGCAGACAAAGGATCTCCCGGCAATGCATGGTCATTTCGGTGCTGATTTTGAGATGAAAGCCAAGGGTAAATACGGTGTCATGTGCCGGTTCAAGCTGCCGGACGGAAAGGTAAGAAGCACAAAGTTCTGGTATACGGTGAAGTAGATTTTTCCATTTGATTTTTCAGGGGGATAATTAGATGTTCTAATTGTCCCTGTTTTTTTTAAAGCATTTTATTAACTTATTTAATTGGGGGGAAATAAATAATATATTGTTGACTGATTGCCTAGGGATATGGCCTAATTAAAACTAGCCCTGCAAGCTAAAAGCCGCTCGCTTCGAGGATATGGTTACATGAAGGTAAGACCGTTCCATGCTTACATAATCTCAATGTTCCTGGTATTCGCAATTTCCGGGATAGGTATTTCAAATGCCTGGGATTTTTCAGATTACCATGATGCTATTAATGTTCATATTGATAGTGCAGATAGCAATAACCTCGATATGGATAATGTCAAGATTAAGCCATTAATCTTGACCTCGATAACCATTGCTCCCTATATTTTGCCACAACCACTTACGTTTGTAACCTTTCACACTTCTACAGCTGTTGAACAGATCAATCCACGTTTAAATATTATCCGTTTATTCCCTTCACGCGCATCACCAGTCTGATTCTAATTATTTCACCTCCAAATTTGTAGCCCGAAGTAACAATCGGGATTTACGCCGGTAACTTCGGGTCGTTCTGCACTCTGCTGTTTTGTTAACAATGGGCGCGTTAGGCCTCAAACAGTAGAGTTGCATCCGAAGCCGAGAGGCAAGGAGAGAAAAATGAATAAGAATGTCAGCTGGATATCCCAACGGTGTGTGACGATTCAGGTTAGTGCTATTTTGATATTGTCTATTGCGGGATTCGCTAATGCCGCAGAAATAATGCCGCTGAAATTCAAGGACTACAATATCGTCTTTGTCAGTTTCGATGCGATGCAGGCGGCTCACGTACATTCGCTTGGATATCCGCGCGATATTACGCCGACCATTGATGCAATGGCCAAAAGCGGTTTCAGCTTTTCTACGGTCGAGTCAGTAGCATCGTGGACTGTGCCGGCATCCATGACCTGGTTCACTGGCAACTACCCATCTGAGCATCGGCTTCTCAATAAGTTCGTCGAATACGACCCACCTGAGAAGCAGGTCATCACCAACCTGAAAAAGCTCTCTCCGAATATTGTAACACTTGCCGAGGTACTCAAAAAGAACGGCTACGCAACCGGCGGCTTTACCGGCGATGCCGGTGTCAACTCCATCTTTGGTTATGGCTCCGGCTTTGATGCCTACTATGACAAGACAAAGTTCGGCGGTATGGATCAGAGTGTGCCGCGGGCTCTTGAGTGGGTTGAGCAGAACAAGGAGAAGAAGTTTTTCCTCTTCCTGCACGGCTACGACTCCCACGGCCAGAATGTCCCGGCTGAAGGACTGGATTACCGTTTTGTTGATCCGAAGTACGACCGCAAGTACACCGGTTCTGCCGAGGAACAGGAAGCGCTTCGTGAAGAGGGGCTCGCAAAGGGCAGCGTCACAATGCGCGACGAGGATGTGGTATTCTGGCGTGCGGTCTACGACGAGAAGATCAACCGGGTAGATGGTCGCTTTAAAAAGTTTATTGCCGAACTGACCAGGATGGGGCTGATGGAGAAGACGATCTTCGTCCTGACAGCTGACCATGGGACAGAGTTCCATGAGCACAAGCGGTTCGACCATGGTTTCAGCCTTTATGAAGAGCTGGTGCATGTGCCTCTGGTGATCAGGCTCCCAGGTGTTGCAGGGGGGATGACGATTCCTGATCGGGTCAGCTCGATCAACGTGATGCCGACCGTCCTCGATCTGCTCGATGTTCCGGTGAATGATACCCTTGCCAGGCAGATGCGCGGCAAAAGCCTTGTTCCTGCCCTCCATGGAGAACCGGTGGCCGAGGATACCTATTCCGAGACCGACTACCGCCTCTTTACCTTCAAACGCTCAGTCACAACCAAAGATGGCTGGAAGTTTATCTACACAATCGAGTCTAAAGGCCGTGAGCTTTACAATCTGGTGAAGGATCCGGGAGAGCAACAGAATCTGGTTGAGAAAGAGCCGCGTCTGGCATACGAGCTTGAGCAGAAGCTGTTTGCGAAGTTCAAAACCCTTGGACAGGATCTTTCAATGCCGAGGGAGACAGGCTTGAGCCCGGTCTACGACTCGCAGGCAAAGGGGTACAAGAAGAAGGCTGCTACTCCTGGATTCGAGAACACTAACGTCATCTTTGTATCGCTACAATGCCTGCGTCCCGATCATATGGGGATCAACGGCTATAAACGTGATACGACGCCAAATATGGATCGTTTGACCAAGTCGGCGGTTATGTTCGATAACTCAATTGCCCAGACCAACCTGACGCCAACGGCGATGATGGCTGCGCTGACATCCCAGTATCCGCGCGTCAACGGCATGGTCTCATTCGATATTACCAAGGATTCTGTCTCGGCCAGGACAATGCCGGAGGTACTCAAGGCATACGGTTATACCACTGCTGCTGTGTTGAGCACACCCGAGTTTTTCATGCGTTTCGACGGTGAGTCCGGAAAGACAGTCAACCTCCGTGACGTTTTCTCTAGATCGTTCGACGAATACCTCTGGTCGCGCCGCCGTAGCGGTTCTTCCCTGCGCGTGGTGCCGACAGAATCCCTGGAGTGGATCGAAAAAAACAAGGAGAAGAAATTTTTCCTCTGGATAGCTCCCGGGACTCTCCACCCACCTTATGCGGCAACGGTTCCTGCGCCAGACAGGTACATGTACGATACTCCGGGGTACACACCGTTCTGGCAGAAATTCTTCCCGGTCTCGGGTAACGAAGGAACCCCGGAAGATCCTACCATTGATGTGTTGATGCGTCTCTGGAACGGAAACTACTATCAGGGCTTCCAGCCGGTTCACAAGCTGACCCCTGAAGATATTGCCTACATCAACGGTCGCTACGATGCCGGTGTCCACTATACTGACAAGTTTGTCGGTGAACTGGTCGACAAACTTGAAAAGACCGGTCTGCTGAAAAATACCATTCTGGTTCTTTACTCGGTGCACGGCAAGACCTTAGGTGAACGTGACATGTTCATCAATTTTGACCTTACTGAAGCCGAACTGAAAAACGCCCTGATCATCCGCTTTCCGGATGGCAAGTACGCGGGAAAGCGGATTCCCGACCAGACCCAGGGCATAGACATTCTGCCGACACTGCTCAGTTATCTGAATATCCCAATAGCGGCAGACATGCAGGGGATCGACCTGATGCCGCTGGTGCGTGGCGATGCCGGAGCCAAGGGGAGCGAATATGCCTTCATTGACAGGATCCCGCTATGGGAGCACTGGATGAGCCGTTATTTCCTCGAATTCAAGTTCCACGATCCACAGACCCCAAATCATCCGCCATCTGAAGATCAGGCCATCATTGAATACGAGAAGATGCTTCAGGAGGAGTTCCCCCCTGAGGCATATCCGTCCGGTGACATCGCCATTAGGACAAACAAGTGGAAACTGATTTACCGCAAGAACCCGCGTCAGCTTGAAAAGGTCTCCTGGCCCGGCTTCATCACCGGGAAGCTGTATCCAAGTGTTGACACCGAGCTTTACGACCTGGCCGTGGATCCGCGCGAGACGCGCAACGTTGTGGCAGAGAACCCCGGGATAGCCGCAGAGCTCAAGGCCAGGCTGCTGGAGTGGGACGCCGATGTAGAGAAGAGAAAGTCTCCCTATAGCCGGAGCGGTGAAAAACGCTACATCATCCCCTATCCATGAGGCGGGTAATTCATATGCTGAAAATTAGACAAGTCGCCAATGCGGTGGCTTTAACATTAACCTTACTTTTCAATTCATCGTTGGTGCTGTCCGCAAACTCGATGGGAGATAGCGTCCCAGTGCTTCAGGGTGAGAAGACGAATGCTGCTGAGGGGCAAATTTATCTTGGCACTGGCAGGATGTCGGCCAGGCCAACGACCAGGCCCGGAACATACCTTGTCAGGACGATATGGAAGGATGCTCCACTGACTAAAGTCCGAATTGAATGGCGTCGCCATGTCGAAGATGTAACGCCGGTACTATCCGGCAATACCATCGGCGTTGGCACTGCCAACTTCAGACCAGAACCCGGTTCGTACTTTCTGACTGCCGACTGGCGACCTGATGGTGATTTTAACCGGCCAAGGCGAGCCGGTGACCGGTTTGCCTGGTTTGGAGGCAATCCGCTTCTTGTGTCGACAGAGACCAGCGAGGCGATTACGCTGATACTTGAAGAGGTCCCTTTGCCACCGTCGACTGCTTCTCCGAAGGGGACCGGCATTTTCGGACGGGTGACACACAATGGCGTTCCCGTTGCCAATGTCGGTGTTTATGCATATGCCAAGAGCGGTTCAGGTTTCAAGGGGGACGATTTTCACTCAGTTGTCCGTACTGATATCAATGGTGAGTTTGTGCTCAACCTGTCGCCGGATGAGTACTATCTGCTGGCCCGGCTGAGGTCTGACAACAGTGTTGATATAGGCCCTCTGCATAAAGAGGACCTGCTCGGTTTCTATCCAGGGAACCCGGTAACTGTTGTCAAGGGGAGCTTTGTTCCGTCAGCCATACCGCTGGTTCGGCTGAAGATGGTCAAGTCACGCGCTGAGTCATCCGCTTTATTGCCGGGAATAATTGAGGGCCGAATTGTAGACCTTGACGGCCACCCTGTTTCCGGTGCCTATGCAGCCCTCTACGACAAAACTAATATGTCCGGTCGCTCCCTGTTCAGGTCCGAGCCGACCGGTGCCGATGGCCGGTTCAAATTCCCCGTGCCTATTCCAGGGAAATATTTTCTTAGCGCCAGGAGCGGTTACGGCTCTCCTGCGGAGGGGGGGTGGTTTGGCGCCTGGGACGGGAGTAGCGATCACTCGATTAATATAAAAAGCGGTGAATCCAGGTCTGACGTCGTGATCATTGTGAACAGGTTGTCGAAGAAAATGGGGCTTTCCGGAAACCGCTGACATCTCACACGAAAGAGTCAGGCAAAAACTAATAAACATCAAAAGGAGTAAAAAATCATGAACCGTTACTTGTCAGCACTCTTTATCATGCTGCTCTATAGTTCCGTAGCAGTTGCCAATGAAAACGTTGCCGGTGGCATAGCAGGAGTATGGATCCCCCCGAATATGGGCCCGATATCAGGTGGCATTATCTATGCGTTCAATACTGATTCCGGCTCACCTCCGGATATTGATGGTTCCCGTCATCTGCCCGATGCTCTTGCCTTAACAGACTCCGAGGGCAAATTTTCGCTGAGACTTCCTGCAGGGACCTACTATCTGACTAGCTGGAAAAAAGCAGCAGGTCCGGCTCCTGGACCACCAGAGGAGGGAGATTTACATGCCTTGAGCAGGGATGAAAAAGGATCCCCTGTCAAATATACGGTGAAGAGCGGTGTAATTACTGATCATGTAGTCTTGCGGCAAGCCACAGTTTTCAAATCCCCGGCAGTCAGGATTACTGATGGCGTGACTGCTATAACCGGGACTTTAACAACTTTTGAAGGCACGCCTCTGGCTGATGCATTTGTTCAGGTTTATATCAATGAGGATGTTAAGGGAAAGCCCTGCTATGTATCGTATAAAACCGGAAAAGACGGGAAGTTTATTGTCAAGATAGATCATGAAGGTGCGTATTATCTAGCAGTGCGTGCTAATTATGGTGTTGGCCGTCCGGTGAACGGTGAAATCCTTGGTATTTATGGTGGAGAGATGGCATCGCCGGTTAATGTAAAAGATAAGAGCGTAACCAGTGGCATTGACATTAAGGTGGGTCAGTTCATTGACAATAAACAGGGCTGAAGCAACACTTTATCGGCGAAACGATAAACTGTTGCAATTTAGGTAATGGGTATAGTTCAAGGTTATGAACTATACCCATTTTTATGTAGTGTCCTCACAACGTATCGATAAATTCAGCGATTTCCCCATGTACCTTTTCAGAGTCTTTTCCTGCAAGAATGCCATGACGATTGAAGTCAAAGGTGGTGTATTTTTTTTGCCCGGCGGCAATGCTGTCGAAAATAAGCTTCGTCTCTTCAGCTTTGACAACCGGATCACCGAGAGCCTGAACGACCAGTGTCGGCGACTTAATATCGGCCAGTCGTGGTCTGAGATTGTTCATAAAATGATCCATTTCTGCCAATGCTGCTACCGGAACCCGTGAATAGTTGATATGGGGCCTTTCAGGAAAAATTTCGACATACTCTTTGGTGGCTCCGTGAAGGTGAATTTTTTCCATGACTCTGTTCCAGGTTGTGGCTGCAGCTGCAAAGCGGGAGGATATATTCTGCAAACGAAAGGGTGGGGAGACCGCAAAAACTCCGGCAAGGCCAGTCAGACGGGCGGCAGCGTCAAGGGCAAGACCTCCGCCGAAAGAGAAACCGCCGATGACGACTTTCGAGCAGATTGTACTCATCAGGGCATAGCCCAGGTCGGCGGAGTCAACCCAATCGTCACATTTACGTGTGGCAAGATCTTCAGGGCTTGTGCCATGTCCGCGTAGACGGGGACAGTAGACCCAAAAGCCTCTTTTTTGCAGATAAGTAGCCAGTTCGAGCATTTCGAGAGGTGCGGCAAGAAAGCCGTGAACAAGTACTACTCCCAGTTTTTGTGAACTCCCCTTCAGCAGCAGCGGAGCTCCGACTGTCTGTTCCCTGGATTCACCGGCACGATGAAATTCGGAGTAATCAGCGTCAAACTGCTCGTTTGCCTGCCTTAGCAAAACATCGACGACTTTACTTCTTATCAGTATCTCCGGCATCCACGCGAGCCAGCGTACTCTGCGTTTAAGAAGCGAAAGGGGCTGTACTTCATTGGCTGCCACACCGATGGGATTATCTATGCGAATCCGGCTGAATTCGGACTCTGCAGAAAGGTTGGCAGATATTCTCTGGATAACCCCTTTGGCACATCTGACTACGCCGGTGTCGCGGGCAAGCTCAAGAAATTCCCGGTATTTATGATGCCGATCGTCTGTCAGCAGGGCAATCTGACTGGTTTCCAGACTTCGGTGGCAAAAGATCCCTGTTTTGCCTGGCACAAGGTCGGTCAGCAGAAAAACGCGCCGTCTGAAATCAATTTCGGAGATTCTGTTTAAAGGTAGTGCCTTGAGTAGCGAGGCAAAGAGGTGATCGTGGTTGACCGTTGTCATGCCGTAGATGTCAGTCATGAAGCGGTGCATCAGTCTGGTTGCTTCACGACGCAATCTGGGCAGGGATGGCAATATGTCGTCAAAATCAATCCGTTGCAGAGAAAACATGTCCTGTTCGATCAGTGAAGAGGTTAGCGATTCCGCAACAGCTATTGCCTTGCCAAAGCGGATATCTATATTCACCCCCTCGAAAAACATGGTCCCCTCGGTTAACAGCTCCTCTTGCAACCGATCCGGTATTTTATCGCTAAAACGCCTTGCCAGTGTACTCAGTACGTTTTCCCGTGCTCTGAAGGGGTAATAGGTCAGGTTGATCGGGACGATCCAGGTCGTTTCTGTCAGAACCGGCATCATATTTTCGATTTGAAACATGTTCATCAGTCGTTCTGCTTCCAGAGAGTTCTCAGTCAGCAGGTAATTGATTCTTTTGCGGTAAAATTCGGTGCGGAGTGCCAGATTTGCCGCGCCTGTGTGTGCACCCCTCTGCCTTCCTAGGTGCAGGCCGAAAAAAGAGGGGCTGACTACGGCCTCCTTATCTTTGACCATGCGCCCTTCCGGATAAATGATCCAGTTGGCTTCACCGGTAAGAAGCGTCTTGACGATCAAGCGATCCCGATCAGGATCCCGAGTGGAAACCATACCGATTTTACCGAGGAAACTGCCCATTGAGCCTTCAAAAAAAGAGCTGTGAGCAAGGGACCAGACCGGCGTTTTCGTGTGGGTGAAGATATGATAGGGGAGAAGGAGAGTTTCAATGCGGGTGAAATGATTTACGACAAAAATAATGGATCCGCTGGGAAGTGACTCCTGGCCATGGCAGACTACCCTGATCTTTGACAGGCTCTGCATGAGAGCTATCATCCGACCTGTGGCCAGATAGGCGAATGAACTCATGGCGTTTGAACCTCTGCCATCTGCTTGCGTAGCCAGCCTGGGCGGTTGGTCATGATCGAATTCACCCCAAGATGCCTGAGACGCTCTGCTGCATCAAGCCGGTCGACGGTCCAGACATGTATCTCCTTGCCCTGTTCTCGCAGAGCATCAACCAGTTTCTGATCCAGAATTGTCCGGTCAGCGCTCGAAAGTCCGTCAGCCACTGAGCTTTGCAGTGCAACGAGTACCTCAGTTTGGGAAGGGCGCCAGATATTGTTCAATATGTTGTATTTGTAATCGCTGTTCCAGCAGGCGTACCACTTCGGAAGCCGTTGCCTGATCATTGTAATCAGCGGGAGACTGAACGACAGCAGCCTGATCCGCTCGGGAGAATGTCCCGATGACAGCAGCAGCTGTTCCAGAGGAACGATAATTTCCGGGCCGCACTTGAGTTCGATGAAAAACCAGCTATCATATGGCATCTCAGAAAGTATTTCATCAAGCGTGGGGATTACCGCGCCTGACCAATCGGCTCCTTTAAAGCTCCCGGCATCAAGACGTTGCAGCGACTCCAGTTGTGTATCCGCTACTTTAAGCGCAACACCCGTAGTCCGCGTCGTCACCTCATCGTGCATGCAGACGATCCGCCCATCGGCAGTGAGGCGGAAATCAGCCTCAATGCCGTCAGCTCCCTGCTCCCATGCCAGACGAAAGGCTTCGAGGGTGTTTTCAGGAGCATCATGTGATGCTCCACGGTGACCTATTATAAGCGGGCGAGTATGTGTCGTGCTGATCAGCATGGAGACAGTCCTTAATTTATACAAAACAACCATTCACTGATGCTGCGAATCATAGCACACATTTTTGCTGCGATGCGCAGATTCAAACTTCCTAACAGGAGACCAGAATTGCCAGTTTCTGGTATAATGTAAAATAATAAGCTATTGTTCAGAAAGATACAGGCCGATTAAAATATGAATTTAAGAGGATAATTATGCCTATCAGGGTATTAATTGCTGATGATCATTCAGTAGTTCGTGAAGGATTAAGAATGATTATTGATGGTTTTGACGGCATGACTGTTGTTGGAGAAGCCATTGACGGCAAAGAAGCGATTAAGATGCATGAGCAGTTGTCACCTGATGTTATTATAATGGATATCTCAATGCCTATGCTCAACGGGATCGAAGCTACCAGAATAATTTGTAAGCGTAATCATGATGTGAAAATAGTCATATTATCTATGCACCTCTCCAGAGAGTATGTGGCCAATGCAATTTCTGCCGGGGCACGTTCTTACCTGAGCAAGGAGTCTTCAGGCGTCTGGGTTATCAAGGCTATTCAGGCTGTTACAAAGGGGCAATTCTATTTTGGTCCCGGCATAAAGGCACCTCCTGATTTTACATTGAAAAAAAAGCAGGTTAACCTAAAAATTCCCCTTGAAATTTTAAGCCAGCGTGAACGTGAGGTTTTACAGCTTGTTGTCGAGGGTAAGACCAGTAGGCAAGTTGCAGAAATCCTTTTTCTTTCCCCCAAAAGTATTGAAACTTATCGCTCCAGGCTTATGAATAAGCTTGGGGTTAATAGTTTCTCATCTCTGGTAAAGTTTGCTGTAAGTCACGGAGTTACTCCGCCAACTTAAAAAAAACAGATTAAAAGTCACATTTGTCAAACATTCCCTACATGAAAAAAATATTATACATGTTAGCTTTAAGGCATGTCTAATAAACTCATTCACATAACACGATCTCTGCATCAGGTTATGCGCAGAATCTTTAAAATAACTCAACTGACAATACTGTCATTGTTACTTGTTGTTTTTTTGTCTTCATGCAAGAGCAAAACAAAAGAGATTCTTTATTCCGAAGGTCTACATGAGGCAGAAAAAGCAAATCTTCCCGGTGCAGTGGTACTTTATAAATGTGCGCTGGAAAAGGATCCTAACTATCAGGACGCGCGCTACCAGCTTGCAAAGGCATACCAATCTCTTGGTAAATACGAACTTGCAGAAAAAGAGTTTAAGAAAGTTGCTCTGCAAAACCCTTCTCTCAGCGATATTCCTCTGGAACTTGCCAAAATTTATATCGGTTCCTCGCAACCTGATCAGGCTCTGTTGGAGCTTGAAAAGGTTAAGACTGATTCTGCGGATAAATTTGAGCTTCGTGGTAGGGCGTATCTCCTTAAGAAGAGATTCAAGGAAGCTGAGTTTTCCCTCAGTGAAGCTGTCAGGCTTGAGCCAAAGCGTATAGTTTCCAAACTCGAATTAGCAGGTATCTACATTGAACTTGGAAAAAGTACAGAAACAAGAAAATTGCTCAACGAGGTTATAAAAGATTCACCTCAAAATTTCAGGGCTTACAGTATGCTTGCAGACCTGGAGGTTTCTGAAGGGCATCGCGATAAGGCTCTGGAAATTTACAGGCTGGCAGCGCAAACAAATCCACTTGACCCGTCAGCTTCTTATAAAAGAGGGCTATTGCTTATAGAAAAAGGGGATGTGGAAAGTGCAAGACAGTCTGCAAACGACCTGGTCAGCAGATTCCCAAAGTGCTCTGAAGGCACCAGATTACAGGGATTGGTAAATTTCCAGACGAAAAATTATGCAGATGCCATACCACTGCTGCAAAAGTCGATAACTCTCCAGCCTGTTCCCGAAGCCTTCTATTATCTTGGTCTCTGCTATTACAATCAAAATAATCTGGAACTGGCGCTTAGTCAGTTCCGACGAATCCTCGATGTAAACCCGTCAGCCCCGCAAGCACGCCTCCTTATTGGCATTATCCTGCTCAAACAGAAGCGAGTTGATGATTCAATTGCAGAACTGAGAAAGCTCCTTCAGATAAACCCTGGTTTTGCTCTTGCTCATAACATTCTTGGCAGTTCGTATATGGCCAAGGGGCTGTATGATGAAGGGATGAAGGAGTTGAACAGGTCTCTTGAACTTGATCCGAAGATAGTGGATGCACACATGAAAAAAGGTGTGTTCTTCTTCAGTAAGGGCCAGTTGAAAGAGGCGGAAACCGAGCTTGTGAGTGCAGTAAATATAGCTCCGGAACTGCTAAGCACTAGGTTGCTGCTTGCATCATACTACATGCGCCAGCATAAGGATGATAAAGCTGTTGTGTTGCTGAAACAGGGTGTTAGCGGTAAAAAACTGGATGCAGTTCTGTATAACAATCTGGCTGCCATTATGTTTACCCGCAGTAACATGACAGACGGACTCTCCTATCTTCTCAAGTCAAAAGAGGCCGATCCGGACTATCTGTCAGCTTACTTCAATCTTGCTGTATTTTATGCCGCTGCGCGTGATCATGAAAAAGCATTAAACGAGTATCGCTCTATTCTCAAAAGAGAACCGAATAATCTCAAAGCAATCATGAGCATGGCTGCAATGTATGAAATGAAAGGTCAGGATGCCGAAGCCTACAAACTATACAAGCTCGGGGTAACAACAAAGAGTGGCCCAGCCTATCTTTCACTTGCTAGTTATTATGTGAAGAAAAAAGAGAATAAAAAAGCTCACGAAGTTCTCAACGAAGCAATATCTCAGATATCCCGCAATGTTGAGGCTCTGGAATTTAAGGCCAGACTTTTTGCTGTTGAGAAAAAATATAAGGAAGCACTGAAGATATATGACGAAATCTATTCATTTAATCAAGACCTTGGCATTAATCACAAGATTGCCCTGTATATGGAGATGAATAACTTTGCAAAAGCCGATGAAGAGGCTCGAAGATACATAGCCGTCAAACCATATTCCGCTTTTGGATACCTTCTTCAGTCCGCAGTTTTTGAGAAACAGAACAGACTGGATTCAGCTATTGATTCACTTAAAAGTGGGCTTAAAGCCGATCCTACCAGCAGCAGGTCACTTGTTGAGCTGGGTAATCTTTATGCAAGAAAAAATGAAAGAAAGTTTGCAATGGATGCTTACGAAAGGGCATATGCGCTTGATAGTGAGTATCTACCCGCACTTTTCGCACAGGCCGTATTGATGGAGAGTGGTGGAAACAAAGCAGCTGCAACGCAGAAATATAGGGAAATATTAATGAAGTCCGAGACTTTTATGCCTGCGATAAACAATCTTGCTTACATTTATGTTGATGATGAAAAAGGTGGAAAGCATAAAGAGGGTCTCAGAATGGCTTTTTCCGCATTCAGGCTGGCACCAGAGAGCCCTGCGGTAATGGATACTCTCGGTTATGCGCTCGCTAAAAACGGTTTCAGTTCAGATGCTGTAAAAATGTTGGAGAAGGCAAAGACTCTCATGCCTGATGACTCGGCCATCTCAGCCCATCTTGCCATGGCCCAAGCAGCGCAGACTAATCAAAACCGGTAATGAAAAGAAAGTAGGAGGCATGCCATGAACTTCAAATTGAAAACGCTTATAGTCGGTGACATTTTTTTCGCAGCAATATCTTTCTACCTGGCGCTTAACTTTCGTTTTGGTTTTGATCTAGCACATAATGAGTTGCATAGCTTGCCTGTAATCAGGGTGATTTTATTTACGATTGTGTTAATAACTGTCGCGTACATTTTTGATGTATACAATGTGTCAAAGAAGAAAAACAGATTTGATGTATTTAATAAAATACTGCAATCAAACTGCGTCGGTTTCTTTGTTCTCTCGGCACTGTTTTTCCTGAACCCAGAATGGATGATTGGGCGGGGACTTTTGGCAATAACACTGACGCTTTTCATCTCATTTCAATTTGCATGGCACATAATTTTCCGTTCTGTATTTGGTATGCCGTATCTCTCAGAGCATATCATCATAGTCGGAACTGGCTGTGATGCAGATATAGTAGCCATGATGATTGAGGCTGCAGAGGGAGTAAATCATAAACTTGAAGGTTTTATCGTTAGTGACGATTGCAGTGAGGATACGGTTGTCGTGCCCCATGAGAAGATTCTTGGCGAAATGGAGCAGCTTCTCGAAATCATAACAAAGGTCTCTGCTACCAAAATAATTATTACAACCCCTTCGTATATGAATAATCCGTTTTTTCAGAACCTGCTCTTAAACAGTAAGCTTCTCGGCGTTGAGATCTCAGATGTGCCAACCTATTTCGAGTCTGTATCAGAGAAGCTGATGCTTGAAAAAATTGATATGAATTCAATGATCTATTCTAATGGCTTCAAGTGCAGCAGGACAGTTCTGATCGTAAAACGTTTTATAGATATTGCTGTTTCATTGACCGGAATCTTTCTCACATTGCCACTTTTCCCAATATTCATTCTGTTGGTGAAGCTGAACTCACCCGGACCGGTATTTTACAGGCAGGTGAGGGTAGGGCGACTCGGCAGTCATTTTACACTCTACAAATTCAGGACTATGGATGTTGATGCTGAAATAGGTACGGGAGCTGTCTGGGCTGCCGAAAATGACGGTCGGATCAAACCGATAGCAAGATTTATGCGCAAATCTCGCCTCGATGAATTGCCGCAATTGTACAATGTGCTGATAGGCAATATGAGCTTCATCGGTCCCAGACCGGAGCGGCCTGAGTTTGTCCGTAAACTGCAGGAGCTGATCCCCTTTTATTCAAAGAGGCATTTCCTGAAACCTGGGCTGACTGGTTGGGCGCAGATCAAGCACCCTTATGGTGCTTCGGTAGAAGAGTCATTCGAAAAGCTGCGCTACGACCTCTACTATTTTAAAAACATGAATCTGATGCTTGATACAGTAATACTGCTGAAGACCATAAGAGTAATCTTTTCTCAGTTTGGAGGGAGGTAGCCGGTGAGATTTAACTTATTAAAATCACTTTGTGTTTTTGGGTTTCTTCTTGTTTTTTTAATTACCTCAAAAGCCAAAGCAGGAAGTTATGTTGTGGGTGAGGGCGATAAACTTCAGATTTCGGTCTGGGGAGTAGCAAGCCTGAATTTTGAGGTAAAGGTTCGCCCTGACGGAATGATTACAGTGCCTGGAGTAGGCGATGTGATTGCCAGTGGGAGAATGCCTGAGGAGTTAAAAAAAGAACTGACTGTCAAACTGAAGGATTTGGTGAAAAATCCTCTAGTTACCGTTACAGTGACTGATATCACCAATAATAAGGTTTTTGTTTTTGGGAGCGGGACAAAGCCTGCTGTTTACGATATCAACCGCAAAACAACCCTTTTACAGATTCTTTGCAGTCTGAGTGACATTAAGACAGCGGATCTTAAAAGAGCTTATCTTCTAAGAAACAGAGAGAAGGTTAAAGTAGGGTTCTATATGCTCTTTATGCTTGGCGATATTGAGCAGGATATGCAAATTGAGCCAAATGATTCAATATTTATACCTCAACATACTGATAAGAATGTTTATGTTGTCGGTGGTGTAAATAATCCAAAAGCAATCGAATACCGTGAAGGACTTTCGGTAATGGAGGCAATTCTTGAGTCTGGGGGATTCAGCAAGTTTGCCAGTCCTGATGAAACCAGAGTTGTCAGAAAAGAAGATGGTCATGATTTAATTATTGCCGTAAAAGGTAAAAAACTAATCCGCAATGTTGATTTCAGCCAGAATGTCAAATTGAAACCTGGAGATTTTGTTATAGTCGACGAAAGCATATTCTAATTCTGGAGAAACGATGGCCGACGCACCGATAAATATTGATGCCTATCTGAGTATCTTTACAAAGCACAAGGTACTGTTTTTCATCATTGCCTTTACGATAATGACATTGGGTGTGTTTTATACCTATGTTGTGCCGAAGAAATACGAAGCAAGCAGTACGGTTTTTATCGAAAAGACCGTCATCAACGAGCTGGTTAAGGGGATAGCCATTACCCCGGCTACAGATGCCTCTATTCAGGCTTTAACCACGGCAATGAGCAGCAGGAATCTGATTCTTAAAGCCGTTGCTGATGTTGATTTTAATCTGAAATCCATGAACGATGCGGCCATTGAGAACCTGATTGCCGAAATTCAGAAAAACACCGAAATCAGGATGGCGGACAAGGATATTTTCAGGGTGAAGTTCAGGCACACAGATCCCAAAGTCGCCAGAGACTACGTCAATTCCTTGGTGCGTCACTACATTGAAAATGAAGTCAGTTCCAAACGTACGGGGTCATATGATGCCACCAATTTCCTGGAGCAGCAGATTAGTTCCTATAAGGAGAAGGTTGTTCAGAAAGAGTCTGAAGTCAGTAAATACAAAAATGAAAAGAGTTCGGTCGTTAATGTAGATTCCGGTCAGGTCTTTAAAGAGATTAACCTGGCCCAGCAGAGACTATTTGAATTGCAGTTGCGGCGAAAGCAGTTGGAAGAAGAAAAGGGATACGTGAAAAATCTCTCCGACCCTATCCGTCAAAAGCTTCG
>JACABD010000003.1:75292-77815 GCA_013377075.1 Geobacteraceae bacterium | reverse complement strand
AGACGGCTGTTAAATAGCATTCCTGAGTCCAGATATGCTCTTGAAAAGCTTGAAGCTGCTAAAAACACCGAGAAAAACATGCAAGATCTTCTTGCCATGCGTAACAACCAAGCAGAACTTTCAAAGCAGATGGAATTACAGGACAAGGGAGTTTCCTACAAGATCATAGATCCGGCTGTGACTCCGGTAACGCCAGTCAGCCCAAATCGACGGAAGTTACTCCTTATGAGCATTTCTGCCGGTCTGGCGGGGGCAGCCGGAGTGCTGTTTCTGATAGATCAGTTGGACACCTCGGTTAAGCTGATTGACAATCTCAAGCCTCTTGGGTTGCCGATACTGGCAGTGATCCCACTTATCAAAAGTGAAGAGGAAATTTGTTCTGCCAGAGAGAGAGACTTGAAAATATATGCTGTAAGTTCCATGTACTTTTCACTAATTCTGATGGTAGTTGTACTTGAGTTGATATCAAGCTCAATTTTTGAAACGGCTGTCTACCGGATGCATCTCCCTCAGATTTTTGCCCGCTTTTTCAAATGATAATCTGTGGGGATTTGTTTTTAGTAAAGGAAGCGCGATAATGAGCAGGATTGAGCAGGCTATGGAAAAAGCGAGAGAACTTGCGTCAGCTTCACAGATGGTTAATCTGAATCAAAAACCATTTGTTTGTGCAGATGTTTCCGGCCAGATTGATGTCGATAACAGGAGACTGATTGCGCTGAATGACTATAATCTGCCGATTACAGAAGAATATCGCAAGCTCAAGTCAATAATTATACAGATAACCAGTAAGGAGCCATTAAAAAACCTTCTGTTGGTGACCAGCTCAATCGGCGGCGAAGGAAAGAGTCTGACAGCCCTAAACCTTGCCATAAGCCTGGCGCAGGAGCATGACAAAAGGGTGCTTCTGGTGGATGCAGATCTGCGTAAACCGTCCATATGCAGATATCTTGGTCTTGAGCCGACAGCAGGGCTTACCGAATGCCTGAAGGACGGAGTTTCCCTTGAAAAGCTGCTGCTTAGAACAGACCTTGGTAATTTAACTGTTCTACCGGCAGGCACACCTCAATTTAATCCGGTTGAACTATTCTCTTCACAGAAAATGAAAGATCTGCTGGCGCTGATAAAGGAACAGTTCAGCGGCGGATACGTAGTTATCGATTCATCACCTGTTCTTCCCTTTGCCGAGGCACGCATCCTTTCCAATCTGGTGGATGGGGTTGTCTATGTCGTTAAGGAGAGTGGCGCCTCATACAAAAACATTCAGGAAGGTCTCAATAACCTTTTTGAGGCCAATGTGATCGGTCTTGTTTTTAACAAGGCAACAACAGCGAGTTTAGCAGGCGGTTATCACTACTACTACTACGATTATGACTACAATCGGCGTGATCCTGACCAAAAAACGCAATCGGAGAACAAAAAGAGCGGTTTCCTGTCGATGTTTAGTAAAAGGAAAGTAGTTTAAGATCCCCGGAGAGCTTGTCATGTATAAATCTTTTTTTTCTCTCAAAGTAAAGCCGTTCGAACTTTTGCCGAACCCCGATTTCCTCTTTCTGGGGAGGTCGCACAAAAAAGCCTTAACGCACCTTGAACATGCCATCAGGGGGCGATCCGGTTTCATACTGCTTACCGGGGATATAGGTTCGGGCAAAACAACCGTAATTCGCTTTCTCTTCAAGAGACTACAGCCTGAGGTCGTTCTGAGCCGAATCGTTAATACCAAGGTTAATTTTGAGCAGTTGTTGGTGTTAATTAATGAAGACTTTGGCCTTTCTGGGGAAGGTAAGGACAAAGTAACACTGCTGCGCGAACTGAATGAGTTTCTGGTCTCCATCCATGCAAAGGGGGAGATGGCAATGCTGGTAATAGATGAAGCACAGAATCTGACTCCGGATGTACTTGAAGAGTTGCGACTGCTTTCAAATCTTGAAACAGACAATGCCAAGTTGCTGCACATTGTTTTGGCCGGACAGCCGGAGCTGAGGGAAACTCTCGCCATGCCACACCTTTTGCAGCTGCGTCAGCGTATTTGCTGCTTCTGCCATATCCTGCCTCTGGAAAAAGACGAGATTGAGCCGTACATATTTCATCGCCTGGAACGGGCCGGCAACAAGAACGCTGCTGATTTTTCTCCAGAAGCGATTGATCTTGTCTGGCGTTATAGCCGGGGAATACCGCGCCTGATAAATACCATATGCGATTTTATATTTTTGCTGGCCTTTGCAGAAAACACCCGTTCAATGACTGCAGAACTAGCAAGCGCAGTAATTACTGACCTTGATTTTGAAAATTGTTACTGGGGGGCAGCAGTGCCTCCGGTACCTACCGCGACGTTTACTGGAACTTCTGTTGCCGAAGCCCTACCCGTTTTGCCAAACAGCGCCGATGAAAGTATTAAGGTGTTACTTACTGAGATTTTAAGTCGGGTCGGTCAGCTTGAAAACAGAGAGACAAACTCTGGAGTTGATGTAGAGCATGTCGTCACAAGCCGTCTGGAAAATATTGAAAATTGTCTGGCTACTTTTG
>JACABD010000003.1:31199-75192 GCA_013377075.1 Geobacteraceae bacterium | reverse complement strand
CTGGAAGAGTACAACGACAATATTTACGAAACAAGGAGTAACCGCCTCTCCGGCTTTATAACCCATATAAGCCCTTCCCTAAAGGGCGATTACAACTCCAGACTATGGACATGGAATTTAAACTACGAACCTGAATACATAATGTTCCATAGCGGAAAACAAGGTAACGAACTGCGACATAACCTGCTTGCGGCCGGCAATATAAGGCTTATCGACAACTTTCTCTACCTGAATATTTCTGACGAGTACAAGAAGAATTCCTTTGATGGCAACCGGCAGACCCAGTATGCAAATCTTTACAATCAGAATATTTTCTCCGTTTCACCCTACATTGATTACCGTATAAACCCAAGATGGTCAGCAAGCGCCGGTTATCGCTACGTAAACAGGAGCTACTCGGGTAGTCAGAGCATCAACAATGAAGAGCATGGCGGCTTTCTCAAGCTGACAAGGGATACTGGTCCAAGAAGCAATGTCTACACAAAAGCTGACTACAGCCGGATAATCCCTGAAACCGGGCAATCTCACGACCGATTGACCCATGTTGTCGGTGCAGAATACAGACATGCAAAAGATTCAAATATCCATGCAGAGGCGGGCTATTCGATCTTCTTTCCTGCCAGTGGCGGCTCAACCACAACATCGCCATTCTGGAATGTTGGTATCCTTCAAGCGGTTGACCAATACAGATTTTCCCTCGATAGCGGCGTTACCTTTGATAATGATCCTGGGCTATCAAGTTCGGAACGCAGAAGTGTAAGTGGTCGTATTGAGCGTGACTACTCGCGGGGGGTGATTGGTATTTACGGCAGATATAATGATACGATCAACAGTACAGATAATGCTAACAGCCAATGGTTCACGACAGGTATTGATGTTTCCCATCTAGTTACACTAAGAGTTACATCGCATTTTTCATTAAGCACCGACAAATATCTGAACAACAGCAGGGATCTGTATCGGAATTTATTTACTGCAGGGGTGAAGTACGAAGTCTACAAGGATTTATACTGCGGCATTGACTATAACAGGATAGCCTACTCTGACAGCTTTTTTAGCCCAATAGGGCCTATAGAAGCTAACAGGATAATGGTTTTTGTAACTAAAACCTTCCAGGGGCTCAATTATAAACAGAATTGATCGCGAGGGGAAACCGTGGAGCCACTACTTATGCTGATATTCTGGAGCGCAATGCTGGCCCTCTTCTACACATACGCCGGGTATCCACTGGTAATTGCCATTCTGGCAAGGCGGAGAGTGAGTGTTGCCAGATGCAATATAACCCCTATCATATCGGTGGTCATTGCTGCCCGTAATGAAGCCTCACGCATCGGTCAGCGGCTTGAGAACCTCGTCAATCAGGCGTATCCGGGAGACAGGGTGGAAATCATAGTTGTCTCCGACGGATCAACGGATCAGACAAATGCGGTTGTCACAGCTTATGCTGACAAAGGTGTTACCCTGATCGAAACCGGTATGGAAGTCGGCAAGGCGGCAGCTGTTAATGTCGGTGTTGCGGCGGCTCACGGCGAGATCATCGTCTTTGCTGATGCAAGACAGCGATTTGCAGAAGATGTCCTCATGCGCCTGGTCGCTAACTTTAATGACGAAAAGGTTGGTTGCGTCAGCGGCGAGCTCCTCCTTGTTGCTGACGGTAGTAGCTCCATCGAGGCGGAGATGGGTGCATACTGGCGCTATGAGAAGTGGCTCCGGAAAAACGAGAGTGATAGTGGCTCTACGGTCGGTGCAACCGGCGCAATATTTGCCATACGTCGCCATCTCTTTCAACCGCTGCCAAATGGAACCATTCTCGACGATCTTCTTACCCCGTTAAATGTGGTCAGGCAAGGGTATCGCAGCGTCTTTGACAGTAGCGCAGTTGCCTATGACAGTTTTTCAAAAGATGCAAAATCCGAATGGTGCAGAAAAGTGAGAACGCTTTCCGGTAACTGGCAGCTCCTCTCTCTGAAGCCGGATCTGCTACTGCCATGGAAGAATCCGCTTTTTTTCAGGTTTGTCTCTCACAAACTTCTGCGACTCGTCATGCCTGCAGTTCTGTTGATTGCCCTTATAACCAGCCTGATGCTTCAGGGACTTACCTACAGGGTAGCGGCTGCTGTTCAGGTGACGCTCTACGGAGCAGCTATAGTCGGACTTCTCCTGCCGAATAGCTTCTGCAACCGCTTTATGAATTTGTGCAAGTTTTTCCTTCTGATGAACGCAGCTACTGTGAGTGGCTTCTGGCACTGGATGAGAGGGCGGACGGAGGGTGTCTGGGTGAGTAGTGATGCGGATCTACGCAGGTTATAGGCGGGATTGGTGGTGGCTGCTGGTAACTGCCTTCATGGCTGTAAACCGATTCTTACGGAGTGATACATGGATCATAAAACTGAAATAGTTGTCATGGGGCTCGGTTACATAGGTCTTCCAACCGCCTCAATAATGGCGACCAAGGGATATCGGGTTGTTGGTGTTGATCTCTCTGCCGAAATTGTCAACACCATCAATGGCGGCAAAATTCATATCGTCGAGCCCGATCTGGATATTCTCGTCAAGTCGGCGGTGAACAGTGGAAACCTCAAGGCATCCCTTGCGCCGGAAGAGGCTGACACCTTCATTATTGCCGTACCAACCCCCTTTGCTGCCACCGAAGACAACCCCTTTGCCCCTGATATCTCCTATGTTGAGGCTGCAGCCAGAAGTATCGCACCTTTTCTGAGTCAGGGTAATCTGGTCATCCTCGAATCCACATCACCGGTCGGGACTACCGAGCGGGTTCGCGACATAATTCGTGAACTCCGTCCCGATCTGTTTGAGTCAACTCTCAACCATCATCTCTCATCAGCTGTTTTTATTGCTCATTGCCCTGAGCGGGTGCTGCCAGGGCGGATCATCCGGGAGCTGGTGGACAATGATCGGGTTATTGGCGGCATTGACAAGGCCTCGGCGACAAAAGCCAGGGATCTTTACAAGAGCTTTTGTAGCGGCAATATCTTTCTGACCGATGCCCGTACTGCCGAGATGGTGAAGCTGACGGAAAACACCTTCCGCGATGTCAATATTGCCCTTGCCAACGAACTCTCCATGATCTGCGACCTGCTCGGGGTCAATGTCTGGGAGCTGATCGAGCTGGCTAACAAGCACCCAAGGGTCAGTATTCTCAAACCCGGCCCCGGAGTTGGCGGCCACTGTATTGCCGTTGACCCATGGTTCATAGTTGCCGCAGCACCAATGCAGGCTAAACTCATCAGGGCTGCCCGTGAAGTAAATGAATCCAAGCCCCACTGGGTGGTAGAGCGGGTGCGCAAGCGGGCAGAGCGATTTGTAAAGCCGGTAATCGGCTGTCTTGGCCTCTCTTACAAAGCCGATGTAGATGATATTCGCGAGTCCCCTGCCATGGAGATAACCCGGAATATCATGAAGCTTGGGCTAGGAGAGGTAATGGTCTGCGACCCATATGTGAGCAGCGCCAGGGCGGGATTTGAGCTCCACGATCTGGAAAAGGTAGTATGCGAAGCCGACATACTGGTGGTCCTGGTGGATCACTCCGACTTTAGCGATGTTGACCGGGATCTTCTCAAGGAAAAAGTTGTTATCGATACACGGGGTATCTGGCGGTAATACTATGACAGAAAACAGCCAAACAGAAGTATTACAAATTATCCGTCCGGTATCAGGATGGTTCGATCTGCATCTGACTGATCTCTGGCGCTACCGCGACCTGATAATGTTATTTGTTCGCAGAGACTTTGTTGCCGTCTACAAACAGACGATACTCGGCCCACTTTGGTATCTGCTGCAACCAATCATGACCACAATCGTCTTTACCTTTGTATTTGGTAATATTGCTAAAATTCCGACTGACGGCGTTCCGCCGACTCTCTTTTATTTTGCCGGGCTGACGGTTTGGAGCTACTTCTCCGGCTGTCTCAACAGGACATCCAATACTTTTGTCAATAACGCCGGTATTTTTGGCAAGGTCTATTTCCCCAGGTTGTCAGTGCCACTATCAGTTGTTATCAGTGGGCTGATAGGGTTTTTTATCCAAATGACTCTCTTTATTGCAATTCTTATTTTCTATAATTTTCAAGGGGCAGTAATAGGATTCAACCCGCTCTACATATTGGCACTACCACTGTTGATCCTTCAGATTGCTGCTCTTGGGCTTGGCTTTGGCATAATAGTTTCCTCCCTTACCACTAAATACAGGGATTTGGTTCAATTAGTCGGTTTTGGTGTCCAACTCTGGATGTACGCAACCCCAATTGCCTATCCTTCGTCCCAGGTTCCAGATAGATGGCAGTGGGTAATTGCTCTCAATCCGATGACGCCTGTTGTTGAGATGTTTCGCTTTACCTTTCTCGGCGTTGGCACTATTAACCTCTGGCAGATTGGTCAAAGTCTTATGGCAACAGTGATAATCCTTTTTATTGGCATCATTCTCTTCAGCAGGGTTGAGAAGAACTTTATGGATACGGTTTAAGGGACAGAGCATGTCAGACGTGGTTATAAAAGTTGAAAACCTCTGGAAAGAGTATCGACTCGGAACCATCAGCCATCACAGCATGGTTATGGATCTGCAAAGTTGGTGGGCAAGGATGCGTGGCAAGGAAGATCCCAACTCCCAAATCTCATCCCTCAACTCTCATCCCTCCTCTGAAGTTGATCGATTCTGGGCACTTCAGGATGTCTCCTTTGAGGTCAAGCGTGGTGATCTCATCGGCATTATTGGTCGCAATGGTGCTGGTAAATCCACCCTGTTGAAGATCCTTTCCAAGGTGACTACACCCACCAGGGGGCAAGTAACCTACAAGGGGCGGATTGCCAGCCTCCTGGAAGTCGGTACCGGGTTCCACCCGGAGCTGACCGGTAGGGAAAATATCTTTCTTAATGGCGCAATCCTCGGCATGGGCAAAGATGAAATTCGCCGCAAGTTTGACGAGATTGTTGATTTTGCCGAAGTGGAAAAGTTCATTGATACACCTGTAAAACGCTATTCATCTGGGATGTATGTGCGCCTTGCCTTCGGTGTAGCTGCCCATCTTGAGCCTGAAATACTGATTGTCGATGAGGTGCTGGCCGTTGGGGATGCCCAGTTTCAGAAAAAGTGCCTCGGCAAGATGGGGGAGGTCGGCAAGGATGGGCGGACAGTGCTGTTTGTCAGTCATAACATGGCAGCTGTTGAGTCTCTTTGTCAGCGCGCCCTGTTACTTGATTATGGGAAGGTCGATATTATCGATGATGCTGCATCAGTAGTTAATTATTATTTGTCCAAAGGGAGTTCACGCAGTGCTGAATGTCAATATGGGAGAGAGCTTGATAACCTCCATTTTGTGAGGTCATTTGTTGGTGTGGATGGTGTCTGCCCCCAGTCAATAATTGGTCTGGCCTCACCAGTTGCAATTGTACTGGATTATGTAGTCCCATCTGCCGCAAAGCAGGTGCAGATAGTCTGCCACCTCTGGAGCTCTCGTGATGTGCATATAATGACGACTGCTGATGTGGATATGACGCCGGAGCATCTGGAGATACGAGAAGCCGGTCACTATCGTGTCAGGTTCAACATACCGGAAAACACCCTGGCTCCGGGCGAATACTACCTTTCCTTTGCGTGTGGAGTCCCCAATGTCCATCTTCTTGACGAGCAGCAGGGACCGGCGTTTGAAATAACCGATGTTGATTCATATGCAGCCTCCTGGAGCGGCGCACGAAAGGATGTCCTGCTTGCCCTACCGTTAAAATGGGAAACAAAGCAGCTTAACTTATAATATTTCTACCATCGGAGAAAAATATGCGAGTAGACCTTGATTTCTGCCTTAGCTCATACCTCACATTCCGCTATGTGGCGAAACCGGATACTGCCTGGAAACATGGCATTATTCCTCCCTTTCCCGATGCCGCTGCTCAGGGGAAGATCAAGGTTAAAACCGCGGCAGAGGTTCTACAACAGCTGCGCAGCATCGTTGCTGAACACGCCGATGTATCCACCACTGGGGTTTTACTTAGCGCTGGTATGGATTCGGCAATCATTGCCGCCCTTATGCCAAGAGGAACAAAAGCCTATACGATCAGGTTCACCGCCGTCGATGCAGTGGATGAAGCGCCTGCTGCCAGAGCAGTGGCTGAAAAACTCGGACTTGAGCACCATGTAGTTGATGTCTGCTGGGGTGACTATCTTGACTGCATGGATATGTTGATGAAGCATAAAAAAGCACCGCTTCACCCCGCGGAAGCAGGTCTCTACATCGCATCGTCCTGTGCCAGAAGAGACGGGATCAAGTTTTTGGCTGTTGGCAATGGTGCTGATTCAACTTTTGGCGGGATGGATAAACTGTTGTCAAGGGACTGGACTTTTGACGAATTTGTTAAGCGGTATACCTTTCTTGACCCAGTGCTTGCCCTTGGGAGACCGGTATCGATGCTTGACATTTATGAGCGTTATCGAACGGATACCGGTTTTAATGTTATGGGGTTTCTCAAGGTTGTGCATGGCCTCGGCATTATCCAGATGTTTGAGAATGCCATACACGCTGGGGGCTGCTCCCTGATCGCCCCCTTCGAGGAGCTGGCACTTGATGCGCCACTTGATATACAGCGGATCCGTGCTGGAGAGCCCAAGTATATCCTTTCCGAGGTCTTTCGAACTGTATGTCCCGACGTTGAAATCCCTGCAAAAATACCATTTGCAAGGCCGGTTACACAGTGGTTGTCCAGCTGGAGCGGCCCGACAAGGCCGGAGTTTGTGAAGGGGTTAGATATTAGTCATTTCAGTGGTGAGCAGAAGTGGCAGCTTTACTGTCTGGAACGTTTTCTCAATCTACTTGATAAAGGTGAGATTTTATAATGGGAGAAACTGATTACTCCATAGCCTTGTCAACGGCTGCAAGCGGCTATCCAGAAAACTTTCCCTTCGATCCCGATGAGGCATTCCCGGAGTATTCTGGCAGCATTGCCAAAGATTCCCGGAATGACGTTTATCGAGCTGTCCGCAAAAACTTTGAGCTGCTTGGATATGACAGAGAAAACATAGGTACTGCTTCATGGAATCCGCTCGGGCATCTTGTCAAGCCAGGCGATAGAGTGTTTATAAAGCCAAATCTCTGTTCCCACGAGTATGGCCGTAAAAAAGAGAAACTGACCGGCGATCTCTTCTCCATTATCACACACCCTTCGGTGGTACGGGCTGTTGCTGATTATGTTGTCATTGCATTGAAAGGTAAGGGGCAAATAGTAATAGGTGACAATCCTACAATTGATACGAACTTTGCTGTGCAGATGGCAGCGACAGGCTATGACCGGTTTGCGGCCTTTTACAGGCAGACTCATGGTATCGATTGCACTGTTAACGACCTGCGCGAAGTCTGGTGCGACAACATCAAGTTTTATGGCAATAAATCTTTGATGAAAAAACTGCCCGGTGACCCGCTGGGGGATACAGTGGTTAACCTTGGTGAAAAATCATTTTTTTACAATCTGAACGCACTGCTGTTCAGGGGGGTTTTTACCAATCGATGGGAGACGATCCGCCATCACCATGGGAAAACCCAGGAGTATGCTGTTGCCAACAGTATTTATACGGCAGATGTTTATATTTCGATCCCGAAGCTGAAAACCCATCACAAGGTAGGTGCAACCCTTAATGTGAAGGGGCTGGTTGGCATGTGTACCAAAAAGAATTACCTGATCCACTGGCGCATTGGCTTCCCTTCCTGGGGCGGGGATGAGTATCCGGAGCCGGAAAATAAGCGTGACCATCTGCTTCTGGCTCTCAAGCATATTGCTTCAGATCTAACCCCGGAGTTTTTACGTGCTTCCATTGCAAAGAGATTAAAGGGGGGGGCAATAGACAGGATGTTTACTGTTGGGCATTACTGCGGTTCATGGGAGGGTAACGACACCTGCTGGCGTATGGCGGCAGATCTGTATCTTGCGCTTATGAGCCGGGAACGTAAATGCCTGTCCGTGGTGGACGGTGTCATCGGTGGGGACGGCAACGGCCCGTTCTGCACCGGCAGGAAAGAGGCCAAAACTATTATTACTGGCGAGCATCTGGTGCTGGTTGATTCAGTTTCTGCCCGGATGATGGATTTCAATGTCATGGAGATCCGCTATATTGCCGAGCTGCTGAAAAGGTTGGACCTTGATCTTGCAAAAGTGAACGTCGAGTCTGGCGATTACGAAACCATGGATTTCTTTGCCAGTAAACGTTCCTACCTTGATTTTGCCCCCCCATCCAACTGGCCAAATCTGTCAATCAATGCAAGTAACAAGTCGATAAATTCCGGAGGTGAGTCATGATAGTCGGCTATACAACAGGCGTGTACGATCTTTTTCATATCGGACATTTGAATCTGCTGCGCAACGCAAAAGGGATGTGCGACAAATTGATCGTCGGGGTAACAACAGATGAGCTGGTCAGCTACAAATTCAAAAAGGCTGTAATCCCCTTTACTGAGAGGATGGAGATCGTCCGCGCCATAAAATATGTAGATGCCGTAATACCTCAGGAGACAATGGATAAGATGGAGATGTGGAGTAAAATCCGCTTTGATGTCATGTTTGTCGGGGATGACTGGTACAAGAGCGAGAAATGGCATCAGCTGGAAGCGCAGTTCAATGAGGTCGGTGTCAAAATCGTCTACTTCCCTTACACAAAGGGGACATCATCAACCATCCTCAATGAAACATTGAAGAAACTACGCAATGAGCTTTAATTTGCCAAGATTCATAGTGACATTCAGGCGATATGTTTCATTTGCCGCAATAACAGCCTTCCTTAAGGTGCTTGTTGTCAATGTATTGATGCTGATTGACAGACTGAAGGGGAGGCGGGTCATCATTCTTGACCTCGAAGAGGTGACACTGCTCCCTTTTATCAGCCCTGTTATCAGGCAGCTTCAAATTTCTACGAATAAACTGTCATATTACACAGGGTACAAAACTGTCTGTCCGGCCATTGACGGAGTTAATTCAGATTACTATCACACCTTCAACTACAAGCTGTCAAAATGTATGTATGCAGCCAATATGTTTCTTTCTCCCCACATCTGGGGGGAAGCTCCAGAGCGGGTTGTAAAGGTGCATATGCCCCATGGCCACCCGGTAAAATTTGCCTGCCTTCCCAAAGAGCCATTTGAGAAATACGACGTACATTTTTTGACCGGGCTTTTGCATCGGCAGCAGACTGAGTTCACAATTGCCTACTACGGTATAAAGAAGGATATTTCACTGTTGGATGTTGGACTCCCCAAGTCGGATAAACTCCTGAGTGGACATTACAGGCGACAGGCAATCCTTGAAGAGTTTGGTCTGTGTTCAGATAAACCCACTGTTCTTTATGCTCCTTCGTGGGAAGAGGGGTTGTCATTGAGGGCTTTTGGTCTGCAGCTCTTTGACCAGCTGGCTCTACTGACTGAATTCAATGTTCTTGTAAAGCTCCATCCGGGGAGCTGCGTGCCCGAGAGCCACCCTTCATATGATTTTTACACCGGTGGCACTAACTGGCAGATGGTGGTTGATAGATATTTATCCCGCAAAAATATCAGAAACATAATTAGTGATGATATTGACCCACTGCTGGCGGCCAGTGACATAATGATTACCGACATAAGCGGTGCTGCACTGGAGTTTTTGCTGATGAAAAAACCGGTCATTTATATTGACTGCCCGGATTTCTTTGAAACAACTCTGCCAGGACTGTACAAAAACTATGGGCCTACTACGGCTGAATACATAAAAAACGACCCAAAATCCAATGCCGGACGTCATGTCGGTTTTCTGGTTGAAAAGATAACCGATCTGGCTTCTACCGTAAGATTTGCCATTAATACACCTGGTTACAAGATGCATGAACGGGAGCTTTTTGTTGAAAAAATTCGTTACAACAATGGAACCGCAGCCAAGTCAGCCGCAGACAATATTTTAAAAGTCATCGGAATTTCCAATTGAGCCCAAAATTTTGTGGCGGCAAATTATTAATGATAAATTAATATGGTACAATTCAAATACGACATAAGCGTAATAATCCCGACCTTTAATCGTGCAGAGCAGCTGATGGTGGCTCTGGATTCACTTGCAAGGCAGGATTATGACAAGTCCAGATTCGAGATTCTGGTTGTTGATAATAATTCCAGTGACCGGACAGAAGGGGCTGTTTGCAGGTTTAGGGATGAACACCCTGATATTTCTGTCCGCTATATTTTTGAACCGCGCAAGGGGCTTGTTTATGCCAGACATGCCGGAGCAAAGAGCGCATCCTTCGAGATCCTGGTTTTTACCGATGATGATGCAATCCTTACAGAAAGCTGGCTTAGCGAAATAAATGATGTTTTTCAGCTGAATAATGACATTGCTGCTGTTGCCGGCAAGATCCTTATCCGCTGGGATGAGCCTCCACCCGGATGGGTTCTCCCCTATGAGCATTTATTGGGGCGTCTGGATTATGGCGATCAGGTGAGGGTTGAAAAAGGGTTATTTATCAATGGCGGAAACTTCAGTATTAAAAAAACTGTTTTGAAGGAAGTTGGCGGATTTAACCCCGATCAGATTGGTGCTTGGCTGATTGGGGACGGAGAAACCGGGCTTTGCCGAAAACTTCATACCCATGGTTATCTCATCGGATGGGCGCCAGCCGCCTTGATGGAGCATTTTCAGATAGTCAGAAAGAACGCTACTTTCAAGGATATAAAGCGGCGCTATATTAATAACGGCAGAAGCGTACCATACGATATTTTTGCAGTGAAGAAACTTGGGATGCTCCCATTGTTGAAAAATCTGTATCATGCGGCAGGCAGTATAAAACGCTCTGTAAGAGACTATATTTCAGCTTGTAGATCTGAGAACAGAGATGACCAGTATCTGGCACTATTCAATGTTGCATATTACGGCTGTCAATTTCCATATACCTTTAAACTACTTTTAAATAGCAGGTTCAGAAGACTCATATCCCAATCGGACTGGTGGTAAATAATTATGATAGACCGCATATCCCATAACGAAGCCCTCTTGGCAATAATTATCCGCAATGAATTCAGCAAACCGGGCGTTCACTTTTTCACCCCGAATGAATTCTCCCAGCAGGTTGCCTACATGAACCATCCGGTTGGCAAGGTTATCGACCCCCACGTTCATAATCCGGTGCATCGAGATGTGTTCCTGACTCTGGAGGTGCTATTTCTGAAAAAAGGGCGTTTGCGGGTAGATTTCTACGATGAAGAGCGCAACTATCTGGAGAGCACAGTCATTGCTGCCGGTGATACAATTCTTCTTGCCTCCGGTGGTCATGGTTTCGAGGCGCTGGAAGAGATAGAGATGATCGAGGTGAAGCAGGGGCCATATGCCGGGGACAAGGACAAGACTCGATTTGAGGGAGTTGATAAGAATCGCCTTGAGATGAGGGGAGAGGGATGAGTGAAAAACTTTTTGATGTCTATGGTCGCTATTATGATCTTTTGTATCAGGATAAGGATTATGCTGCAGAAGCCGGGTATATCGATGCTCTGCTGAAGCGCTACGGCATTGCCGGCTCTGATCTGCTTGAGTTCGGTTCCGGAACCGGCAAGCATGGTCGACTGCTGGCAGAGCGTGGTTATAAGGTTATCGGCATTGAGCGGAGCGCCGAAATGGTCGCCAAGGCAGCTCCAGCTGATGGTTTTGTCTGCCAGCAGGGGGATATTCGTGCTGTCAGTCTGGGGAGGACATTTAATGCCGTCATCTCCCTGTTCCATGTCATCAGCTACCAGACCGGTAACAGCGATGTGCAGGGCGTTTTTTCCAGGGCTGCGGAGCACCTTCTGCCTGGAGGACTCTTTCTTTTTGATGTCTGGTATTCACCGGCGGTGTATGCCCAGAAGCCGGAAGTGCGTGTCAAGCGCTTGTTAGATGACGACCTTGAGGTTACCCGGATTGCCGAGCCAGTTTCCTGGCCCAATGAGAATCGTATAGATGTCAATTACACCATTCACGCGCTGCAAAAAAGCAATGGTCAGTTTTCAACGTTGAGCGAATCCCACCCGATGCGCCACTTCTCCATCCCTGAGCTGGATTTATTGGCAGAAGCAGCCGGTTTTGAACGGCTCCGCGCCGAAGAGTTCCTTAGTGGAGCAGAGCCGGGTGAGCAGACCTGGGGGGTCTGCTTCGTGCTACGGAGGATATGATGAGCTCATTTGTTCCGGTAAATGATCCACTACTAAATGGCAATGAGAAGAAGTACCTCAATGAGTGCATTGATACCGGATGGATCTCCTCTGAGGGGCCATTTATCAAGCAGTTCGAAGAGGCATTTGCCGCCAGGGTCGGGCGTAAGCATGCCGTTGCGGTCTGCAACGGTACTGCGGCACTTGATGCGGCTGTAGAGGCAATCGGCATAGGGGCTGGCGACGAAGTTATCATGCCAACCTTCACCATTATTTCGTGCATCGGGCAGATCATCCGCGCCGGAGCTACCCCGGTACTGGTTGATAGCGATCCCCTTACCTGGAATATGGATGTGAGCCGGATTGAGGAGAAGATCACCCCCCGGACAAAAGCAATAATGGTGGTTCATATCTATGGCCTGCCGGTGGATATGGATCCGGTGCTGGCTTTGGCAAAGAAGTACGGTCTGAAGATTATTGAGGATGCTGCCGAGATGCATGGGCAGACGTATAGAGGTAAGCCATGTGGCAGTTTCGGTGACATCAGCACATTCAGCTTCTATCCTAATAAGCATATCACTACCGGCGAGGGGGGGATGATTGTTACCGACGATCCTGAACTTGCCGAAACCTGCCGCTCACTGCGTAATCTCTGCTTCCAGCCGCAAAAACGCTTTGTTCACGAGCGGCTGGGGTGGAATCTGCGCATGACAAATCTGCAGGCAGCGCTGGGGCTTGCTCAGTTGGAGCGACTTGATGAGTTCGTGAAAATTAAACGTGAAATGGGACAACGATATACTGAGAAGCTGATGGGCGCTTCGGGACTACAGTTGATGCCAGTAAAGATGGACTACGCCGAAAATATCTACTGGGTTTTTGGCATGGTTCTTAAGGATGAAGTTCCTTTTGATGCCGAGGAGGCAATGAAGCGCCTTGGGTCAGCCGGGGTCGGGACACGACCTTTTTTCTGGCCCATGCACGAACAACCGGTTTTACGGAAGATGGGGCTTTTCAGCGGAGAGTCTTATCCTGTGGCTGAAACGATTGCCAGACGTGGGTTTTATATCCCCAGTGGGCTTGCACTGACCGTAGAACAGATGGAAAGGGTGGTTTTTGAAGTTAGAAAAGTAATGGTTAAGGGGTAGTTTCTTGTCAAATGGAAAGAGGAAAGCCATAGCCATATTTGCCTACTGGTATCCGGTGGCCTTTTCGCCGAGTATAATCAACAGTGCCACCGCCCTTGCCGATGAAGGTTACTCCGTTGACATCATCGTTGACCGCTACATATTTAACGACATCGAAATTACTCGCCCTTCAATTCGCGTCATTTACTGCACTTCACTCCCTCCGGTGCACAGAGCCGGCAGTGCCCAAGATTCATCTTCAACGAATGGTACGAAAGAATCTCCAACCTCATTTTTGACAAGGCTGGCAAATACCCTGGAACTGCAAAAGCCATGGAATTGGCTTGTTACAAGGTTTCATCTCAAATGGTTCTATGAGAGGCTGCTGTTTTTGCTTGGCGCATGGAAAGTCGTTAAGGGACGTGATTTTTCATTTTTCATAGGTGCAGAACCGGAGGGGCTGTTTGTCGCATCTGTTCTGGGACGGCTGAAGAGGGTTAACTACTGCTACCACAGCCTGGAGCTGTTCCTCTTGACCGATAGCTCTTCCCGTCTGGACAAGCTGCGCAAATCTCTCGAAGCAGATGCCAACAGGGGGGCTGCTTTTACGCTGATTCAGGATGAGGCAAGAGCAGCATGCCTGATAAAGGCAAACGGTCTCAGCAGTCAACCGGTTATCCTGCTCCCGGTTTCCGAGCCAGGTCCCGCAGTCACCCAAAAGACAAAATTTCTACATACAAGGCTTGGCATTGATGAAAGCAAAAAGATCGTCCTTGCCCTGGGCGGGATTTTTTACGGTAACTTCAGTCTTGAAATTGCCATGCAGACCATATCGGAGAAGTGGCCGGAAGACTGGGTGCTTGTTTTCCACGGCTTTTGCTCTGACGCTGCCTATGTGGGTAAAATCATGGAGAGCTCCCATCCCGGGCGGGTTTATCTATCCGTAGATCCTGTCAGCATTGATGAGCTGACGATACTGACCGCTTCCGCAGATATTGGTATTGCCCTCTATGACAGCCCCGATGATGACAATAACGCTCTGACAATCTTCTCGTCCGGGAAAATTGCCCAGTATATGAAGTGCGGTCTCCCCATTATCGTCAATGATTTTCCGGCAACCGTGGCAGTTGTGACAGAGTATGGTTGCGGCAGGTGCATCCATGATGTTGATTCTTTGATCGTGGCAATAAACAGTATTGACAGTGACCTTGCCCAATACCGTGAAAGGGCATTAAAAATGTTCTCGCTGAAATATGATTTCATCAACTATTTCAGTAAGGTAATCAGCATGATCGGGGCATCATCAAATGGCTGACCTTATCCTGCAAATAAAGTATGGCGGACTTGGGGATCACCTCTTTTACAGCCATATTCCGAGAATTGCCAAAGAGTCGGGCACGTATGAAAGGGTGATGCTCTCAACAAAATCCGAGTTCAGGCATCCCGACTACCGAACCCTTGTCTGGGAGACAAATCCCTACTTTGATGGCTTTGTTGATGCAGATGGTCTTTATCCGGAGTTTGCCGAAGTGGGGAATGATGAAAACCTGCTTGACAGAATCATGCTGGATCTTGGGCTGGATGATGGCCAGAGGTGGCATGATCCGGAAATTTATTACACTCCCAAAGCTGTGCCCCAACTGACAGATCGTAATATTTACGACCCGAATTACGTCTCCTACGTCGGCAATATCCATTCATATGATCTCTCCAGATATGTCAGGAAAAACAAGGTGAAAATAGACTACAAAATGCGGCAGAGAAATATTGCCATTGATATTCCAGTTAATCAGGAGCTGGATACACCGACTCTTGAAGACTTCTGTGATCTGATTCTCTCCTGTAACCGGTTTTACTGTCTCTCATCCGGTGCAGCCACACTGGCCGCGGCCTTGAAAAAACCGGCAACGGTTTTTTTCGGGGCGGGGCAAAAGCCGATGTTTCATCATTCGAAACTGCACAGCTATGTCCTGATTGAAGTTTCAACCGTAACGAGCATTCGGCAAAGAGTTTCTTCCTGGGTAAACTCCTGTAAAATCCGATTCTGGGAACAATCATGATTGTCGTTAAGCTAACAGGTGGTCTCGGCAACCAGATGTTTCAATATGCTGCGGCCAGACGCCTGGCCGATTTTCACAAAACTGAGCTGAAGCTCGACATTACTTTTCTGGAGGGCCCCCAGACAAACTACACACCTAGAGTCTATGAGCTTGGGAAGTATAATGTCTCTGCTACAATTGCAACTCGCCCCGAAATAGCTCGCCTCTCCCGTCACATCTATAACCCCCTTGCCGGTTATCTGCACAACTTCCGTAAGATGTGCGGCTTCGCAAGGAATCTCCCCCATTATCTTCAGGAGAGGCATTTCCATTTCGACCCATCGATTTTGTCTGCTCCGGACAACACCTACCTTGATGGTTACTGGCAGTCGGAAAAGTATTTTTGCGATATTGGCGATACACTTCGTCGTGAGTTCACATTGAAAGCCCCCCAATCGTCACCGGCATCAAGGCTGGCAGAGCGGATAACCGGGGAAAATGCCGTGTCGATTCATATCAGGCGCGGCGATTATGTCCATAGCAAAGTTGCCAGTGATGCCCACGGTCTCTGCTCCATGGACTATTACCTCAAATGTGCAGCCTTGATGGTGAAAAAGCTTGGGAATCCAAGCTTTTATGTTTTTAGCGACGACATGGCCTGGGTGCACGAGAGTTTCCGTCTGCCAAGTCAGATGACACTTGTTGACACTGGTGCAACCCCCCAGGAAGAGCTCTTGCTGATGAGCCGTTGCAAGCACCATATCATTGCCAACAGCTCCTTCAGCTGGTGGGGAGCCTGGCTCGGCACAAATCCGGATAAAACTGTTTTTGCACCGGCAAAGTGGTTTGACAAGCTGGATGCCAATACCGAAGACCTGCTGCCGTTGTCATGGACAAGGGTAGGTGATCCGTGAACACCACCACTGACAAAAGTACAAAGCCGCTCGTGTCGGTTATTATGGCCGTCTACAACTGCGAAAAATATATTGAAGCTGCGGTGAAATCTGTTCTTGCCCAGACAGAAAATAACTTCGAAATCATTGCTGTAAATGATGGCTCAACCGATTCAACAGTGCTGATCCTTGATGCTCTTGCCACAGCTGACAGTCGCATCAAGGTGATAAATCAGCCGAATTCAGGAAGACCTGCTATCCCCCGCAATGCCGGGATCAGTGCGGCAGGAGGTGAGTTTATCGCCTTTCTGGACGGCGATGACCTTTATCATCCGGAGAAGATTGCCACGCTGTTGAATGTCATGGCGGAGAGTCCTGAGGTTGATCTGGTCTTCCACGATTTTCGTTGCATCAATGAAGATGGCAAGCCCAATGAAGAAACGTACCTTCAGGCAGCCGGATTCCATATAAGCGCATCCAGCACCTTGCAGCTCCTGTCATCCGGGGACTACCGATGCACGACAGGGTTCTATAACTACATGTCAGTGTATCTGACGTCGCTGCATACATCCTCGGTGTTAATTCGCAAGAGCAGGCTTGATATGGAGGCTGTATGGTTTCCTGAAGAGCTCCTTATCGGCGAGGATATTGATCTCTGGTTTCGGCTGGTGAAGGGTGGGAAGAATGTTTTTGTCGATGAAGTCCTCAGCTTTTACCGGCAGCACGGAGAGAGCATTACACGGGACGACGAAAAGACATCCAAAGGATTTATTGCTGCCCACAAGAGGAACTATCTGCGAGGAGGGAAGCTCTTCACTTCTGAAGAGAGGCTGCTCTGCAAACGTCGCCTGGCCAGTGAGTGTTTTCATCTCGGCTATCACTACTCGATAAATCACCGCAGCACCGACGCCAGGCAGGCGTTTATGGACTCCTTCAGCTGGAGCCCGTCTGTTGCCGCTGTCAAAGGGTATCTAAAGACATGGATCTTACCGTAATTGTCTGCACCTATAACCGGCTTGAGTCCCTGAAACGGCTTGTTGCAGGGTTTGACGCCTGCAAACAGCCGGGGAGAATAACCTGGGAGCTGCTGATAATCAACAACAATTCAACGGATGGAACGGATGGCTATCTATCTGAACTTGTGGAGTCCAGCAGGCATTTGCGCAGTGCCGATGAACCTCTTCAGGGGCTTTCCCATTCTCGGAACAGGGGGATCATGGAGGCCGCCGGTCGTTTTCTCTTTTTCATGGATGATGACGCTGCACCGGATGGTGACTTTCTCTGTAGCATAGAGAGAGCCCTTCAGAGTTACGTTGATGCCCGCTGCTTCGGGGTGAAGGTAATCTCCCACTTTCCGCAAAAGCCGGACTGGTTTGCCATTGACGGACCCTTCGCATTGACCGGGATTCTCGGTATATACGACCTGGGGGAAAGTGACCGGATTCTGACCAGTGCTGATCCTCACCCGCTCGGCTCGGGCATACTGATCGAGAAAGGGCTGATTGGGGAGGTCGGCTGCTTTGATACGAACCTTGGGGTAAAGGAGGGGGTAAAGTATCCGAGCCGGGGGGAAGATACTGACCTGATGGACAGGCTAAGGACAGGGGGGACTGCCATTTATTATCTGGCAAATACGGTGGTGAATCACTACCCGGATCTTCTCCGCTACAATCTGTCCCACCTGAAAAAAATGTATATCGGCAGCGGCCTGGGTCTGGCCCGCGACCATATTGACAATTGCACACGAATCTTCGGAGTCCCCCGTTACCTTTACAAACATACGCTTGGCTGCCTGCTACGGGCTGTCTGCTGGCACATGCGCGGCAGAGGTGACGCAGCGGTGTACTACAGAACCCGTTACTGGCTGGCTCTCGGCATGATCATGTGGAATCTGGGGTTACACCGGGAGGATGAGTGAATAAGGAAACCATCCGGGACTGCTCCGCTCTGGCACTGCTGACCATTATCCTTGTCACCATGCTTTACCCCGGCATGCAGGCAACCGATGATCTTGGCTATGCTCTGAAGGCTTCCGCAATTCTAAAAAACGGCTTTGCCCTCCCCGGCACATCACACCAGATTGGCCGTATCGGCACTTACATCCCTCTGGCATTGTCGTTCAAGCTCTTTGGCATCAGTCAGTTTTCCCTTGCCCTAATCCCGGTGCTCTGCTCCACGCTGACAACGATTTTCATCTATTTTATTGCCAGGAAGCTCTATGGTGCTGCCACTGCCCGGCTCTCGGCTCTGCTCTTCGCCTTTTTCCCGCTGACTCTCTTTCTTGGCAGCTTTTTTGTGCCTGAGCCGATGCTCTGCGCATTTACAAGCGGCGCGGCGCTCCTTTTCCTCAAATCCGAAAGGGGTGGGGCGCGCTATTGTAACCTGCAAAAGTATGCAACCGGAACTCTGGTCGGCCTTGGCTACCTGACAACCGAAGCCAGCGCCGTAATGCTGGTGGTGCTCTTTATTTACAAACTTTTGCGCCGCAGACTCTCCTTGAGCGACCTGCTTTTCCCGGTCGGATTCATCACTGTTGTCTGCGGTGAACTCCTTTATCACAAGGGGGTGTATGGTCATTTCTTCTACCGTTTTACCCACCTTGGCGGCACCTACACCTCCGACCCCATGCTGGTGGGGGCAAACGCCGAGCTGGCTTACCGGTTGCTCAAGTCTTACCTCTCCTTTTTTATCTATCCGCAAAATGGTCTTGGCCTCTACGGCTACCTGCTTCTGCTTGGTGTGGCCGGTTCACTGCTTTTATTCCGAAAAAACGTATTTCTGTTTGTCTGGGCCTTCTCTTTCCTGGCCTTCTATAACTTCATGTCCGTGAGTATTCACCACTACATCGTTCTTCCTCCAGCCCTGCGCCTCATCTATCCTGCCTGCATCCCCATGATTATTCTGACTGCTGAGCTGATTCGGGTTATGTCAGCAGCAGGTGGGGGTATCAAGACAAAAGCAGCCTTAGCCACTCTGGTTGCCGCTGTAGTAACCATCTCGACCGTTTTGGTCTATCTGAACAGAAATAGTGGCTTTACCGCAAAGATCGGGCGCAGTGCCGAGGCTGTGGCTGGCTTTATCAAATCGGACAGACCAGAGTCAGTAGTCTCTGACGAGCGGACTCTTCAGGCGCTCTCCTTCTATCTGGGTTTTAGCGACTCTTTGCGCCTCATCACTTTCAAGGAGTATGCAGCGCTTCCGGCAACGGCTCAACCGGCAAACGGCAAGCGCAAAATAGTTATCAACGGTTTGATTTTTGGCATCCCCCCGGGTGAAGGGGGCTTTTTCCCATACGACAAGGTGACCAAGGCGATCATGGATCAGTTGATCAGCGAAGCAAAAAATGTGGAATATTATCAAAAATTCACAATTGATGGGGCGCAGGGCTCGCTACTTTCCAATGAGCTGGTAAGATTGTTGTACGGGCAGGGGAGATACGCAGAGATGCTGCTTAGAAACAGGGATGCATGGGTAAAGGTTTTACGATGACAAGAGTAACCTATGAAACTCCTGAAAAGAGCAGCTTTCTCTTTAATATGGTTCTTTTGCTTGTACCTATCTATGTCGGCAGGATTCAGGAGCTTATCCCCAGCCTCGAACGTTTTTCCATAGCCAAAATTGCTATGGTTATCAGTCTGTTTGCCTATTTGCAAAACAAGTCCAAATATATTGACAGTTTCAATGATTTTAAACAGATCCCCCAGAGCCGGTACATTACGGTAATTATGGTTCTCGCTCTGATCGGCATCCCCTTCAGTGACTGGCCGGGTGGCTCTATAGATGTTTTCGAAGGGTTTCTGAAGATGCTTTTATTCATCTATCTACTGGTAAAGTGCGTCAATACTGAAGAGAAGCTGCTGATGGTTATCCGCGCGTACTGTCTGAGTGCTTTGGCACTGGCAACGGTAGCCCTGATTTCTCCATATGATACTTTGGGGCGTATTTACGTCAGCAGCACCTATGATCCGAACGACCTGGCCCTGATTCTGACTATCTCCCTGCCGCTGCTCTTTTATCTGCAAGAGGACAGCAAGGGGGGGATGCGTTTATTGTTGATTGCGACAATGGGGATAATTGCCGTTGTCGTGCTAAAGACCGGCTCTCGCGGCGGCTTTGTGACTCTTATTGCAGTGACTGCCATGCTGCTTTACCAAAAGGGTGCAAGATATGCCCTGAAGTGCCTGCCGTTTTTTCTGGTATTTGCAGCAATAATCGTTGTCAACTCTCCCCCGGAGCAGCTGGAGCGGATGATGACTGTTTTTGGTGTTGAGAGCAGTGATCCGAAAAATACCCCCCCTGAGTCACGCACTGAACTCTGGAAACTCTCCTGGGGTGTTATGATGGAGAGCCCGGTGTTCGGTTGTGGTCTTGGGCAGCTTACCTCTGCCAACGGTCGGGCTGCCGGGGGGAACTGGCACACAGCCCACAATGCCTACCTGCAGATAGGTGCTGAGCTTGGTGTTGCCGGACTGGCAGCTTTTATCGCAATGCTTGTCAACTCCTTCAAAAGTCTGCACAGCGAACGTTTCAACTTTATCAGACCGTGGCTGGCAGACGGGGTTATGGCAAGCCTTTTTGGGCTCTGTGTCGGCTCGGTTTTTCTCTCCTGGGCGTACCAGACGGGAGCGTACTTCATCATCGCCATGACGATCATCATTCACAAACTGTCGCTGCAAAACCGGAGAGCCTATGCTGGATAAACTGCGCAACGTCCTCATATGGCTTCCTGCATATCTAAAACAGTCCTCAGGTAGAGGTGAGGGAAGTCCAAAGCACCTCTATTTCGCCATATGCGATCATTTCGAACCTTACAACAACCGTGCTGACTCTGCCACAGCTTGCAAGCGGATAAAAAAGTGGCTGGATTTTTACCCTGAAATAGTCGCCGGGACACTTGACTCCTGCGGGAATCTCCTCCCTTACAGCTTCTTCTACCCGGTCGAGGAGTATGGTGAAACTGAAATGAAGATGCTGGCGAGTCTCTGCCACGGAGGTTTTGGTGAAGTCGAGATCCATCTCCACCATGACAATGATACATCTGAAAATTTGCGCCGTACCCTGCTTGACTTCAAAAAAAGGCTCCATGAAAAACATGGCCTGCTCTGCCGCGACAAGGAGAGCGGGGCTGTCAGCTACGGCTTTATCCATGGTAACTGGGCGCTCTGCAACTCCCGCCGCGATGGCCGCTGGTGCGGGGTTAATAACGAGCTGACAATTCTTCAGGAGACCGGATGCTACGCCGACTTTACCCTGCCATCAGCCCCCAGCGAGACCCAGACCAGTAAGATAAACAGCATTTACTATGCAACTGATCATCCTGATCAGTCCAGATCCCATGATAGCGGGATAAATGCTCAGGTCGGCAGAAAAAGGGAGGGTCTTCTCATGGTGCAGGGGCCTTTGGGGCTCAACTGGCAGCGGAGAAAATACGGCATTCTCCCGCGGATCGAGAATGGCGGTATCTATCCCGGTACGCCGGTAACAAGGGATCGGGTTGCTTGCTGGCTCAAGGAAAGAATCAGTGTCGAAGGGTGTGGGGATCTGATCTTCGTCAAGCTCTACAACCACGGCGCTTTTGAAGAGATGTCTTCACAGTTTCTGGAGCGCGGCGGCCTGGCTACCCTGCTTAAGCTGGTAAAGGATGCCTGCGGGGAGGAAGCGATGAAACTTCATTTCGTAACGGCGCGGCAGATGGTAAATGTCATCCATGGCATTGAAAATGGTGGCTCGGCAGAGGATGACCTGCGTGATTTCCGCTACACGACAACCTTTTCATAAGAGTTAATATGCAGATTTCTACCCGAAAATTTCTCTTTCTCAGCTACTACTTCCCGCCACGGCCTGAAATCGGCGGGAAAAGGGTGGACAAGCTCTGTGCAGTGGCTCTGAAAAGGGGGTGGCAGGCATCTGTTGTCTCCACCAGTGGTGACCTGGCGGTTGACACCTCCCTTGCAGCATCTGTCGGTGATGTTGCTTTAACGCTGCTGGACAGAAGTGGCGCACGTGGCGGTTCAATTGTCAAAAAAAGAGTGCGCGCTCTGTTTGCCGATCTGCTTGCCTTCATGGATGTTGTCCGGTTTTTCCTGGCTGCCCGGCGCATTAAGGCTGTCGGGGCAATTCCGGTGGTTATGGCATCAGCCCCGCCAAGGCGTGTTGTTGTTGCGGCGCTGCTACTAAAACTTGCTGACAAAAACACTATTTTTGTGGCTGATTTCAGGGATCCGTGGCTTCGCGGCAGTGAAGCAGGAAAGAGCACCCTGCGCGCTGTCATCAGCCGTTATCTGCTGGGTAAGGTTTTATCCGGGGCAGATCTTATTACTGCCACTGCACAGGCAACCCTGGATCAGCTCAGTAGGAGCGGTGTCACAGGTGTCAGAGAGAAATCTCTGCTCATCCCCAATGCCGTTGATCTGCACCTTTTTGATAATGTCTCCTCACGACTCTTTGCCGCAAAAAACAGGGTGATTTTCGGCCATCTGGGAGATCTGGATTATGAACATCGCAATCCAGTGCCGCTGCTTCAGGCGGTCAGCCGCATCAAGGAGGAATCCCCACGGATATTTTTCGGGATTGAGGTCCACTTCTGGGGGGAGAGTGGCTATTGGCAGGGGAGAGACCTTGCCGGGCTGATCCAGGACCATGGCCTGGAGAGCGCCGCCTTTGCCCATGCCACTGTAGATCACAACAGAGCTCTTGGGATTGTGAAAGAGATTGATGCCCTGATTATTTTTGCCTTTAACCAGCCGCTGCAGATTCCGGCAAAGTGCTATGAATACCTCCTCTCCGGCAAGCCGATTCTGGCGCTGTGTGAAGAGGGGAGCGAAACCTTCCGGCTTCTTGGCAAATTTCCAGGGGTTGAGCTGGTAACTTCACCGGATCCGGATGCAATTCGGCGCGGCGTGGAGAAAATAGTGCAAGATCTGTCAGCCCCCACTGAGACTGGCTTCACAAGAGATCTCTCTTCACTGGACTACGAAAAGGTTTTTGCTCCACTCTGGGAGCGGATTGAGGGGATGTTACACAGATGATAGTTACGCCAATAAAAACAATCCTGACAAAGGGGTTAGAGGATAAAGGGGTTGTCTCTGCCTGGCAGCAGTTTATGTCCACTGCCGATCTCCCAACCCACTATAGCTCACCAGCATTTTTTTGTGAGCCGAGGTTCCGTGGACGTAACCCGTTTGCCATCCTTGCTCTTGACGGTGACACAGTTGTCGGGGTTATTACCGGCACGGCAGAAGGGGACAGAGTCTGTAGCGGGCAGGGTTCAAGCCCCCAGATCGCCATTGCACGGGGGGCAAACAGGGACAAGATCCTGAAGAGTCTCATTGAAGGGGTTGGAGCAGAGTTCCCACGGGCAGCATTGACAAAGATATGTTCATGGGAGGAAGAGAGCTCGTTCACTTGTTGTGGCTATAGCCGCCGGGATGAGTCCGGTGTGGTGATGATCGATCTGGCACCTGATCTGGCAAAGCTCTACAGTGGTCTGTCCCAGCGCTACAATATAAACAAGGCTATCAAGAGTGGCGTTGAGGTGGCTGAAGGGACTACGGATGATTTTGTCGGGTACTACCAGCTTTATGCAGAGTGGTCGAAGCGCAAGGGGTTTCATGTGACACCCCCAGTTGAGTTTATGGAGCTTTTCGCCCTCACCGATAACCGGCGTCTCTTTGTTGCCCGCTATCATGGGGAGATCATCGCCGGTTCAGTGGTTCGCTTTCAACATGGCGGGATGCTTGAATATGCCGCCAACAGCTCACGGGAGGATCTTCAGCATCTGCGCGCCAATGACCTCCTTCAGTGGCGTATTATCGAGTGGGGGAAGAATCACGGATTCTGCTGTTACAGCATGGGGGGGACGCAGTTCTTCCACCAGAAATTCGGCGGTACGATCAAGCCGACATACAGTTACCAGCTGGACAGGACATTTTTGCAGCGACACGAGCGTAAAGAGCAGCTGAAGACCAGTGTTCGCAAAATCTTGTCAAAACTTCCGGAGTCTGTAAAAGTCCGGATTAAAGGGCTTGGACACTGAATATGCTCTCAAACTTTGAAATAATCGTTTTTTCCGATGAGCTGGATCGTCACCCGTTCAGCTGCCAGCATATCATGGAGCATTTTTTTGCGACGAACCGGGTATTATGGGTGACTCCAACCGGGATGCGTAACCCGAAACTCTCCCTCTATGATCTGCGAAGGGCACTGGAAAAGCTTGGCACGTGGTTCTCTCCAAAACCTGTGAAGCCTGGAAGATGCCGCTGTGAGCAGATTACCCCCCCCGCACTGCCTGGCAACGATAATGCAATAATCAGGGCCATCAACAATGCCATCGTCAAATCACAACTCAAACAAAGGTTACGAAGTGGCGCAAAACGGCTTGTCATAACAACTCTCCCATTTATTGCCGAATATGTGGATGCCTTTGATG
This sequence comes from Geobacteraceae bacterium, assembly GCA_013377075.1. GTDB lineage: Bacteria > Desulfobacterota > Desulfuromonadia > Geobacterales > DSM-12255 > VEOV01. The sequence goes on along the minus strand of JACABD010000003.1, from coordinate 50,574 downwards.
CCGACCTGATCGTCTACTACATCGTTGATGACTATATGAAGTTCCCCGGAATAAATCATGATTACATCGACGCCCTGGAAAAAAAGCTCCTTCAGCGTGCCGACCTGCTCATCGCAAGCGCTGAGGCACTTTGCCAGCTGAAGCAAGGGGCTGCCAGGCCGGTATTAATCCCCCACGGGGTAGATGACAAACATTTTACATCGTGTGGCACTGGGCCGATTCCCGTTGAGCTGGCATGGATTAAAAAACCTCTTATCGGCTTTTTCGGGGCAATCAGCCCATGGCTCGATTTTGAACTGATTGAGACCATGGCATCCCGCAAAAAGGATTGGAATTTTGTTTTTATAGGCCCTGTGGATGCAGATGTGACCCGGCTAAGGCAGCTAGGCAACATCCACTTTGTCGGTAAGGTGAATTACACAGAGCTGCCTCAGTATGCCCATCAGTTTGATGTCGGCATTATTCCCTTTCTCATCAACGATCTGACCATTAGCGTAAACCCCCTCAAGCTTCTTGAATACTTTGCCTGCGGGTTGCCGGTTGTCTCCACTCCGTTGCCCGAGGTCTGCAAGTTTGACGGTGATGCCTACATTGCCGTTGATGCGGAGTCGTTTATCAGGTGCATTGAAGAGGCCCTTGAATGTACATCGGAAAAGAGAGTCAGACTGGGGCAGATTGCTGCTGAAAATTCATGGCGAGCCGTTGCCGAACGGTTTAGCGCCGTTATTGAAGAAGCACTGGAGAACAGATGAAGCTACGCCCGCTCATGATGATCGACACCTACGACATTGGCGGCCCTGGAAAGGTGATGCTGCAGTTCTTCAAATCCGGCGGCCTTGAGCTGTGTGAGCCCCATGTTGCCGCATTCTGGCGTGGCCCGGAACGTCCCTGGCAGTTCCGCGACGCGGTTATTGCCCAGAATGTCCCTTTTCATGTTCTCAATCAAGAATGTGCCTTTGACCCGCTGGTCATAGCCGCTGCCAGAAAACTGGTGCGTGAACAGGGGATAAATATCCTCATCTCCCATGGATACAAGGCACATATTGTCTGCTATGTCCTGAAAAAACTGACCGGACTTCCGTGGGGAGCCTATTCACACGGCTGGACAAGCGAGAACCTCAAAGTTGAAGCCTATAACCTGATAGACAAAACGATGGTCAGATGTGCCGACAGAATTATCCCCGTCTCGATGAGTCTGGCCTCCCGTCTGCACCTTGGCAAAAGGCTGCGCAGAAAGACCGAAGTGATTGCCAATGCCGCAGACTTTGTTGACACCACACGGAATTTTCCAGATGTGCGAAAAGAGTATGGCGTAAAGGACGATGAAATCCTGCTGGGTCTGGTGGGACGCCTCAGTCCGGAAAAGGGGCACTGCTATTTCATTGAGGCGTTCAGGAGCATTGCCGCAGCTGCTCCGAAGGTGAAGGCGCTCATTGTCGGCGAGGGTCAGGAGCGGGAGGCAATCACCAGAGCCATCAGCCAGTACGGTTTGGAGGGGCGTATCCTGCTGACCGGCTACCAGAAGGATGTGTCACCGTTTCATAACGCTCTGGATATACTGGTGCTCCCTTCATTGAGCGAAGGGATGCCCAATGCTGCCCTTGAGGCGATGATGTTTGCCAAACCGGTGATTGCCACCACTGCTGGAGGAATCCCGGAGGTGGTCCTTGACGGTGAGACCGGACTTCTAGTGCCGTCGAAATCGCCTGAGCCCCTGGCAAAGGCAATGATGGAGCTGATCATGGATGGGAAGAAACGCAAAAGCATGGGGAATGCCGGCAAGCTAAGGGTCGAGTCTGAATTTGATCCTCACCACAGGGTGCAGAGGGTTATCGACATGTTCAACAGACTACTGGATAACCATGACTGACAGTCTGGCAGGAAACAGGAGGGTTGTCCTCCATCTGATCCTCTCCCTTGAGATCGGCGGCATGGAGCAGGTGGTTGTTGATCTGGTCAAGGCCATTGACCGGAGCAGATTTGTGCCGAAGGTTCTCTGTCTGCAGAGTCTTGGCCCTTTGGGGGAAGAGCTGCGCAGAGCCGGTATTGAAGTCATCCTTTTGCCGTCGATGATGCCGCTATTCTCCTTTATTTACCCAGGTGGGCTGGTGACGGCGATCCGCTGTGCAAAGGCAGATGTAGTCCATGTTCACAGCGGCTGCTGGTTCAAGGGGGCAGTGGCAGCACGCTATGCCGGGGTGAAAAGCGTTGTCTACACGCTGCACGGTGCAACCTATGCCAAAGCCGGAGTGCTGAAGCTGCTTGAGCAGATAGCTGCATGGCTCACAGACTATATTGTTACGGTTTCAGGTGATCTTGCCACACAGCTTGGTAATGCCGGACATGTCCCTATGGACAAGGTGTCGGTCATTATTAACGGTATTGATACGGAGAGATTTTTAATTAAGCCTGAAAAGCAAGTCCCCCCTGCCACACCTTTGCAAAGGGGGGAGTCTGCGCCCATACGACTCGGCATTGTTGCCCGTCTTGAACCGGTGAAATCCCATGAGACCCTGCTGCATGCCGTTAGACAGCTTGTTGATGCCGGTGCTGACATCCTGTTGGAGATCATCGGCGACGGCTCACGGCGACTACAGCTTGAAACGCTTACGCAGAGTCTCGGTATAAGCGACAGGGTGATATTCTCCGGAGCAGTGCGCGATATACCGCAGCGCCTTGTTGCGCTCGATATTTTTGTTCTCTGCTCCTTAAGCGAAGGGACTTCAGTCTCAATTCTGGAGGCAATGGCAGCGGCAAAGCCTGTTGTGGCCACTAATGTTGGTGGGAACCCTGCTTTGATTACGGAAGATGAAAATGGCTTCCTTGTCCCCTCTGACGACCCGCAGGCTTTGGCAACTGCCATTAACCGGCTTGTTTCAGATAAGGCGCTCCGTCTGACGATGGGTGAAAAGAACCGGATAAAAGTTGAAGAAAAGTTTGGTAAGTGTTCCATGGCGCGCCAGTATGAGGGGCTTTACTAAACGTAAGGGGGCTCCGTGAACATTGAGCGGCTTATAAGAAAAACAGGTTCTTTACGCAAGCGACTTTTCACTGAGACTGCCGTGAGAACCGGTCTGAATATTGCCAAACCTTCGTTCATCTGCGCCAAGATGACCATGGAGTGCAACTCCCGCTGTGTCCACTGCGACATCTGGCAGACGACTTACGGGGAGGTGGAGCTATCAACCGTTGAGTGGTTCAGGATCCTTGGTGAACTGCGCAGCTGGCTCGGCAGGTTCAGGATGGTGTTCACCGGGGGTGAAGCCCTTTTGCGCAAGGATCTGCCGGAAATCCTCAGCCATGCGGTACGGCTTGGAATTGACGTAGAGCTGCTTAGTAACGGCATCATCATTGACAGTCAATTGGCGGCCAGACTGGTTGCCATGGGGCTGGAGCAGATAACTGTCTCCTATGACGGGATCACGGCTGAAGTTCATGACCGCTTTCGTGGTGCACCGGGATACCATGCAGCCACAACGGCTGCAATCAGGGCTCTTGTCCTGGAACGTCAGGCTCAGCAGAAATCATTAAAAATCCTTTTGAAAACCGTTATAAGCGCCAATAACCTCCCGCAACTGTCAAATATTGCCGAATTTGCAAGGGAACTTGGGGTACAAGTCCGCTACCAGCCCATTGAGCAGAACTATGGCGAAGCTTTTGACCAACACTGGTACCGTCAGAGTCACCTCTGGGTGGATGATCTTCCTCTCCTTCGACAGGAGCTACAGACCTTGAAACTGATGAAGGACGGTGGTACGGGCATTATTGAGAACCAGACCGAAGAGTTTGATTTTTTTCTTAACTACTTCAAAAAGCCGGAGTCATTGATGGAGACAGTCCAGGCACACGACAACAGGGTGCGAAAGGGATTCTGCCCCAGTGCTTTTGGCAATTTTGTCATCGAGAGCAGCGGAGATGTCAGGATGTGCTTCCGGATGGAGTCCATAGGCAATGTAGCGGTAACAAAACCAGAAAAGATCTGGAAAGAGCGAAAGCGTTGCTGGAGGGGGGATTGTGGCCTGCGCTGAATCACCCATGAGAGTGCTCATTCTTTCCGAACTTAACCCGGCCAAGCTTGGCTCAATGGAGGAGTTTGCCATCTTCCTTGCCGGAGAGTTGTGCCGGCGCGGTCATGTGGGTTACTTCTCCTTTACCGCAGAACCTGTTCCACAGGTCAGGGCAATGCTCGAAGGGGCTGGCGGCAGGGTTGCCGATGACCTCATTTCACTGTGCAGCGTCGTTGGCAGGGGGATGACGGATAAGCTGAAGGGGGCATTGCAGCTTCGCCGCTTTATTGCTGAAAACCGCATTGATCTGGTGCAGATCATCTTCTACAGCCTCACTAATCCACTGCTTACCGGTGTCTATCTCTCCGGAGCGAAAATTGTCTTTAACGAGCAGACATCCGTCGGAGTGCCCCGGCGTGGAGTGCTGAAACAGGTCGTCTCACGTCTGATCCATGGCTTTCTTACGGGGAGAATAACGAAATATGTGGCCATTTCGGAGTTTGTAAGAACGCGGATGGAGATAAGTCACCATGTCTTTGCTCCACAGTCTCTGACGATTTACAATGCTGTAAATCTGGCAAGATTTGTTCCTCAAGACAGGGATGACGCCAGGAAACGGCTTGGAATAGCACCTGAAAAGAAAATTGTTTTGACGGTTGCCAATCTGATCCCGGAAAAGGGGCTTCAGTTTTTGATCGAAGCAGTGGCTACTGTTGTGACTGAGTACGGAATGGGTGACGCGCTGCTCATGGTGGCAGGTGAGGGGGGCTACCAGCGGGAGCTGGAGAGTCTTGTTGCCCATTACGGGTTAGGTGCGCATGTCACTTTTTTGGGGCTGCGCAGCAATGTGGATGAATTTGTAGCTGCTGCTGATCTGGTGGCTGTCCCTTCAATCTGGCCAGAAGCGTTTGGCTACATTGTTGCTGAAGCAATGGCAGGCGGGAGGGTTGTTATCGCCTCTAGGATCGGCGGCATCCCCGAACTTGTGTCAGATGGAGAAAGCGGTCTTCTGGTTGCACCAGGGGATAGCCGGGCACTTGCAGACGGCATTGCAAAGCTGCTGGCAGAGCCTGACTATTCCCGTCAGCTTGCAGAAAATGCCCTGCACAAGTGTCACCGCCTTTTCAATCTGAGGGATAAGGTTGTTGAGTATGTTGATCTTTATGAGGGAGTAGTTCGGTAATTGCAAAAACAGCTGTTAGTATATCTAAATAAAACGCAGCCATTGGAGATTCTTAGGTGAATATTCGTGTACTCACTAACTTGAATAGATTGTCCAATATAAATTGTACTGGAGTAGAAGTTTATGTGATATCTGAAGATAATTTGAGATTAAATATGTATAACGTTTTGCGCTTCTTCAGAATATTAAAGGAATACGATTTTGTCATAATAAATGATACTGCAACTGTATTTATTCTCGGCGCAATAAAACTGGTGCTCCCCGGATTCAAATGTCAAGTCTGGATGCTGGATTCGTGGCTTTCTCCACCTGAACTCTGTAAAGGTGCTATGGCGAAGTTACTAATAAAAATTAAAAGTTTTGGTCTTAAAGGGGTGGATCGGATTTTGTTGCACTCCAGGAATAACGATGCTTTTTGTAATGCATATGGCATCAGTCAATCAAAAATTACATATATTCCGTTCAAAATTAATGGTTACGATTATGTCGTTAAATGTCCTACCTCCGAAGGTAGCTATATATTTTCTGGAGGTTATTCACGCAGGGATTATGACTCTTTGATTCAAGCATGCCGCGAATTGCCATACAGTCTGAAAATTCTGACCCCTGCTAAATACGGCAATGAGGTTCATAGAACATTCATCGACCGCAATAATTTACCTGCGAATGTTGAAGTTATTAATGATGATGGTAGCTTCGAATCGTTTGCCAACTTCGTGGCAAATTCAAAATTTGTCGTGCTTCCAACCTATAAACTTGATTTTGCAGCTACAGGTATCGGCGTATATTTGCTGTCAATGGCCTTGGGGAAGTGTGTAGTCATTACCTCCGGACCATCTTCAGACCTTATTCTGTCTGATAAACAGGCGGTCATTGTCCCTCCGGAGGATCCGGTGTCGCTAAGGAGTGCAATTAAGAAAATTTACTCTGATGATGTTTATCGAAAGAGTATTGCTGAAGAGGGGCAAAAGTATGCGCTGAGTCTCGGTGACGAGAAAAAATATTATGCATATATACTTAACGTAATTGCTTCTGAATATAATAAACAAAGAGAGTCGTTATAATTAAAAATGCAGCGCCAAAAGGAGCCTTAATGGATCACAGCCGCACAATCTCGGTTATCGGCCTCGGCTATGTCGGCCTGCCGGTAGCAGTTGCATTTGGTATGAAGCAGCGTACCTACGGATTTGACATCAATCAGTCAAGGATTGCCGAACTATCCAACGGCGTTGACCATACTGGCGAGGTGACAACGGAAGAGTTGCAGAAGAGCGACATCATCTTTACTGATTCTATCGAGACACTGCGTCAGGCCGATTTTTATATTGTTGCCGTGCCAACGCCAATAGATGCCGCCAACCAGCCTGATCTGACAGCGCTTCTCGGGGCGTCGAACAGTGTCGGGCAGGCGTTGAAACCGGGGGATGTAGTCGTCTATGAATCAACGGTTTATCCGGGGCTCACTGAAGAGATTTGTGTGCCGGTGCTTGAGAAGTCATCGGGGCTTGTCTGTGGCAGGGATTTCACCGTTGGCTACTCGCCGGAGCGGATTAATCCCGGTGATCGGGAGCACTCCTTTACCAGAATCACCAAGGTGGTATCGGGGCAGGATGACGCCACACTGGATATTGTTGCCAGGGTGTACGAATCGGTTGTGACTGCCGGTGTCCACAGAGCACCGTCAATCAAGGTTGCCGAAGCGGCCAAGATTATCGAAAATACCCAGCGTGATCTGAACATTGCCCTGATGAACGAGCTTGCCCTGATCTTTGACCGGATGGGAATCGATACCAGCGATGTCCTTGAGGCGGCCGGTACAAAGTGGAATTTTCTGAAGTTCAGGCCGGGGCTTGTAGGTGGACACTGTATCGGCGTTGACCCCTACTACCTGACCCACAAGGCGGAAAAGATCGGTTACATACCACAGGTGATTCTTGCCGGGCGGCGGATCAACGACGGCATGGGGGCTTTCATAGCTCAACGTACTGTGAAGGAGATGATACTTGCCGGACATCTGGTGGCCGGGGCGACTGTAACTGTTCTCGGCCTCACTTTCAAGGAGAACTGTCCTGATCTGCGCAACTCGAAAGTAATTGACATCATCCATGAACTGCAGAGTTACGGCATTAATCTTCAGATTTGCGACCCGCTTGCCGACCCTTTCCAGGCAGATCATGAATACGGTATAAAGCTTGTCCCCTTTGCATTATTGAAACCGGCAGCAGCGGTGATAATTGCCGTTGCCCACAGAGAGTACCGAGAGATGAAGTTTGAGGATATGCTGCCGCTTTTCGACGAGCACTCGTCTTTGATTGATGTTAAGTGCATCTACCTGCCTGATGAGGTGCAAAAGGCCGGACTTCGCTTCTGGAGGCTCTGATGGGAAATTCCGCCTACGAGCTGCTGCTGAAGAGAATGCCAAGGGAGAATCGGCGCTGGCTGGTCACCGGCGCAGCCGGATTCATCGGCTCAAATCTTGTTGAGCAGCTGTTGAGGCTTGATCAGACCGTTGTCGGACTGGATAACTTCTCCACCGGAAAGAAGAGTAACCTCGATGAAGTCGGAGCAGTTGTCGGCAATTCCCGTTGGGAGAACTTCAGCTTCATTGAAGGGGATATTCGCGATCTTGACAGCTGCCGCAAGGTGTGCGCCCGTGTAGATTTTGTTCTCCATCAGGCAGCCCTCGGTTCTGTGCCGCGTTCTATCGACGACCCCATTGCCACCAACGCCAGCAACGTTACCGGCTTTCTCAATATGTTGGTCAGTGCAAGGGACGCTGGGGTAAAACGATTTGTCTATGCTGCCAGCAGCTCTACTTATGGCGATCATCCGGTTCTGCCAAAGGTTGAAGATCAGATCGGCAGACCACTCTCTCCCTATGCAGTCACAAAATATGTCAACGAGCTCTACGCCGATGTCTTCGGCCGTTGCTACGGTGTTGAGACCATTGGTTTGCGCTACTTCAATGTTTTCGGTAAGCGGCAAGACCCGGATGGAGCCTATGCCGCCGTCATTCCAAAGTGGGTAGGGGCGCTGATTCGCAGGGAGCAGGTTGAAATCAACGGAACCGGCGAGACAAGCCGCGACTTCTGTTACGTCGGTAACGCCGTACAGGCAAATCTGCTGGCAGCAACGACAACAGAACCTGCGGCAGTCAACCAGGTCTATAACATTGCCGTTAATGCCAGCACCGATCTCAATCAGCTCTTTGTCCTGTTGCGTGATGCGCTGGCAGCAGAAATCCCGGCGATAAAAGATGCAGAGCCTCTCTATAAGGGGTTCAGGGCAGGTGATGTTCTCCACTCTCTTGCGGATATCAGCAAGGCGGCAAAATTGCTCGGCTATGCTCCCAGCCACACAATCTTGCAGGGACTGCATGAGGCGCTGCCGTGGTACATAAAGTCTGAATTGCTGCGATTATGAAAACTGTTTTCATCACCGTAGCTTTTGCTATGCTTATTCTAATTTTTCTCTATCAGGGAGTAGTCTTTCTCACCGAGGATCGCAACCCTCTGCCAGCTCTAAAAAAAGCCGGTGCCATAATTATCCTCTCCGGCAGCTACAAGGAGCGTGCTCCTGCTGCGGCACTTCTGATGCGTAATGGTTATGCGGATAAGGTGCTAATTACCAATGACGATCTATTCAGTGGCTGGTCACAAAAATATCACCGTAACCTCTATCAGAACGAGTGGGCCGAAGAGGAACTGGTCTCACTCGGTGTGCCGCGAGAGAAGATTGTCAAACTGCCTTTTAAAGTCACCTCAACCATGGCCGAGGCTGTTGTGGCATCAGAATTCATACGCAAAGAACGCCTTGGCAGTGTAATTATTGTTACCTCAGATTACCATGCAAGAAGGGCCTTGTGGGCATTCAGGTTAATTATGAAAGGTTTTTCAACTGAAGTTATGGTTTATCCGGCATTGTCGCATTATAATGGTTTCAGGGCCAATGCTGTCGAGCTCTGCAAACTTCTCTTCTATCAGATAAAGTACGGCTTTTTCGGGCTGATTCCGAAAACAGGGCTGTCATGACCAGCAGCAATTACGGCGGTAATTCGTGACCTTTTCAGAGACAATACAACGCTACCGGCTTCACCTGCTCGGCATCATCCTTTTGCTGCTCTGTGTCTACTTTTCAGTGCTTAAAGGAATGGTGCTACAGTGGTATAGTGATGATAATTACTCCCACGGTTTTCTTGTCCCTATCATCTCCGGCTATTTTCTGTATGATCGTCGCGCTGCTTATAAAAATACGGTGGTTTCCCCTTGGCGTCCTGGCCTTGCTGTCATTATATTCGGCCTGCTCCAGTTTATTCTCGGTTATCTGGCAACCGAGAACTTCACAATGAGGTTGTCATTTATTGTCCTATTAGCCGGGCTGGTTCTCTATCTTTTTGGCAGGGAGCTTTTCCGTCAGCTACTGCTACCACTTGGCTATCTGATTATGATGGTGCCGCTTCCCTATATTCTCTACAATATGGTGGCTTTTCCTCTTAAACTGTTCATTACTCGATGTTCGGTTGCTCTTCTGCAACTGTTTGGAATCGTTGTGCTGCGTGAGGGTAACATCATCATGTTTCCGGCGACTACCCTTGAGGTTGCCGACGCCTGTAGCGGTATGCGCTCAATTATGTCTCTGCTTGCCATGGGTATAGCGATAGCCTTTTTCATCCGAATGACGCCAACGAAGCGAACGATGCTGATCTCATTTTCGATTCCGGTAGCGATTTTCACTAATATGCTCAGGGTTGTGATAACTGGAGTGCTTGTTCACAACTTCGGGGCGCAGGTAGCCGAGGGCCTTGTTCATGAGCTTTCAGGGCTGCTGGTTTTTGTCGTAGCCATGGCTATTCTTGTCTGGATCGGCAGTCTGCTCGAATCTGAAGATAATGTTTCAGTTCCCATGGAACCGTCTGCTGTCACCAGCAGCTATCGTGTTGATCATCTGTCTTTACGCTGTTTTGTCATAGTTGCTGCTCTGCTATTATTGACGGCCGGATACAAAGGGGTGCATGCAGATGTGATGATCCCGTTGAATCAGCCATTTTCTGCGTTTCCAAGGGCTCATGCTGAGTGGATAATGACTGCTGAGGAGACATTTAATGCAGCTACACTTGAGCTGCTCAAGCCTACGGATTATCTCTCCCGTACCTACAGAGATGCTTCAGGCGTAAAGGTTAAACTCTATATAGGTTACCATGGAGGAGGAGAGGGGACTGGTGAAATTCATTCTCCAAGACACTGTCTTCCGGGCAGCGGTTGGCAGGAAGTCTCTTCAACCAGAACAATATTAGATAGCCACGGAGAGCGTATTAATCTGGTCAAGGCATCTTACATGCAGGGTGACCGGATAGAAAATATCTTTTACTGGTTTCAGGTACGCAATAGTTCCTTGTCCAGTGAGTTCGCCCTTAAAATTGCAGAATTCACCGGCTCTATGTTGCACCGAAGACGTGATGCCGCCTTTATCAGGGTGTCTTTTCCTGCTGCCGATGGCACAACTGGCTCCTTTGAGGCTGGTGATCGTTTTATCAAAGAATTTTATCCTGTTATAAGAGGGTTTATTCCCCAATAAGCTTATTTTTATCGCAGTATGTCTAGCCGCTGTCAAACTGACTCTTAATGGATATACCGTCATGAACAGGATTCAGATAATTTTATCTTTTTTAGCTGCGGCATCGGCCGTTCTTTATCCGGCATATACGCTGCTGATCAGGAGGAGGTCCCTTGCCAATGCAATCCTTTTGGCGGCTTTTTCTGTAGTTGCCTTTCTGGAGATTTTTGATCTTCTGTCGATGCTGAAACCGGAGCAACTGCTTTTCTGGAAGCGTTACTCACTGGTCGCTGAAGGGGCGTTACCTTTTGTCTGGCTTCTGTTTAGCCTGGTGTTTGCCCGCAATGATGTCAGGGCGATGTCGTTACTTCAGCGGGGACTGTTAATTGCATCACTTGCCGTTCTTCCTATCCCCATCATTTTTCCGGTAAATATCTTTTTCTACTCTCCTGACTTTATAAGTGAACCGGTTCTGTTTCTCAGCAGTTATGGAGTTGTTTTCTATTCGGCAGTCTGCATCGGGCTGATATCAGCTCTGATTAATCTGGAGGCAACCTTTGTTCATGCCTCCGGAATAAAGCGCTGGAATATAAAATTTGAAATTATCGGCACAGGACTTCTTCTTGCCGGTCTATTTGCCTATTACGGCCATAGTTTTCTTTACCGAACGATTTCAATGAACCTCATTTCCGTCAGGTCAGTCCTTCTTCTTTTGGCAGTGACACTTGTTGCCTACTCACAGTCTCGAAGCAAGGAGCATGTCAGGGTTTACGTTTCGCGGGGACTGGCTTACAAGTCTGTAGTTCTGTTGAGTGTCGGAGTCTATCTTGTCGTACTGGGTCTGCTTGGCGAGGGAATGAAGTATTTTAATGACTCGTTTGTAAAGTCCATCGGCATCTCTCTTTCCGTCGTTCTTGGCGCAGTTCTCATGATACTGATCTTTTCTGAATCGCTGAAACGGAAGATTCAGGTTTTTCTTGGAGAACATTTTTATCAAAACAAGTATGACTATCGCTCCGAGTGGTTAAGCCTTACCGATAAGCTCTCGTCGCCACGATCAGTTGAAGAACTCTCGTCTGCTATAGTGGCAGTATTCTGCGAAACGTTCGGCATGGCCTGCGGGGCTCTTTACCTACGGCTTGAGACTGCTGATAATTTCAGCCTTTTACAAAACCACGAAATGATTTCTCCCACAGCTCTGATTAAGGGCTCAGATCCTTTTATGAGAATACTTTTAAGCAGCCGTACCGTATCATCTATCCGGTCGCTTCATTTGGATTCAACATCAGAGCTTGCCGGGATGTTTTCAGAAAACAGAGTATCCTTTGCTATCCCATTGTCCAGTTCTGACCAGGTTATCGGCTTTATTGTTGCTGGTCAGCCACTATTCAAACTTGAAAATTATTCAAGTGAGGATTATGACCTGATGAACACCATTGCTCATCAGGCTGCCGCTGCCCTTTTGACCATGAAGCTTTCAGAACAGCTCGCTCAGGCGAGGGAGATTGAAGTCCTTGGTAAAATATCAACATTCATGATCCATGATCTGAAAAATCAGGTTCATACACTCTCACTTCTGGTCTCCAATGCGAAGGAGTATATCTCCGATCCTGAGTTTCAGGCAGATATGCTTGCTTCCCTTGAGAATACAACTGGCAGAATGAACGCTTTAATAGGCAAGTTTAAAAATATGCCGGTAAAAAGCGATCTCAGGCTGGAGAGGGTAGATCTCCTTCAATTGGCAGTACAGGTTGCAACCGGGATGCCGGGCTCTGACATCAGGGTGTCCGGTTGCTCTGTATATGTTATGATTGATCAGGAACAGATCAAGAGTCTGCTTGTTAATCTTTTCCTTAATGCAATTGAAGCAACTGATGGCATCGGGCCGGTGCAGGTGGAGACGGGCAGTGAGCATAATCGTGCTTTTGTCAGCGTTACTGACCATGGTTGCGGTATTCCTGATGATTTTCTCAGGCAGCATCTTTTTGCAGCATTCAAGACCACCAAAAAGAGTGGTCTCGGTATTGGTCTCTTTCAGTGCAGGCAGATTGCAGAGGCCCATGATGGCACTATACGAGCTGTTAGTCGTCCTGACGAAGGTGCGGTTTTTACTCTGCAACTGCCTCTTGTGACTGTGTAAACTTCAGGACAGTGAACTGATAAAAATTGTTTTGTGGGAGTTGTACAATGGAAAGTGTGCTGATTGTTGATGATAACAGTGATATTCGGACACAACTTAAATGGGGCTTAAGCAAGGATTTTGAGGTTATTCTTGCCGGAGACGCCATTGAGGCCCTGGCGCATCTGGTGAAGTATGAACCGAAAGTGGTCATGCTTGATCTTGGGTTGCCTCCTGATGAGGATGGGGTGGGGGAGGGAATAAGCTGTCTAGCCAGGATACTTGAGCTTGCACCTCACACCAAAGTCATTGTCATTACCGGCAGTACAGACAGAAACACCGCCCTGAAGGCTGTGCAGTTAGGCGCTTATGACTATTTCCAGAAGCCGGTCGATATTGACAGTCTGCGGACGATTCTAATCCGTGCTTTTCGCCTGCGTGCTCTCGAAGATGAAAACCGTGGCCTTCTTTCCTCCATCGTCCATGATCGTGGTGAGCTGAACGGGATTATCGGCCAGTGTCCGAGAATGCTCGATATTTTTGAAACAGTCCGTAAAGTTGCTACTACAGATGCACCTGTCTTCATTACCGGTGAAAGCGGAACAGGGAAAGAGCTTATTGCCCGAGCTATTCATGATCTCAGCCAGAGAGGTAAAGATAGGTTTGTGCCGATCAACTGTGGCGCAATCCCGGAAAACCTCCTTGAATCCGAACTTTTCGGTTATGAGAAAGGTGCTTTTACGGGAGCCGCCTCAAGAGTTAAAGGAAAGGTTGAATATGCTGACAAAGGGACACTTTTTCTCGACGAACTCGGGGAGTTGCCGGTGGCCCTTCAAGTCAAGATGCTTCGGTTCTTGCAGGAAAAAGTTATCCAGAGGGTCGGTGGTAGAGAGGATATACCTGTAGATTCTCGGCTTGTTTCTGCTACTAACAGGGATATTGAGACGGCGCTTCGCGATGGTCTTATCAGGGACGATCTTTATTACCGTATCGCTGTCATAATGATTCATCTGCCACCCTTGCGTGAAAGAGGAGATGATATTCCGCTTTTGGCCAATTATTTCCTTAATCGCTTCAATTTGCAAATGGGGAGAGGTGTTAAAGGCTTTTCACCTGAAGCACTCCGTATGATCTGTTCCTACGAGTGGCCTGGTAATATCAGGGAGCTTGAGAATAGGGTCATGCGTGCCGTAATAATGACCGATGCAGCTTTACTGCAACCTGAAATGCTGGGATTTACCGAAAAAACCCCGATTAATAAGCAGATTACTACTGAAGGTCAATCGCTGCGCGAGGCTAAAGATATTGTTGAGGCTGAAATGGTGAAAGCAGCCCTGAATGCTTCAAGTGGCAATATGGCCAAGGCGGCAGAGTCACTTGGCGTCAGTCGTCCAACACTTTATGACCTTGTCAGGAAGCACCATCTCGAATAGAACCAACTGTAGCTGAAATTAGGCATCATCCCTTTCTTATAGACGCCCATCGCTAAAATCTTTCCCTGATCTATTAACTCGCCACATTGAATATTACTGGCATATTTGTTGCTTTTAATAGATTCGTCCGGTGTAAGGGGGGATTTTACGGTGAAAAAGACCTTTCATATAGTGCTTCTGCTTTTGGCAGCTACCTGTTTGCTTGTTGAAAGTTCCCTGGCGCTCACGATCACACAGAGTCTTAGCAGCCCGAATCTCGGTGGCAGCGGGGCTTCACCGCCAGTTAACGCCAATCTTGCATTTCAGCAGTTCAACACAATTCTTGCTAATGGCAATGTCGGGATTCTTAACAGTGTCGATATCTCTGTAAATGGACAGGTGCGGGCCGATTTTTCGATAAAGAATACAAGCGCAGTGCAAGTAAACATAAACTCCAATATTTCCGGAGATCTGCTTCTCAGCCTTGAAGGTGTTGATGTGATTACCTTGTCCAGTGGTAGTTGGGTTTCTACTACGAAAAACAAACTTGCCTCCGGGGCTACCTGGACAACAAATAATTCACTCAGCCAGATTGCCAGCGATTCAACAACTCTTACGGGTTCAACTGATCTTGCTCTCTTTACCGGAACTGGTCTGGTTGATCTGCTGGTATATACGAATTTGATGGTTTCTACCGGAATTAGCGGTGGAACGGATTATATTAACAGCTCCCAGGCCTGGGCAAAAGAGAATGTTACCATAACCTATAACTACACTGATGGAGGCCCTCCTGCAGCTCCCGAACCTGGTACTATCCTGCTTTTAGGCAGCGGTATACTGGCTTTTGGTGCTCGTTCTATGGCCAGATTAAGACGGCGTTGCTAATGACTGATTTTATTGAGGTGTCATTATATGGTGTTTTATATCAAGAGGAAACGGCGTCAGAACCATGGGGCTTCAGGCGAAGCAGAGTCTGATGAAAAACCGAGAAGAACTAAATTAATAGTTCTTATTATTTTATTGTTGGCCCTGCTGGCTTCAAACCTGTTTCTGTTCAAGCAGTTGCAGAAAACCAGAAAAGTTGTTGTTTCTCAGCACAAGGTTCTGGAGGCGGTACAGGAGCCTCAGGATGCAGCCAGCGAGGTTCAAGGTAAGTGGTACGGACTCTGCGAAAAGAACAGTATCCATTCAATCGATGATTTCCGTAAAATTGTCGAGAATGATGAAGTCCTTGGTAATCACTTTGCCGACTTTGACTGGGCGAATGCAAGTATGGGACGGCTCGAAAGTCCGATCTGGACCCATCTTGCCTACAGGAAAAATGACAAAATTTCCACAACAAGAAGAGTTATTCGCTTACCCGTAGGTGACGGCTACATAACCGACGGAAAGCGCTGGCTACGAACATTTTGCTGTAATGACTACATAATCGCTTCTCCCCCAAGAGACTTGTCTGCCTCACCAGAACGGTACTTCCCGCCAACAACCGATAATCCTGAGAAAGAACTGGACAAAATACTTAAAGATCCTTCAGCGACTGCTGTAGTCACCGAAAATACATCTAAGGATGGTGGCGGAAAAAAGCCCGGAGAACATGATTTAGCTGTTGTTCCAGAACCGTCAACCCTTATTATGACCGGCTTTGGCATCACCATTGTAGTGCTTGAGGCATGGCGACGCGGAAAATCAAAGAATACAGACAGGATTTAGTGATGATGAATTTAAGACTCTCCACCCATGTAATCCGCTGCTTTAGCGTTGAGTTTATTCTGATTGTAATTATGTTCCATTTTCCCAGCGAAGCTTTTGCAAGCTTTTTGTCTTCCGGGGGTATGCCAGTTCAGGATGCGGGTGGTGCAAACTGTCTCGCAACACAGGAGATTGAACTTGTAAAGCTGCTTAATGACTATCGTGCCAGAAGAGGGCTTTCGAAAGTTACGGCATCACTTTCTCTTACTAAGGTAGCAAGGATTCACGCAGATGATCTGCAGAATAACAGGCCAGATCAGGGGAAGGATGCTCGCGGTATGAAGTGCAATATGCATAGCTGGTCATCCAAAGGATTCTGGAAGGGTGGTTGTTATACCGGTGACCACCTGTATGCCGATCTGATGAGACAAAAGCCCAGAGAATTAACTGCTAATGCTTATGATGACGTTGGGTATGAAGCTGCATACTGGAACTCCAATACACCCATTGATCCACAAACAGTAATCGAGAGTTGGCTACGAAGTTCCGACCACCGGGCATTATTATTTGAAACAAATAAATGGGAGGGTATTAATTTTGTGTCAGTAGGAGTAGGGTTTTCAAATAACTATGCGGTAATCTGGATTGGTACCCTTAAAGACCCGCTTGGTTCACTGTTGCCGTGCAGTCAGACGAAGCAGAAACAGTTATAAATCATAAATGGTTCGATTGAGTTGTCGGAAAAATTGTCATTTGTCGAAATTATTTACATAAGTGAGGGCGATATGAAAAAATCGGCCAAAACTAAATCAATGTCACTGCAAAACCGGGGAAGATCTGTTCCCATAATTATGGTGCTACTGATTTTTCTTATTTTCACAAGCCGTCCTGTCCATGCAGTAATTGATGTCGTCAATAACTTCAATCCGATACATGTTCTCCCCAACCAGACCTCCACCCTGACGATTGTACTTAATAATTCAAATACTGTGGCAGCAACTTCTGTAGGCCTGACTGATACTCTACCGACAAACGTGACTGCTACTTCTGTAGTGTCAAACGGCTGCGGTGGAACATTGTCCATCAGCAATCCGTCAAGTATCGTCCTGAGTGGCGGCACTATTCCGGCTACAGTCGGTGTCGTCACCGGAACATGCCAGATGCAGGTGCTTGTCAAGCCAAGCGCTGCCGGAACTTATGTCAACACCATAGCGGCATCATCGGTCTCTTCCAGCCAGGGGACAAACTCACAGGCAACCTCTGCCAGCCTAACTGTCCCGGCTGTACAGGCACTTACTGCAAGCAAGACATATTCCGGCTCACCGCTCCATGTCAATGGAGTTACAACCTTAACCCTCACCATTAGCAATCCGAACTCATCGCCGGTGAACAATGTATCTTTTACCGATGACTTTACTACACCAACCGCTGCTCACCTGATTGTTGCCGGTACAACATACGTTGATACAACTGCTCCTGTTACCGGAGGAACCTGCTCAGGCAAGGTCATTACCAACAAGACAGGTGGAACGCTTGCAGTCGGTGATACTGCCTTCAAGGTGACCGGGATAACCATACCGGCCTACAGCAGCTGCACCGTTACGGTGAATGCCAAGCTGAACTCATCTGAAGCCAATCTTTCCCAGGTCAATGTCGGTTACACTAATACGATTCCGGCAGCAGGCATAACATCAACCGAAGGTGCACAGAATGCATCTGCCATTACCGGTTCAATTCAGGTGCAGTCAGGATCTACAGTTGCCAACAGTTTTTCTCCGGCAACGATTTATCTGGGGACAACATCAACACTTTCCATTACGTTCAATAACTACAACACAACAGCAATTAGCGGTGTCGGCATAACTGATACTCTGCCTGGCACTATTACAACTAATTCTCTTGTGTCAAATGGTTGTACCGGAAGCAGTGTCAATCTGACGGGCGGACAGATTGCGATTTCCGGGGTTACCATTCCGGCAGCAGCAAGCGCTACGGGGAGCAGCTTAGGCAGTTGCACGATTCAGGTAAAGGTTAATGCAACCGGTACAGGAACTAATACTATCGCAGGGGGCAGCTTCGGCGGTATTGCGTATAACGGTTCCAGTGCAACACTGACGGTACAAACTAGCCCGATAACAGTATCAAAATCATTCCTGCCTACGTCGGTTGTGCAGGGAAACAGCAGCATCCTGACAATCAATCTTGCCAATGTCAGCGGCAACAATGGGACAATTACCTCTTTTACCGACCTGTTGACAACAATGGGGAGCGGTTACACAATTGGTTCAAGCGCAACCCCAATGACCTCTTGTTGTCTGGCAAACAGCTGCCTGACTGCAACACCCGGTTCCACCTCCATAACTCTTAATGGAGGCACTGTCCCTGCTGGCGGCTCCTGTCAGATCATCGTGCCGATTGCTGTGGCTATAAATGCTGCAACAGGAACACGGACCAACACCATAGCTGCCAATGCCCTTGTTACAACTCTTGGCAATAACCAGGCCGCTGCTACCGGCAGTCTGACCTCGAATGCGGCAGCCACATTCAGTAAATCCTTTTCGCCAACAACAGTCAGGCCAAATACGGTTACACGGGCGACCATCACCATAAACCGTGCTAGCGGCGGTATGGATTTAACCAACATGGGGATTACCGATCTCCTCAGCACCATGGGAACTGGCGTTAATAGTTTCACCATAGCCAATCCGGGGAATATCACTAATACCTGCGGCGGTTATCTGACCAATACCTCAGGTGGATCAATAGCAAGTGGTGACAGTTCACTTGTCTTGCACGGTGGTGCGCTGAAAGCACCGGCAACAAGCTGCAAGATCCAGTTCGACATACTCGCGCCGTCAACTGCGACAGCTGGCAACAAAATTAATACCATCGCAGTTGGAGCATTCACCAACGATCAGGGGATCACAAATGCGAGCACAGTGGTGTCTAATCTGACCATAACCACCACAGCACCTGACGTGACCATCAATAAGACCTTCTCGCCAATTACCGCAAACGGCGGCGCTCCGGTTACCCTGAGAATCGATATCTACAACACGACTACAGGTGCAATAGCGCTGTCTAATGTCTCATTGACCGATTCATTCCCTTCCGGTATGGAGATTTATCAAACACCCGGTGCGAGTACAAGTAATTGCGGAGCACCGATAATATCGGCAGTAGCCGGTGGCAGCAGCGTTACACTCTCAGGCGCAACTGTTGCAGCAGGGGCGACCTGCTCATTAACTGTGAATGTCACCGGTACTACTGACGGTAATCATAACAACACAATCACAACGTCAAGCCTGTCTTCGGCGCAAGGTGTAACCAATAACAACGCCGTAACGGTAACCCAGAATATTGTAAAAGATATCAATATTGCCAAGTCGTTTAATCCGACTCAGATAGAGTC
>JACABD010000003.1:0-31099 GCA_013377075.1 Geobacteraceae bacterium | reverse complement strand
GGGCAATATCGGTCTCTGGCGGGGTGATCCCTGCAAACGGCACGTGCGATATCCTCATTCCGGTAACAGCGACAACCGGCAGTTATGTCAATACTATTGCGGCAGGCATAGTCTCAACAGTTGATGGTCTGTCTAACCCCGACCCAACTTCAGCATCTCTGGCTGTAGTAACCAAACCGACAATATCTCTGTCCTTAAACCCTGCCTCAATACCAGCCAATGCGGTAAGTACGGCTACTTTCAATATTTCCAATCCGGCTGCCAATACCACTCCGCTTCCAGGGGGCTTGACCGGGGCAAGCTTTACAATAGCGCTGCCGAGCGGTGTTTCGATTGCATTCGATCAGAGCGGCGCGGGAAACTGCACCGGGCAGACAGGCAATGCCTTTACTGCCGGTCAGACAAATCTCAGTTTCAGCGGACTCTCCATAGCTGCGGGGAGCACTTGCAATGTCACTGTAGTTCTTACCGGAGCCACTCCAGGGACTTACCAGGCAACGAGTTCCGGAGTGCTGACAAATCAGACCCAGACAGCCGGAACTGCAAGCAACACGGCAACATTGACCATAGTCGGCAGCGCACCGACCTTCAGCAAAAGCTTTTCGCCAAATCCGGTGCCTGTCCCCGGCGATGGTACAAGCGTACTGACTTTTGTTCTCACCAATCCCAACTCAGTGGCAGTTACACTTAACAGCACTTCTGCCTTTACAGACACTTTCCCGACAACTCCGGGTGCTATGACTTATGTCAGCACTGTCTCAAACAGTTGCGGCGGGACTCTCAAAAACAACACCGGCGGTACACTTGCTGCCGGAAATCCCGGTATACGCCTTGATGGGGGTACAATACCGGCAAACTCAAGCTGCTCGGTCGCTGTCAGGGTTACGGCATCAGTTCCGGGACTTTACCAGAACACCTCATCAGTTCTTGCCAGCTCCAATGCCGGGAGCAGCGCATTGCCGGCAACAGCCAATCTGACCATTCAGTCCCAGGCTGATCTTGCAGTTGTCAAGACAGTCAATAATAGTGCGCCACTAGCCGGTTCACAGATAACGCTGACCTCAACTCTGACGAACAACGGTCCGGTTCCGTCTACCAACATATCCATTACCGACCTGCTTCCTAATGGCTATACATTTGTCAGTGCTACACCATCACAGGGTTCCTACTCCAGTATCAGCGGACTCTGGAGCGTCGGCACCCTTGGCGTCGGTGCGGTTGCAACCCTGGATATGGTGGCAGCCGTGCTGCCAGGAGGCACCTATGCCAGCACGGCATCAATAACGACTTCCGACTATCCCGATCCGGTATCATCAAATAACAGCTCGACCGTAACGCCTGTGCCGGTGGCAGTCGCTGATGTGACAACCTCAATCAATGCGCCGGCAGTTGCCAATGCCGGAAGCACGGTGCTTGTGCCGATCCGCTTCACCAATAACGGGCCATCCAGTGCGACATCAGTTATCTATGCCGCCACCATTAACACAGGTCTGAGCGGCGTCAGCTGTAGCGGTGCTACCTGTAGTTACACCAGCGGAACTGGTGCAATTGTCATCAGCGGTCTCTCTTCATCCCTTGCCAGCGGCCAGAGCTCAAACGTAACCCTAAGCTACACAGCGCCGATAAATGGCTCAGTAAATGTTGGCACAACCATCGGCACGGCAACGAATCAGGGGAGTAACAGTGCTTCAGACAGTGCCATTGGCTCTACCAGTATTGTTGCCGGTGTAACAACCGCAGACGTGACAACAACAGTTACAATGCCAGGGACCGCCAATGCCGGAAGCAGTGTCAATGTAACCCTGAGCTACATAAACCTTGGCCCAGGCACGGCAACAATCACCGCCTACAGTGCCACTCTCCCGGCCGGGCTCTCCGGTGTAAGCTGCAGCGGCTCAGGCGCTTCGTGCAGCTATAACAGCAGTAACGGCGCAGTAACAGTCAGCGGCCTGACAGGAACCATGACAAGCGGCACGACAACCAATGTAACTCTCACATTTACTGCACCTGTTTCCAGCACGGTAACAGTCTTGTCGGCGATCCAGACAAGTACCGATCAGGGGACTAACAGTGCGGCTGACACGGCCAGCGGCACTATCACCATCATTGCTGTTGCCGATGTTACTGCAACTGCGGCTGTACCGGCCGTTACCAATGCCGGGAGCACAGTTAATGTGCCGATCCGTTTTGCCAACTACGGTCCATCGATTGCAGCAGGGGTAACCTACGCCATAACCCTGCCATCTGGGCTCTCCGGGGTTACCTGCAGCGGTGCTACATGCAGCTACAGCGGCGGTACGGTAAGTATCAGCGGTCTTCCGGCTTCACTTTCCAGTGGCCAGTCAGAAAACCTGATTTTTTCTTACACTGCACCTGCAAGCGGCTCCGTATCAATGACAGCTGCCATTGCAACAACAACGGGGGAGGGGAGCAACAGCGCCCCTGATTCAGCCAGCGGCAGCACAACAGTAACCACCGGTAGCACTGTTGCCGATGTCACTACCACGGTCACGGCTCCGGCAACTGCTAACTCCGGTGGCACGGTTACATCGGATGTCACTTTCATAAACCTTGGCCCGTCATCGGCAAGCAGCGTAACCTATGCCGCTTCACTGAATGCCGGTTTGACTGGGGTCAGCTGCAGCGGGGCTGCAACCTGCAGCTATACAAGCGGCACCGGTGCAGTCTCATTTAGCGGACTCCCTTCATCCTTGACAGCAGGCCAGTCAGCAGTGGTTTATATCACCTGGACAGCGCCGTCATCAGGGTCTGTAGCGACATCTACAACAATCGGCACAAGCAGCTCACAGGGGGATAATGCCGCTGCTGACATCGCCAGTGGCAATACCCTGATTTCAGCGGCAACAACTGCCGATGTTACAGTGGCGCTCTCGGCTCCGGCCAGCGCCAGCGCCGCAAGCAGTGTCACAATTGCGGCAAGTTACTCGAACCTCGGCACAGCATCCGCATCCGGCGTCACTTACTCGCTCTCGTTGCCAAGCGGCCTTTCCGGTGTCAGCTGCTCTGGCGATGCTACCTGCAGCTATGACAGCAGCAGCGGGGTGGTGACCTACTCCGGTCTTCCAACCACCCTTGCTGCCGGAGTATCCAAAAACATCAACATTGTCTATACAGCCCCTGCCAGTGGCAGTGTCATGGTGACTGGCAGCATTGTCACAACTACAACAGAATCGAGCTCGGCCAATAACAGCGCGAGTGCCAGCAGTTCATTCACCCCGCTTGCTGATGTAACAACATCTGTCACCGCTCCTTCAGCGGCATACACCAACACCGTAGTCACCGTGCCTATAACCTTTACCAACAACGGCCCATCCACCGCTGCCGGCGTTGCCTATACAGTGACCCTTTCCACAGGGCTGAGTAGCGTCAGTTGTAACAGCGGTGCAACCTGCAGTTACAACGCTTCCAATGGCGTCGTGACAATGACCGGTCTCCCTACAAGCCTGACCCTGCTCCAGACCGCCGGTTTCAACCTTGTCTATACCGCCACATCAGCGGCGACTGTCACCGTTAACACATCCGTAAGTACCACAACGACGGAGTCCAGCGGCTCCAACAATAGTGCCAACGGCAGCACCAGTGTCACTGTTATCCCGCCGACCGTCCTTAGCGGAACCATCACCGATTTCAGCACCGGTCTGCCGGTAAGCGGTGCCTCGGTGCAGATAGTTGACGGTTCCGGTCATACCTATATGACCTCTACCAACGGCAGCGGAGTCTATACCTTTACTGGCACCAGCCAGAACCCTCTGTCATCCGGAACTGCAACCGTTACCTCAACCAAGGCCGGCTATCTGGGGAGCATTTCCCATCCGGCTCTTGTTGATAACACCACTGTCACCCAGAATATGACAATGACCCAGCTGAGCATTAGCGGTGTCGTGACCGAGCTCGTCAGAAATATTCCGATTGTCGGCGCAACAGTCACATTGACTCAGGGTGGAACAACCTGCATAACCACATCCGGCGCAGGTGGGGCTTACAGCATTGCCGGAAGCGCTTCCTGTCCACTGGTGGCTGGGTCATCATCAATCACCGCATCACTCACTAAATACCAGGATGGCACGGCAACACCGACAATACTCAGCAGCGGCCCGACAACCCAGAATCTGCAGATGGGAACCGTTGACCTTCTCATAAATATGAGTGACTCAAAAACTTCAGTTCAATCTGGCGAAACCAATGATTATCTGGTGTCAGTCATTAATAACGGCAGTATCGCCGCAACGGGCGTGACCCTTTATGTTAAGTTCCCCAGCTACCTGACCTATGTTAGCGACACTTCAGGGCTGACGCCTACCCAGTCTCCAGCCGGGCAGTACAACTACATACTTGGCAGCAGCCTGGCAATCGGCGCAACATGGAGCTTCACAGTGCGAGGGCTTGTGGCGAATACCCTGCCAGATGGCCAGACATCCCTTTCGTTATACTCAAGAACGGCAACGACTTCGCCGGAAATAGACGCCACTAATAATGAGGTTTCCGATGTTGATACTGTTACAACCCATCCGGATCTGACCCTGGCAGGGACTTTTACCTCCAGTCCTCCGGCAACAAGCACAAGCACTGTCAGTTACAGTTTCGGCGGTAGTAATCTCGGACACGTTGTTGCCTCCGGCATCAATATCACTACTGTTCTTGATTCGCTTCTCTCCTACAAAACTGGCACTGCATTGATTTCCAAAAACGGTGGCACTCCAGCGAGCATTACTCCTTCCATCAACGGCAGTACCTTGACCTTTGCTCCGTCGTTTTCTCTCAGTCCTACAGATACCTATATCCTCACCTTTGATACCCAGGTGGGCCAGTTGCCACAAAGCCCGTCATCCCTTGTAGCAACAGGTTCAATAGCCTCTCTTGACCAGACCACAGACCTTGTTCCGGGCAACAACTCGGCAACAGTCAGTGTGCCGACAGTCAATTCGGCTGATCTGGTCATTACCAAGACAGCGGTGGCCTCCTCCGCCAGTGCCAAGCCGGGCGATTTGATCACCTACACCCTTGCCTACAGAAATGACGGCGTTGACACGGCAACAGCAAGCGTCATTACCGACACAATACCGGCCCATACAACACTGGAAGGTGGCATAACCGGAACAGGCTGCTCCAGTTCAAGCGGCGTCATTACCTGCAACCTTGGGGATCTGGCCCATGGCGCGTCAGGGAACGTTACTTATGCAGCCAGGATAGCGAGCACTCTACCGGCTGGGGTGACAACTATTGACAACACTGCCACCATTTCATCATCAACTTCTGACGCTACCTCTTCCAACAACAGCTCAACAACCCACACCACCGTAACCGGCGTTCCCGATCTTGCCGTTACCATATCCGATGGCGTGACCCAGTCAGTAGCTGGAGACGCTCTGGCATATTCCATCAACTATCAGAACAAGGGGAGTGTCGGCGTAACAGGCGTGACTGTCATTGCAACACTTCTCAACGGCGTTACCTTTGTGAGTGCAAGCAATTCCGGTTCCTACAATGCTGACAACAAGACTGTTACCTGGAATATCGGTGCTCTCACTGATTTTTCAGCTCACTCTTTAACGTTTATTGTCAGCGTAGATTCAAACATGCTTCCTGACTCGGTTGTCGGCACACGTGTGGTGATCTCCGATGACGGCAGTAACGGGACGGATCTGAACCCTGGCGACAATAACAACACTGACAACAACCTGATAGTTGCACCGAACCTGATCCTTGAGAAGAAAGCGAACAGTCCGGTCTATATCGGCAATCAGTTCAGCTATACGCTTGACTGGAGTAATGCCGGTAACAGCACCGCAAAGAGCGTTGTCATAACCGATACTCTCCCGGCAAATACAACCGTTGTCAGCGGGAGCATATCTGATGGCGGAGTACTGAACAACGGTGTGATTACCTGGAATCTTGGTGACAAGGGACCGGGAACAAGCGGTGTTGTCAGTTTTGCAGTAACCCCGGACAATGGGGCAGGCGGTGCAGCAAAAAGTGCACCGACCCTCAGCACCAAGAGCGGCAGCGGTTCCGTTGTCGTTACCAGCAATTCGACAGTCCCGCCAACAGGGAGCAAGCCGTTCTGTGAGCTGGATAAATGTGCGGCATTCAAAGGGCTCTATGAAGGTACGACCGGCACGACTCCTCTTGGCTATAATGACAATCCCCGTTTGACCCTATTTAATGACACCGACTGGTCAACACCACTAGCCCCTGATGTCAGGACTAACGGCAACCAGAATACAAATGGCGTTGACCTGGGTGTAGAACCTTACTGGACTCAGTCAACAAACCTTGCTGCCAATTGGGTAACCATGAATACGGCAGGGGTTTCTGTTGGCAACTACAGCTTTTATCGTCAGGCTTTCTGCCTTCCATTAAATGCAACTGGTCTTAGCTCCACCCTGAAAATAGCCAGTGATGATGTAGCCGATATTTACCTTAACGGTACCTATGTAGGCGAAAAGATCGGTGCAGGTGACGCAGCTTCGTTTGGCGTATCGACAGTTGTTCAGTCGGGTATTAACATCATGTCCATTCAGCTGCTCAATAATCGCCATGGCGGTCATGCCCTTTACGGCGGTAACGATCATAGTGGTCTCTTGTTCAACTTGAACTCACAATATTCCGGTCTTCGACCGTTTCTCTACGGTTCCAATTTTGCCAAAGCAGGACAGAGCCTTACATTTACAGTTGATGAGGAGTCACTGGGGGGTAAAAGGCCATATCTCTACAAGATTGATTTCGGTGATGGCACTACGGTTGATTACCAGGATGGGACAACATTCAACCATACCTACACTACTGCAGGCACCTATGCTGTAACGATCACTGCCCGTGCTGCCTATGGCTGTACGGCAACAGATACAGTAACCGTGACCGTTGTCGGATCATCAGGCAACATTCTTGTCAATGCCGCTTCCGTTGCCTATCAGGACACAAGCGGCAAGGCTCTGAGTGAAACATCAGGAGCTGGAGTAGAGGTTATTCAATCGTCTGACCTTGCTATTATAAAAACACTTTCATCTGGCGGGACAGTGCCGGGGCAGGGGGTTGTCTATAATATTACTGTCACCAACAACGGCCCGAGTGATGTAACCGGCGCAGCTGTCAGGGACAATGTACCTTCACTTGTAACAGCTGTCACCTGGACATGCACAGGGAGCAGCGGCGGAACTTGTGCAAACGCCAGTGGCATCGGCAACAGGCTGGATGAGACTGCTGACCTGCTGGTCGGGGGGAGTGTAACCTATGTTGTCAGTGGTACTGTAGATCCATCGGCATCTGGCGTCATTACCAACACGGCGACTGTTACTGCTCCGGCAGGTTTCACTGACATCACCCAGAGCAACAATTCCAGCAGTGTCAGCCATGAGACTGCCTTTGCCGATCTGGCCGTGACAGCAAGCATTCCGTCCGGCGGCTCAACGCTTGTCAACTACGGTTCTGATATTACTTTCCACGTTGCATTGGCCAATAACGGTCCTCTGACAGCTACCAATGTCAAAATCAGTGACCTGCTGCCAAGCGGCTACACCTTCAAGAGTGCAAACCCATCACAGGGGAGCTACTCAAGTTCAACCGGTATCTGGTCAGTCGGCTCTCTGGCCTCTCCGGGGAGCGCCACTCTTGATCTTGTCGGCACTGTGCTGACAATGGGTAGCTACACCGATACGGCATCAATCTATCAGAGTGATCTGTACGATCCGATAATTTCAAACAACAGTTCATCAGTAACACCTCTGATCCCCCGTCAATTGGCCTGTGACGTCAACCGGGATCAACAGATCAATGTAACGGATATAAACCTTATCACGACAGCCAAAGGTGGCAGGGCGGCTGCACTTGACCCTCGGGACCTTGACGGAGACAGCTACATTACAATTAATGATGCAAGAGGGTGCGTACTGAGATGCGACTATCCGAACTGCGTAGTATTCCCGCGTGGCACTATAAATGTACCTTTCAGCGCCAGATCTGCCTCGACTGGTGGCACTGACCCTAACGCCTACTCCATTACCGGCGGCTCTCTGCCGGGCGGGTTGAATCTCAACGGCGATACAGGCGCTCTCAGCGGCACACCAACAGCCACCGGCACATTCCCGGTTACTGTCAGGACAACCGATGCCAGTAGCGGCGACATAAGTCGTGACTACACCATCTACATAGATTCGCCGCTTTCCATAGATACAGCCAGTCTACCAAATGGCACCCGTAACGTTGCCTATAGTCAGACCCTTGCCAAGAGTGGCGGTCTTTCACCTTACCAGTGGAGCATATCATCAGGAGCATTACCAACAGGACTGAGCATTGCCAAAACAACCGGAATTATCAGTGGTACGCCAACGGTCAGTGGCTCATACAATTTTACGGTCAAGCTGCTCGACTACTACAGCAGAACTGTTACCAAAATGCTGAGCATCAATGTGCCTTAGCCATTCATTATCCAGAACCGGTGATTTTAAATTATGTCTGATGTCGGAAAAGCTACATTTGTCGGAAAAATTTACAAGTTAGTTGCAGCACAGGCTCTAGTTTCTTCCTTTAATACGATGATTTTCAGATGCTGCTGCCTCCATATCTACAGATGTTCAGGGTTGAATTTGAAAACAGGCTTTTTAGGGCTTTTTATTGTGTCATCATGCTGGTTTCCGAAGAAAAAATAATGTAGCGATAACTCTCGTGGAGTCGGTATAAAAGTTGCTTTATAAATAATTGCTAATTCATGGCTTGGTGGTTAGTAATGTTTATCAGACCGACTGTTGGAGTTAGACATGAAGAAAAATATCAGACTTAAAGAATATTGCCTTGAATGGATGAACCAGCATCTGCTCTGGACTATTTTTACCAGCCTTATGCTGCTGGCGGGTTTCTCTATTCCATGTCAGTCTTATGCAGCTACGTCGATTACTCCGCAGTTCTCACCAGCTACCGTCTATCCTGGTGATACAAGTAAATTCAGGTTCACCATAGGCAATACTTCAACCGACCAGCTCACTTCTGCCAAAGTGACACAGGTTTTGCCGAGCAGCATTACCATTAAGAGCCCTGCCAACATAACCAATACCTGCGGTTTTACTGTCAACGCAGCGACACCTGGCTCATCACTGATATATCTGACAAACGGTACGGTTCCGGCGCATGTCGGAATTACTGACGGCCAGTGCTATTTTGAAATCGACGTCAGTTCAACTACTAATGGGAACCAGATTGCCAGCTTCCCGAAAAACACAACTCCG
Organism: Geobacteraceae bacterium; assembly: GCA_013377075.1. GTDB lineage: Bacteria > Desulfobacterota > Desulfuromonadia > Geobacterales > DSM-12255 > VEOV01. The sequence goes on along the minus strand of JACABD010000003.1, from coordinate 21,860 downwards.
ACTTCGTCTTCCAGTGGTTATACAGCAAAAGATAACGGAGTTGATGTATGGGATCCGTCTGATTCCAGTGCTACCCTCGCCGTAAACCCGATGAGTAATCCAACGGTCAGCAAAAGCTGTTCACCGACAGTTGTTGGAGATCCCTCAACCCTGACGATTACACTTAATAATCCTAATACAGGAGCAAATCTTCCCATCACTACATTTACGGACAATCTGCCGACCGGTATGGTGGTAGCACCAACTCCGAACGCTTCAACCACATGCAGCGGCGGCTCTGTCACGGCCAGTGCAGGAAGCGGTAGTGTGACCCTAACCGGTGGAACCATCGGCATAAACAGTTCCTGCTCTATTTCGGTAAAGGTTTTAGTCTCAACTATTACCGGGACATCACAGACATTCACTAACAGCCTGTCAAGCGGAGCAATAGTCAATTCACGTGGGCTGACCAGCCCTGCCTACAGCGCAAGCTGGTTATTTACTACACCACTATCGGTAAGTAAAAGTTTCGGCACAACAACAATATCAGCTGCCCAACCTTCATTGATGACTATCGCTATTAACAATGCCAGCACAACTTCTGCGCAGACTATTTCAAGCTTTAGTGACAATTTGACCGGCACAACTTTCAAGGTGCTTAATACAAGCAGCAGCCCGGTTGCAGCCCCTGCAGATCCTTCAGTTACCTGTACCGGCACAGGTTCTGTCAATGGAACTTTGACCGCTCCTGTTGATCTACTTAACCAGACCATCAGTCTCAGCGGGGCAACAATGGGCCCCAGTGGAAGCTGCACCATAACCGCCTACCTGACCAGCAGTGTGGATGGTTACCATACCAATACAATCAGCAGCAATGCAGTTGTTAATACTAACAACTATGCTACAGCAGGAGCTTCGGCCGGCTTACAGGCAAATGCCCAGCTAACGGCATATAAATACGTTTCAGTCAGAAATGTCGCTCCGGGGCAGTGGACTGAGTTTACTGTCGATATCTATAACTGGGCGACAAGTTCAGTCAACAGTGTCAGTTTCAAGGATGTTCTGCCGTTAAATGGTGGGAACCAGATGACTCTCTACAACCCTTACGGCTCCTTCTATACTCGCTCCGGGGCATGTAGCGGCGGATCCTGGTACGGTACAAATGCAGCCGGAGTGAGCACAGGTGCTGCTCCGACAGCATCAGATGCGGGTATTTTCTGGACAGGTGGCACTATTAACTACGGTAATGGCAGCTCAGCAGTCTGCACCATAACTTTTTGGGCCAAGCAGCCTGTCGGTGCAACCAGCGGTATGAGCTTTAATAACAACATTGCTACAAATTCAATTACCAGCGTACTCTCCTCCGATGGTGTGACGCAGAGAACTAATACGAACTCCAGCTCTGCCAGCACGACTTATATCGATAAAATCGGTGTCAATAAATCGTTCTCTCCGGCGATAATCCCCCAGAACGGTCTTTCGACCCTGTCGATAACTCTTTACAACCGTGTAGTTTACAACTCCATAACTGGAATATCCCTCACCGACAATCTCCCTTCAGGAGTGACACTGGCAGCCAATCCCGCTGCAAGCAACAGCTGCGGCGGCAGCCTGCAGGCATTTCCTGGTGATAACAAGCTGATCCTGAGCAACGGCACACTTGCAAGACGTCCCGACGCTTCGCAGGAAACATCCTGCACCATTACCGTTAATGTTACCGGTCCGACTCTTGGCTCTTATGTCAACACGATCCATCCATCTGATCTGACCGATACCCAGGGGCTGACTATTCCAGCCAATGTCTCGGCAACACTCGATATTAGCTCCGGACTTACCGGTTCCAAGTCTTTTACGCCGTCGGCAATTATCTCCGGTGGAACGTCACGGGTAAAGATTACAGTAACTAACAGCGCTTCTCGGAGACTGACCAATATATCAGTGAATGACAACAGTTTTGCCAGTGGGCTGATTATTGCCAATCCGGCAAATGCCGCAACAAACTGTCCTGACTATCCATTCATGGTGGTCAACCCGGGTACTGGTAGTGCCGCTCTGTACGGCGTTACCCTGGATTCAGGCAAATCATGCGATTTTTCCTTCAATGTGACTACAACCGGGTCCGGGTCCAAAGTAAACACCATACCGGCGGGCAATATAAGCAGTGCTGAAGGGCTAAATAACACTGCGGACGTTACTGCGACTCTTTACGAAGTGCCGACACAGATAAATATCAATAAATCATTCAATCCGGTACTTGTATCAGGCGGATACCCTTCAATAATGCAATTGGATATAACTAATCCTTCAAACAGTGTGACCATAACCGGAGTGTCAATTACAGATACTTTCCCTGAAGGAATGGAAGTTTACTCTGTTCCTAATGCCAGCACGACATGTAGTGGCGGGACAGTGTCAGCCATACCTGGTGATGGTAAAATCGTCGTCAATGGAGCAACTCTTGCAAAAAACTCGACCTGCTACGTTTATGTTTCGGTGACTTCAAAGCGCTTTTTGAATCTTACCAACACCATTCCTGCGGGATCAGTCAGCAGTGACCAGGGTTATACAAATCCTGAACAGACTAAAGCCTCATTGTCGACCATGCAGTCACTTGGTATAAGCAAGCGGTTCACACCTGCATACGTGACAGCCGGGACAGTTTCAACGCTCAAACTTGATCTGGTAAGCACTTTAGATGCGAATGCACCTGAGCCGGTAACGCTAACAGGTGTTGCATTTTCCGATAACCTGCCAAGCGGGGTGGTCGTTGCTGCTACTCCTAATGCCGCCATGACATGTAACGGCGGAAGCACACCTGGAACCGTAACAGCAAATGCCTTAGCCACCAGCATTAGTCTCTCTGGTACAACTCTCAAGCCTGGAACCAGTTGTCAGATATCGGTTGATGTTGTTGCTGCCTCAAACGGTACCTATACCAATACAATTGCCGAGAGCTCATTGAGTTCCGATCAGCTGGTAAGCAATAATGATTCTGCCAGCGCAACTCTTCATGTTATGAATCTTCCGACAATTTCAAAGGCATTTGGAAACAGTAAGGTTAACCCTGATCAGAGCAACAGTCTGACCATAACCATAAATAATAACTACTCTGGATCGGTCGCGCTGACCGGTGTTGCCCTGACTGACGTTTTCCCTGGCGGGCTTGCAATAGACTCAAACGCCAATGCGTCGACAACCTGTTCCCAGGGCCTGGTTACTGCTAATCCCGGAGAGAGATCAATTTCGATCAGTGGCGCAAACATTCCGGCTAATTCGAGTTGTGCCTTTTCTGCGAATCTGGTTAGCGGAACTTCTGGAACCTACATTAACAACATAGGGCCGGGTAGCCTTGTAACAGATCAGGGGGTTACTAACAGTGGTACTACAACTGATACAATGTCGGTTAACCAGCCGCCGACAATAAGCAAGTCGTTCAGCCCTGCATCGATCCTGGCAAATGGAACCTCTACGCTTACGATTTTACTCGGAAACTCAAATTCAAGCGCCATAACCCTGAGTTCAGAACTGGTGGATGCGCTCCCTGGGAATCTGTTCGTTGCTTCAACTCCAAACATCGGCGGAACCTGCACAACAGGCAGCGTAACAGCAACCGCCGGAGCAACCTCAATTACCTATGCCAATGGCGCTAGCATACCGTCTGGAGGCTGCACAATCACTGTGGATGTTACGACTTCACTGAACGGTACATATACCAATACCATTGCGGCAAGCCAGCTCAGCACCAGTACCGGTGTAAACCAGAATGCCGCTGTAGCAGTTCTCGCAGTCGGGTCTGGAGCCCTGGCCCCACCGACCATGACAAAGAGTTTCAGTCCTGGATCGATATTAATCAACGGAACCTCAACACTGACCATTAACCTTGGTAACCCGAACAGCGGTGCATTGGCACTCAGTTCGACCTTTACTGACACTTTGCCGTCAAGTGTAGTGGTTGCGGCGACCCCAAACAAGGGTGGGACATGCACCCAGGGGAGCATCACTGCAACTGCCGGGGCAGGCAGTATAAGCTATGCCAGCGGAGCAACCATTCCATCCGGTGGTTGTACGATCATGGTTGATGTGACATCCAGCAGTGCCGGAAGTTATACGAACAGTCTTGCCACCTCAGCACTTGTCACCAATGGGGGCAGTCCGGTTCTCCCAGCTGTTGCCGGGTTGGTGGTGCAGTCGCTGATTCCGCCGACAGTTATCAAGTCGTTCAATCCGGTTACCATAAATCCGGGCGGGACATCGATACTTACCATAACGCTTGGCAACAGCAATGCATCGGCACTTACTCTCAGCTCCCTGCTGACAGATACTCTCCCCACCCATGTTACTGTGGCGACTACTCCTAATGTCCGTGGTACCTGTACCGGTACAGTCACCGCCTCAGGGGGCGGCAGTACCGTAACCTATGCCAATGGCGCATCTATACCGGCAGGCGGCTGTACCATCATAGTTGATGTCACCTCTTCAACACCAGGTGGACCGTACACAAATACAATTGCTGCAAACGCTTTGCAGACCGCTACAGCCGGGAATAACACCGGCGCTGCAACTGCCAATCTCTTTGTGAATCCATATCAGCCGCCATCAATAAACAAGAGTTTTTCAGTTGCTTCCATTGCTGCCGGAGGCACAGCCAGACTGACATTGTCCCTTGGCAATAATAACCTTTCTGATACAACCCTTACATCCGATCTGGTTGACAATCTGCCGACAAATCTGAAAGTAGCGGCAACCCCTAACATCCAGAAAACATGCACTGGCACTGTAACTGCCACGGCAAACAGTACCTCAATCACCTATGCAAGCGGCGCTACAATCCCTGCCGGTGGTTGTGCCATCTCTGTGGATGTAACTTCAACAGTGGGTCATGTCTACACAAATTCCATCGCAATCGGTGCTTTGGTCACCGGTTACGGCAGTAATGAAGTCGGTACATCGGCTAACCTCAAAGTCAAAGAGCCACCAACCCTTGCCAAGAGCTTTTCTCCGGCCAATATGGAGAAGAACACCACCTCAACTCTCACTTTGACTCTTGGTAACCCGAACGATTATTCGACAGCGCTCACCTCTACTTTGACCGATACACTGCCGACAAACATCGTTATTGCTAATCCGCCGAGCGTTGGTGGAACCTGTAGCGGTACTAAATCAGCCACTGCCGGCGGGAGTACCATAACCTATGCTAACGGCGCATCAATCCCGGCAGGAGGCTGTACAATCACTGTAAATGTTACCTCCGGAACTATCGGCCCATACACAAATACAATTACTGCCAATTCTTTGCAGACCGATGTCGGCAACTATGCATCTTCAGCCACGGCAGATCTGTATGTCTACGAACGGCCGACTGTCAGCAAGGGTTTTCTTCCCACCGAGATAGCAACCGGCGGGACATCAACCCTGACCATTACCTTTGGCAATACCAATCCTGGAGCAACAACACTTTCGTCAACCTTCACCGACACCATGCCGAGTAATCTTGTGGTGAAAAGCCCGGCAAATGTGGGTGGAACCTGTACCACCGGCAGTGTCACCGCAACTCCTGGGCAGCGGACAGTTTCCTATGCAAACGGGGCAAGTATCCCGAGTGGCGGCTGCACCATAACCGTAGAGGTAACCTCTGCCTCAGGCGCCAACTACACCAACACCGTTGCAGCTGGCGGGCTGCAGACGACCTTTGGCAGTAATGCTTCCCAGGCAACGGCGGACATTAAGGTGAAAGCGCCGCCAACAGTGGCAAAATCATTCGCCAGCTCCGCTGTGAACCCGAATACAGCAATTGCACTGACCATAACTCTGGGCAATCCGAACGCAAATTACTCCATCACACTCTCATCCAGTTTCACTGACACACTGCCGACCAATCTGCTACTAGCGTCTAATCCTAACAAGAGGGGCACGTGCACAACAGGCAGTGTCACTGCCAGCGGCGGAGGCAGTACAGTAACCTATGCCAGCGGAGCGTCAATTCCTGCAGGCGGGTGCACCATAATTGTTGATGTTCTTTCGGCAACTATGGGTGTTTACACGAACACCATAGATACCGGTGCACTGGTGACTGACACCGGCAGTAATGCTTCACCTGCCTCAGCTGATCTTACGGTCCGTGAAAGGCCGACGGTCAGCAAAAATTTCTCTCCCAATGAAATTGCTATCGGAGGCACATCGACCCTGACTATCATGCTCGGTAATACGAACCCGGTCAGTCTGACACTCTCGTCAAACATGAACGATAATTTGCCGACCAATCTGGTTGTAGCCAGTACCCCTAATGTCAGGGGCACATGTACCACCGGCAGTGTAACAGCTACAGCTGGAACATCACTTGTTCGCTATGCCAGTGGCGCAACAATCCCGTCTGGCGGCTGCACTATCATTGTTGATGTGACCTCCTCGACCGGTTATCTCTACACTAATACCATAAGCTCAGGAGCGCTCAACACAGGCTCAATCTACAGTACCAATGCTTCATCGGCCTCGGCTAATCTCAAGGTGAAGGCGCCGCCGACTATTTCAAAATCGTTCTCTCCGATCCAGATTGTTCCAGGAAGTACATCAGTATTAACCCTGACTCTTGGGAATCCAAATGGTAACTATGCAATTACCCTGTCGTCGGCCCTTACTGACACCCTGCCTGCCAATCTGGTGCTTGCTTCCAGTCCCAACAAGCGGGGGACGTGCACTGTCGGCAGCATAACCGCCAATGGCGGCGCTAGCAGCATTACCTATGCCAGCGGTGCTTCCGTGCCTGCTGGTGGCTGCACCATAATCGTCGATGTCTCTTCATCCACCCTGGCGGTCTATACCAATACCATCGCTGCCAATGCATTTCAGACCGACACCGGCAACAATGCTTCCCTTGCCACAGCAGATCTGACAGTGCGCAATCTTCCAACAGTGACAAAGGTCTTCTCACCTGCTTCGATTGTCAAAGGGGCTTCAGGCGTCTCAACACTGACTTTGCATCTTGGCGACGGAAACCCGGTTGCGCTCATGCTGTCATCGGTTTTTACGGACACTCTCCCCACAGGCATGACCGTAGCATCCTCGCCAAACATTACCAAGACCTGTCCTGGCACTGTCACTGCGGCCGCGAGTTCAAACACCATTACCTATGCAAGCGGCGCTACTATACCTGCTGGCGGCTGTACAATATCTGTCAATGTGACTGTAGCAACATCCCTAGGCACAATATTTACCAATACAATAGCTGCCAACGCACTCCAGACAAACTACGGCAACAATACCGATCCGACTTCCGCTACCCTGAAAATAAAGGATCCACCAACAATTTCGAAATCATTTTCACCAACGTCTATCCTGGTTGTGAACGGTGGAAACTCTACTTTGACGCTTAATCTCGGCAACCCGAATACCTATTCAATTACCCTGACATCCGACCTTGTAGATAACTTCCCAAGCGGTCTTGTGCTCGGGACGCCAGCCACTGTCGGCGGCACATGCAATACAGGCAGCGTCCAGGCAACTGCTGGCGGTACATCAGTAACCTATGTAAGCGGTGCAACAGTTCCATCTGGCGGGTGTACCATTACCGTGCCGGTTACAGCTGCCAGCGGTGCAACCCCCGGATCTTACCTGAATGATCTGAACGGTTACCTGTTCACTACTGATGTTGGAAACGCAACAAGGGCTACAGCTGACTTGCTACTTACACCTGTAGCAGACATTAAGGTTGAAAAGAGAGTCTCCCCTTTACCGACAACACTTGTCTCATTTGGCTCCAATGTCACATTTACTGTAACGGCTACTAATCTTGGCCCGTCAACAGCCACCAATGTCTGGATCTCTGATCTGCTCCCCCTTGGCTACACCTTTGTCAGCGCCACACCGAGTCAGGGGAGTTCCAGCCGGACTGTCAATTATGATGGCACAAGTTCCCTGTACTGGAGCGTTGGCGACCTTGCCAGGGATGCAGCGCCTACCATGGAGGTTGTGGCGACTGTTCTGACTTATGGTGGGTACACAAATACGGCATCTGTTTTCAAAACTGATGCCTATGATCCTGTTTCCTCAAACAACACGGCAACGGCAACCCCGCTGCTTCCACGTCTGCTCGCATGTGATGTAAATCGGGATCAGCAGATCAATATAACTGACATTAACCTGATTACTGCTGCAAAAGGACTAGGTGGGTCGCCGCTTGATCCGCGTAATCTTGACGGCGATGCATTCATCACAATAAATGATGCAAGAGGCTGCACTCTCAGATGTGACTACCCGAACTGTGTTGTCTTCCCTAGAGGTACTCAAGGGGTGGCGTTCAGTGCCAGATTTGCCCCAACGGGTGGCACAGATCCTAATGCCTATACCATAACCAGCGGATCTCTGCCAGGTGGGTTGTATCTTAACGGCGATACCGGTGCTCTTAGCGGGACACCAACAGCTACCGGCACATTCCCGGTTACTGTCAGAGCAACAGATGCAAGCAGCGGCGACATCAGCCGTGGCTACACCATCTACATTGATTCACCGCTTACAATAACTACTGCGAGCCTTCCAAACGGAACAAGGAGTGTTTCCTACAACCAGGCACTGGCCAAGAGCGGCGGGCTTTCATCTTACCAGTGGAGCATAGTATCAGGGACACTGCCGACCGGACTAACTGTTGCCAAAAGCACCGGAATAATAAGCGGCACACCTACTGTCAGCGGTACATTTAATTTCACCGTAAAACTGCTGGATTATTACAGCCGTTCAGTAACCAAGGATCTGTCAATCACAATCCCGTAGGATAAAGAGGCGTGTTATGAGAAAAACCAGCCTGCTGATAACCATAATGATTTCCCTGCTGATAGGCATGAGCAGCCTTGTTGGCGCAACACCAATCACTATTGGATTCTCGCCAACTGCCAACAGCTTCGCCGTAACCCCAACCGGCAGCTATACGTTTGACGTGATCCTGACCGGACTTACTCCAAGCAGCTCGGTATCAGCCTTTGACCTCGACATCAAGTACAACTCATCACTCTTGTCTGTCAGTTCTGTGAATATGGATTCTTCAATCGGTTTGCTAGGTAACTGGGGAGACGGGATAGATGTTCTGTCCGGTTTAAATACCGCAACACCTGGGCTGTTGAATATCTGGGCCCTTTCACTTCTGACTGATCCTATAGCGTTGCAAGAGCTTCAAGGCGCAGCAATGGCTGATGGCACAATGACCTTTGCTACTGTCACTTTTGCAGGGATCGGCACAGGGACCGGCAACCTTGCCTTTGACTGGTACAACGGAAAGGATGTGAAAAACTTTAACGCTGAGATCATAGCCGGATATGTGCCTGAGCCTGGAACCTTCATGCTTCTTGGCTCAGGTTTAATGGGAGTGTTCTTCTATCGTCGCAGAGCTAAAGTCAGCTGACATTATCAGATAGTATGTCCGCAGCACTATGGGGGCTGTTATGGCAGAATCATACGTAAACAACGGGTTTCAACTTAAGAGCTCATTCCTTGCACTGACACTGTTGTTCGCCTTAAGTACGGCAAACGCCTACGCTCTACCATCGATCACCGGAACAGTTCCTTCTTACTCAGGAACCTGGGTCAGTCCGACTATATCCGCATCAGCAGCATTCAGTGAGGATATGGATCCGACCTCCATGACAGCGTCAACGGTCACGCTCTCCCAGTTTACCGGAGCCAAGGCTGTTGCTGCCGGGTATTCCCATACAGTTGTTCTCAGAAATGACGGCACAGTCGTAGCTTGGGGAAATAACAGCTTCCTCCAGACAGCCGTCCCAACCGGGCTTGCCGGAGTAGCGGCAATAGCAGCCGGTGATGCACACTCACTGGCTTTAAAGAATGACGGCACAGTTGTAGCCTGGGGACGCAACGATTATCTGCAGACAACTGTTCCCGGCGGGCTTACAGGCGTAACTGCAATATCAGCAGGATTCGGTCACTCACTTGCACTCAAAAATGACGGAACTGTTGTTGCCTGGGGACTAAATGCAGACGGGCAGGCAACCGTACCGTCTGGACTCACAAATATTGTAGCCATAGCCGCAGGGGGGTATCACTCCCTTGCACTGACAGCTGATGGTACTGTAGTTGCCTGGGGGAGGAACATAGACTACGGTCAGGCAACCGTCCCAAGCAGCCTTACCGGCGTGATTGCAATAGCCGCAGGTTGGCATAGCTCAACGGCATTAAGGGGGAACGGCACAATCGTCTCCTGGGGAGAAGGATCAACAGACAAGGCAGGGCTTACCAATATTGTAGCAATAGCCGCAGGCGCCTACCACAAAGTAGCCTTGAAATCAGACGGAACAGTTGTTGCCTGGGGTGACAATTCATACGGGCAGTCATCTGTACCAGCACCTCTTGGGACAGTTGCCGACATAGCCGCCGGTGCCTATAACACATTAGTTCTACAAAACGACGATACTCCTGTTGCCTGGGGACGATCCGACTACAGCCAGTCTTCTGTGCCTGTGAACGCCGCTAATACGCTCATTGCCGGAACAGTAAGCTACGAACCGGCAAGTAAAACCGTCGCCTTTACTCCAACTGCCCAACTACCTGCACCAGCAGTTATCAAGGCAACCATCAGCTCAGCAGTCAAAAACTCCCAAGGGGTTAACCTTGGATCGGATTACACCTGGACCTTTATAACCTCAGCTACTCAGCTCAGCCCAGTTCATTACAACCTCACAGTCTCATTGGCAGGAAGTGGCAGCGGTTCAGTTTATGCTGATGTGTCAGGAACCATAGCCTGTATCAAAGGTTCTTCAGCAGGTTGCAGCGGTGACTTCCCGGTAAGCCTGGTCAACTTGATAGTAGCTGCAGACTGGAAATCCATATTCAGCGGTTGGAGTGGCAGTTGTGTCGGCATGGAAAACTGTCAGCTCTACATGGACAGGACAAGGAATATAACTGCAACTTTCACAGCCAATAACCAGGTGGTGACAAACGGCAATCTCTCATCAGGTTTTGCGACATTGCAGGAAGCCTATAACTCGGCAGCCGATAGCGGATTGATACAGACACATGTCTACACATTCTACGAAGACCTGCTGTTTAATCAATTGAAAACAGTGACCTTGGATGGTGGGAAGGACATAAACGACCAAACTTACCAGAGCACAATCGGATTTACTACTGTACAGGGTTCAATGACAGTCGGCAGCGGTACTGTGGTGATCAGTAATTTTATTATCTCTTCGAAATAGCTTGATAGCACTTATGATTTTACTGTGGGGTCTGATATGAAAAAAGGGATTAGGCAGATACTGATAATTGAAGACAATGAAAGAATTGCTGAGGATATAAGAAGAACTTTATCTGGTTTGAGCAGCCAATGCCAGCTGAAATTTGTTGCCAGTATTAATGATGCTATTTCGTCAATTTATAAGGATTCTCCGAGTCTCGTACTTTGTGAATATAGACTGCCGGACGGAACTTTTCATGATCTACTTAAACTTTCCTGTTATGACAAGCCTGTTCTTGTAATGATTGCTGACGATGAAAGTATGTGCCATGAAGGGGGAAAGGTGCCGGTTGATTTTATAGTCAAGTCAGTTGGATTTTGTCAAAAATTACCGGCTAGCATTGATATTATGCTTTCTGAATGGGATTTTATGAATCAAAGGAGCAAACTGCTCTCTCTGCTAAAGCGTAATTGCAGGAGCTATTTGGATTATTTCCACAAGTGTACATCTGGTATAATTCATGTTTCACTTAATGGTGAAGTCATGAATATAAACAGTAGTTTTGCACGAAGCCATGGCTATGATCTCGAGACTATGAAAAATGCAACACTTAAGCAGTTCAGCCCGGAAATCTCGGTAAGATCACTTGTCGCAAGGTTAACTGAACTGCCAGACGGCGATGAGCTGAATTTCGAGTTAGAGAACAGACGTATTGATGGTCATAAAATACCGTTGCAATGTGTGGCAACGCTGGTAGCAAATGAAGTCGGACGGTTTATGGTGATATTCTGTAACAGCCTGAGTGCACAGCCTCCTGCCACAAAGGTAGAGGTCAGAAGTTCTCAATGGGACAAGGTCTTCAATAATGTCTCAGATCTAATATTTATTGTGGATGACTGCTTTAAGATAACCCATGTAAACCAGTCATTATTAAGACATTTAGGTTTGACTCGAAACAAATTGAGCGGTCGAAAATGGTATGATGTTTTTCAAGGTCTAAATTCACCGGCACTACCTTCTCGAAACAATTTTGATCAGGAGAAGCTGAATACTAGTCAAGAGTACGATAATAAATGGGAGGGTTATCGACTTGATGTTATGCCGCTAAAACAGGTGGACGGATCAAGGAATACACTGGTTCATCTGGTATATGCAGAATGAGAGGGTGAGCATTGACTTTTTCTTTACGGTTAAGGTTAACAATTGCAACTTATGTGGTGTTAATCTTGCACGCAAAAGCGCCATAAGCCAATAATTTCTAATTATGTGCGAATTTGTCAACTGCAAGGAGCAAGTTTGTGATTTACAGATTCAACCCCTATATTTGCGTTTATCTCCTTTTAGCGGGCCTGTTAGCTTTTTCACCGAATTCTCAATGTGCTGCAAGCCAATTGCAACCTCTTCCCACTGAGTCTTCTACTGCGAATCCTGAAAATTCTAATGCCGTACCACCTTTTATCAATGCCAGGAAGACACTCTCCGATCTTGTAGGCAAGAGTGAAATTTCTGTAATGGCTGATCTTGACGGGCAGTTCATTCAGAGCATCTCTGAAAACAGGATTTTTGAAAATGAATCCACAGGCAAGGTAGACGGGATAACTCTTTCCGAGTCGGTTCTGGCAGGTCGCAGTTTCAGCCGTGATAGTCATGCTGCCATGGCTCGCACAGAACAGGCAAAAGCTCAGACAGGTCAGGTTCTTGCGCTTTTGCTCCCATCTATCTCGATTAATGCAAATTATGGTACTGAAAATTCCCAACCCTCAGTTGCAATAGATCCTGTTACAAAGATTGCAGTAGCCTCTGACAGCCATTCCCGCACCGACTTTTCCCTTACAGTCAAGCAGCCGATATTTGATCTTCCTTCCTATCTCGACTGGCGTCGCCGCGGCGTGCTTGAGAAGTCTCGCAGCGAAAATTTCCGGGCCAGCGATGGCGATGCCTATGTATCTGCCGTAAATGTTTATCTTACGCTCCTTTCCAGTCGTCTTCAGATCGACATGACCCGCGATTTTGAATCACAGCTTTCAGATCTGCTTACCTACATCGAAAAGAGGGCGGCAGCCGGAGCGGCAAGTGTTGCTGATATGAACAGGGTTGTTGCCCGAAAGCAGGCAACCATCTCTTCACGGTTGGAGCTTGAATCTGCCCATGCATCAGCAGGTATCGACTTTGTTCGCCTTACCAATATTGTTCCGCAGAAGATCCGCGTACCTGTTCCTGACGATGTCGGTGCTACACTTTTACCACTTGCTTTTGAAAAGGCTGTCCCTGTCGCCTTGAAATTCAATCCTGAAATTGCTTCTCTTAACGCAGAGTTGCAGGCCGCAGAAATGGATATGTCGGTTGCTAAGAGCCGTTATCTCCCCCGTGTCGATGCGGAATATACCGATACCTACTCACAGCATGCTGGCGGTGAGCCTAGCGCAGCAGGACAGCGTGACAAGCGGTTGATGGTTGTTTTGAACTGGTCCCTTTTTAATGGAGGCAGTGACTATAAGGGCCGTATTGAGAGAACCGAGCGTCGCAAGGAGTTGCTCTACCGCCTTGATGACCAGCGTCGCAGGGTTATTCAGACCCTGTCTGCCAATTATGCCATTCTGGCCACGACCAGAGAGCGTATATCCTCAGGTTATCTGGAACTCAAATCCATTTCTTCAGCAGCAGATGCAATGTCAAAACGGATGCTTTCCGGAAATCAGTCCCTTCTTGACCTGCTTGATGTTTACGACCGTTACCTCCAGGTCCGTTCCCGTCTTGTGACTCTTCATGTTCTTGAGATGAGCACGGTTACGCAGCTGATTCGCTTGACCCTCGGGAGTCCGAAAGCAGCGATAGCGATGTCATCATAAATCAGCCTGTCTCGTAAAACCGCTAATACATACACGGCGCAGATATTTTATAAATAGTGGAGAACTCGTATGTCAGAGCGTCATAGTGATAATGATGGATCAGATATTTTCTGGCCCGGTTATGTTGATGCAGTAACCAATCTGGTTCTTAATCTTCTCTTCCTCCTTACAATAATGATCATAGCAGTATTCATGTTTGCCCTTGAACTTGGCCGCGCAAGCATGGGTGGAGCCGGTAAAAAGCCCGTTGATACTTACCAGTCTGATTCAAGCAAAGCTTCAAAGCCAATCACTAAAGATACTGAAATAATAGAATTAAAACTAGAAATTCAGCGACTGAACAAACAGCTTTCCAGTAAGGGGATTCCACCTCTTCAGCAAATCCGCCCGCAGACAACCATTGATGTCGCTCCCAAAACGCAGAAAGCAGCTGCTGGCCTGGATAGAACAGTTGCCAATGATCCTGAGGTTCTGGTTCGCTTCAAGGATGAAGCTGTTTCCTTTTCAGCTGAAGAGCAGACGCGGCTTCTCGAATCTCTCAAAACAGTTCAGAAAAGCAGTAAGGTATCCATTCTGGTTGAAGTCCCTGCTGGTTTCTCCGAGGCCAAGCGAATGGGTTTCTACCGTGCCATGGCAGTCAGAAATCTGCTTATTGAGATGAAAGTACCAAAAGAGCGAATTGACGTTTCAGTAGTAGAAGGGAAAAGCAGTGCAAATGCTTCGCTGGTCAGGGTTATTGGCCACTGATGGAAATCATCGCTCAAAAACGACATGAAAAAATAAGCAGCATCTTGCAAACCTTCTCCCCGCGGCGCACTTTTGTCATTCTCCTTATGGCAAGCAGTTTACTGATACTCCTTTGGGCAGCATTTACCAGGGTTGACGTCATAGTTCGGACAGAAGGCCACATAATACCAGCGGGTAAGTCACAGATTGTGCAACATCTGGAAGGTGGTATTGTCAGGAAGATTCTGGTGCAGGAGGGGCAGGTAGTGGCAGCCGGTCAGGCACTGATGGAGCTTTCTGATGTGCAGACCCGCTCGAATCTGGGGCAGGAACAGTCCAAACTTGATGCTCTGCGCGGAAGGGAAGCGCGGCTTCTTGCAGAGGTGAGCGGTCAGAGCGCAATAAATTTCCCAAAGCAGCTTGCTGATCCGAACGTAATTCGTGTTGAGACTTCTGCCTGGCAGGCCAGAAAAGCCCAGCTTTCTGAAGAGGTTCAGGTTATACAGGCTCAGGCTCTTCAGAGGAAAAACGAGCTTTCTGAAACAGCCTCAAAGCGCCAGAACCTGCTTGAAGAGTTGGAACTTGCCAAAAAGCATCTTCGCGTCATGGAAAACCTGAGCAAAAACAACGCTGCCTCAGAGCTTGAAGTACTTGATAGTCAGTCCCGGATTCAGAGACTTAAATCCCAGATAGCTGAAGCGGCTAATGCCATACCGCGCCTTAAGGCAGCTCAGTCAGAGTCTGAATCGCGGGTAAACGAGGTGATTAACCGCTTTAAGGCTGAAGCGTCGTCATCACTCACTCAGGTTCGTGAAGAGCTACAGCGCTCAAGTCACGAGATCGGTACAAATGTAGACCGGCTCGACCGGAATGTCGTCAGAACACCGGTCGCCGGGCTTATCAACAAGCTTAATATCAGCACTATAGGTGCAGTAGTGCGCCCCAGCGAAATTCTCCTGGAGATTACCCCCAGTGACCAGAGGATTGTTATTCAGACCCGTTCCAATCCCAATGACCGTGCAAACCTTCGTCGCGGCCTATCTGCCCGTGTCCGGATAGGTGCCTATGACTACTCGACTTTCGGCACACTGGCAGGACACGTTACTGATGTCAGCGCCGATACGATCACAGATGAAAAGGGCGTCCGTTACTACAGGGTAAATGTCGAGGTCGATGTCTCGACTATTCTTGCCGGGGCCCAGAAGCCGGCGTTACTTGTCCCAGGCATGGCTGCGACCGCAGATATCTCGGTAGGTAAACGGACAATCCTCTCGTATCTGCTTTCGCCGCTTTTCAAATTCAGAGACGGTGCTTTCAGGGCCGATAGATCCGATATGTTCAGAAAACAGTGCTCCATTCTCGACTCCACGGCGTTAAATACAGTTACAAAGAGAGATATTCATGTTTAGAAATCTGAAGCTGTACTACATCATTGTCTCCCTCCCGTTTCTGCTTTTGCTTGTCGGTTCAGCGGCCTTCTTCGATGCAATCAGAAACACCATAACCCGCAACCCACACCCTCAGATCAACTACGTAATATTTTGTATTATCCTCATCGGCGGAGTTCTTATTCTCCTCAGTGTTCGCAAGCTGATGGATGAGGCTAAGGCAACGGTGGAGTTTTCAGAGGCTCTTCATGCCTTTACGGATATTGCTACTCTCCAGAAGATGGCTAACAGCTACAGTGGTGATGTTTCCTATGTCCTACAGATGGTTGCCGCTTCGTCAGGCCGCTTCATCTCCCATCAGGAACAGGTTTCCATAGATCACGAAATGTCTAGCGTCCGTAATGCCCTATACAGGCGTAACGCTTTGCCTCAGTACCTTACAGGGCTCTTGGTCGGCATGGGGCTTCTCGGTACTTTCGTAGGTCTGCTCGCAACTCTTGGCGATATTTCAATTCTGATCAACAGTTTTGCCGAAATTGATATGGGCACAGCCAGCCCACTGATCGTCTTCCGCACCATGATTGAACGGATGAAAGCCCCTATGCAGTCCATGGGTATAGCATTTTCCGCTTCAATGTTCGGTCTGCTCGGCTCAATCATTCTCGGTCTGATGATGGTAGGTTTGAGGCGTTTTCAGGGGGATATCCTCTCTCTGCTTGGCTCGGAAGTTGCCAGGCATATTGAAAACGCCCTTGCCTATGAATCCGATAACTCCCAGGTTTCGATAGGCGTGAAAGCCGTAAACAGGGCTGTTTCAGTCGAAGAAGATTCAAAAATACTCCTCAGGATCGAAGAGAGACTGGCCGAAACTTCACGGCAGCAGCAGCGTACTCTCTCTCTTGAGGTCGATGAATTTCAGAAGCAGCGTGCCGACATGCTGCGAGTCATGACAGAACAGACCGAGGCGAGCAATGGCTTCCGCAGCGAACTGCAGCAGCTTGGCAGACAGCTTGCCGCTGTTGTGACAGTCATGGAAAAGAGCAATAGCGAAATTTACAGCCAGATTTCCGAACTTACCGTTCATCTGTCAGCCAATTCCAAGGAGTCTCACCGGCTTCTGAAAACCCAGATCGATGAGCAGAAAAACCTTAAAGAGACTGTTGATTCATTCAAGATTGAAGAGCGGCTTGCAGAACTGTCCCGAACTCAGCAGCGTACTCTTTCAAGTGAAGTAGGGGAGTTTCAGAAGCAACGTGGTGAGATGATTAATGTAATCGGCACCCAGACTGAGGCTAGTAATAATTTCCGTTCTGAATTGCAGCAGCTTGGCAGGCATCTTGGCACCATCAACAGTGCAATGGAGAAGGATAACGGCCAGATATTCGATCGTATTTCCGATCTGGCGGTCAACCTCTCGGCTGACGCAAAAGAATCACATAAACTGCTGACCATGCAGGTAAATGAACAGGTGCGATTGAGAGAGCTGCTTGCACTTCTCACCGCCAACAAAGGTTAGTAGCAATAGTCACTAAAGCTGTCGACAGAGGTAAATATGGCAAACGAGTCTGATCTTGATGCGGGGAAAATGGTAAAAGACGTAGCTGATCAGACAGGTCAGGTCAGTCGTGCTCCTGTAGCTTCTGATGGGACAATTACAATTCCACATAACAGCGCCGGGTTGAAATCAGTCGATCTTGCTGACGTTGACCTTCTGCTGACTTTTTCCGACTCTACCTTTGTGATCATTCCCAATGGTGCTCTTGAGGCCATAAGTGATGCCCAGCATTCCGTCCTCTTCAGTGACCAAAAAAGCAGCCTTGCAGATCTTTTCAAAATGGTTGGCATAAGTAACCATGCCAAATCAGGCAGTTTGCGTGTTGTAAGCGGTGATCTGAATGCAGTAAAGCCTGTCGAGGTTGCTGCTGAGCCAAAGCAGCCCGAGAAGGAGCTGGCCAGCTCTGCTGATCTATGCCTTCCTGAACCCCTTGTAGCTCCAGCACCCATGGTTAAGGCACCAAAGGTGACATCGGGAAGTCTTGCAGCCATTGATCAGAGTGATCCTCTTGATCCTGTCGCACAGCATACAATGTCCCACACTCCTTCTTACCGGTCCGGAACCACATCCCCGGAGTTGACCCCGTCTATCAAATTCGATCCGGGTATAACTGCTGACAACGTCATAAATATTGCCGAATCGCAGGGGAGTGTTCTGATTGCCGGAAGGGTCGCAGGCTCAGCTAAAGCCGGAGATACAGTAACAGTGACGGTTAACGGTGTTGATTCGACTACTCTGGTAAATTCTGACAAGAGTTTTAGTGTATCTGTTTCTGGCCGGGATCTGGTTGCCGATACGGACCATACAATTGAGGCTCGTATCACTACGCCTGCTGGCAATGCATCTGACAGTGCCAGATATGGCGTAGATCTTGTTGCCCCTGTAGCTCCTGTAGTTGCACTGGCACATGATACCGGCGCAAGCAGCAGTGACGGGATCACAAAGGACGGCTCACTGGTTGTGACCGTGGTAGAGTCTGGCGCCCATGCAGAATATTCAACCAATGGCGGCAACTCCTGGAGCTCCACCTTCAATGCAGCTGAGGGGATAAACAATGTTCAGGTTCGCCAGGTTGATGCTGCCGGGAATCCCGGCAGTTCATCGAGCATAAGTTTTACCCTTGATACGACCCCACCTGCAGCTCCTGACGTCACTCTTGCCAACGATACCGGCTCAAGCAGCAGTGACCATATTACCAAAGACGGCACACTGAACCTGAGCGGTTTTGAGAACGGAGCAACGGTTGAATACTCGATTGATGGAGGCAAAAACTGGAGTGCCAGCTTTACTCCGACGGAAGGAGCTAATAACGTTCTGGTTCACCAGATAGATGTTGCCGGAAATACAAGCAGCGCAGGGAGTTTCAACTTTACCCTCGATACGACCGCACCTGCAGCCCCAGGCGTTACTCTTGCCAACGATACCGGTGCAAGCAGCAGTGACCATATTACCAATGACAGCAGACTGAGCCTGAGCGGGATTGAGAACGGAGCAACGGTTGAATACTCTATAGATGGCGGCAAGAACTGGAGTGCCAGCTTCACTCCGGCAGAAGGTGCCAATACCGTTCTGATCCATCAGATTGATCTGGCCGGAAACACAAGCAGCGCAGGGAGTTTCAGCTTCACCCTTGACACGACCGCACCTGTTGCTCCTGGCGTTACTCTTGCCAATGATACCGGCTCAAGCAGCAGTGACCATATTACCAATGACGGCAGATTCACCATAGGTGCTCTGGAGCCGGGTGCAACAGTTCAGTACTCGACAAATGGCGGCAGTACATGGAGTTCGGGTTTTACTGCAGTTGAAGGTGATAACAGTGTATCAGTCCGGCAGATAGATGTTGCCGGGAATGTAAGTAACGGCACTGACTTTCACTTTACTCTTGATACCAAGGCACCGGCGACTCCTTTAGTGACGCTTACCCACGATACTGCAAATGGTGCCGACAATAGTGATCTGCTGACAAATAACAGTGCAATAACCGTGAGCCCGGTTGCAGAGCCGCTCACCCGTGAATACAGCGTAGACGGGGGGGCATGGGTTAACAGCTACAGAGCGCCCACAGCTGACGGCAGTCATACGGTTCAGGCTCGTGATACCGATCTTGCCGGGAACAGCGCAACCGGCAGCCTGACATTCAACCTTGACTCAACTCCACCGGTTGCTCCTGGTGTCACTCTTGCCCATGACACCGGTTCAAGCTCCACTGATAATGTCAGCCGGATAGGCGAACTTGCCTTAAACGGCATAGAGACCGGTGCCACTGCCGAGTATTCCACAGATAATGGCAAGAGCTGGTCATCGTCATTTTCGGCTGTTGAAGGTGTCAACAATATAGCTGTACACCAGATAGATATGGCCGGAAATGTCAGCAGCAGCACCAATCTGACCTTTACTCTTGATACCACATCACCAGCAAACCCTGTTGTTGCTTTGACTCATGACACTGCTAACGGTTCAGACAACAGCGACCACATTACCAGCAACGCTTCACTGACAATCAGTACACCTTCAGAAGTCGTCACTCGCGAATACAGTGTTGACGGTGGGGGATGGGTTAGCAGTTATTCGCCTGCCCTGGCAGATGGCTACCACGCTGTCACGGTGCGTGATACCGATATAGCCGGTAACTCATCGACCGGTGCCATCTCTTTTACCCTCGATACAGCTGTCCCGGCTGCTCCCGGGGTTGCACTTGCCCATGACACCGGTACAAACTCCGCGGATAATATCAGCCGGATAGGTAACCTTGCCTTAAGCGGCATAGAGACCGGTGCCACTGTCGAGTATTCAATAGATAATGGCAAGAGTTGGTCATCCTCGTTTTCGGCAGTAGAAGGTGTCAACCATCTATCTGTCCACCAGATCGATATGGCCGGTAACGTCAGCAGCAGCACCAATCTGACCTTCACTCTCGATACCACAGCTCCAACATATCCACTTGTATCCCTGACTCATGATACTGCAAACGGTCCAGATAACAGCGATCATCTGTCAAACAACAGCGCTCTAACTGTAAGCCCGGCAGCAGAACCAGTTGCCCGTGAGTATAGCGTTGACGGCAGTTCATGGAGCAACAGCTACACTGCGCCGACAGTAGACGGCAGTCACACCGTCCAGGTACTTGATACCGATCTGGCCGGGAATAGCTCAAGCTCAAGTCTGACATTCACTCTTGATACAATGGTTTCTGCACCGAGTCTTGCTCTTGCCGCAGACACCGGTACAAGCAAAACTGATCATTTTACCAGTAATGGAAGCTTGGTCGTTGACGGGGTGGAGAGTGGCGCCACTGTTGAGTACTCCATAGATGGCGGCAACCACTGGGGTACATCATTTTCTGCTGTCGAGGGTGCCAACAATGTTTCTGTCAGGCAGATTGACCTTGCAGGCAATATCAGCAGCAGTAACAGTCTTAGCTTCACCCTTGACACAGCCGCTGCAGTTCCGACGGTCTCCCTTACCCATGATAGCGGCTCAAGTCTGTCCGACTTCGTCACCAACGACGGCAGCCTGACCATAGGTTCTCTGGAGCCAGATGCAACAGTTCAGTACTCGATAAATGGCGGCAGTACATGGACTTCTGGTTTTACTGCAGTTGAAGGTGATAACATCGTATCAGTCAGGCAGATAGATGTTGCCGGGAATATAAGTAACGGAACGAACTTTCACTTTACCCTTGATACCAAGGCACCAGCGACCCCATTGGTGACACTTACTCACGATACCGCAAATGGTGCCGACAATAGTGATCTGCTGACAAATAACAGTGCAATAACTGTGAGCCCGGTTGCAGAGCCGCTCACCCGTGAATACAGTGTTGACGGGGGCTTGTTTGTAAGTAATTACACTGCTCCGACAGCTGACGGTAGTCATGCGGTTCAGGTGCGTGATACCGATCTTGCCGGGAACAGCGCAACCGGCTCCATCACTTTCACCCTTGACACAGCCGCAGCTGCTCCGACGGTCTCCCTCATCCATGACAGCGGTTCAAGCCAGAACGACGCGGTCACCAACGACGGCAGGCTGTCCATAGGTTCTCTGGAGCCGGGAGCAACAGTTCAGTACTCGACAAATGGCGGCAGTACATGGAGTTCGGGTTTTACTGCAGTTGAAGGTGATAACAGTGTATCAGTCCGGCAGATAGATGTTGCCGGGAATGTAAGTAACGGCACTGACTTTC
>JACABD010000029.1 GCA_013377075.1 Geobacteraceae bacterium | reverse complement strand
ATCCGCCATACCCGCACCACAGGCCTTCGCCGCTGGATGCCAGGCATAGCTATGCTCTCCCACTACAACCGCTCCCTCTTTGCAAAGGATCTGGCTGCCGGATTGACTCTCACCGCACTTCTTGTTCCGGTCGGCATGGGGTATGCTGAAGCCGCCGGAGTGCCGGCAATTTACGGACTTTACGCCACCATTGTTCCTCTTTTAGCCTATGCACTCTTTGGCCCCAGCCGCATCCTCGTTCTCGGCCCCGATTCAGCGCTGACTGCACTTATTGCCGCTACGATCCTCCCCCTGGCCAATGGAGATGCCGTGAGAGCTGCCGGGCTGGCTGCGCTCCTTGCCCTCTTTTCCGGCGTACTCTGCATCATGGCAGGTCTTGCAAGATTTGGCTTTGTTACCGACCTCCTCTCCAAACCGATCCGCTACGGCTACATGAACGGCATTGCTTTCACACTCCTCATCAGCCAGCTCCCCAAACTCCTCGGTTTTTCCGTGAAGAGCGGCAGCCTGACAGACACTGCCTCTGGCCTCCTCTACAAAATTCTTGAGGGTAAGATCAACCCTACAGCCGCACTCATCGGGGGCTCCAGCCTGATCATCATTTTTTTATGCCGCCGCTTCTTCCCCAAACTTCCGGCAGTACTCATCTCACTGGTTGCAAGCACCCTTGCGGTGGCTCTGTTCGACCTGGAAAGCGGGACTAAACTTGCGGTTATCGGCACCCTCCCACAGGGGCTTCCGGCGTTCCATTTCCCCATGGTGACCATGGCAGAGTGCATCTCCCTGGCAACCGGTGCCCTGGCAATAGCCCTTGTCTCCATTGCCGACATGAGCGTACTCTCCCGTATCTACGCACTTCGCAGCGGATACTACGTTGATGAGAACCAGGAGCTTGTCGCCCTTGGCATCGCCAATGTCGCCACCGGCCTCTTCCAGGGGTTCTCGGTCAGCAGCAGCGCATCACGCACACCGGTGGCCGAGTCAGCCGGCGCCAAAACCCAGATGACCGGCGTCACAGGGGCAATCTGCATCGCACTTTTGCTGCTTTTCGCACCGGATCTGATGCTTCACGTACCTATTGCCGCACTTTCTGCCGTGGTCATATCGGTCTGCTACAATCTGGTGGAAGTGGTTGCGGTAAGACGCCTCTACAGGCTACGACGCAGCGAGTTCTTTCTCTCCATCACCTGTTTTTTGGGAGTTGCCCTGCTCGGTGTTGTTCATGGAATCTTCATTGCGGTCGGCTTTGCCCTGCTGGCATTCGTCTGGCGTGCCTGGCGCCCGTACTGCGCAGTGCTGGGGCGGGTGGACGGCATGAAAGGCTACCACGACATATCTCGTCACCCTGAAGCACGAAGAATTCCGGGGCTTGTGCTCTTCAGATGGGATGCCCCCCTCTTCTTTGCCAATGCAGAAATGTTCCGGGAGAATCTGCTCAAGGCAATTTCGAACGCCCCAGTACCGGCCAAATGGGTTGTGGTGGCAGCAGAACCTGTTACGGATATTGATATTACGGCAGCGGATGTACTTGCGGAACTGGAAGCTGAGCTTCAAATGAGTGGCGTCGAACTATGCTTTGCCCAGATGAAAGGGCCGGTGAAAGATCACCTCAAGCGCTATGGTCTCTTCAAGCAGCTCGGTGTAGAGAATTTCTTCCCCACAATCGGCCAGGCCGTGGACCACTACCTTCTGAAATATTCCATTGAGTGGCACGATTGGGATGAAGTTGAGAAGAGAGGAGAGATCGGGGGATAACTACGATCCTCCCCGAATCAGCGCCTCATTTCTTGATCATCTCTGTAATCTTGTCATAAAGCTTCTCGCCAGTTTCAGCCTTGACAGTCTCACCGTCAATCACAGCAAAAAGCTCTTTCTTGCAAGGCCCGCATTTCTTTATACAACCCTTTCTTTTGGCATCAACTGCCGGATGATTCTCTTTGAGTTTCTTGAGCACCTTGCCGGCACCTTTGTTATTTTCACAAAAACGTATCTTCATGGAACCTCCGTAGTTTTAATTAAATGGCACCTGCCCCTTGCCAATCATTAGAATTGTGTTACGATTTTGTTACAACTTGAAAACGCAGGCTTTTTCTCTATTTTCAAGGTTGCGTCAACTACTGTATATAGGATAATTTACACTAAAATTCGTTTTTTTACACAATCGTTTCAAGAAAGCATTGCGGGGGGAACCGGATGAGCCTGACAGCAAGAGATTTACAGAAGATAAGAGGGATCGGCGATGTGCTCTCCGCCCGGCTGATCGAAGAGGGTCACGACACTTTCACCAAGATTGTTCAGCTTGGCGAGAGCGGCCTCAAGTCGATAAAAGGGATAAACCCGAAGGCGATTACAGACATAATTACCCAGGCAGGGCAGCTTGCAGCCTATGAACCGGGCGAGCGGGACAAGAAAGTATCGGCTCTGAAGGAGTCGCTCAACAGACTGCGCCTTTCCGTACAGAGCCTGACAACTGTTGCCAGCGAGCGTTTCAGCGAAAAGCTCTCCGGCAAAACCGGCCGCAAAATGACCGAGTCCCTTGTCAGTTTTATCGAAGCGGTTGAGTCAATAGAAGAGACGACCGGCAAGAAAGTAAAGCGTACCGGTAAAGCCCTGCTCAAAGCGGAAAAGCGCCTGGAGGGACTTGCTGACGCCGGTCTCAAGGATCTGCGCAAGGGGCTGAAAAAGGCGAAAAAAGCGCTCCAGAGGGTGCACGAATGATGATGAGTCGCGAACTCGAACGCTATCCGGGCAGACTGATTGCAGTCGAAGGGCTTGATGGCTCCGGGAAATCTACCCAACTCTACCTTCTCAAGCGCTGGCTGGAGATGAAGGGGCTTAAGGTCTTTTTTACCGAGTGGAACTCCTCGCTGCTGATTAAAAAGGCCACCAGCAAAGGGAAGAAGAGGCAGCTTCTGACCCCGACGACTTTCAGCCTCATACACTGCACTGACTTTGCCGACCGCTTTGAGCGGCAAATACTTCCTCTGCTCAAGGCAGGCTATCTGGTGCTCTGCGACCGCTACATCTACACCGCTTTTGCCCGCGATGCCGTGCGCGGCTGCTCCCGCACCTGGCTGCAGAACCTTTACGGTTATGCCTGCCATCCGGATATCACCTTCTTTTTCAACACACCTCTTCAGGTAGCCCTTGGCAGGATTCTCGGGGGGAGACCCCAGCTGAAATACCATGAAGCCGGCATGGACATGGGCTTTTCCAATGATCCCTATGACAGTTTCCGTATTTTCCAGGGGAAGATTTTTGAAGAGTATCTCTCCTTGAGAGACCGCTTCAGCTTTATCGAAATAGATGGATCAATGAACATAGAAGACCAGCAGCAGAGGGTCAGAGAGATTATATCAAAGAGCATTGACCTGCCACGGTATCGTTCAAGGACTATAGGGTAGAACTGATGAAATTTTACGGAGATGGAATACCGGGAATCAATCCTGAAGAACTTACCGGGCGGCTGATAGTCATGGAAGGGGCTGACGGCTCCGGACGCTCAACCCAGATGGATATTTTGCGGGACTCCCTTGAAAACAAGGGACATGCAACCGTAAACGTCGGCTTGCGCCGCTCGACACTGGTTTCTGAAGAGCTGAAAGAAGCAAAACAGGGGAATGTCCTTGGCGAGATTACCCGCAGTCTCTTCTATGCAACCGATTTTGCCGACCAGCTGGAAAACCGCATCATCCCTGCCCTCAAGGCCGGTTTCATAGTCCTTGCCGACCGCTACATCTACACCCTGATGGCACGGGATATTGTCCGGGGGGCTGACCGCGCCTGGGTACGCTCCCTCTACGGCATTGCCCTGATCCCCGATCTCGTCGTTTATGTCAAGGTCAGCCCGGCCCAGCTGGTTGAACGTAATCTTGGTAAGAATGCAACTTTGGATTACTGGGAGTCAGGGATGGACCTTGGGCTCTCCCGTGACAGCTTCGACAGCTTCATCCGCTATCAACGCCTTATCCAGAAAGAGTTTGCATCGATGCAGAACGACTACGGCTTCAAGACCGTCAACGGCAACCTCACGGCCAGAGCTGTCGCCAGAGAGATAAGCAACATGGTTACGGATACGCTGGGTTTATGATAGCTTTACAGCGGCCATTGCTAGGCATTCCTCGATCAATAATCGTAAGACTTTACCAGTTCAAGAACCTTCTGTGCAGATTCACCCGGAGCACCTTTGGTTATTGCAATTATCTTGGCGGAAACATATGGAGTTTTCGGATTACGGGTTCTGCCGCTTTTATACACATGAGATGCGATTCCAATAGCCCCTGCATTTTTTACAACAGACTCAATTATCTCCTGCTGTCCTGATGCTTTAGCAAAGTTTTTGGCGATCGATTTACTGCCCATAATATACTTGGAAAACAACGCGTTGAGATCAACCGTATCTTCGCTCCAGACCAGAATAATTTTCTGATTATCCCCGCCAACCTGCCTCCAGTTATTGATTTTACCGCTAAATATATCCTGAATCTGCTTTTGGGAAAGCACCGTGACCTTATTAGTCTTGTTGAGATATACAAGGATGCTGTTCGTTCCAATCCCTTGAACCTGGAAACTTTCCTGAAGGACCAGATACCCCTTTTTTTCCAGTCCGGATATCAGATTATCCAAAGGGATATCGGTTGTGGCGATATCGATGTCGCCTCTATCCAGTGCCAGCAATGCCTGTTCGGATGAAGCATGATTTACATTTACTATTGTTCCGGTTTCATCCTGAATCTGTTCCTTGACAACTTCAAACATCCCCTTGCAGGCTTCAGCCTCCCCGCCCACCCTGATCTCTGCAGCACTAGCAGTTTCAGCTGAGATGGTAAAAATTGAAAAAACAGCAAGTACCGACAGGATACATGCCAATACTTTTCGACTTGTCACTTCTTGTTTCCTGTACATGAATAATCCTCCTGATTGAATAGTATGCTGTCTTTGACACAGCTTCACTTCAGCCGGGAAAACATCCTGTTACATTCATGAACAATCCAGATTACGTTACGTATCCTTTTCTTTAATGAGACATGAATGTAGCAAGGCGATGCTACTGTCATGACAACTTACTGAGCCTCTTTATGACCGATTTCCAACCATTCACTCCCCCCTGATGAGGAGATACAAATGGAAGACATTAGCGCAATAATCCCGTTGATCACTGAGATCATGCGTCCAGTCGAGCAGATACCCTGTGGGACACTGGTCAAAGATGTTATGGAAAAATTTCAGCGTGAGCCTGCGCTGCTGACCATTCCTGTAGTTGAACAGGATCGTTTTATCGGGACTATCAACCGTAAAACTCTTTTCATCGAACACCTGGGGCGCCCTTTTGCTGTTGATCTCTACAGCAGAAAGCCTATCAGTCAGCTTCTGCCGGAAAATCAGTTTTCAGTCGAGCCTGAAATGGATATTAATGCAACTCTTGCCGCACTTCTCGAAGTTGATCCTGCCCTGACAACAGACTCCTTCCCTGTTGTAAAAGATGGTATCTGCCTCGGCATAGTGGCTGTTTCGGATCTGATGATGAAGGTTTCGAGCTGCCAGGCGACTCTTTTCGATACCCTTAAACTGCTGAGCTCGCGAATCAGTGAAGAGGTTGCCAAGGCAAGCATCATCCAGAGAGATCTGCTGCCGCCATCCGAGCACGCTGACAGCAATATCACCATCAGCGCCGAGCTGATAACCTCATCGGAGATCGGCGGAGATTTTTACGATTACTTTCCGCTCCCCGAAGATCGTTTCGGCCTGCTGGTTGCTGATGTCAGCGGTCACGGAGTTCATGCCGGCATGGTCACAACTGCTGCCAAGGCGAGTCTCCATACCCTTATCAATCAGGGGATTACAACACCCGGAGCGCTTCTCTCAGGGATGAATAATGCAATTTTGGCAACGGCGAAGCAGAGCCTTCTCATGACCTGCCTGGTTGCGGTCATTGACAGCCCGAAAAAGACCGTCACCCTGGCAAATGCCGGCCACAATTTCCCCTATATCTTCAGGTCAGAACCTGGGCATCTCGACCGGATTGAAGAGGTTGCCGGTTATCCCCTCGGTTTTGAAAAAGATTTCGATTACAAGGAGTGCAGCGCCGGATTCAGCACAGGAGACGTTCTCTTTCTTTATACCGACGGAATCATTGAATGCGTTAACTCCGAAGATAAGGAGTTCGGTTATGAGCGGATGGAGAAGATCCTCTCAAGAGCTGGCAGTTGTTCACCCCTTGAGCTGCGCAAACTGCTGAAGATTTCTGCTGAAGAATTTTGTGGATCAACATCTTTTGAGGATGATGTAACGATGCTTGTAGCAGCTTCAACCGGCAATATTTAATAAGGAGTCGCAATGATATCAGCCGTTTACCCACAGACAATTTTAGCCCTGTTCAGCGACAGCTCGGATGAGGCAGCTTTTGCCCCTCTCATGGAGGGTTTCTCTGGAGTCATCAGCATTAAAAATCCAGCGGAGCAGAAGCTGTTTGTCACCGAAATAACCTCTCTTTGCATCGAGCCTTTGCTTGTAATAATCTCCAGCCGCCTCTATCCGGAAGCCCGGCCCGAAACGGTTTCCGCAGTGAGAAACATATTCCCCCAGGCAGAGATCCTGCTGGTGACTCTGGATTCGGATCCTGTCCCCCCCCTTGAGCAGCTTGCTGTTGACCGGGTGAGGCACCTTCTTGTCTCACCGGCAGATGAGAACAGAGAAGGAATTTCCTCATTGCAGGAGGCCATCATCAAGCTTTTGATGAAAAGCCCTTGGAAACTGCTTGACTGCGTAAAACCTGGGACAAGGGTTCATGAAATAAGACTGAACAGTTCAGAAGAGAAAGAGACCCTGATTTTGATGCTTGAAAACGTCATTACAGGTGATTCGCCAGAAATGGAGTTTTTGCGGCAGCGCGCCGCCCTTCTGGCAGATGAAATGGTGGAAAACGCCCTCTACGGAGCACCGCGGGATGCCGAAGGGAGGAAGCTCTACTCCAAGGGCCAGTTCAGAGTCATGAAAGAAAATGAGATAATTCATTTCCGCTTCGCTTTTGACGGGGAGACCCTGGCAATGGAGATAACAGACGGCTGGGGAACTCTTGTCCCCGAGATGGTGATAGATTATCTCGCCCGTAATCAAGACCATATGGCTGGAGAGTCGGGTGATACCGGAGGGCGCGGACTGTTTATCATCTGGAAATTTCTCGATCATCTTCATGTAAATATCCGCCCCGGCATGCAGACGGTCCTTGGCGGCCAGATAAAAGCAGATGTGTCACTGGACTGTGAAGCTCCAAAAGGATTTACCATTTCAACCAATTACCTCTGAACAGAAGGAGAATTCATGGACAATTCATTCAAGATCAGCGTCAGCAATATCAACAACAGCGACTATATAGAGCTTCACAGCAACATCGATGCATCGGCGGAGAAACAGCTCCAGAAGCTTCCTTATATGGTAAAGAACAAAGTAGTCCGATTCGACTTCAGCAAGGCAGGCCGGATAAACTCCATGGGAATAGCACTCCTGTTACGCTGCTTCCGGCAGATTCGCGAAGAAAAGGATGCGGAGATTTTCCTTAAGGATCTCAACACCACAAATGCCATGCTCTTCAAAATGACCGGAGTTTTCCTTCTGGCAAGTCACGAAAAATAAATTGGGCAAGGAGTTGCAAAATGGATCTTTTCAAACGCATAAAGTTTTATTTCAACGATATAAACGGGACAAATGCCCTGGACGCATCGATTGTCAAGTTCCGTGAGCTTCGGGATTCATACAGGCAAACAAACAGGGAGTATTACGGAGAGTATCTTTTCTCGATTCTGGAACAGAAGTAATGGTAATGACGATGAATTGCCCGGAAGAACATTGCAGCCCCGCGGTTTTCCTGCCACTCAATCCGGCCGAACTTACCCGTCTGCCGCGTCTTGATGAGTCGATTGACAACTGCACACACCTCTTCACGACATTCAGGCATACCCTGGAGAAATCCGGAAAAGCCGGCATAGTTGCAATTCATCTGGATCATGGCGAGTTTATAGCCGATACCCTCATGAGTTCCCTGGCCATACTGCTGCGCGTTCTCGGCAGAAAGCTTTCAGGCCGTTTTGCCGGCACATATAAATCAGGGATGAAGGATTTTTTCCTGTTGTTGATACCGTGCGGAGCCTATGACGAGATGCTTTTCAGGCAGGATCTTGCCCTGATTCAGACAGAACTCAAAGGTCTTGGCAGTCATGCGATGATGATTAGGCAGATCCTCCCTCTGGGTTCTGCCCGGGAGGTGGAGATCAAGGTTGAAGGGGTCTATCTGACGAACCGGATCGGCGAGAGCAGCGACAATGCCCTTTTCAGGGCGTTTCAGGAACTGTTCGGCGCGCCGGATCAGCCTGTAGCAACTCAAACCGCCGAACAGCTGGCCATCGAGGAGATTATCAAAAGCAGTCTGGTGACCCCGGTCTATCAGCCGATCATTCACCTGCAAAGCAACACTCTCTATGGACATGAAGCACTGAGCAGGCTCAGTCGACCCGGTATTATCGATAATGTTGAGGAGCTATTCTCAAAAGCAGCCGATTACGGTCTGGCCTCGGAACTTGAGATACTCTGCCGTAAAAAGGCACTCAGCAGGGTCAGGGAACTGGATATCCACGGAAAAATATTCCTTAATGTCAGTCCGGCCCTTTTTCAGTCAAGGGATCACGAGCGTGGCATAACGGCAGCCCTGCTCGACGATTTGCAGATAGACCGTTCACGGGTGGTGTTTGAACTGACCGAAAGAAGCATCATTGAGGATTATGATCTTTTCCTGAAAGGGCTGGCCCACTACCGTGAGCAGGGCTATTCCATCGCCATTGACGACCTCGGCTCAGGGTATGCCGGGCTACAGATCCTTGCACGGCTTGAACCGGAATATGTGAAACTCTCCAGATTCCTGATAGCTAACATCGACACTTCCGGCACAAAACAGGCTCTTGTGGAGTGCCTTGCAAGCTTTTGCGGGAAAATAGGTGCACAGGTCATTGCCGAGGGGATTGAGCGGACTGAAGAGCTTGACTACCTTCACTCCATCGGCATCCAGCTAGGTCAGGGATACCTGCTTGGCAAACCTTTGGCAAGAGGCTGGGTCTGAACCGCCGCGCCATCCTCAATATTCAAGGTTCATTGCTTTCAATGAGAACCATGCTATAATTTTGAAACAATCGTAAATTTCAGTAAGTTACCTCGTTATTGACCGACAACATCATAAATGGCTGTTTACAAAAGTTCAGTGACAATCGGGAGCAGATTGAAAGTACATTTCATCCGACATGCCCAGGCAATAGAGCGCTCTACCGACCTCCCTGATGAGCTGCGCAATCTTACCTGTCGCGGCCGCAAGAGATTCCGTAAGGTTGCTGCCACCTTCAGGAAAATTGACATCTCCCCGGATATTATCGTCACCAGTCCAAAGATACGAGCAGTCCAGACAGCTGAAATTCTCTCAGAAACCATCCGTTTTAGCGGTGAGCTGAAAGTGCTGCCCGAACTTGGCGAAAATCCCGGCATGGCGACTCTCAGCACAATTCTCAATAGCTACAGCATGGCAGGCGATATTGTCATTGTCGGCCATGAACCGTGGCTTGGAGAGCTTATTGGCAAGCTTCTCAGTATCAAGTCGATCCCTTACCTGCCGAAAGGGTGCGTAGTTTCGCTTAAAATATTTTCCGGAAAATCTGAAATCTCTGCGGAACTCACAGGGATGATTACCGGCAGTGGCAAGTCAATAAACCGGTCAGCTTCGGCAGCTGAGAGGCTGTTTACAAAAAGAGATCTTGCCGCAAATAACGGCACAGAAGCCGGATCAGAGACATTTCCTGAAAAAGGTGACCCCAATGGTAAAAGATCAAAAACGTGAAATACTGACAGCACTAAAAGCCCTGCGAGTGGACATTCATGAGGTTATGGAAGGGTTTCTGCTCCGCACAGAGAGTGAGATTGAGACTCTTTGCGAATACGCCATGAAAATGCCGGCCGCTTCGCTAAAGGATTTTGCCCCTCTGTGCCTGAGCGAAACCAGATCACTGAAACTCAAACCGGCAAAAGGAAGGATCAAGGATCTGAAGAAAATTGACGCCATCCTGGCAACGCTCCTTGATCGCATTGTTTCCATGGATGATAAGGAAGCCAAACTGAAACCTCCGCGAAAAAAGGGGGCCGAAAAGGTCAAACAGGTCAAAAATCCCGAGAGCAAAGGGTAATGGGCAGCATCACTGCAGAAACCCGAACCTGGCACGCAGCCGGGAACATTCTAAGGGAACGGGCTGACAACTTCCGCATGCAGTTGTCGCGAGTCAGGGAAAGTTTTGATCCTGAGGCGATTCACGATCTGCGTGTCTCATCACGGCGCTTGCGTGAAGCCATAACCATCTTTTCAAAGCTCTTCAAAAAACGCCGCCGTTCTTCGCTTCTTGAAGAGCTGAAAGCTCTTGTCAAGTCCATGGGCTCAATCCGCAACTGCGATGAAGCCATCCGTTTTTTTTCGACCCTGACTGAAAAGTGCGCCGCTGGAGTAAAGCCTGTTGTCAGCAGACTTATTGCAACTCTTTCTGCAAATAGAGAACAGGAAAAACTCTGCCTTCATGCCACCCTGGAAAAGATCGATCCTGACTCGTTTGTTGCTCAGGTTGAAAAGCTCTGCAAAACCCCGCGCAACGCCAAATCTCTGAAAGTAACGCTCAGGCAGCCCGTTTCCTTAACGGTTCTTGCAGCCCTGGC
The DNA here is from genome assembly GCA_013377075.1 of Geobacteraceae bacterium. Taxonomy (GTDB): domain Bacteria; phylum Desulfobacterota; class Desulfuromonadia; order Geobacterales; family DSM-12255; genus VEOV01. The sequence continues at coordinate 37,919 of JACABD010000029.1, read as the reverse complement.
AAAGAGAGAGAAAACCATTCTTGAACTCCTCCCCGAAGCTCTCATGGAAGAGAATGCAACTCCCCTCCATCGTCTCCGCATCTCTGTCAAGCGGCTGCGCTACCGGCTGGAGCTTCTTGCCCCTTTTGCGAAAGGGGATTACAAGGGAGTTTACAGCACCATAAAGAGCTATCAGGAGATTTTGGGCCATATCCATGACCTTGATGTTTTTGCCACTCTGGCAGATACCGACCGGGAAGAGACCGCTGCAGGTAAATCTCTGCAAAAGCTGATATTGAAGCAGAGAAAGAAGCTCTTTGCAGAGTTCATCCGCCTGAATGAAGCATCTCCTCTGGCTGAAATTGGTGACAGGATAAAGGAACTGATATGAAACACCCCCGCCTGGCGGCCATAGATATCGGCACCAACTCCATCCGCAGCATTGTCGTTGAAGTCGAACGCTCCGGCAAATTCAGGGTGCTTGATGATGAAAAGGCCACGGTACGCCTTGGAGAAGGGCTCCATGAGACAGGGCTCCTCTCGGCTCCGGCAACCCAGAGAGCGATTACCGCCCTGCTCCGTCAGAAAAAAATTATTGATGGTTACGGTGTGGACAAAATTGAGGCAGTAGCCACCAGCGCTGTTCGCAAGGCCACCAACGGCAAGGCTTTTGTAGAGGCGGTCAAGGCTCAGACCGGCATTTCAATCGATATCATCAGCGGTGAGGAAGAGGCCGAACTTGCAGCGCTCAGCTCTTTCAACAACTTCGACATGGAGGGGAACCGGTATCTGCTGGTTGATATCGGCGGCGGCAGCCTCGAACTTGTTACAACTGTCGGCAGGCACGTGGAAGAGATCTTCTCCCTTGAACTTGGCGCGGTCTACCTGACTGAAACTTTCCTTAAGGCAGAAACCCCGACAATAGCGGCTTACGACCGTCTGCGCCGCCATATCAGAAAAACCCTCAAAAGTATCTTTCCCGATGGAGCTCCCGCTGTTTCCGCTGTCATAGGTTCCGGTGGCACAGTCACCTCCATTGCATCGATGGTTCTTGCCGGTCGTAAAAAGAGTTACGCTTCAGCCCATGGCTACGAGGTTCTCCGCAGTGACATAGTGCATCTTCTGGCAATGCTCATGCGCAAAAGCCTCAAGGAGCTGCGTGCCGTACCGGGCCTGAGCCCCGATCGTGCCGACATCATTGTCGCCGGTGTAACGGTGATTGACGAGCTATTGGAGTTCTGCGACAGCAATCTGCTCAGGGTCAATGAGCGGGGCATCCGCGAAGGTCTGATCCTGCGGGGGTTGAAGAAACATGGCATGCTGCCGCTGGAGAGCTCGCCGCGCACCTGGCGTGAGTCAGTCATCAGTTTTGCTGAATCATGCCACTTCGACAGGAACCATGCCCTTCAGGTTGCCAAACTTTCCATGGAAATCTTCAGATCCGTTGCACGCCCCTACTCTCTGGGGGAGAAGGAGCGGCGCATTCTTGAAGCTGCTGCCATACTTCACGATGTCGGCTACTTTATAAACTACTCAAGTCACCACAAGCACTCCTACCACCTGATACGCCATGGCGACCTCTTCGGCTTCACCCCCCGGGAACGGGAGCTGATTGCCAATGTTGCCCGTTATCATCGCAAGTCCATGCCCAAAAAAAAGCACGAAACGTACATGAGGCTCACTGCCCCGGATCGCCTCATCGTCTCCAGGCTCGGCGGCATCCTTCGCCTGGCAGACGGCCTTGACCGGAGCAGGACAGGCATGGTCTCCATTGCCGAATCAACATTTTCACCCTCCCGCTTGACCCTCAGGTTCAGCGGCAACGGCGATCTATCCGTGGAGATCTACGGGGCAACCTACAAAAGTGACCTCTTTGAAACCGCCTTCGGCTTGAAACTTCTTCTGGAGCCGGTTAGCGGCTAGAACTTGCTCTGCCCACCTTCACACACAATTTTGAGAATTATTCTTAAAAAGCATGTTTATCCACAGATCAAGGCCGATAAAATCCGACAAATCAAGCAATAAACACTTAACCTTGCTAGTGATAGCAACGTACCTTTCGCTTTCCTGGGAGCCAGAGCCCAGGAAAGCGGCTTGACTCCATACTAAATTATAGTATAAAGTTGACCATGGCCTGGATAGTTGAACTACACAACAGTGTCACAAAACAGTTGCCGAAACTGCCATCAAAGATTGTCGACAGGCTGCTAATTCTGTTGGCTGAGATTGAGGTATCTGGTGCAGTTCGCGGCAACTGGCCTAATTACAGTAAGCTTGAAGGATGCAGGCACCACTGTCACCTGAAGAAGGGGCATCCTACCTATGTAGCGGTATGGACTGAAGATAAAGAGACTGTTACCGTGGAGGTTATATATGTTGGCACACACGAAAAAGCACCATACTGAAAAGGGGCTTATCGCACTCAAGGTCATGGTTCACCCTTCAAATGTGAACCGTGTGAAAAACTATGTGAAAGCGATTGAAGCAGAACAGATCGGCTCTCCCCGTCCCTGGCGTGAAGTAATTCAGGGGCTTCGCCCGAATGAGTCTCTAGAGTCCGGAATCCTTCGCGGGGCGCGTGACAAGGCGGAACTGACACAGGCACGGCTATCCGAGCTTACCGGAATCCCGCAGCGGCATATCAGTGAGATGGAGAGAGGGAAAAGACCCATTGGCAAAGAGAGCGCCAGAAAGCTGGCAGCAGCCTTGAATACTGATTACAGGGTGTTTTTATAGTCGGGAATTACGGGAGTTTTCAGGAGCGGGAAACTAACGGGAAATTGATCCTACTTGATTTGAAAAGTGCTGTGAATTCAGGTGTTATGTGGCTTTACAACACTTTATGTTTTAAGTAATGCACGTGTCCGGGGCTGAACCCGTCGGCGCCTACTAAAGGACATAACCTTATTGGTTGGGAGGGCAAAACTTCTTGTCAGGAAGGATTCTATGTCGAAGATGGAAACAAGTTTATGTTCCGAATGTGCGGAAAACATTATCACTACAAGAAGGTTTTATGGATAAAATAACTAATATGTTAAACCAGTTTCAGAAGTTGTCCGATTTAATCTATGAAGCTGATATTTCTCAGAAGTTAACAGCAAATGATATAGCTGCTCTTGAGCGTGATAGGAAATTTATCGATTTCGCAACAGTTTCGTTAGCTTCAAAAAACCCTGATACTATTAATGAACTCTGGAGACAAGTTCAATGCCTCTCTCATTTTTTTGGTGGAGATTATATAAAATATTATAGGCCTGTTAAATTTAACTCTCTTATGGAGGAAATTTTTGATCAAATGCTTGAGACTGTGGCTGAAATAAGGAAAAGCAGAGGTAACATCGTTGATTAGCTGACCAACTCTCCCAAACTCATAATAAAGCAAGAGAAATTCACCAAGTCAAATCCACCCTCACCGACTCCACCACCAACAGCTACGACAACTTATGCCTTATAGAAACATCCGATAATCAGCCTTGAGCGCATCCGCCAGCTTATGGGCGGTTGTTTTGCCTATACTCCTTTTTCCTGACTCCATTTCGCTGATGTGACGACGGGGAATTCCAGTGAGGGCGGAAAGGTCTTCCTGGGTAAGCTCCTGCCGATGGCGAATCCCTTTCAAATAAAGGCCTTGAGAGTTTGTCAGCAATTCAGGCGAAACTTTTTCTGCCGGCATAGAGTCTACGCTCATCAGGAACTTGTAGATGAACATAAACACTGTACGGCTGATTTCATTCTGGATAGCGCCTCTACCAGCAGACTTCGGCTGCAGCCGAAGTTAAGACGGAGAAAACCGGGAGCGCCGAATGGTGTACCGTCTGAAAGACCAACCCCTGCATTTTCAAAAAATGCGCCAGGATCTGCCACCCCCAGCCCTCGGGCATCAATCCAGATCAGATAGGTTGCCTCAACCGGCCAGGCTTTCAGTCCGGGCATTTCACCGATTTTTTCAATAACCAAATCCCGGTTGCCGCGCAGGTATTCCACAAGGCTCTGCCGCCACTCTTCTCCACCCTTGTAGGCAGCATAGGCAGCAGCGTAGGCAAGCTGGTTCACCGACGGGACCACCCCTGCCATGACCCGTCTGAAGCGGTGGCGCAGGTTTTCATCGGCAATGATGGCGATTGAGCAGCCAAGACCGGCAATATTGAACGTTTTACTCGGAGCAAGGAGGGTGATAGTCCGCTGTTCCGCCTCATGGGAGAGGGTGGCGAACGGTATATGCTGTTTATCCTGATCCAGCACAAGGCCGGAGTGAATCTCGTCGGAGCAGACAATCAGGTCGTGGCGCTCCGCCAGATCCAGCAGCGCCAGCTGCTCATCCCTTGTCCAGACCCGCCCGACAGGATTGTGGGGGGAACAGAGGAGCAGAAGTCTGGTCTCGGGGGTGAGCCTTTTCTCAAGCTCTTCCAGGTTCATACTCCAGAGATCGCCGTCACACCTGAGATCACAGGTTATCAGTTCCAGTCCGGCAAGCCTCGGCGCTGAGAGGAACGGCGGATATACCGGTGTGAATGTGGCGATGGCTTCCCCCAGCTCGCAGGCCGCCCGGCAGGACAGATTGATACCGCAGACCAAACCAGGCATCCAGACAAGCCACTCTTTCGGCACCTGCCAGCCGTATTCGCTCAGCAGCATCGCCTGAACTGTTTCAATCAGCTCCGGCGGGGTCACCGTATAACCGAAGACGCCGTGCTGCACCCGCTTCTCCAGCTCTTCTATAACTGAAGGTGGCGAGCGGAAATCCATGTCAGCCACCCAGAGGGGGATGATATCCCGCCCGGCATATTTTTCCCATTTGTCGCTGCTCGTCCCACGGCGATCAACCGGGGTATCAAAGTCGAATCTGTTAATCATTTAAGCTCCTGTGTTGGTAAAATCTGCACACCTTTTCATAACTCCTCCTGTCCTCCCCTTATCTTAAGGGGAGGGACGTGCTAACTGAAATTATGCTGTAACTCCGAGGAGTTCCCCCTCTTAAGCTAAGAGGGGGGCAGGGGGCGTTATGGAACAAGCTCCCAAACTGTCAATTCAGCCACAGTGTGCTGGAACTTTCGCCTTGTTTCCCGAATCACAAACTCCACATCCCGTGGTTCGCCAACCATCCTGAACCTTGGTGCAAGCGCCTCTTTCAGCCCGTCCAGTGACCAGACCGGCTCCCCTGCCTGACGATAGCCGCCAAGCCACTCTTCCCGTTTAGTAAATTCCTCAAGCCAGGTGTAGGGGGAGGTGAGCACCAGCAGAGCACCGGGATTCATCCGCTCGTGGATGCTTGCGAGAAAGCTCTTCGGCGAGTAGAGCCTGTCGATCAGATTGGCGGCCAGCACCAGATCGTAGCCGGTGAATTTCTCCGGCAGATTACAAGCATCTGCCTGCCAGAATTGCACCCGACCTGCCACCTTGTCAAGACCAAGTCTCTCAAGCCCGACTTCGTGGTAGGAGACAACTTCACCCTCTTCAACGGCGGCGTAGCGCAGATACCCCTCTTCGCACATCCGTGTGGCCAGGCGGAAGAAACGGGTTGAGAAGTCGAGGCCGGTGACCTTTGCAAAACCACCTTGGGCAAGCTCGAATGATGACCTCCCCACGGCGCAGCCAAGATCAAGGGCGTGTCCCATGGGTTTCCCCTGCATGGCGGCAAGACAGAACCGGGCAACAGTCAGCTGGAAATTGAGGACACCGAAATGCTCCGCACCATAGTGAGCGTCGCAGTACTGGCTGGAGAGGGCATCACTTTCGTACTGGTTATCGTGGATTTCCACCGGAGATGCGCTCTCAACATAGCGGAAACCGGCATGCTGGAAGAAATGCCGCCTGAAGGCGTAGCGGGCTTCCCGTGTCGCCTCATTGCCGGTTGAGATCCAGGAACCACCCTTAATGAGATTGTGCCGTGTGTCAAAGGTCGGGGTGGAGAAATCGTCGTACCAGGGGTGAACCCGAAAGCCAGCAAACGGGTAGATCGGCGTCTCGGTCCACTGCCAGACATTGCCGATAATGTCGAAAAAATCGCCATGGCTGAAGCGATCAACGGGGCATGGCGAAGACCAGTGCTCCAGGTTGATATTCCCCGGAGCTGTCTGCCAGGCGGGTTGATCCGGTACTTCGCAGAAGTCGATGAGCCTGTGCCACTCATCCTCCGTCGGCATCCGGATCGGCTTGCCGCTTGCTGCTGATTTCCAGTTGCAAAACGCCTTGGCCTCCAGATAGTTGACCTCCACCGGCCAGTTCCACGGCAGAGGGATCTCAGCTGCCACGGTGCGCAAGCGCCAGCCGCTTTCACCCTTCAGCCAGAAGAGCGGATGCTCCGCCTGTTTGAACTCCCGCCACTGCCACCCCTCTTCGCACCAGTGCTCCTGCTTCTGGTAGCACCCTGCCTCGACAAACTCCAGGAACTCCCGGTTTGACACCAGATACTTTGCCGCGCAGAACGGCGCAACTTCGGCTTCGTGGCTGCCATACTCATTATCCCAGCCGTAGAGAGGGCTGTCAGCCCTCTTGCCAAGGCGCACCACACCACCCGGCACCTGCAACAGCCCGTTTGACGGGGGCTCGCCGCTTTCCTTGCAGATGTCCCAGAAATCGAGCTGCGCTACCCGGTCTATGGGGAGTTGGCGGATTAGCACCGACGAGGTCTCAAGATGAATCCGTTCATGCTCGATCCCCATCATGATCACCCACCATGGAGAGTCCCAGCTTATTGGCAGGATCAGCGGCATGGTCATGATCAGCTTTTCAACCAGCACCTTAGCCTGATCACGGTAATCCTTGACCTCTTTTCGGCTCGGCCAGTCGTAGTGGCGCTCATCAAGGTCGTCCCATGACATCTCATCAACGCCGACGGCAAACATCGACTCGAATTTCGGATTGATCCGCTGGTCGATTATCCGGGCGATGGTCAGCTTGTTGATGAAGAAAGTGGCGGTATGGCCGAAATAGAAGATCAGCGGGTGACGGAGCCGGTCGGGGCGGAGCAGGAAGGTATCGTCACTGTTGATGATGTCATAGAGCTTTTCATCGATCTCCCAGGTCTTGCGGAAATATTCAAGGACTTCGGCCCGCTTAACTTCAGGGTCGCCGCTGTCAAGCAGGGTGCTACGGGTTGATTTCAGGCTCATGTTAATGCTCCTCTAAAATTGATGCTGCCCGATGTCGCACCAGTTGGTGGCAGGCATCTGCCGGAGCGAGTGTTCGGGCTCCGACTGAACTAACCAATTATAAACGACGGCCGTAATCTTGCCAGCAATCATTAAAATAAAACGGAGCCGACAAATGCCAGCCCCGTTTCTGTTTAACCACCAGCACGTCCTGCAACATAAATCAGTTCGAGCCGCTGTTTTGTGCCCTGGCATTGTCATTGGGGCTGATCTCAAGCTGAACGCGGCGATTCAGTGCCCGGTTCGCATCTGTGTCATTTGGGGCTACCGGGTGGCTAGACCCGTAACCGACAGCCGACATTCTTGAGGCAGGAACGCCATTGGATGCCAGATAATCGAGGACTCTATGGGCACGTCTTTCGCTCAAAGCCTGATTGACGCTGGCAGAGCCAGTCGAATCGGTGTGCCCCTGAATAATTATGTTTGTTTCCGAGTTTCTGAGCGTAGCTGCTGCTTTCCCAAGAGAGTCCATGGCAGCAGGTTTGAGCGCATCCTTGCCGGTGTCAAAAAGAATTCCTGAAGGGAGTGCAACAAACACCTTATCTCCATCCCGGACAACTTCTGCCTCAGGCATACTCTTTTTGAGCTCAGCTGCCTGACGGTCCATGTAATTGCCGATGCCGCCACCGATCACGGCGCCGGTAAGTCCACCGATTGCGGCATTGCGTCCGCGATGTGTCTTGCCGCCGACCAGAGCACCGACCCCTGCACCGACAGCAGCGCCACCAATGGAACCGATAGCGGTTTTCTGCCACTCTATACTGCCATCAGGGTTGGTAGCGCAACCGGAAACCAGGAAGGCGCAAGCTGTCAGCCCTAAAACTGCCTTAAAGATAAGTCTCATCCCCATACTTTTTCTCCTTTGAAATTAAAATTCAGCTCCTGATTACTCAGAACATTATTCAAGTTATTCTATCTATTCAACTGAACTTTACAAGGGGGAAATGCTCGCTCAAGCCAATTTCACAGCGTACCAATTGTCCCCGATAAAATCAAATCAGCCCCTTCTCTCAGCAGGAAACTTGACATTTTCGAATCAAACCTGTTACGGTAAAATCTAATTCAACCAGCAGCACACAAAAAAACATATCTGTGCAAGCCCCGAATTCCGGGGCTTTTTGCGTTGTATACAAAGGAGTTTCATGGATTTCAAAGATTTTCAATTTCATCACCAGGTCGCAGCCGGCATCGAAGCCGCCGGCTACGCCACGCCGACACCGATTCAAGAGCAGGCTATCCCATCGGTCATGGAGGGTCGCGACGTCATGGGCCTCGCCCAGACCGGCACAGGCAAGACAGCCGCGTTTGCCCTGCCGATCCTGAATCGACTGGTCGATGGCCCCCGCGGTCATGTTAGAGCCCTGATCATTGCTCCGACCCGTGAGCTTGCCGAGCAGATTCACGAGTCGATCGCCCAGCTTGGGAAAAAGACCAGCGTCAGAAGCCTCACCATTTATGGCGGAGTAAATGTCAACCCTCAGATTCAAAAGCTCAAGCATGGTGTCGAAATCGTCGTCGCCTGCCCCGGTCGGCTGCTCGACCACATGTCGCAGAAGACCATCGACCTCTCCCGCCTTGATCTGCTGGTACTTGACGAGGCTGACCAGATGTTCGACATGGGATTTCTCCCCGACATCCGCCGCATTCTCAAGCAGCTCCCGGCAAAGCGGCAGACACTTCTCTTCTCAGCCACCATGCCTCCGGACATCCGCACCCTTGCCAACGAGACCCTGACCAATCCGGTCACGGTGCAGGTGAGTAATCTGGCACCGCCGGTAACGGTGAGCCATGCCCTCTATCCGGTGGGGCAGCACCTGAAGACACCGCTGCTCCTCAAACTGCTGGAGCAGACCGATACCGAATCTGTGCTGGTCTTCACCAAGACAAAGCACCGCGCCAAACGGGTTGGTGAGCAGCTGGAGAAACTTGGTTACAAGGCGGTATCATTGCAGGGGAACCTTTCCCAGAACCGGCGTCAGGCCGCACTGAACGGCTTTCGCGACGGCACCTACCAGATCCTTGTTGCCACCGATATTGCTGCAAGGGGGATCGATGTTTCCCAGATCTCCCACGTCATCAACTACGACATCCCGGACACACCTGAAGCCTATGTACACAGGATCGGCAGAACAGGGCGGGCAGCAAAAACCGGCGATGCCTTTACAATGGTGACAAGCGAAGATAACTCTATGGTGCTGGCAATCGAAAAGAAACTCGGTGGCAGGCTTGAACGGAAAACTCTGGCGGATTTTGACTATACGGTTGCTGCACCGAAAAAGGATCTGGAGTTTGTCAGAGCACCAAGGGAGCCCCGTGGGCCGGGCAAAGGTCATAAAACTGCTAAAAGCGGTGGAGCTGCCGGGAAACCTGCCAAGCCTGCTGCGGCAAATCCACATCAGTCACCCAAACCCAGGATAGCAGAGACAAGATCCGCCCCAAAAACAGGATTCAGACCGGGGAGAACGGGTAACCGGAGCAGCTGAGATTCAGAGGTATAGCGCCCCCTGCCCCCTCCTAGTTAAGAGGGGGCAGGGGAGCGCTACCCTGTTTCAGTAAGGCCGCAACTGCCTGCCGCTGCCGATGTGCCAGTGGAGATGCTTTTCTGACTGATAATCACCAAGATTGGTATAAACCCTGGCAGCACCAAAGCGTGCCATGAAATCCCCGGCAATCATCTTCGCCGTGCCGATCAGCTCAAGCAGCAGCCCGTTGTCGCTCTCATCAAGAGTCAAAAGCGACTCGACATGTTTTTTCGGCAACAGCACAACATGGTGCTCCCAGAGCGGATTGGTGTGATGGTAGGCAAAAACCAGCTCATTTTCGAAGTACACCGGGACTTCAATCTCCCCCTTTAAAATCCTGTCACAGTAGAATCCGCAGACCCTGTTATCCATAAAAATCCCCGTTTTGCGCTTTATTTACCGAACTATGGCATAATTCCTTTTGTCTTAAAAGCGTTACTGTTTACCCTATTTCAGACATTTCAGAACCTGCAAAAAGCTGCTACCACTGCAAAGGCGCTGTTCACCTGGCTTTATCTATTTGGCACACGATATGCTTTGCATAACCTCAGTTGGCAAAAAACTCTTCAGGAGGAAGGTATGAAAAAGTTTGCTGGAGTCATGTTGGCAGGAGCTCTTTCACTTATGGTTGGCGGGACTGCACTTGCTGCCCCGACCGATGATCCGGGGATACAAAAGCGTGAGCAGAATCAGGAGAAGCGGATTCAGCAGGGGGTTGGAAGCGGACAGTTGACCCCGAAAGAGGCTGGCAGGCTGGAAGCCGAGCAGGCCAGGATCAAGCAGGACGAAGAGAGGATGAAAGCTGACGGCAAGCTCACCAAAAAAGAACGCAATAAACTCAAGCGCGAGCAGAACAAGGCCAGCAAGGATATTCAGCGCAAAAAACATAATGACAAAACAGTCGAAGTCAAGTAGACGCAACATCACATTCAGGGGGTAATCATGAAAACAAAACTCGGTACACTACTTTTGGCGCTGCTCTTCTCGATTCCGGTTTTTGCAGCAGACAATCAGCCGCAGCAAGGAACCCCAGGGCAAAACTTCGAAAAGCACAAGTCTGACATCATTGCACGAATCGACAAGAGAATTGCCCGCAACCAGGAAGAAAAAAGTTGCGTACAGGCAGCCAAAAACCACGACGACATAAAAGCATGCAGAGATAAACTCAAGGAAGAGCAAAATGCAGATCGCCCGAAAAAACCGTAGATCTCACATTTAGCTAAATAACAAAAAAGGGGCAATATCCAAATTGCTCCTTTTTTTTATTTGTCTCCCGCCTGGAACGTGCCCCCCTTAACCAGCCGATCTGCCTGACCTGCCACCAAATCGTAACAGACTCCCAACAATTTCCCAAAATCTTGTCAAATTTGTAACACAGTTGTAACAGAGCAGCCGTATCCTCTTAACATGAAAAGAGAAAATCACTTCAAAGGAGATTCTAGAATGCTCAGAAAATTATCGCTTCTGGTTGCTGCATGTCTTTTGACCAGCGCCGCTCTGGCCAGTGCCGAAACGCTTATTAACGGTGCCGGCGCAACCTTCCCCTACCCTCTTTACTCGAAATGGTTCAGCGAGTACGCCAAGATCGACCCGACCTCAAAGTTTAACTACCAGTCAATCGGCTCCGGCGGCGGTATCAAGCAGATAACCGCACAGACCGTTGATTTCGGGGCTTCAGACAAGTTCCTTTCCGACGAGGAGCTTAAAGCTGCTCCTGGCAAACTGCTCCATATACCGACAGTCATGGGCGCTGTCGTTGTCACTTACAATCTTCCCGGCATCCCCAAGGGACTGAAGCTCAGCTCCGAGGATGTGGCGAACATCTTCCTCGGCAAGATCACAAAATGGAATGACAAACGGATTGTTGACGACAACCCGGGTATCAATCTCCCGGACAAGGCTATCATTGTTGTTCACCGCTCTGACGGCAGCGGCACAACCAGCATCTTCACTGACTACCTGAACGGCGTCAATGCCGAATGGGCACAGAAAGTCGGCAAAGGGGCTTCTGTCAAGTGGCCTGTCGGTCTTGGCGGCAAGGGTAACGAGGGTGTTGCCGGCCAGATAAAGACAACCCAGTACAGCCTCGGCTATCTGGAACTTGCCTACGCATTTGAGAACAAGCTCCCCTATGCAACCCTGAAGAACAAGGCTGGAAGCTGGGTTGAGCCGTCAATACAGAGCACAAGCGCGGCCGCTGCTGCTGCAATAAAACATATGCCAGCAGACTACCGGATCTCTCTGGTAAATCAGCCGGCCAAGGAAGCCTACCCGATTGTCGGTTTCACCTGGCTTCTGGTCTATCAGGATCAAAAAGACAAGGCAAAAGGGAAAAAACTTGTCGAGTTCCTCAGCTGGAGCCTCCACAAAGGGCAGAAAATGGCTGCGCCGATGCTCTACGCGCCTCTCCCCGAGTCTGTTGTCAAGATGGTTGATAATACGATCAAGAGCATAAAATAGTAAAATCGCCACCCCACTAAGTCCCCACATTATCAGTGGAGATTTAGTGGGGTTGATTCACGCCGGAGTGTTACTGAAATGCTACAGCAGAGTTCCTTAACCATGAAAAATGTCGCCATAGCCGGAGAAGAGATCGAGTCCCAAAAGAGCCGCGGCTCAAATGCAGACCGGATATTCAGGATCGTCACAGCCTCTTTTGCCGGTGCGGTCCTGGTGATACTGCTGATAATGGTTTACGAGATGGTCATGCAGAGCGTCCCGTCAATTACGAAATTTCACTGGGATTTTCTGACCAAAAGCAGCTGGGATGCGGTACAGGGCGAGTTCGGAGCACTCCCTTTTCTCTATGGCTCGGTAGTATCTTCGGCTCTGGCTATTCTCGTTGCAACACCGCTTAGCGTTGGAACTGCCCTGTTCATCACCGAAATAGCCCCGAAAAGCGTCGGCAACATTACAGCCTCGCTGATCGAGCTTCTGGCCGCAATCCCAAGCGTCATCTACGGTCTCTGGGGTGTGCTGGTAATGGCTCCCTGGCTGCAAAAGACCGTGCAACCCTGGCTGGTGGACCATTTCGGCTCAACCCCTTTTTTCAGCGGCGCCCCCTACGGAGTCAGCATGATGGCCGGTGTGCTGATCCTTGCCATCATGATCGTGCCGATCATCACCTCCATCAGCCGCGAAGTGCTGCTGGCGGTGCCACAAAGCCAGCGTGAGGCTGCCATTGCCCTTGGCGCAACCAAGTGGGAAATGATCCGGATGGCTGTTCTCCCCTACGGACGTTCAGGAGTTTTCGGCGGAGTAATCCTCGGCCTTGGTCGGGCAATCGGCGAAACAATGGCTGTGACCATGGTTATCGGTAACACCCCCCAGATTTCACTGTCGCTCCTGGCACCGGCTTACACAATGCCGAGCGTAATTGCCAACGAATTTGCCGAAGCAACCAGCAACCTTCACTCATCTGCCTTGATGGAGGTTGGCCTGCTTCTTTTGATAGTCACCCTGATAATCAATGTCTTTGCCCGCCTTCTCATCTGGAAGGTCACCAAAGGGGCAAAGGGGGGAGGAGTCTGATATGCAGGGGATGACAGTTCGCCACATAAAAAACCATGCAGCCAGAGCAATAATGCTGATCGCCACCCTGATCCTCCTCACCCCGCTCTGCCTGATTTTTTTTCATCTACTGAAGATGGGGTTCAGCTCCCTTTCACTGGACTTTTTCACCCAGATACCCAAACCGACCGGTGAAAGCGGCGGCGGCATGGCAAACGGCATCTTCGGCTCATCGCTGCTGATACTTTTTGCATCCTTGCTCGGCCTCCCCATTGGTGTGCTTGGCGCGGTCTATCTGACAGAGTTCAACGGCGGCCGCTTTGCCACGACAATCCGTTTCAGCGCCGATGTTCTTGCAGGAGTGCCATCAATCATCACCGGCATGGTCGCCTATTCGCTGCTGGTACTGCCGATGAAAGGCTTCTCCGCCCTGGCAGGAGCAGTTGCACTGTCGCTGATCATGATCCCCATTGTCCTTAGGACTACTGAAGAACAGCTGAAAATGGTTCCCGGAACCCTGCGGGAGGCATCACTTGCCCTTGGTGTACCGCTATGGCGAACCAGTCTGAAAGTAATTCTGGTCAGCGCCCGCAAAGGGGTGATTACCGGCATCCTTTTGGCTGTTGCCAGAATAGCCGGAGAGTCTGCACCGCTCCTGTTTACAGCACTTGGCAACCAGTTCTGGAGCAGAAACCTTACCGAACCGATTGCCGCACTGCCGTTGCAGATTTTCAGTTTTGCCATCGCCCCCTATGAAGAATGGCACAGGCTTGCCTGGGCAGGAGCGCTGGTTCTTGTGGTAACGATGTTCACCCTGAATCTGGGTGCACGGCTGATTGGAAGAAGGAGTTAATACGAGGAAATCATGAACGGAAAAGTAACCCTTGAAAATATGAGTGTCCATTTCGGCAACAACCATGCAGTAAAAAATGTTTCCATGGACTTTGCAGCACACAGTGTCACCGCCATAATCGGCCCGTCGGGCTGCGGCAAATCGACCCTGCTTCGCTCCCTCAACCGGATGCACGACCTTGTACCATCGGCAAAAGTCAGCGGCACCATCCTTGTTGACGGTAAAAATCTCTATGACCGCTCCATTGATCCGGTGGCCATCAGAAGAAAGATCGGCATGGTTTTCCAGAAACCTAATCCCTTCCCGGCAATGAGCATCTATGATAATGTGGTTGCCGGGTACAAGCTGAACAGCCGTATGAACAGGGCCGTCGCAGACGAGATCGTCGAAACCTGCCTGAAAAGGGTCGCCCTCTGGGATGAGGTTAAAGACCGTCTGAAAAGCAGTGCCATGGATCTCTCCGGCGGCCAGCAGCAGCGCCTCTGCATCGCCAGAACCATTGCCGTCCAGCCGGAAGTAATCCTCATGGATGAACCCTGTTCGGCACTTGACCCCATAGCCACCCTGAAGATCGAGGAGCTGATCGAGGAACTCAAAGAGCGCTTCACCATCATTATCGTCACCCATAACATGCAGCAGGCAGCCAGGGTTTCAGACTCCACCGCCTTTATGTACATGGGTGAACTGGTGGAAAACGGTGCCACCAAGAAGATTTTCACAACGCCGGAAAAGAAGCAGACTGAAGATTACATTACCGGTAGATTCGGTTAATCAGGAGTTTAAACCCTGAACCGCCCGCTCCCTCAAGTCGCTCAAGACGCAAAGGACACAAAGAAACGCAAAGGTTTTCACAAAAAATCCTTGTTTTCTTTGCGGGTGTTCCTGGCGTTCTTTGCGTCTTCGCGGTGAAAGGTTTTGTGATTTTTCAGAGTAAAAGATAACGTATCATCAGTTACGGAGACTTTATGGAAAGGGAACACTTCAGCAGACAATACGACGCGGAGTTGAAAAACATCAGGGAAAAGCTTCTGGAGATGGGAGGCAAAGTCGAGCTGATGATAAACGACTCCCTCAAAGCTCTTGTGGAGCGGGATTCAACCCTGGCTGACAGGGTAATTGCCTATGATCACGAGATCAACCGGCTGGAGATCCTTATCGACGAAAAGTGCCTGGAGGTACTTGCCCTGCGCCAGCCAGCCGCCCGTGACCTGCGCTTTATCACCCTGGCGCTGAAGATCGTCACCGACCTTGAACGTATCGGCGACCAGTGCCGCAACATCGGTAAAAGGGTCAAGGAGTTGAACGATGAGCCGGTGCTCAAGCCATACATAGACCTGCCGCGCATGGCGACCTGGGCAGGGGTGATGGTGAAAGAGGCGCTTGATGCCTTTGTGCGTGGCGATGACCAACTGGCCCTCAAGGTCTGCAGGGACGACAGCTTTGTCGATGCCCTGAACGAGCAGATTCAGCGGGAGCTTTTGACCTTCATGATCGAAGACTCAAGCACCATCAGCCGCTCCATGAAGATCAACAACATCTCCAAATGCCTGGAGCGAATCGCCGACCACGCCACCAACGTTGCAGAGATGGTTATCTTTATGGTCAATGGGAAGGATATACGGCATACGGAAGTCTGATTACTATTTGAATGTCTCCGGATCAGCAATTTTGGACCTGAGATCCTGAACCTGTTGCAGCGCCGCACGCAGCTCGGCATTGAGCCGCTCCTCCTTAAGAAGCATATCCCTGATTCTAGATACGGTGAAGGCAGTTGTCAGGAAGGAGATCAGGCGCATGAACATCTCCCAGTAGATGAAGAATGCCTGCGAATAAGGGTGATGGGTGTATTTGTCGGAGATATACCATACAAAAGCTGATGCAAAAGCGATTGCCAACCCGGAGCTTCTGCCGCAGAACCATGCAGCAATGGCTACGGGAATGAAGTAAAAAATGAAAAACCCAAATTCATAGCCGGTAATGTAGTCGAGCCAGCCGATCAGAAGAAGAACCAGAAGGCTGACAATATCAACAAGATTACAGTTCACCTGCCTCTCAAGCCTCATGATTGCCCGCATGTCAGCGATAGTCATAACTACAGCTCCTTGCCGTATTTTATCAGAAAATAGAAACAGCCTATTCCACCTGCCAGCATAAGTATATCGCGAAACCATGGAACCGGCTTTTCCAGCATCCAGTAAACGAGCGGGTCAAGCAGCGCCGTGGTAATAAGTCCCACCGCACCCCAGTTAAGCATCTTCTTCATACACTCCCCCACCATCTCTTTCAACTGAAAGTCACTTCAGCTCTTGCTTTTTACATTAAAAACCAAACGTAGAACAAATATGAAGTAATTAAGGATTTATCCCAAAAACCCGAATCTATCTTCCCATCTTGTCACAATCTATACTACCATAGCAGACGAAAATCCCTTAAACCTACAATCCTGGCCACATAAAACCGACAGCAACCAGATAAGAAGTATGCCCCATTAACACCCGGATAATATGTCAGCAAACTAAGGATAGCAGCCATGCAAGAGACAAACACCGAAGCAGTTGCAGCAGAAAAAACGCCGGTTTCCAGACGCTGGTGGTTCTGGATCGCCATTTTATCCGTCATCGCAGTCGCTGCACTGATCTACTGGAAGAAGCAGCCAGCAACCTCTCCAGCCGATAAAACCGGGAAGAAGGGGGCAAACCTCCCTACACCGGTATTTGTCACCCCGGTGCGCAAAGGTGAGATGAACATCTACCTGACCGGTCTTGGCACTGTCACCCCGCTGAATAACGTTACCGTGCGAAGCCGCGTTGACGGGCAGCTCATGGAGGTTCATTTCCGCGAGGGGCAGAATGTTGCCAAGGGGACGCTGTTGGCGACCATCGACCCGAGACCGTTTCAGGTGCTGTTGACCCAGGCCGAAGGGCAGATGGCCCGTGACCGGGAGCAGCTTAACAACGCCCGGATGGATCTGGAACGCTACCGCACCCTCTGGAAACAGGACTCGATCCCCCATCAGCAGCTGGACACCCAGGAGGCCCTGGTGCGTCAGTTCGAGGGGGCGGTAAAGATTGACCAGGGTCAGATCGACAGCGCCAGGCTCCAGCTCACCTACAGCCGGATCACCGCCCCCATCAGCGGCCGTGTCGGTCTGCGCCTGGTTGATCCGGGGAACATGGTGCACGCAACCGATGCCGGCGGCCTGTTGACCATTACCCAGATACAGCCGATTGCGGTTATTTTCCCACTCCCTGAAGACAGCCTCCAGAAGGTGCTTGCAAAGATGCGCGGTGGCCGCCTCAATGTGGAGGCATTCGACCGGGAGATGAAACAGAATCTGGCAACAGGAGAGCTGGCCTCAATTGACAACCAGATCGACCCGACCACCGGCACGGTGAAGCTCAAGGCTTCCTTTGCCAACAGGGGGAGCGAGCTCTTCCCGAACCAGTTTGTCAACGCCCGCCTCCTGCTTGATATGAAAAAAGATGCTCTCATCGTCCCCTCTGCCGCTGTGCAGAAGAGTCCCCAGGGAGCCTACGCCTTTGTCCTTTTGGCTGACAAAACGGTTGCCATGCGCCAGTTAAAGACAGGAGCATCCCAAGGAGGGGAGACCCTGATTGTCGAAGGTCTTGAAGTTGGCGAACAGGTGGTGGTTGACGGTGCCGAGCGACTCAGGGACGGCAGCAAGGTTGAGGTGAAGGATCGGGAACAGGGCGGCAAGGGGGCTGGCAGGCCAGGAGGGGGGAAAGATGGCAAGCCTGCCGGTGGACAGGGGAAACCCAACGGGCGTCCCCAATGAATTTCTCCCGTCTCTTCATCCTAAGGCCGGTAGCCACAACCCTCCTGATGATCGCGATCATCCTTGCCGGGGCTGTTGCCTACAAGCAGCTGGCAGTCTCAGCCCTGCCACAGGTTGACTATCCGACCATCCAGGTACGCACCTTTTATCCGGGCGCAAGCTCCGATGTCATCGCCTCTTCCATAACAGCACCCCTTGAGCGCCAGTTCGGCCAGATGCCGGGGCTGACCCAGATGACCTCTGCCAGCTCCCACGGCAGCTCGGTGATCACCCTGCAATTCACCCTTGAACTCCCCCTGGATGTGGCTGAACAGCAGGTACAGGCCTCCATCAACGCCGGTTTCAACTTCCTCCCCAAGGATCTGCCGAACCCGCCGGTCTACAGCAAGGTCAATCCTGCTGATACGCCGATTCTTACCCTGGCGCTGTCATCGGATACCATGCCTTTACCCCAGGTCGAGGATCTGGCTGACACCCGCTTTGCCCAGAAGATCTCCCAGCTCCCCGGTGTCGGTCTGGTCAGCATCAGCGGCGGCCAGCGCCCCGCTGTGAGGATTCACGCCAATCCGACCGCCCTTGCCTCCTACGGGCTTACCCTTGAAGATCTGCGCGCAGCCCTTGTTGCTGCCAATGTCAATCAGGCTAAAGGAAGTTTTGACGGACCCCGCCAGTCATTCATCATCGGCGCCAACGATCAGCTTTTCACCAGCAAGGAGTACCGCTCCCTGGTGATTGCCTGGAAAAACGGCGCGCCCGTACTGCTCAAGGACGTGGCCGATGCAATCGACGACACCGAGAATGTCAATCAGGCCGCCTGGATGAACTCCACACCGGCAGTGATTGTCAATATCCAGCGGCAGCCGGGAGCCAATGTCATCGAGGTTGTCAACCGGGTAAAAAAGCTTCTCCCCCAGTTGCAGGCGGCGCTCCCCGCCTCGGTCAAGGTGACACCGCTCACTGACCGCACCGTAACCATCAGGGAGTCGGTAAAGGATGTCCAGTACGAACTGTTGCTCTCAGTTTTTCTGGTCGTCATGGTTATCTTCCTCTTTCTGCGCAATCTCCCGGCCACCACCATTCCAAGCGTTGCCGTTCCGTTGTCCCTCGTAGGAACGTTCGGAGTGATGTACCTCCTCGACTACAGCCTCAACAACCTGACCCTCATGGCATTGACCATCTCGACCGGCTTTGTTGTCGATGATGCCATTGTCATGATCGAAAACATCTCCCGCTATGTTGAGGAGGGGGAAACACCTCTTGAAGCGGCCCTTAAAGGATCAAAACAGATCGGCTTCACCATCCTCTCCCTGACCGTATCCCTTATTGCCGTCCTCATTCCGCTCCTCTTCATGGGGGATGTGGTCGGGCGGCTCTTCCGCGAATTTGCCGTCACTCTGGGGGTGACCATTCTCATTTCGGCAGTTGTCTCACTGACCCTGACGCCGATGATGTGCGCCCGCATTCTCAAGCATGTGCCAGAAGAGCGCCAGGGGCGCTTCTACCATGCTTCCGGGCAGTTTTTCGAGCGGATTATTGCCGCCTACGGCCGCTCCCTGCAATGGGTGCTGCGCCGCCAGACAGCTACCCTGGTCGTGGCAGGGGGGACACTTGTGCTGACAGTGCTGCTCTACATCCTCATTCCGAAAGGCTTCTTTCCGGTGCAGGATACCGGGGCCATACAGGGGATTTCTGAAGCAGCGCAATCGGTATCATTCCCGGCAATGGCAGAGAGGCAGCAGGAGCTTGCCAAAGTTATCCTTCAAGACCCGGCCGTTGAGAGCCTGTCTTCCTTTATCGGCGTAGACGGCACAAACACCACCCTTAACAGCGGCAGGATACTGATCAACTTAAAGCCCCTGCATCTGCGCGACGCTAATGCAACCGATGTTATCCGCCGCCTGCAGCCAAAGCTGGCCGGGGTCAGCGGCATCACCCTTTTCATGCAGCCGGTTCAGGATCTCACCGTTGATGCCAGGGTAAGTCGCACCCAGTACCAGTTCACCCTGGAGACGCCGAACACCGATGAGCTGGCAACCTGGGCTGCAAAGGCTGTCGCAGGGATGCAGGAGCGAAGCGAGCTTAAGGATGTGAGCAGCGACCAGCAGAACTCCGGGCTGAAAATGCTGCTGAACTTCGATCGTGCCAGCGCCGCCAGATTCGGCATCACGCCGCAGAATATCGACGATGCTCTCTACAACTCCTTTGGCCAGCGTCAGGTTTCGACAATCTTCACCGAACTGAACCAGTACCGGGTTATTCTGGCTGTCAAACCCCAGTTCAGCCAGGATCCAGGCGGGCTTGCATCCGTCTATGTCCGCTCCAGCAGCGGCGGCCAGGTGCCGCTTTCGGCAATCGCCTCTGCCACCGAAACCAGAGGGCCGCTGGTCATCAACCGCCAGGGGCAGTTTCCGGCAGTCACCACCTCCTTCAACCTGGCTCCCGGCGTCTCCCTTGGCCATGCGGTCGATGCCATTGAGGAAGTCATGAAACAGATCGGCCTGCCTGCCAGCATCAAAGGGAGTTTCCAGGGGACGGCACAGGCGTTCAAGGCATCACTCTCCAACGAGCCGATCCTGATTCTCGCCGCACTGATAACGGTCTACATCGTTCTCGGCGTCCTGTATGAGAGCTTCATCCACCCGGTCACCATTTTATCAACCCTCCCTTCTGCCGGTGTGGGGGCGGTTCTCTTCCTGATGCTCTTCCGCCAGGACCTGACGGTCATTGCCATCATCGGCATCATCCTTCTGATCGGCATCGTCAAGAAAAACGGTATCATGATCGTGGACTTTGCCCTTGATGCCGAGAGAAACGAAGGAAAACCGCCGGAAGAGGCCATCTATCAGGCCTGCCTCCTCAGGTTTAGGCCGATCATGATGACCACCATGGCTGCGCTGTTGGGCGCGCTCCCCCTTGCCATGGGGAGCGGCGTCGGCTCCGAACTGCGCCGTCCCCTGGGCATCTCCATCATCGGCGGCCTGGTTATCAGCCAGATTCTGACCCTCTACACCACCCCGGTCATCTATCTGGCCTTTGACCGGCTGGCGCGGCGGCGAGGGAAAAAGCAACCCGCTGAGTAAGGTTTAAGTTCCCTCCCCTTCAAGGGGATATGCGCTAACTTTGAGCTTTTAGTTCCTTCCCCTTCAAGGGGAAGGTTAGGATGGGGATGGGGTAGACTGGTTTTTGCTCGGTGGGAATTAATGCTTGGGAAGGTCACTGGGGCTGGTATGCGTGAGCTGGATAATAACTGGTTGAATAAAAGAAGAAGTTTTTGTGAGGTGTCGATTGGTGACTGAAATAAATTACTGCAAAATCCGCTGGAAGTCCGAGATGCTCGCAAAATTCGAACTGCCTGATATTGAGTATCCAGTTCCCGCTAAGTCATTTGAAATGATAATTTCTACGGGAGATGTAGAATTCGAGGACATGCTTTACTGGCTACAAGATTATTCATCAAAACATCCAAAAGAATGGTTGGAATGCGAACCTGCAATACTCCGTTTATCAGAACTGATTGCCCCACAAGAGAAGGATCCTGACAATCTCGTTGTTGAAGGAGATAACTGGAGCCTGCTATTTGGTCATGTCGATCTAACGCGGGAAATTGTAACCATCCAAAGGGCCGGGCACCTCATAGCTGCGATACAAAATGCCGGTAATGGAAGATTGTTGGTTTCTGCATATCGGTCATTGGACAGCAAGGCTGCAAGTCATCTTACTTCTCTTGCATTGAATCCTGCACCGGATGGAACGGTTTGCATGCGTCCGAATAATTGGGAATATGCCTTGGACTGTTCGGTTGGCACTGGAAATATGTATGCAGCAGATAGAGGGGAGTCTTACCTCTCGTACTGGGAATTTGGATTAGGGTTATGTAGGGATGGCAGTAAAGCCGAAGAATGGTACTTTCAGCGAGACATTGAACCAATTGTCGCAAAGTTTACCGTTATGCAGGTGGGAATTTGTTATGAAAAGAGCCAGCAATTGGAATCAAATTTGGAGTCAAAATCTTCGTTGACTGAATCAGCGATAAATTTGATTAGAGACTTTTGCAAGGTTGCAGAACTCTCGGGTGTAAAGTTACCAACAAATGCTCTGAATTACGAAGTGTTGCCAGCCCCTCATTTGCCACCATCATCAATACCACTGGGAACCATGGCAGTATATGTCTTTTCCTGGAACGGGCAATGCTTGAAAGTAGGCAAAGTCGGCACTAAGAGCCATGCTCGCTATACAAGCCAGCACTACAATTCGAAAAGTTCCAACAGTAATTTGTCAAAATCACTTCTTAAGACTCGTGAAAATTTGAATATCGACATAACTGAAGAAACCGTTGGTACTTGGATTAAAAACAATGTTGACCGCATAAATTATCATTTAGATGAAAAATGCGGAATAAGAGCTCTTTCGCTCTTTGAGGCTTTCCTTCAATGCCGGCTGCAACCGAAGTTTGAGGGTTATGACAGCCAAAAATAAATAGGGGATAGCAACAGACCATAAGGCCCTGAATGTCCAACCAAACTAAGTAGCGATGAACCAGCTGTGCACTCAGCCATTTTTCCCCTCCCCTTCAAGGGGAGGGCCAGGGTGGGGATGGGGTTAAGAGATTCACCCCCTAGATCACCCCCATCCCCCTCCCGACCTCCCCCTTGAAGGGGGAGGAGTTACGGCTGCAAAAATAAGGACTGTACGGAGACAGAAAAGACCTTGATCGGCCAAACAAACAAAAAAATACGCACAAACAACCTGCCACAGGCGCTTCGCCAGGGAATGACCGATGCTGAAAATACCCTATGGCGTATTCTGCGCGGTCGCCAGATAGACGGCCTCAAGTTTCGCCGCCAGCATCCGTTTGGCGATTACATCCTTGATTTTGTCTGCCTCGAAAACATGTTGGTCATTGAAGTGGATGGCGGTCAGCATGCTGAGCAGGCGGGTTATGATGAAATCCGTACAGAGCAGTTACAGAAGGCAGGTTTTCAAGTTTTACGGTTCTGGAACAATGAGGTGCTGATGGAGATCGATGCTGTGAAGGAAAAGATTTGGTTGGTGGTGCAAGGACATCAACCCCATCCCCACCCCGACCCTCCCCTTGAAGGGGAGGGAGAAGTTAAGTTTGCGACCTCCCTTGAAGGTAAGAAAGAAATCATAAGCCCATGAATATCTCCGCAATCTTCATACGCAGACCGGTCGCGACCATACTCCTTACCATTGGGATGGTGATGTCAGGCATTGTCGCCTTTCGCCTATTGCCGGTTTCGCCGCTGCCGCAGGTTGATTTCCCGACTATTTCGGTTTCGGCATCCCTGCCGGGCGCTGATCCGCAGACCATGTCAACATCTGTGGCTGCGCCTTTGGAGCGGCAGTTCGGGCGGATTGCCGGTGTGGCGGAGATGACTTCGGTCAGTAACCGTGGCAATACCAGCATAACCTTGCAGTTTGACCTGAACCGCGACATCAACGGCGCAGCCCGCGATGTCCAGGCAGCCATAAATGCGGCGCGCAGCTACCTGCCGGCCAATCTCCCCAGTAACCCCTCTTACCGCAAGGTGAACCCCTCCGATGCGCCGATCATGATTTTGGCGCTCACCTCGAACAATGTGAGCAAACCGCAGATGTACGATGCCGCCTCGTCGATCCTTGCCCAGAAGCTCTCCCAGGTCAAAGGGGTCGGTCAGGTCTTTGTCGGCGGCGGCGCTCTTCCGGCAGTCAGGGCCGAGCTGAATCCGCTGGCTCTCAACAAGTACGGCATCAGCCTTGCCAAGGTCCGGGGAGTACTGGCAGCGACCAATGTCAACAGGCCGAAGGGGATCCTTGCCAATGACACCACCACCTGGGAGATCCACGCCAATGACCAGCTGAAAAAAGCTGCCGATTACCGTGACCTGGTCATCAGCTACAAGTCAGGGTCAGCTCTGAAACTCAACGATATAGCCACAGTTGAGGATTCGGTGGAGGATCTGCGGGTCAGCGGTCTGGTCAATGGCATGCCGGCCGTCATGGTGATCATCTCCCGCCAGCCGGGCGCCAATATCATCGAAACGGTTGATTCCATTCGCGCCACCCTGCCACAGCTTGAGGCTTCAATGCCGGGCGGGGTGAAGCTCGCCGTCGTCCTCGACCGTACACCCCCCATTCGCGGCTCTCTCCACGATGTCGAGATTTCGCTGATCCTCTCCGGCATTCTGGTGATTCTGGTTGTCTTCTGGTTCCTGCGCAATGTCAGGGCAACACTAATCCCGGCAGTTGCTGTCGCCGCATCCATAATCGGAACTTTTGCCGTCATGTATCTCCTCGGCTACTCCCTTGACAACCTTTCCCTCATGGCACTGACCATTGCCACCGGTTTTGTCGTTGATGACGCCATTGTCGTGCTGGAAAACGTCACCCGCTACCGGGAGATGGGGGAATCACCCCTGCAGGCAGCCTTTTCCGGAAGCCGTGAGATCGCCTTCACCGTCCTCTCCATGAGTGTTTCCCTGGTGGCAGTATTCATCCCGATTCTCCTCATGGGTGGCATGGTCGGCCGTCTCTTTCGCGAATTTGCCGTAACACTGTCAGCGTCAATCCTCGTTTCACTGGTTATCTCCCTCACCCTGACCCCGATGATGTGCGCCACCGTTCTGAAGGATGATGACGGCAAGCCCCATGGCAGACTGTACCGGTCGAGTGAACGGCTGTTCAACTGGATGCACAGCCACTATAAAACCTCTCTGATCTGGGCTCTGGACCACCGCCGTATCATGCTGGGATTGACGCTGGCAACAGTGGTGGCAAGTATCTCCCTCTTTGTCATTATCCCGAAAGGATTTTTCCCCGAACAGGATACCGGCAGGATTTCCGGGAGCATTCAGGCGGCCCAGGATATATCCTTCCAGGCAATGCGCGACAAGCTGACCCAGGTGGTAACGATCATCAAGCAGGATCCGGATGTGGAATACGTGATCGGCTTTACCGGTGGCGGCGGAGGCTCGACAGTCAACACCAGCCGGATGTTCATCTCCCTGAAGCCCTTTGCAAAAAGGAAGGCAACTGCCAATCAGGTTATATCAAGGCTGCGCAAGAAACTCTCCGGCATTCCGGGCGCGCCGACATTCCTCCAGCCGGTGCAGGATCTGCGGGTCGGCGGACGGATGAGTAACGCCCTCTACCAGTACACACTCCAGGGGGAAAATGTCACCGAGCTGAACAGCTGGGGACAGAAGATGCTGATGAAAATGCGGAGCATGCCGATGCTGGCCGATGTCAGTAGCGACCAGCAAAACAAGGGGCTGGAGGCTGATCTGGTGATTGACCGGCCGACCGCTTCAAGGCTCGGCATCTCGCCGCAGCAGATTGATGAGGCGCTTTATGACGCTTTTGGCCAGCGCCAGGTCTCTGTCATCTACACCCCGTTGAACCAGTATCATGTGGTCATGGAGGCGGCACCCCAGTTCTGGCAGCAGCCAGACACCCTGCGGGACATCCATGTGCTCTCCTCTGGGGGGCAACTGGTGCCGCTGTCAGCTTTTACATCGTTCAAGACAGCCCCCAGCTCCTTGGCAGTCAACCACCAGAGCCAGTTTCCGGCTGTCACCACATCCTTTAATCTGACTGCCGGGGTCTCTCTCGGCGCTGCTGTTGAGGCTGTAGATGCGGCGGCACGGGAACTCGGCATGCCGTCAAGCATCAGAGGGAAATTTGCCGGCACGGCCCAGGCATTTCAGGACTCCCTCAAATCACAGCCGCTTCTGATCCTTTTTGCCCTTGTGGCAGTCTATATCGTGCTCGGCATCCTTTACGAGAGCTACATTCATCCACTGACAATACTCTCCACCCTCCCTTCAGCCGGTGTTGGCGCGGTTGCAGCGTTGATGATTTTCGGCTCGGATCTGAATCTCATTGCCATCATCGGCGTTATTCTGCTCATCGGCATAGTCAAGAAGAACGGCATCATGATGGTCGACTTTGCCATTTCAGTACAGCGCAGTGATGACAGGTCGGCCAGGGACGCCATCTTCGAGGCATGTCTCCTCAGATTTCGGCCGATCATGATGACCACCATGGCGGCACTTTTCGGCGCGCTCCCCCTGGCATTCGGCTCAGGAGTGGGTTCGGAGCTGAGGCGTCCCCTGGGAATTTCGATTATGGGTGGCCTGATCTTCAGCCAGATGCTGACCCTGTACACAACCCCGGTAGTCTATCTTTATCTTGATCGCTTCAGGGTCTGGATGAAAGAAACGCGAAAACAATGACAGCCGTTTTATTAGCATCGGAGGATTTATGAAAAATACCGGCTTATCGGCCGCAGCAACCCTGCTCTCCTGCCTGCTGCTATCAGCCTGCACAGTCGGCCCCGATTATGTACGACCGACTCCGCTTGAGAAAACCCCTGCTGCATACAAGGAGCTGGAGGGGTGGAAGGTTGCTCAACCGCAGGATGCACGGATTCAAAAAGGGTGGTGGAAAATCTACCATGACCCTCTGCTCGACTCCCTGGCGGAGCAGGTAGCCGTATCAAACCAGAACGTAGCACAGGTCGAAGCCCAGTATCGACAGGCCCGGGCCATGACTCAGGGAGCCAGAGCCGGTTACTTCCCGACCGTTGCCGTAGCCCCGTCCGCTTCCCGGACAAAGAGTTCAGCCAACCTCGGCAGCAGCAAAAACGGCGGGGCTACCACCTCCACCTTTCAGTTGCCGCTGGATGCAACTTGGGAGCCGGATCTCTGGGGGAGAATCCGGCGCACCGTTGAATCAAGCGAGGCCAATGCCCAGGCAAGTAGCGCCGACCTTGCTGCGGTGACCCTCAGTGCCCAGGCAGAGATGGTAAACGACTATCTCCAACTTAGGATAGTTGACGCCCAG
Organism: Geobacteraceae bacterium; assembly: GCA_013377075.1. Lineage (GTDB taxonomy): Bacteria > Desulfobacterota > Desulfuromonadia > Geobacterales > DSM-12255 > VEOV01. The sequence goes on along the minus strand of JACABD010000029.1, from coordinate 11,264 downwards.
AAACAGCTCTTGAGTGATACTGTCGAGATGTACCGCAAATCCCTGGAAATCACCCGGAACCGCTACTCATCCGGGATAGCAGCCAAAACCGACGTACTGCAGGCTGAAACCCTGCTGAAAAGTACCGAAGCCCAGTTGGTCGATTCAGGGGTGCAGCGTGCCCAACTGGAACATGCCATTGCCGTACTGCTTGGCAAATCGCCGTCGTCATTCTCTCTGTCGCCGGTAAAAATGATAGCAGCAGTTCCGGAGGTCCCGACAGGGGTTCCGTCAGAGCTGCTCGAACGGAGAGCTGACATCGCCATGGCCGAGCGGAAAATGGCCGCGGCAAATGCGCAGATCGGGGTGGCTGAGGCGGCCAGGTATCCAACAATTCAGCTCTCTGCAATGGGTGGACTCTCATCGTCCGCCCTCTCCACCCTGTTCAACTGGCCAAGCCGTGTCTGGTCCCTCGGCGCAGGTGCATCGGCAAACCTCTTTGATGGAGGCTTGCGCAAAGCCCAGTCAGAGCAGGCCGTGGCAGCTTACGATGCCAGCGTGGCAGCCTACCGGGAGACTGTCTTGACCGCTTTCCAGGAGGTTGAGGATAATCTGGCGGCATTGCGGATTCTCGGGGAGGAGTCTACTCTTCAGGATCAGGCAGTTCAGGCGGCAAGGCAGAGTGCGGCACTCACCATCAATCAGTACGCCGCAGGCACAGTAGCCTATCTCAATGTCCTTGTCGCCCAGACCACAGCTCTGGCAAACGAACGGACTGCCCTTGGCATCAGCGGCCGTAAACTGACTGCCAGCGTTCTGCTCTTCAAGGCACTTGGCGGAGGGTGGGATCAGCAGATGCTGAAATAACTATGACTATGCAGGGTTTAACTTTGGCTGTCATATTTGTACCCTACTCCATAGACAGAATGAATCAGTTCATTGTCCGGCAGCAGGACTGACATTTTTTTGCGAAGATTCTTGATGTGACTGTCAATGGTTCTGTCGCTGACCACCCGCTGATCCGGGTAGATACGATCCATCAGCTGATTGCGGCTGTAAATGCGGCCGCTGTTGGCAACGAGAAAACTGAGCAGCTTGAACTCCACTATTGTCAGGTCAAGATCGACTCCGCGCAAAGTCGCCCGATAACACTCTTCATCCAGCACCAACATTGAAGCGACAGGAGTCCGTTTACTGCCATGAGTCCTGCGCAGCACCGTCTTTACCCGCGCCACAACCTCCCTTGGGCTGAACGGCTTGCAGATGTAGTCGTCAGCGCCAAGCTCCAGCCCAAGCAAACGGTCGATCTCCTCAATCCGCGCCGTAACCATGATAATCGGCACGTCGGAAAAGGCGCGGATCTCTTTGCAGATGTCAATGCCGTTTTTGCCCGGCAGCATCAGATCAAGAAGGATTAAAGACGGCATCTTTTCACGGACCAGCGGCAGCACATCAAGACCGTTATCCACGGTGAGGGGGGTGTAACCTGCCTGACCGAGATAGCTGCCAAGCAGCTTGGCCAGCTTCGGCTCATCTTCGACAATCAACACTGTTTCGTTCATATGTCACCTTTGGCAAGGGGGATTGAAACCCTTATCCAGACCCCGCCGATCGGCGAGTCGAGCGCTTCGATAATCCCTTCGTGAGCCTCCACAATGTTGCGGCAGATCGCCAGCCCGAGCCCGGCGCCCCCCAATGCCCTGTTGCGGGAGCCTTCCACACGAAAGAGCCTGTCAAAGAGCCTGCGTCGTTCTTCTAAAGTTACACCTGGCGCGCTGTCCTGAAAATCAATGGTCACACCGCCACCTGCCGTTAAAGCCCCTATCAGCAGGGTTCCGCCGGGGTCGGTATATTTCTGCGAGTTATCAAGCAGATTATCAAAAAGCTGTGCAAGGCGGTCACTATCCGCAAACAGCGGTATTCCCTTTTCCGGCATGCTTACCTTCAGGGTGATTGATTTCTCCGTAAACCTCCCCCTTGCCCGATTGACGGCATCTGCAAGAATCCCGGACAAATCCACCATCTCCTTGCGATAGGCCAATGCTCCCACATCGGAGAGGGCCAGCTGGTAAAGATCTTCCACAAGGCGGCTGAGACGGATTACCTCTGCCTGGAGAGAGCTGATCGACTCCTGAGACAACTCCTGAATACCATCCTGAATCGCCTCGATTTCCCCGCTAAGGATTGTCAGCGGCGTGCGCAGCTCGTGGGAGATGTCAGCCACAAACTGTCGCCGTGCACTCTCATTTTTACCAAGGGTCAGGGCAAGCACATTAAAATCGCGGGAGAGACTCCCCAGCTCGTCATCGGACTCAACAGGGACGCGGACATCGAAATTGCCGTTAGACAGGAGACTGGTTGCAGCGGCCAGCTTCTTCACCGGCCTGACCAGACGGCGCGCCAGGGGGAAAGATATTGCAGCGGAGACGATCAGCATGAGGATGGCAGTAAGCCCGAAAATAAGCTTCTGCTCTTTGACAAAGCGGAGCTGATGGCTGTCGGAGATGAACTTGTTCGGCAGAAGGCCAAGATAGCCGACAGTTCCCCCTTTGACAGCGATCGTTTGCCAGGTTTCCACCTCAGCCTGGCTGCCGGAACCCAAAAGCGGATTTCGCCCGTTATCAAGGATAACAATGCGCCTTTCAAAGCGCTGAAAACGGCGGACCGGCATGTTCTCGGTATTGCTTTCCCGCTCGCGCCTCCGCTCTCCAGAACCCGGTGGTGGCGGCATGGGGCTCTCGGCAATGGTTTCACCGATCAGCTGGGAAAGGGTCTCGGGTGTCTTCCGGAGAAAATCCCACCCCCCGGATTGGAAGCAGGTCCGCCCGAGCTTTGCTGCCAGACGCTCCATCCGGGTCTGCTCCAGTTGGTTGACATACCTGAGAAAGCCGCGATCCATGCTCCACTGCGTGATGAGAAACATGCAAAGGACGATGATTGCGTTTGCAGCAAGAATCGCCAGAAAAACCCTTCTGGTGACGTTCAGTTTGATCATTTCAAGCTCTCTATCTGCTAAGTAGAATCAAAATGCTTCATTCCATCGTATTGGTCTTCAGATTAAAAGAAAAGACGTAACAACAGCCCCACTGTGAAATCCTTATTTGCTCCATATTTAATGCACATTTTTGAATTATATCTTACAATAACAGTAACAAGAGAATTTTCACCGCAAAACCGGAGGGGCATATGAACAGAACCATAAAGAGACTTTCAGCTACACTGCTTATAATCCTGCTTGTACCGATTTCGGCTTTTGCCCACGGCTATCGAGGAGGCTATCGCACCAGCATCTGGATAGGACCGGGCTGGGGACCGGCGTGGGGCTATCCGGCACCGTACTATTATGCGCCCCCCCCTGTGATCGTTCAGCAACCGGCAACTGAATACTATTTCCAGTCACAGCCGGCACCTGAGCAACAGCAGCCAGAGCCTGACTACTGGTACTACTGCAAAAACCCTGAAGGGTACTACCCGTATGTAAAGCAATGCCCGCAAGGGTGGATGAAGGTAGTACCGACTACCCCAGAAGAGCGCAAGGAGCAAAAATGAACAGGAAATTATTACCCTTATGCGTGCTTGCTCTTTTTTCCATCTCCGCCTGTGCAACCATACCAACCGGGCCAAGCGTCATGGTAATGCCAGCACCGGGAAAATCATTTGATCAGTTCAGGCAGGAAGAGACTTATTGCAGAGGCTGGGCAGAGCAGCAGATCGGAATTTCGCCACAGGCAATCGCAAATCAGAACACAGCTACCGGTGCTGCTATCGGTACAGCCATCGGTGTCGGAGCCGGAGCACTCATCGGCGCTGCATCAGGAAATGCCGGTGCAGGTGCTGCTATCGGCGGTGCCAGCGGTCTCTTGATAGGTGCATCCAACGGAGCAAATGCCGGGCAGGTATACGGTTATGAAGCGCAGAAGCGCTATGACATAGCCTACCTGCAGTGTATGTACTCCTACGGCAACCAGATCCCGGTAAGGAACCAGCCCCAGCAGCGCAGTTACAGAAGGCGATACACTCCGCCACCTCCGCCGCCGGCAACCTATACACCACCAGTAACCCAGGCCCCTTACAACGACCCGTCAATTCCGCCACCACCGCCTGGAGCAACACCGCAGACCCCGCCTGAGCTGCTGGAGAGGAGATAATATTGCCGTAATGGTTACGCCGCCACACCCGGACAATGTTGACTTCTCAATAATCTTTACTTTCACTGAAGCACAAAAGCAGATAGCTCCCCGTTTTTCTCAAGGAGCTATCTGCTTTTATTATTCTGACTAACGCCTATTTGTAAGGATCTTCGGCCATCTGGGCTGCCTTGCCGCTTGCAGCAGCGTCCTTCAGGGGAGTCCGATCCTTGACTGCAAAAATCTCGATCCCCGACTTCCCTTCAAGGGGGCAGACCTTCTCGCAAATGCCACAACCGTTGCATAATTCATCAACTACATATGGAGCCTTGACCTGCCTTTTTACCCCGTCAAAACCAGTCATGGTCACAATTTCCGAGCGTATGGCTTTCTGCGGGATTGGACAGTGCTCTTCGCAGACAATACAATCGATCCTTCTGGCAAAGGGGATACAGTGGTTCTTGTCAAACACCGCCTTGCCGATAACCTGCCTTTTCTTCTCTTCAATCAACAGATCCGGAATCGCACCGGTCGGGCAGACCTGGCCGCAGAGATTGCAGTTGTATTCGCAGTAGCCGAGCCTTGGGATCAGCACCGGCGTGTAGAGCCCTTCGACTCCGGCCTGGGTGAAGGCAGGATAAAGGGCGCTTTTCAGGCAGACTTTCATGCATTCGCCGCAGCGGACACATTTTTTCAAAAATTCATCTTCTGTCAGTACCCCCGGAGGCCGCAGCAATCGCGACTCTCTGGCCGGTTCGCGAAAGCGGAGCAACCTTGCCATCACAAGCCCTGAGAACATGCCGCCAAGCAAAACCCTCCGCTCCATGAATACGCCCTTCTCAACCTGAAAACCGAAATAGAAGCGAACTTTGCCGGTCGGGCAGTCATTGACGCATTTCATGCAGAAAAAGCATTCCTCCTTCTGCATAAGCTCTCTGTCAAACCCTGATGGGCAGGCTCTGACGCATTTCTCGCAGGGAGAACAAGCATCATCCGGGCTCCTTAAAAGGGGTGAGAATCTGGTAACTATGCCGATAAGGGTTCCAAGAGGGCAGAGCTTGCGGCACCATGTCCGCTCGCCATGGCGCTCAAGATAAATAATTACGCCGAGAAGCAGCGCTGAACTGAATGCCAGCGGATAAAGCGCTTCGCGGAAAGGAAGGAGATAGGTGGAAAACAGCTTGTAGACCGGAGCAATGGCGTCTCTGTTATCACCCATCACCTGGTACAGACCGCGCCAGGTCCCACGGACCGTATCACCCAAAAGAGGGTGCATGAAAAAGGTCATGGCACGCAGCAGTATTGCTATGGGATCAAGCAGTCCGGCAAGGTTCAGATTGAAAAGCGAAGCAGTAATGAGCGGCAGAAAGAGCCACAGTTTGACTGAGTTGTTGAAAAGCAGCGGCGCGGCGGATTTTTTAATTTTTTTTGTGATTAGATCGAGAACCGTCCCGAGGGGGCAGATCCAGCCGCAGAAAAATCTCCCCAGAAAAAAGGATAGAAACAGAGTCACAAAACCGGGCATCAGCAGCCAGTTCCAGGCTTTCTCCGCCAGGATAGTGCTGACGGCGGTGAGCGGATTTGCCCGGAAAAACCCGTTCACAGCAGCAGTAATCCTGTCGCTCCCCCGGTACTCTGTCATCAGAAAGAGAATGAGGAAAAGCGCCAGGAAAATGAGCTGTACTATGCGATGCGGGGGAAGTTTTTTCAATGCCATCACCTTGAAATTAAATACAAAAAAGCCACCAGCAGGATATTTACCCGATGGTGGCTAAATGTCAATTGAAAGAAAGTCTCATCTGGTTAGAGCCAACTGCCCGGCTCCAGTGCCTAACGGGTTGTAGAAAGCCAGACTTTGATCTTCTCTGACAAAATAAGGGCCTCCGTTAATCGAGACAGCCGATCTTCCGGTCAGACTGTCCCAGCTAATAGCAGTCGTTTCGACAAGTCCGGCCTTGTTATAGTGACTGACTGTGTAATCAACCATTTCACCGCTCTTCACAGCATGGACATTGTAATTGTCATCACCCAATACATACTGAAAATCTTTTTCAGCGGCAACAATCGGGTTTTTACCTGTCCAGAATTCGATCAGGTTGAATACTGCCAGATCGGCAATAGCGGCGGCACCATAGACCGGCACAATCAAAAGCAGCCCGGTCAAACCGCTCCGCAGAAACTTGTCTTCGATCTGCCCATTAGCAGTGTACAATTTTCTCGTTAATGCAAATTTCCCATAGCAGCCATTTAGTGTTAGAGCTGCTAATAACGCTGTAGATACAACAAGGAGTAGTCGTTTCATTTTACCCTCCGTTTTGTTGATTATGTTGCTGTTTATTAAAGGCTAACAGCAATAAAAAATGATGTCAAGAAGGGGGGACTGGAGCTGCTGTCAGCCGTCGCTATTTCAGGAAATCGAGCAACAGCATGACGTTCAGAAACGTCACTATGACTGCAACTCCCCAGAGCAGGATCGCTCCGAAGATCGTGTTGGCGTGGCTTCCCATGACTTTTTTTGAGGAGGTGAGATAGATCTGCATGAAGATTGTCCAGGGGAGCTGAATGCTGAGTAGAACCTGTGAATAGATCAGCCCTTTAAAGGTGTCCTCAACGAAAAAAATCGCCGCCGTACCGAGCAGCATGGTGAGAAGTATTCCGTTTCGGGTATGAACATCACTGCTGTTAAACGGCTCGCCAAAAATCCCGGCAAAGATGCTGCCACCGGCCATTCCGGCGGTAATGGATGAGGCAATACCTGCAAGAAGGAGGGCTATGGCAAAGACCATGGCCGCGCTACTGCCAAGCATAGGCTGAAGCATCTCCTTTGCCTGGGCAAGCTCGGTTACCTGAAGCTTATTTACATAAAAAGTCGCTGCGGCCATCAGTATCATGGCGCTGTTGATCGCCCACCCTATCCCCATTGATATGAGTGTGTCAAGAAACTCGAATTTCAGCTGGTATCTGATGGTCTCCTCGCTCTCCAGGTTCCACTGCCTGCTCTGGATGATTTCCGAGTGCAGAAAGAGGTTGTGAGGCATGACTACCGCGCCAAGCACACTCATTATGACGGGAAGTGAACCAGCTGGAAACGCCGGGATAACCCAGCCGGAAGCGGCGGCGCGCCAGTCTGTCGGCACAAGCCAGAGCTCGAAAATGAAGGAGAGGCCGATGAGGGAAACAAAGCCGATGATGAATCGCTCGGCCCTGCGGTAGGCTGTGCCAAGAATGAACCAGATGACCAGGGCAAGAAGCATGACAGTCCCTATCTTCAAAGGGATGCCAAAGAGCATCTGCAAGGCGATGGCACCGCCAAGAAGTTCTGCCATAGCGGTTGCGCAGGCGGCAAGACAGGCTGAGGCCAAAACCGGACGGGAGATGAACGTTGGCAAATGGCGTGTGGCCGCTTCTGAAAGGCATTCACCGGTGACTATTCCAAGGTGGGCAGCATTGTGCTGGAGAAGGATCAGCATGATGGTCGAGAGGGTGACCATCCAGAGGAGCTTGTAGCCGTAGATTGAACCTGCGGCCACATTGGCCGCCCAGTTGCCGGGGTCAATGAAACCGACTGTGACAAGCAGTCCCGGGCCGATATATTTCCTGATGTCGGAAAATACCGCCTTTGTCTGCTCATTCCAGCTGAATATTCCGGCTAGATTCATACTTTCAAAATCTTCATCCTGTCGATTCTCATCTCGCCAAGCCCACGTTTATGGGCTTCCACAGTCACAGCTATATCTTCAGGTTTCAGTCCGAAAAGGGTGGTGGCATAGGCATCGGCTGCAACGATGTCGGTTGAGGCGATAACCTTGTTGAGCTGCTTTACGTCCTTGATGTCGCCCCCCTGGGGGCCATGGGCGGTGAGAATCCGGGTAGCATCGACAACAACGAGATGGGTCTTGAATACGGAGTTTATGTCGGCCAGGGCGACATCAATGTTCTTGTGAATTGAGCCCCGATTGCCACCCATGATCCCCATGACATTCTTCATGCCGATAGTCAGCTTGGAAAGGCCGTGATGCTTGAGGACAGGGACATTTATGTAGACATCGGCTGAAAGCGCCTCACCGTAAAGCTCCCACTCCTGCAGCGCCTTGCCACCCAGTGCGACCTTTTTGTAGCGCTCTTCCTCAACATGCTTGACCTCGACCCCCTTCATGCCTGCCAGAGCAGTTTCAATGCCGCTGTTTTTATAGCAGCGCCGCTCATCATTACAGGTTCTGTCAAAGACTTTCACCTTTTTTGCACCTGCCCGCAGACACTCTTCGACAACGGCCCGCACTACCAGCGGATTGGTATTGGCCGCAAGCTCAGGAGTCCTGTCCCACCCCATGTTAGGCTTGACCACAACAGTATTGCCCGGTTTGACAAAGCGTTTCATGCCGCCAAGGGCATTGATGGCGTTTCTGGTGATTGTTGCGGCGTCAGCACCATCGGCAACAGCCACAACCGGTCCGGTAGAGGCAAAAAGGTTGCGGAGCGGCAAGCTCCAGAAAAGCGAAGAGAGCCCCATCAGCCGTATAAATCGTCGTCTTTCCACTTTTCACCTCTCTAAATTACTTTTTCGAAGCAGGTTTTACAACCGGAGCATCAATTTCAGGACACTCGCTTTTATGCTGAATCCAGACAGTTTTTTTCGGGCTGATCTTGATGATGTCAACCGGTCCGCCAACCAGTTTCGGCTCGGCAGTGATTTCGGCATTAATCCATTCGTTAATATTTCTTACCTCATCGAAATCACTGAAAAAGTCCTTCTTCTTCATCAGATCGTTGATGGCATCCTGCATACCGAGAAAGAGTATCTTCGGCTGATCCGAACCCGGCTTGGTGACAATATTCTGCTTTATCGCCTTTAGCTTTACCGGCTCGGACTTGCCGCTGATTATCCTGTACTCCAGCATGGCAAGCACAGTCCCCTTCTTCTCGACCCCGGCAACCAGAAGCTGCAGGGCAACCCGGGTCTGGACATCATCCGTGTACCATCTCGAAAAGAGCTTGTCGTCAGTTGTACGCAGCTTTTCAAAAGCCTTTTGCAGCTCCCCCTGCACAGCCTTGTCAAAGGCGTCCAGACGCATATTAACCGGACCTTTTCCGGCAAAACTCTTTTCAGCAATTGCGTAGGCATTGAAACTTGAAGCAGGAAGTGCCGGAATACCGGAGAATACCAGGTAGGTATCATTCATCTTGGTAATCTTGCACTGGTTAACGGCAACATCTTTCTCGATCAGCATCTTGCTGTCTGTGCCGATAAAAATATCATCGCCGGTCTTGATGGCAACTATGCTGGTGGCATAGGCAGCAGTTGCTACGAGAGAGAGTGCGGCAACTGACCCTGAAATCCTGAAAAGCCTTGAAAAGTTAATCATCTGTGTATCTTCTCCTTTTATGGAATTAATCCAGAACCTTAATCTCTTTGACGAAGAATTCAGTGTCACCGAACCAGTTTGACGGTAGCCCCTTGTGCTGTTCGTAGACGACAACAACACGTTTACCAACCACAGAGTTTATCCTTGAAGCCAGATCATCCTTGCGGACAGTGAAGAAAAACTTTTCCGGCATAGAACCAGGCAGAGCAACGAGTGAAAGCTCCCCTTCCCAGGTCTTTATCAGCCACCCTTTTTCGGAGAACTTCTGTACGTATCCGGCCCGTTCCCCTTTTGAGTAGCTCCAGTTAAGGGCAACCCAGAGATAACCCGCCACAAGCGCAGCTATAAGTACAAAAGGGGTTAATATCCAGAGGAAAACTTTACTCTTTGAAACAGCCACGAAACGCCTCCTGAAGTCAACAGTTTGATAAAGCTAACCTTGTGCCGGTTGTATGTCAAGTGCCTTGACACAGCCATCGTTTAAAGGCATAGGATGATAGATATAAAACAACTCTAAAAGGCAGGGCTGAAGGTCATAGATGAATAGTGAAAAAAGTGATTCCTTCTCATGGATTTCCCACTGTCTCAGCCACCCTGCGCCGGTACTGCGCGATGTACCCGGCCACAGAAAAGCCGCGGTTGCCATGATTCTTTCGGTGCAGGAATCCGCTTGGAAAATGCTCTTCATAGAGCGAGCCACCCATCCCGGTGATCCGTGGTCTGGTAACATCGGTTTCCCCGGCGGCAAAGTTGAAAAAGATGATGCCGACTCCCGGCATGCTGCTGAGCGCGAGACAATGGAAGAACTCGGGGTTGACCTTGGAGTGGCTCAATACCTGGGCCAGATCTCCGATCTTGATGGAGCTCACCTGCCGGTGCTCCTCTCCTGCTTTGTCTACGGGGTAAATGGTGTCGATCTTAATTTCATAATCAGCGAAGAGGTGAAGGACGTCTTCTGGCTCACTTTTGCAGAGCTGACAGATCCCCTGAGGCATGGCATGCATCAGTTTACCTTTGCCGGTGACCGTTTCGAAAGCCCTTGCATCAGGCTCCCCTATGAAGACAAGCCCGTACTCTGGGGGCTCACCTATCGCATGGTAAAAGATTTTCTGGATAAAACAGGTAAATTTTTCAACGGGGAGGCTTGTTAGCATGAACATGATCAAGGCTGTTTCCTTAATAATAATGCTTTTTATTGCGCTGTCCGGGCTTAACGCCTTATGCGCCGACGCACCGGCTGTAAAGCCGCTGCTGATCGATGTCCGCACTGAAGCAGAGTGGAAAGAGGGCCATCTTGAAGGGGCAATACTTATTCCCTATGACAGGATTGGAGAGGGGATTGTCAAGACAGCCCCGGACAGGAATACCAAGATCAACCTCTACTGCAGATCCGGCAGGAGAAGCGGCATCGCACTTGATGCTCTGAAACAGCTCGGCTATGAAGATGTCACCAATCTGGGGAGTGTCAACGATGCCTCAGTGAGGCTGAACATTCCGGTAGTCAAATGAGACCACGCAGACCGGCAAGCGTAAAGCTCCCCACCGAAGCAGAGATGGCTGCAAAGCTCCGTGGCATGCGGGCAGAGATGGATGACAATTCCAACTACCGCCAGAAGTCACTGCGAATGTACGGCCTCATCTGCGCCCGCTGTGCCAGGGAGTTCGACGCCTCAAACGCCAATCTTCTCACCGTCCACCACCGCGACGGCAATCACCACAACAACCCGCCCGACGGTTCCAACTGGGAAAACCTCTGCAACCACTGCCATGACGATGTCCATGCCAGAGGGGAGCT
>JACABD010000028.1 GCA_013377075.1 Geobacteraceae bacterium | reverse complement strand
GACACGGTCTCCATCCATTACGATCCGATGATTGCCAAGCTGATTGTCTGGGACAGGGACAGGGATGCTGCCCTGAGGCGCCTTAAGGGTGCTCTGGCCGCATACCAGGTTGTCGGCGTCACCACCAATATTGAATTTCTCAACATGATCGCAGCAGATGTGGCCTTTGCCAATGCCGAGCTGGACACCGGTTTTATTGCCAGACACGAAAAGAGGCTTTTCCCGGAAACCAAACCTGCCTCGGACACTGTTCTTGCATCGGCAGCGCTCTACCTTCTCCTGGCAAGGGAGGCTGAAGGGAAAAAGTCAGCTGCGAACTCTGTTGATGCCTATTCCCCATGGCACAGCACAAGTGGCTGGCGGCTCAATGTCGACAACCACCACACCATCAATTTCATCGATGGTGAAAATGCTGTCAGCGTGACTGCCCACTACCGCCCGGGGGGTTACTCTCTTGAGCTGCCGGGTGGCGAGATGCTGGTAAGCGGCGAGATCGGCGACAGGGGTGAAGTCCTGGCAGATCTGGGCGGCAGGCGGTTCACGGTTTCAGTGGTCTGCCACGGAGCCGACATGTTCATCATTGATTCTGGCAGGAGTCACCGGCTTGTCATTCACGATCCGCTCTTGGCCCTTGAAGCCGATGATGGCCTTGGCGGCAGGCTCACCGCCCCCATGCCGGGCAAGATCGTTAATGTGCTGGTCGAAAACGGCGCAGCGGTTGTCAAGGGAACGCCCCTTGTCATCATGGAGGCGATGAAGATGGAGCATACCATCTCTGCGCCCCGGGACGGAGTTCTCGCCGAGATATACTACCGGGTCGGAGATCTGGTAAACGAAGGGGCGGAACTGCTCTCTTTCGTGACCGAGGGTGAAGCTGCATGAGAGTGCCGAAATTTGTCAAGATAGTGGAGGTCGGCCCCCGTGACGGACTGCAGAAGGAGCGGCTCATCGTTCCGGCTGACTACAAGATCGAGCTGATCAACAAGCTCACTGCCAGCGGCCTCTCCTCCATCGAGGCGACCAGTTTCGTCTCGCCCAAATGGATGCCGCAGATGGCCGATAATGCACAGGTTATGGCAGGCATCACCCGCAAGGCCGGGGTTTCGTATCCGGTGCTTGTCCCCAACCTTCAGGGCTTTGAAGCGGCAGTGGCCGCCGGCGCCACCGAGGTGGCCATATTCGGCGCAGCCTCGGAAACATTTTCTCAGAAAAATATCAACTGCTCCATCGAACAGAGCATCGAGCGTTTTGCCAAGGTGACAAGGGCTGCTGCAAAGCGTGGCGTCAAGGTGCGTGGCGCTGTATCCTGTGCCCTTGGCTGTCCCTACGAAGGGGACGTCTCTCCGGCAGCAGTGGCGGATCTGGCTGCGAAGATGTTCTCCCTTGGCTGTTACGAGATCTTTCTCGGTGATACCATCGGTGTCGGCACTCCAGTCAAAGCCCAGATCATGGTCGATGCCGTGGCCGACAAGGTGCCGCGGGAGAAGCTGGCAGTTCATTTCCACGATACCTACGGACAGGCGTTGGCCAATATCCTTGCCGTGCTTGAGCGGGGAATTTCGGTGGTTGACAGTTCCGTAGCCGGACTTGGCGGTTGCCCCTACGCCACAGGCGCTGCAGGGAATGTGGCAAGTGAGGATCTGCTCTATATGCTCAACGGAATGGGGATCGAAACCGGAGTAAATCTTGACAGCCTGATAGAAGCAGGTAATTATATCTCCGAAATCCTCGGCAGACCCTCAGGCTCGCGTGTTGCACGGGCAAGAGGCGCAAGCTGCAAGTGAAATAGTTTTTTAGGCTGAAGGCTGAAGACTGTATGTTTAGGTTGATAGGCTGAAGGCTGAAGGAAAGTCAAAATCAGGGTTCCCTTCAGCCTTACACCTTCAGCCTGCTTTTCTTCAGCCGATATACCTTTTTAAGGAGGAGCGATAATGTCAAACCAGCTTGAATTTACCGTAGGCGGACTTCTCGATCATATTGCCGCCAAATATCCGGAAAAAGACGCCCTGATCTACCATGAGCGCAATCTGCGTTACAACTGGGTGCAGTTCAACGAGCGCTGTCGTCTGGTCGCCAAGGGGCTGCTCAAGCTTGGCGTCAAGAAGGGGGATAACCTCTCCATCTGGGCCTACAACGTGCCGGAGTGGGTGACGCTGCAGTTTGCCACCGCCAAGATCGGCGCGGTTCTGGTTACGGTCAACACCAGCTACAAGTCGGCTGAGCTGGAGTACATCCTTAACCAGTCCGACTCCACCACACTTTTCATGGTTAAATCGTTCAAGGATACGGACTACGTGGCAACAGTCAATGAGGTCGTCCCGGGTCTAGGGGCATCTGCCCCCGGAGCAGTGAAGTCAGACGGACTGCCGTATCTGAAAAATGTCGTCTTCATAGGCGCTGATACGCCGGCAGGCATGATGAATTTTGAGGATATCGTCAAGCTCGGCGAGAGCGTCAGCGATGGTGAACTAGCAGCTGTTGAGGCTACAATAAACTGCCACGAAACCATCAATATGCAGTATACATCGGGCACCACCGGCTTTCCGAAAGGGGTCATGCTCACCCATTACAACGTTGTCAACAACGGCTTCAATATCGGCGAATGCATGAAATTCACCGAGAATGACCGGCTCTGTATTCCGGTGCCGTTCTTCCACTGTTTCGGCTGCGTGCTCGGCGTCATGGCCTGCGTTACCCATGGCACGGCCATGGTGCCGGTGGAGATCTTCGACCCGCTGAAAGTGCTGGAGACGGTCGAGAAGGAGAAGTGCACAGCGGTTCACGGCGTTCCCACCATGTTTATTGCCGAGCTTGAGCACCCCGAATTTTCCAGGTTTGACCTCTCTTCCCTGCGGACAGGCATCATGGCCGGTTCCAACTGCCCGATAGAGGTGATGAAGAAAGTCATCAGCCAGATGAATGCCACCGACATCACCATCGCCTACGGTCAGACAGAATCATCACCGGTTATCACCCAGACAAGAACCGATGACGCCATCGAGTTGAGGGTTTCCACTGTCGGGCGGGCGCTGCCCGATGTTGAGGTGAAGATCGTCGATATCGAGACCGGTGAGGCTCTGCCCCCTGGCAAGCAGGGTGAACTCTGCACCCGCGGCTATCTGGTCATGAAGGGATATTACAAGATGCCCGACGAGACCGCCAGGGCCATTGATTCTGACAAGTGGCTTCATACCGGCGACCTGGCGATCATGGATGAGAACGGCTACTGCAAGATCACCGGCAGGATCAAGAACATGATCATCCGTGGCGGCGAGAACATCTATCCGAGGGAGATCGAAGAATTCCTCTACACCCACCCGAAGGTCTCCGATATCCAGGTCTACGGCGTGCCCGACCGCAAATACGGCGAGCAGGTCATGGCCTCCATTATCCTCAAGAAGGGGATGGCGATGACCGAGGACGAGGTGCGGGAGTTCTGCAACGGCAAGATTGCCAACTACAAGATTCCGAAGTACGTGAAGTTTGTGGAGAGCTACCCAATGACCGCCTCAGGGAAGATTCAGAAGTTCAAGATGAGGGATATGGCGATTAAGGAGCTGGCACTGGAAGACGCCGGGCCGACCGCCTAGCGGGGTGCCGCTTTTTGATTCGGCCTTTGGCCTCACCCTTCGGGCAGCCTCCGCTGTCCAATTAGCAGGCTAATTGTCCCGATCTCTGTGTTGCCCTCGTCGGGAGTTGTGCGGCGTAGCGCTGCTCCGCTCCGCCTCCGCCCCCCTCCTCGGGACGCCTTGACCTCGGAAAAAATCGACACCCCTTCAATCTGAACCCAAAAAAGGGATTCCCGAAACGGAATCCCTTTTTTGGTGGCAGCCTGTAAATCCCCGTCTGTTCCAGTTTTGTGCTCAAGGAGGCCGCTGCGTGCTGTTTCTGATTCATGGTTTGTTGGGCAAGAAACGACTTCTCTTGGTTGATCTGAATTACTGCCGGTTATTTGACATTATTTTGATGGGAAAATGCCGCTATAACCCTGGTTTAAAATGGTCTGACGGCTTTTGTCCTTGCTGGTGCAGGGGCTGATCTGGGGATAGATTGCAAATTGGTATATTTATTCATTTACTTGCACTTTATTATAATGACATGATATTAAATCGGTATGTAACTTGCTTTAATTAGAACTGTAACTCTGTTTTGAAACTGTTTGTGTTACTTCCATTTTATAAGGAAATAGCTTTTATGCCCTACAATAACAGTTCCAACAGTCTTTTCCACACCCCTCTGGTCGGTCACGCCGTGGTCGATGCTGACGGTTGTATTTCCAGAGTTAACCATGCCTTTACGCGGTTTACCCGGTATTCTGCGCAACAACTTGAAGGGGCCCAGCTGCAGGCACTGCTCCATCCTGACGATTCGCTTCCGGTCAGAGGTGCTACGGCCAGGCTGCGCTATCTCTCCAGTGACGGTCAGTTGTGTTGGGGTGACACCTGTACTCTTTCAGTTGAAGCTGCTGATAACTCCAGTGATAATTTCATCCTTCAGGTTCGCGACCAGACCAGCGACCACATGGAGCAGCAGGTCCAAAAAGGGCGAGCGAGGGTTCTGGAGCTCCTCTACAACGACGATAGTCTTCCCGAGATTTGTGAAACCATAGTCCGCTTCATTGAGACCCTGGGAGAGGGGATGCGTTGTTCCATTCTGACCCTGGACGCCGAGCGCGGTACACTGCATAAAGCTGCGGCACCAAGCCTTCCTGATTTCTATAGCGAGGCGATCGAGGGGATGCACATCGGTGAAGGTGTCGGCTCCTGTGGTACAGCCGCATTCCGCCGAGAACGGGTAGTTATTGCTGATATCCTCAATCATCCCTACTGGGAAAGGGCCCGGCGACTGGTTTCCCGTACACCTATGCGCGCCTGCTGGTCCGAGCCGATCATTGCCGGCGACGGTAGCCTGCTGGGCAGTTTTGCCATCTATTACGATACTCCGCGGGAACCCCAACCAGACGAACTCGACCTGATCGCTTCGGCAGCCTCGCTGACTGCCATAGCGATAACCTACAAACGGAGCCAGCAGGTTCTGCACGATCTAAACCGTGCCAAGGACGAATTTATTTCTATCGCCGCCCACGAGCTCCGCACGCCACTTTCTGCCATCATGGGCTATTCGGAACTGTTCGCCGAAGAGGGGACTGACTTGCACAGTCAGCAGATGTTTGCCCGGGAGATATCTGCCAATGGTGAAAGCATGTCGCGGCTGATAGATGATCTGCTCGACTTGAGCCTTATTCAGGTTGGCCGCCGTCTGAACATGGTTAAACAGAAGACCCTCCTCATGCCGCTGTTGGAAAAGGTTATCGGCTATTTCAGCCGTAGTGCGCCCCTGCATGACCTGAAACTCTGCTCTGGCCAGGATCTCCCTGAAGAAATTTCGTGCGATGCCGGGCGGATCATTCAAGTGCTGGAGAATATTCTCAGTAATGCCATCAAATATTCACCCGATGGGGGGCCAGTAACATTGGAAGTCGAGCGATCCGCTGATTCGGTCAGCTTTTGCGTCACAGATCAAGGGATCGGCATGAGTGAAACAGAAGTACGTCGCGTATTCGACAAATTCTTCCGTGCCGATGCGTCCAATACTGCACCAGGCGGGCTGGGGATCGGTCTCTGTATTGTACGCGATATTGTCGAAGGTCATGGTGGAGAAATATATCTGAAAAGCCGTCAGAAGGAAGGGACCAGAGTTACCTTTTCGCTGCCGATCTGAGCAGATTTAAGCCATAACCGTAAAATCCATGGGATGATGGAACCTACCGGTGCCATGCTTGTTGGCGCCAAGAACAAAGAGCCCGCGCCTACGCTGGATTTCTCAACCGCCTGGAACTCGCATCAAAAACTTTAGCCGCAATAGGATACTAAAAATGGGTTCCGTAACCTGAGCCTGTTTTTTTGTGGTAGCCTGTAAGCCCCCGTCTGTTCCCGCTTGACAGGCGCCCTCTGTCACAGTATTGTGAGTGAAATTTTATGATCTGGAGCCAATGATGGCCTGTTGTGGATATAATCAGAACTTTTATAGAAGCCGCTCTGCCGGGATGAACCGGTGGCGCGGCTTTTTGAGTGGATTGAGCAAGAAAGCGCGATTTGCAGAGGTTAGTTGATTAGTTAACAACATCCCTCCTTGCACCCGCACCCAATATCCAAAAGCTTGCAGAGGATTTACCATGAAATCATTTTTCCGGCTTCCAATTAAGTATCAATTACGCCTTATCGTTCTTATTATAGCTCTCCCGGTCATAGGAATGATTATTCATGCGGGCTTGCAACAGAGGCGACATGCAATTTATGTCGCGGAAACCGATACTCAGAAGCTTGCGGACAGTATAGCCTACGAACAGAAGAGTAAGGTCGCTTCAGCCCGGCAGTTGATGGTTGCATTAGCAAAGCTGCCCGAAATACAGCAGCAGGATGCTGCCGGAACAACAGCTCTTCTCAGCGAAATACTCAAAGCCAATCCGGATTTTACCAATATTTTCATAGCTGATCGTTCGGGACAGGTCTGGGCTACGGCAATGCCGGTAAAACCGCCATTCATAATCTCCGACCGGCGTTATTTCATAAACACCCTTGCAAGCGGGCAACTGTCGTCAGGAGAATACATTGTTGCCCGTGCGACGAATCGGCCCTCTTTTACCCTGGGGTACCCGATAAAGGACACGCACGGCGCAATAACCGGAGTTATTGCTGTTGGCTTTCTCCTGGAAAAATACACCCGGGTTCTCGAACGGAGCAAGCTGCCTAATAATTCTAATTTCGTACTTCTTGATCATAAAGGGGTCATTCTTTTCCGGGGGAGCGAGTCGGAAAAATATATCGGCAAACAGTCTGATCCCAGGCTCTTCAAGCAGATGCAGGAAGAGCCTGACGAACTCACCACTATCGGGCAGGGGGTGGCAAAAGGGGACAAGCGGATCCTTTCGATCCGGAAGTTGCGTCTTGATGGCGAGATGTCGCCGTATATGTATGTCCGCGCCGGCATCCCTGTGAAGTCGGTTTTCGTTGAAGCGAACAGTCAGATGTTCATCAATCTGCTTGGTTTTGGACTGGTGCTCGGGGCAGCTCTTCTCTTTGCCAGTTTTATTGGCAAACGATCCATTGTTGACCGTATTGCCATGCTTGAAGAAGCGTCGCAGACCCTTGCCAGCGGAGACTACAAGCTGAAGGTTACTGATAGTGTGCAGGGTGGCGAACTCGGCAAGCTGGCGTCAGCATTTGATTCGATGGCAGAGCAACTGGTAGAAAGACAAAAAGCTCTGGCAAGCAGCGAAAAGTTTCTGAACGCCATTATCGACGCGGAACCGGAATGTATCAAGCTGTTGGATGCAGGTGGCAACCTTTTGATGATGAACCCCGCCGGTCTTGAGATGATCGGGGCAGACTCTTTTGAGCAGGTGAAGGGGCAGTGCGTCTATCCCCTGATTACTGACGATTGCAGGGAGGACTTTATTGCTCTTGGCAAGAGGATCTACGAGGGTGGGGCAGGAATCCTTGAATTTGAAATTGTCGGGCTCAAAGGGAAGCACCTCTGGCTGGAGACCAATGCAGTGCCGTTTTACAATGACAGGGGAGAAATTGTCTCCTTGCTGGGGATAACCAGGGATATCAGTGAACGTAAACGGGCCGAGCAGACTCTTCGTACCCTTTCACGGGCAGTGGAACAAAGTCCTACCTCCATCGTCATAACCGATCTGGATGGAAAAATCGAGTTTGTAAACCCTAAATTCACCCAGATAACCGGATACGCCGCCGCCGAAGCCATGGGGCAAAATCCAGGAATTCTGAAAACTGACCATACATCTGCGGAGGAGTACCAGCGGTTATGGGCCTCCATCAGCTCCGGTAAAGTATGGGAGGGTGAATTCCACAACAAGAAGAAGAACGGCGATCTTTTCTGGGAGCGGGCAACGATATCGCCCATCAAGGACACGACAGGGGCCATTACCAACTACCTGGCCATCAAGGAGGATATTACCGAAAAGAAACTTCTTGAGGCGCAGCTCATTCATTCCCAAAAAATGGAGTCGGTCGGGCGGCTTGCCGGTGGAATCGCCCACGATTTCAACAACAAGCTCATGGCCATTCTCGTTTTTGCGGACCTGATAAAACGTGAGGCCCGTGACAATCCGCTCTTTCTGGAGTTTGCTGCGGAAATCACCAAGGCGGCTCAACATTCAGCGGAGATCACCTCGCAGTTGCTGGCATTCTCGCGACAACAGATTGCCATGCCACGGAATGTAAAAATGGACTCAGCCCTGAAGGGTATCCTGAAAACCATGTCAAGGTTGATCGGTAAAGACATTCTCCTTTCCCTTACGAAGGAACCTGATGCCTGGGACGTCAGAATCGATCCGGTTCAGCTTGACCAGATTGTCATGAACCTTGTTATCAATGCCCGGGATGCAATGCCGGGCGGAGGGACGCTGACTATAGGAGTCGTCAACCGGACCATCGATGAACATTTCTGCCGTGACAATATTGAGGCACAGCCAGGGGATTATGTGCAGTTGACTATTGCTGACAGCGGACATGGCATGGCTGCCGAGACGCTCAAGCACATTTTCGAACCGTTCTTCACGACTAAGGAGGCTGGCAAGGGGACCGGCCTTGGGCTATCTACCATTTACGGCATTGTCTCCCAGAACAGCGGCTTCATTACGGTCTTCAGTGAGCCCGGCAAAGGGACGACTTTCAACATCTATCTGCCCCGCAGTATAGATCTGACCGGTCAGGACAACAAGCAACCTGAAGATATCGTTAAGGGGAGCGGGACGGTGCTGTTGGTCGAAGACGACGAAACAATCCTTAACCTTTCAACAGCTATGCTTAAACAGATGGGCTATGAGGTTCTCACGGCAGATGAGCCATTGACCGCAATCAGTTTATGCGAAGACAGCTCGCTCCGGATTGATTTTGTTGTTGCCGATGTAATCCTGCCGACCATGGATGGCAGGGTAATGATGGAGAAGATTGCTGCGCTGCGCCCGGGCTTGAAGGTATTGTACATGTCGGGCTACTCGTCAAATGCCATCGCGAAGAACGGCATTATTGAAGCAGAAATCCACTATATCAAAAAACCGTTCGATATTTATTCGTTCAATAAAAAGATACTCGAACTGCTTGCGTCGGGAGAACGGTAAAATCAGGTAAAAAATAAGCCCTGTTGTAAACGATAGCCTGTAAGCCCCCGTCTGATCTTCCTTGACAGTCACCCCTCACAGGCATAAGTTGTGACAGGTTTCGCCAGCCCCAAGGAGGCACATCATGTTATCACTGATTCCACTTATCATCCTGTTTCTCGCCATCGCCACCACTCTGGCAGCAGCCATCAGAATTCTCAAGGAGTACGAAAGGGGCGTAGTTTTTCGCCTCGGTCGCTGTGTCGGCGTCCGCGGACCTGGACTCATTCTGCTGATCCCGTACATCGAACAGATGACCATCGTGCCGCTCCGGACGGTGGCCAACGAAATTCCTGCCCAGGACGCGGTCACCAAGGATAACGTCACCGTCAAAATCACCGCTGTCGTTTATTCAAAAGTGGTGGATCCGAAGAATGCCATCATTGAAGTCGAAAACTATGCCTACGCCCTCCGGCAGCTGGCCCAGACAGCCCTGCGCGCCGTCATCGGCAAACATACCCTTGACGATGTCCTTGGTGAGCAGGACAAGCTTCAGGAAGCAATCAGCGCTGCTCTGGCAAGCCAGACAAACAAGTGGGGGGTCAAGATCGACCATGTTGAAATGAAGAATATCGATCTGCCCATAGAGATGCAGCGTGCCATGGCCAAAGAAGCGGAAGCAGAGCGGGAGCGGCGGGCAAAAAATATCCATGCCACCGGAGAGCTGGAAGCTTCAGAGAAACTGTCCCAGGCAGCCGCTATCCTGTCGAACACCCCAGGCGCACTGCAGCTTCGAACCCTGCAGACCATGACCGAAATCGCCACGGAAAAGAACTCGACCATCCTCTTCCCGTATGAATTAATGAATGTGGTCAAGGACCTGGTGGTAAAATAGCAATGCAGGAGCAAATGGGGGCTAGGGACTTCTGACCTCGGGGAAAATCGACACCCATTCAATCCGAATTTAAAAAGGGATTCCTGCAACGGAATCCCTTTTTTACGGTCTGAGCACCTAACCCGTAAACCCAAAGGAAATTAACAATACAACAACTGGCAAAAAGAAACATGAACAGTGGGTTTATAGCAATGGAAGTTATTTATACTTCGAAAACTGCATACTTAGCGCAATTCAAAACTAAACTGAAGGAGCACGCACTCCAAGGAGGCGTGACGGTATAATTAGAGACATTTCCCGTATTACGGCTCAGAAAGCCGTGTTTCAATATCCATATGCCCGTGCAGAACACGGACAATATCAATCGTATCGGCAGGCGTTTGACGGTAAAAAATCACATGACTGCCGGCGTTCAATTTTCGATATCCAAGACGAATATCATTACAATCTTTTCCTTTGAGCGGGTTGGCAGCCAACTGATGAAATGAACCGTCCAGCATTTGTAGATACACGTTGCGTTGTTCACGCCCCCAACGGTTTTGCGTGAAGTTAGCAATCTCTTTCAAATCGGCCTTTGCCATGTTTGTGAGAGTAAAAGAGGGCATCAGTTGAAACTTTCACCGTCAAGTTCAGAGAGTAAGCTCTTGAGCGAATAATCAGCGGTGCCGCTTTCTTCACCTTCAATAAGTGCACGGCGTAGCAGGGACAGCTTGGTTTCCCGCTCTTCCAGAAGTCGCAGACCGGCGCGAATTGTTTCGCTTGCTGAACCAAAACGGCCTTGGACAACCTGCTGAGAAATGAAATTTTCGTAGTGTTTGCCAAGGGTAACACTGGTATTTTTTTGCATGAGATCACTCCATCACTGCCGTTATAATATTATTTTATAATATATATTGGTATCGGTCAAGGGCCAGAATTATGCCCAACCAGGCAGAAGCAGCAGCCTAAAATCGACGCTGTTCTGCCGAGCCGTTATTTCCCCTTCTTCGCCTCGTCAATACTCTTAAACGCCTCGGCAATATCCGCCGGTTTTACCCGTCCTGCTTAAAACCAACAGTGTCGGAGCAACACATTTCACATTTATGCAACTCTTGATGATTTCGTCAGTTATGTAGCCCTGTTACCGAAGGAAGTCTTTTCGCGGTAGAAAATATGACGACAGTGCTCTTGTTTATTGATGCTTTTTAAGCTATATTGACCCGCCTACGAAAGACAGGGGCAATACCAACTTACAGGAGAATAGTATGTACAAAATGTTTATCCCGGCCACCCTTCTGACTCTGCTTACCGCAACCAGCGCTCTTGCTGAACACAAACTGCTGGTTACCGATGTGCCGGACCCGGGGCATGTTGAAGCCCGTATTGACTTCGATTACACCAAGGAAACAGGAAAAAACTTCTTTCTCGAGAATGTGTCAGCTGAGAGGATTGGATCCACGGTGACGGTTGCTGCCGGAGTCATCAACGGACTGAAAGTTTCCGCAACCCTGCCGTACACCTTCAAGCAGCGGGTAGAGGGGGTCAAGGAGAACGGTTTTGAGGACCTTACTCTTGGCGCCAGATACTCCCTGACCAAGTCACTGGTCAAGCTGCCAGTAGACATCGCCGTCGGTTTCGACTGGAAACTGGACAGTGCCAGACGCAATGATCCCGGCACCCGTGACAACAGCTATTCCCCTTCGGTGGCCGTTTCCAAGAATCTGCACATGTTCATCCCTTATGTGGTTTATCAACCCGAGTTTATCATCCATGCCCATGATGGCCAGACAATCCACAACCTAACGGTCGGCACTGAGATTGAGTTCAGCCACCACTACAGTCTCGACGTCAAGGTTAAAGAGTCTTTCAACGGCTCACGCGGCGACATCAAGGCGTCTAACACTTTCGAAGTAGAGGTCGGCCCTTATATTAATGTTTTCAAAAACCTCTATCTTCTCCCTACAGTTTCCTATGCGGTTATTGGCGATGTAGAGACAAAATTAGGCGAGAAACTGCTGCAGAAGGCCGATGGCTATAAAATCGGTTTTGGCATGTACTACCTGTTCTAATTTTAGCTGCTGGAAGTATCACAAAGAGGGGAGGGTGGCAGCACTCTCCCCTCTCTTTCTTCACAGGCTCACAAGGAGTCTTGCCTCCTCTGGACCGTTCAAAAAAACTGCACGCCGGTTAGCTCCAACCCTGTTATTTCCCCTTCTTCGCCTCGTCAATACTCTTTAAAGCCTCGGCAATATCCGCCGGTTTTACCAGCCCTACCGGTATGGTGGCCTTGCTCGCGTTCCGATAGTAGATTGCCGCATTTTCCAGATCCCCTGCTGATTGGCGCAGTTTGCCATAGAGATAATTCACCTCGACAAACTGCATCTTGAAGGGGTGATCTATGCCGTCCAGGTCTGCCTTGGCCTGCTGCAGATTCCCCGACTGATAAGCCATGGCTGCCGTGTGCACTGCGTAGTGCACCCTGTAGAGCGGATTCATTGCTTTTGCCCTGCCAAGGTAATCGAGGGCATTACCAAACTCTCCCAGTGCAAAATATTCATTGCCGATCTGGTAATAAACACCGGCTTTCCCCGGCAGATCCCGTGCATTGGCAATGAGCAAGGTCAGGTTGTCACGCCAGTCAGGATTGCGCTTGATTGTCAGGGTGCTGAAGGCTGCCAGCAGGAAAACAAGTGTCAGGATTGCCAGCCTTTTAGTCAGTAGGTTCCGCTCGGACAAGGCCTGCCAGCAGGCCGCAAGAATCAGTGCATAGCCGGCCAGGGGGAGGAAGAGGTAGCGCTCGGCAATCAGGGTGTTGGAGGGGATCAGTCCGACAACCGGCAATAGAGTCGCCATGAGCCAGATGGCGCCGATGGTCACAAGGGGTGCACGTTGCCTGAGCCACCAGATAACTGCCGAGAGGGTGATTAGTCCGGTGCCGCAGAGGATGTTGACCGGGGTGTAGACCTTTTTGGCAAAGCTGAAATCGTGGATCATCAGGAGCGGATAGGGCCAGACAAGGAGTTTCAGGTAGTAGAAAAATGCCTGGACAGCGGTTGCAGAGCGGATCTGTAGGGGGACGGTGGAACTGTAGAGCTGGGAGATAACTCCGGTCTGCAGGAGGAAGCTGTGCTCGATCTTTATGAATATGGCAACGCCGATGAAGAAGGGGATAACAGGGAGAAGATGTTTAACAGCTGTCGTGCCGCGCTCATCGGTGTAGAGCAGATCAAGGGCCAGGATGAAGAGCGGCACGGTCATGACTGTGGCTTTGGCAAGGAGCGCCATGATGAAAAGCAGGAACGCGGCAAGGTAGTACAGTTTCCGCCCTGAAATACGAAAGTTCAGATAAGAGGTCATGGCGGCAAAGATCAGCAGTGCCGAAACCAGATCCTTTCTCTGGCAGATTGAGGCGACAGAGGCGGTATGCATGGGATGGACAACGAATATGAGGGCTGCGACCAGCGGCAGCAGCGGTGCGTTTATTTTGAGCCGGTCAAGAAGCCTTGTGAGGAAGAGGAAGAAGGCTATGCAGGCAAGCATGTACCAAAAGACGTTGGAGAAATGAAGCGCAAACGGGCTCATGCCGGACAGGGTCAGGTCGAGAATGTAGGTCAGATCCTTTACCGGCAGGTACTCCATACGGTTCGGAACCGAGGTGAAGAGCGCCTTTAAGTTCTGCCAGGAGAAGCTGTGAACAGCCGGGTTGTTAACGACAAACTGGAAATCGTCAACGCTGAAGCCATTGGAGAGGGCGTTCAGGTAGAGGAGCAGGGCAGAGAGTGCGACTATGGAGATGTGAATCAGTTTGGATTCGTAGGGTTTTTCTATTTTCATCATAGGAACGATTTTCTCCGGAGAATTGCCGCAAAAGGTGTTTCGTATTCTACTTGAGTATAAAAAGGTTGCAAGGGGAATCAAACCGGGTCTTCAGGGATGCTGTTTTGGAAAAGTAGAAAGCCGTTATAAAAAATGCTAAATCAGCTTGCAAAGTTTAGTCTCAATATAGTAAAGTTTGGTCTGTCTAAAAGCAGAGATGAGATTAAGGAGGCGTTTTAAATGACCGAATATGATTACTGGAAGATCTTCCCGCGGATGCCGAAAAAGGTGACAATCGGGGATATAACGGTGCGTGACGGCTTTCAGCATGAGGAGAAGTTCGTTTCGACCGCTGCCAAGATCTATTATCTGGAAGAACTGATCTTTGCCGGTTGTCGCGACATCGAGGTGACCAACCTCGGTAACCCGGCGTCAATGCCCCAGTTTCGGGATGCTGAAGAGCTTCTGCTCCATCTGCACAGCGATGGATTCAGGAAAAGATGCGCCTCCCGGGGGATACATTACAACGATATCGTCCTGACAGCGGTAACCATCCGTGAGGCAGCGGTAGACCGGGCCATACGCCTGGCCGCAGAGGGGCGCGGGCCTGACCGCCTACTGATGATGGTCTCTACCGAGGAGCAGCACCATTTTGCCAACTCCGGCTGCACCCTGCCCGAATACTGGCTTGAAGCGGAGCGCTGCATCAGGAAGTGCAACGATGCCGGCCTGAAGATGTGCGGTACGGTCAGCACCATCTGGGGAAGCCCCATTGCCGGGGCTACGGATATGAAAGATGCGGTGGAGTTCACCCGCCGCTGGCTCGATATTGGTGCCGCTGATATCGAACATGCCGACCATGACGGCAGCGCTTCTGCGCCCGATGTCTATCGTTACTTCTCCATGATTCTCGATGCCATCCCCGATACATCCCTCCATCTGGCCCATTTCCATGAGACAAAAAGAGTCGCTTCCGCCTCTGTCCTTGCGGCGTTGCAGGCGGGGATCACAAAGTTCGAAGCGACCCTCGGCGGCCTCGGCGGTCAGCCTGCCAACTTCCTTGACGACTGCCCGGTGAAGGGGACCGGCGAATACTATTACAAGGATCCGCGCTATGTCGGTCTGGTGACCATGGAAGATACGCTGGTGCAGATTGACGAGATGGGGATTGAGCATGGCTGGGACCTGGACAGGGTGCTGGTGCTTGGCAGGCAGCTGGAAAAAACAATCGGCAGGAGGCTTCGCTCCGAAGCGATCATGAACGGCAGAACAGAAAAGAACGGCCATCCCCAGTTTGGCAGGCCAGGGCTGGCAAGGGCCAAGGAGAAGCGGGGGGAGACGCCGGATCAGAAGTTCCCGTAGAGGGTCGAATTACTTGGTCTTTCAGCCCGCAACTCAGGCCAGCAGGCACTGGGCAACTATTTCAGCGGCAAGGTCGAGACTGGCCTCCCGCCCCTGGGCGCAGCCGAGCAATCTTATCTGACTGTTTCTGACAAGCAGGCGGTCATGGAACGGGGTGCCGGGGGCATGGAGGCGCAGTTGACTGACAAGATGGGCGAAATTCAGCTTTCGGGAGAGTTTCATCTCTGCGCCGAAGCCGTCGTAATTAATACTGTTCAGGCTGAAGATCGCCGTTGGCCGGTCGTTGGCATAGAGGTAGAGAACCTGTTCACTCTCTTCGCTGGTCACCTCTTCCTGACGCTCAACCTTTTTGGTCATGGGAATCCCGCCGGCAAGCAGGGTCTTGCCCATGCTGAATTTTTTCTCCACAACTGTTTTTGACTCGCTAAAGCTCGTGACGCTTGTGCCGGTGATAAACAGGCTCATCTCTGCATACGGGAGTCGCTCCTGCTGGCCGTTGTGACCCTCAATTTGCAGTGCGCTACTTTCAAACCTGAAGCGGCGAACAATCAGAGCTGAGCCTCGCTGGCGAACCGCTATGGCGTCAACAATCAAGCTCTTGATGCCGCAACCGCACACTTTAACCGCCAATTCCCTTGCCTGCTGCAGATCCGCAAAGCTTGCCACCACGGACGGGCCGCCACCGATCAAGCGCTGCCGCGCCTCGAACGCCATAATGCCAAGGGCACCAGCCAGGGCCTGCACAATCTCCGGCGTCTCTTCACGCCAGCCGTAAATGGCAACGACAAACATCCAAACCTCCGGTTCTGCACTCTATCTGCGCTACAGGTACTTGTAATACAACAAAAGCCGCCATCTCTTTGTTCTAAAGAAGTGGCGGCGTTCGAATTATTGTGTGGCAATTTCAATCGTTTTTAACTGCATGGTATTTAATCCCGACCGCTACTCTCCCTTTTCTTCAATCCTCGGAAAGAGCGCCTCTGCCTTGACAATCTTTGTGCCGCCTGTGAGTTTTCCCCAGACAAGCGAATCTGCTGTCGGCGGGTAGTCGCAGCCAAGGTACCCAAGGGCTTTTTCGGCGGTTGTCGGCATAAAGGCGGCAAGTACGGAGTGTACCAGCCTTTGGGATTCAGCGAGGCAGTACATAACTGTGCCGAGGCGATCTTTCATTGCCGGATCTTTGGCCAGTGTCCATGGGGCGGTTTCGTCGATGTATTTGTTCCCTGCGGAAATTGCCTCCCAGATGCTCTGCAGAGCTTTGCTGAAAGCCAGTTCACCCATCAGTGTGTCTACCGCGCCTATCATAGCGGTGCTCTTCTCCATGTAGGCCTTGTCAACATCCTCCAGAGCGCCACAGGACGGAAGCTCGCCGTCGAAATATTTGTTGATCATGGCTGTCGAGCGGCTGAGCAGGTTGCCGACATCATTTGCCAGGTCGGAGTTGATCCTGTTGACCAGGGCCGAATGGGAGAAGTCGCCGTCAAGTCCAAAGGGGACTTCGCGCAGGAGGAAGTAGCGGACAGCATCGACGCCGTAGCGGTCGATAAGCATGTTCGGTTCGACCACGTTTTGCAGACTCTTGCTCATTTTCTGCCCTTCAACTGTCCACCAGCCGTGGGCAAAGACCTTCTTGGGCAGGGGGAGCCCGGCTGCCATGAGGAATGTCGGCCAGTAGACGGCGTGGAAACGGAGAATATCCTTGCCGATGAGGTGGACGTCAACGGGCCAGAAATCGTTGAAGTTCCCTTCCTTTTCCGGGTAGCCAAGGGCAGTGATGTAGTTGGAGAGGGCGTCGAACCAGACGTAGATGATATGCTTTTCGTTTCCCGGAACCGGAATTCCCCAGTTGAAGGTGGTTCTGGAGACGGATAGATCCCTGAGCCCCTCTTTGATGAAAGAGACGATTTCGTTGCGTTTGCTCTTTGGCTGGATAAAGTCCGGATTTGCTTCGATATGATCCATGAGCCGCTGCTGGTAGGCACTCATTTTGAAGAAATAGGATTCCTCTTTAAGTTTGTCCACCAGGCGGTTGCAATCGGGACATTTGCCGTCCATCAGCTGGGTCTCGGTCCAGAAGGTCTCGCACGGTGTGCAGTACCAGTCTTCATACTCCCCAAGGTAGATATCACCCTGATCCATCAGCTGGGTGAAGAGATGGGAAACCCCTTTTTTGTGACGCTCCTGGGTAGTGCGGATGAAGTCGGTATGGTTGATCCCCAGCTTCTCCCAGAGCGCCTGAAATCGCTTCATTACCCGGTCGGCAAGCTCTAAGGGTGTCTCTCCGGCAGCATTGGCAGCCTTCTCAACTTTCTGGCCATGTTCGTCGGTGCCGGTGAGGAAAAAGACCCTGTCTCCGAGAATAGTACGGTAACGTGCCAGAACATCGGCCGCAAGGGTGGTGTAGGCATGGCCGATGTGGGGAACATCATTTACATAGTAGATTGGGGTGGTGAGATAGAAGTTCTTGCTCATGGTGTCTCCTTCGGCTTCTCCTGCTTGTTCCTGTTTCTGTTTCTGTTCCTGTTGCGGCGGCGGCCGGTTGATCCGGACTTTTCCTTTTCGGTTTTCACGTCGCCTGCTTCAACAACGGGCTGCTTGGGCTCAGGCTGTTTCTGTTCCTGAATCCTTTGCTCCGGTTTTTTCTGCTCCGGCTTTTTCTGTTCCTGTTTCTTTTGTTCCTGTCTCTTTTGTTGAGCCTGCCTTGGATTCTCTCTCGGTGGAGCTGGCGGCGGCGCAGCAGTTGCGACGTGATCTGTGCCGGCTTCATCCAGGCGGCAGATTACCTCTCCCTGGTCCGGGGTGCGGATTGTATAGCTTCTGGCAAGGGTGTTGACCTTGACAACTTCACCTTCTGCATTTCCGCACTTCATATGTTTGCCGCACTTCGGCAGTCCTTTGCGCAGTTCGCAGTAGGTTTCAAATTCATAGCCGAGGCAGCAGAGCAGCCTACCGCACTGGCCTGATATCTTGGTCGGATTGAGAGCCAGATTCTGCTCTTTTGCCATCTTAACCGATACCGGGGCAAAGTCCCTGAGAAATGACGAGCAGCAGAGTTCTCTGCCGCAGATGCCAAGACCGCCGACAATTTTGGCTTCATCGCGCACTCCGATCTGCCGCATTTCGATTCGGGTATGGAAGTGCTGGGCCAGATCTTTCACCAGATCACGGAAGTCGATGCGTCCGTCTGCCGTAAAATAGAAGACCGCCTTGCTGCCGTCAAAGGCGTACTCAACCTTGACAAGCTTCATGTCAAGATTCCGCTCGGCAATCTTGTTCTGGCAGAAAACATGGGTCTCTTTCTCCCTGGCGGTGTTGCGCTCAGCTGCTTCCAGGTCTGCTGGTGATGCTTTGCGAAGAATTGACTTAAGTGATTCCGGGGCAACTTCTTCAGGAACTTCTGCCGGAGCTGTGGCAACAATAGCCATGCTTCTGCCGCGGTCCGTCTCGACTATCACCTTATCGCCCTGTTTAAGCTCAACTGTGCCTGCGTTAAAGTCGTAGAGTTTTTCTGCGGAGTGAAACTGTATTTTTACAATCCTGATCAAATTGCCTCCAGTAGTTTCAAAGTGCCAACTGCATACTGAGAACATCCATTGAGAGGCGGACATTCGAGTTGCGAAGGATAGCCTGCCTGGTTTTGCCAAGCGCTTCAATGCCGCGCATGAGCGCCTCAGTTGAGCGTCTTTTTGTTTCGAGTTGAAGAAGGTGCAGAAGGTCGCTGTTTACAACCGATGCTGATCCACTGGCAAGGTGGAGCATGTCTCTCCAGAAGCCGGTGAGAAGCTCAAGGGCCTGGATTGTCTTT
The DNA here is from genome assembly GCA_013377075.1 of Geobacteraceae bacterium. Taxonomy (GTDB): domain Bacteria; phylum Desulfobacterota; class Desulfuromonadia; order Geobacterales; family DSM-12255; genus VEOV01. The sequence continues at coordinate 29,823 of JACABD010000028.1, read as the reverse complement.
TCCCGATCCTTGTCAAAAAGCTCACCGAAGGCAAACAGCTCGAACATGTTATTTGTCGAAAGGTTGCACGCTCTGGTGATAATGTCTGATCTGTCTCCCATGATCTCTTCACTGCAAAGGCTGAGTGCTTTTGCCATGCTCCCTGCGCAGAGGGAGGCTGCAACCCTTGCGCTGCCGGGGTCAGAGCCGTTTTGTGCCAGAAATGCGGCGATTTCCTCTTCAGGTATGCCTGAAAAGGGGATTATCTGGCAACGGGAGCGGATTGTCGAAAGAACTGCGTCCGGCGAAGATGCAAGCAGGATCATCAGGGCGTTGCCAGGAGGCTCTTCAAGAGTCTTTAAAAGCGAATTGCCAGATGACTGGTTAAACCGGTCTGCACCATCGATTATACAGGCTTTGCGCGGAGCTTCATAGGGCTTGAAGGCAAGTGATTTCTGGAAATCACGAACCTGATCAACTTTGATGAACTGGCCGTCAGGTTCCAGAGCGTGAATGTCCGGATGGTTTCCCGATGCGATTTTCCGGCAGGAAATACACTCGCCACACCCTTCATCCCTGCCGCAAAAGAGCGCTTCGATAAAGGCTGTGGCGACCTTTCTCTTGCCGACCCCCTCAGGACCGGTAAAGAGGTAGGCATGGGCAACCCGGCCTGATCCAAGGATCCGTTTGATTGCGTCGATGGCCTTGCTATGTCCGGCAATTCCGGAAAAGGGCATTAGTTTATCCTTGGGAGAACGGCTTCAAATATCCTGGTCGAAATTTCGTCCACAGACCCGGCGCCGTCAATGATGACGAATCTTTCCGGGGCGTCAGCTGCAAGTTTCAGGTAGCCGTTTCTGACGCGCTGATGAAATTCCAGGGATTCCCGTTCGAATCGCTCCTCGCGCAGATGATTTTTGTCTGCAGCGCTCCCTGCCTCGATCCGTGCAACCGCCCGTCCAAGGCCGATCTCCACCGGGCAGTCAATGAGGATTGTCAGCTCTGGTCTGCATCCGCCCGTTGCCGTTTCATTGAGCTTTTTGATGAGGTCAATATCAAGACCCCTGCCAAACCCCTGATAGGCAAGGGTCGCGTCGGTGAATCGGTCGCAAAGGACGATGTTGCCTGCCTTCATGGCCGGAGTGATAACTTCCTTTATATGCTGGGCTCTGGCAGCTGCGTAAAGAAGGAGCTCGGCAGTCGGGGTCATCTCGCTGTTTGCAGCGTCCAGCAGGATCCCCCTGATCTTGTCGGCAATGGGGCAGCCACCGGGCTCTCGGGTGAGCTTGACACTTTTGCCTGATCGTTCAAGAGCATCTGCCAGAAGGCGGATCTGGGTGGTTTTGCCGCACCCCTCAACCCCTTCAAATGTTATGAACAGTCCCATAAATTTTTTCTCCAATGTAAACCGCAAAAGTATATGAGAGGGGGGGGAATAAATCAAGCCAAAAGACCCTTGAAACAGCTATATTTATTGATAATACGGCACTTGTCCGTGTATAGTGACTTTCGTGAACGACATCTTCTCTGACAAATATGCGTCCCTCGAAAAAATTATCGGACATCAATTCAGTGACCGCTCCCTTCTGGAAGAGGCCCTTACTCATCGCTCCCGTTCCAACGAGCTTCCGGGACTGTCCGATAACCAGAGACTGGAGTTTTTCGGAGACTCAATCCTCGGCTTTTTGGTGAGTCATCTCCTTTTCGATGCCTTTCCACAGGCGAGGGAAGGGGAGCTTACCAGTATGCGCGCTTCCCTTGTGGATGAGTCATCCCTTGCAGCAATTGCTTCAAGCCTTGGTATAGGTTCCTGTCTACAGCTTGGCAAGGGTGAAGAAAAGGGGGGCGGCCGTAAGAAGAAATCGATTCTTTCCGATGCCTTTGAGGCGGTTATTGCCGCAGTATATCTTGACGGCGGCGTGACCGCTGCAAGAGAGGTGGTTCAAAGGCATTTTTCGCCATTGGTGCAGGGGCTTGCTGTCAGCTCTTTCAGCTCTACTGACTATAAGACTCTCCTTCAGGAATATACCCAGTCCCGTTTTGGCTCCACTCCCTCCTACTCGGTTACCGGTTCGCAAGGGCCAGATCATGCACGGGTTTTTACCGTTACAGTGATCGTGAACAGCGAGCTGTGCGGTAAAGGTGAGGGGAGTCGGAAGAAGGATGCGGAGCAGGCTGCTGCCAGAGAGGCATTAGAGTTTTTTAAGAGATGAAGCCGGTCATTGTCCCGTTTTTCATCTCCCACCAGGGGTGCCCACACGATTGCATTTTCTGCGACCAGCGGCTGATTAGCGGCAGTTATGGCGCCCTGCCCACAGCTGAGGCGATCTGCAGCACCATTGCCGAGTGGCAGGGGAGCTGCGGCGCCAGACTTTTAGAGATCGCCTATTTTGGCGGCTCCTTCACCATGCTCTCCAAAGAAGACCAGATTTCCCTCCTTGAACCGCTGCAACCCTTTCTAAAATCCGCTGAGATCAGCGCAGTCAGGGTCTCTACACGGCCGGACGGTATTGGCGCCGAATCTGTTAATCTCCTGAAAGAGTATGGCGTCTCCCTGGTTGAGCTTGGCGTCCAGTCAATGGATGATGATGTGCTGCGCCGCGCCAATCGGGGGCACACAGCTGATGACATCCGCAGGGCCTTTCAGATTCTGCACTCAGCGGGGATTGGTGTCGGAGCCCAGATGATGCCCGGCCTGCCGGGTGACACTGCTGAAGGGGCTCTAGCTTCGTTTCGTGAAATTATTGGCCTGAAACCTGACTGCATAAGGATCTATCCTGCTCTGGTGCTGAAAGGGACAGCCCTTGCCAGGCTGTATGAAGCCGGAGAGTATCAGCCACTCACTCTTCCTGATGCAGTAAGTCTCTGCAAGGCGATGCTCCACGAGGCAGAACTTGCGAAAATACCGGTAATCCGCGTCGGCTTGCAGGCAACCGATGAACTGACCACCGATTCACAGGTGCTGGCAGGCCCATGTCACCCGGCGCTGCGCCAGCTGGCCGAGAGTGAGCGGTGGTTTGATCTCTTGAAAGAGCTGCTGGGTGAGTTCCGCCGTGGAGAGCGATTGCAGCTCCGCGTCTCCCCTCCGGAGCTTTCAAATCTCATCGGTCAGAAGCGGACAAACATTGTCAGACTTGAAGAGACCTTCGGCGTAAAAATCCTGAGTATCACTCCAGATAGTTCAGTCGTGGCAGGGAGAGTTTTTATGATGTCAGACAGGACGGGTGTTCATGGGGATTTGCTTGGAGATGTTTGAGACATTTGAATCCATGGCCTGAGGGGGAGTTGCGTATGGATGTCGCTGGAACTGTGGTTATGCAGACGAAAAAACGGCAGGAGCTGCTCTGTAAAACAGAACTCTGCCTGCCGCTGTAATTCCGGATTATGTTTAAACTGACTCAGTCACTAAGCCGTAACATACTCCGCAGAAAGGGACGGTTTTGCTTCGATGTACTGCAGGTAGCAGACGTACTGTGCTACCAGGGCCAAAATTGACGGGACGATGATAATAGTCGCTACAAGAATCATGACTGACCTCCACGGATTGTTTGTGATAAAGTGCGCGCTTTTTATTTTAATGAGTGCTAGCGCTGTGCCAATGGTGGGCAATAACAATATGTTTCATGCAGGATGAATTTTTCGCCTGGTAATGGAGTGTGCAAAGCCAGCCATCTTAATGAAAATGCGGTGGAAAGATTTAGACAAAAAACCGCCAATAAGTTTCCTGTAAGATTGCATGTAAGTTAGAATTAATGGAATCAGTACGCCACAGTTTTTCTGCAATGAATTACCGTTAAATAAAGATTCGGATGCGTTAAATGACAGAAATATGCCGTTTAAGTCCCATTCTGGTGACCTGACCTGGAAAGTCATTTCCCACTCCGGAGCGTTCGAATTAACTGAGCTTGCTGAAAAGGTAGAGATTGTATATTGTCTCTATGTACAAAAATGCAGTTTGCAATATAAATTATCAGTTTATTTAGGAGATTTGAGTGTCACAACCCCCATTCCATTCAGGTTTCGCCGCAATTGTCGGCAGGCCTAACGTAGGTAAATCAACGCTTCTGAACGCCATCCTCGGCGAAAAGATAGTCATAACTTCGGACAAGCCACAGACCACCAGAAACCGGATTCAGGGGATTCACAATGTTCCGTCCGGACAGATTGTCTTTGTCGATACTCCGGGGGTTCACAAGGCGAAGTCCCGATTGAACCGCTCTCTGGTGGATACTGCCATGGAGGCGGTTTCAGGGGTCGATGTAATCCTTTTTCTGGTGGAGGCGAATACTTCGCCCTCTTCTGAAAAGGAGATGATCGATGAGCTGCTTGCTTCAGTCACTGCGCCGGTTTTTTTGGTGATAAACAAGGTTGATCTTGTTGAGAAAGAGCGGCTTTTGAAATCCATCGAGACTTACAGTGAATTCTTTCCGTTCAAGGAGATCATCCCTGTTTCCGCCCAGAAAGGTGATGGTGTGGAGCGGCTTGTGGAGCTGGTCTGCGGCTATCTTCCCACTGGGCCTGCATATTTCCCCGACGATATTCTTACCGATCTGCCGGAGCGCTTTGTCGTGGCGGAGATGGTCAGGGAGAAAATATTCAGGTTAACACACGATGAAGTGCCGTATTCCGTGGCTGTGCAGGTGGAGAGCTTCAAGGAGCGTCCTAACGGGCTTATAGCCATATCTGCTGCGATAATTGTCGAGCGTGATTCGCAAAAGGGGATCATCATCGGCAAGAAAGGTGAAATGCTCAAGCGAATCGGCACTGCTGCGCGCCAGGAGATTGAGCGTTTTCTTGCTGAAAAGGTTTTTCTGGAGCTGTTTGTCAAGGTTTCAAAGGACTGGAGTGATAATCCTCAGAAACTGAAGGAGTTTGGATACTGATGAAACCGATTGTAGCCATAGTAGGACGCCCGAATGTGGGCAAATCGACCCTTTTTAACAGGCTGATTGGCGAGAGAAAAGCCATTGTCGACGATATGCCCGGGGTTACCCGTGACCGTAATTATGCAAATGTGGACAGATTTGACGTGCCGTTCATCCTCATTGATACCGGTGGATTTGAGCCGGTAAGCCAGGATCTGCTCCTGCAGCAGATGAGGACACAGTCCCAGCTTGCCATGGAAGAGGCCGATGTCATCATCTTTCTCATGGACGGCAGAGCAGGACTGACAGCGGCTGATCGGGAAGTCGCCTCGATGCTTCGCAGGATTAAAAAGCCGGTATTCTATGTGGTCAACAAGGTTGACGGCGACAAGGTGGAGGCTCTTTCATCGGAGTTTTACGAACTCGGCATTGATACCTTCTACCCTATATCCTCGGCCCATAACCGCGGTGTTGGCGATCTCATGGATGAGATTGTTGCCGTCTTCCCGAAATCGGCCCTGGTTGTTGAAGAGGAGGAGTTGACTAAAATAGCAGTCATTGGCCGTCCGAATGTTGGTAAATCCTCCCTTGTCAATCGCCTCCTCGGTTTCGAGCGTTCGGTTGCAAATCCTGTTGCCGGAACGACGCGGGACTCTATCGATACGTTCTTTTACTGCAACAAGAAGCGCTACATGCTCATTGATACTGCCGGGATCAGACGAAAAGGAAAAGTTACCCTGAAGATTGAGACCTACAGCGTTGTCGACGCCCTGCGCAGTATCGAACGGGCCGATGTTGTTCTCATCGTCATCAATGCTGAAGAGGGGGTTACGGAGCATGATACCAAAATCGCCGGTTATGCCTATGAAGCCGGGCGTTCATGCCTCTTTGTGGTGAACAAGTGGGATACTGTTGAAAAAGATAATTCCTCCATTGGGAAGTTTACCGAGAGTATCAGGATGGGTTTCAAATATCTCTCCTTTGCGCCGATTGTCTTTGTCTCGGCAAAGACCGGTCAGCGCACCGGCAAGATCATGAGTGAGGTCGATGCCCTGATGGAGCAGTATACCAAGCGTGTCTCAACTGCCGATCTGAACAATGTCTTCAAAGAAGCTGTAGAGTCCCACCATGCGCCGCTCTCCAGTGGCAGAAGGGTCAAGTTTTACTTTGCAACCCAGGTGGCAATCAAGCCGCCTTCATTTGTAATCTTCACCAATCAGCCAGAAGGAATTCACTTTTCCTATGAACGCTACATCACCAACAAGTTTCGCGAAGCATTCGGTTTTAACGGGACGCCGATAAAGCTGATGTTCCGGGGTAGGGATAAGATGAAAAAATCATGAAAGAACTCTTTCTAAAACCTTTACGAAGCCTGCACTGTCGGGTATGATGTCCGAATTTAAGCCATCGGAGTGATATAAAGTGAGCCTGGTAGGTAATCTGGCAGATCTGGGGCTTGGCGAGATTCTTCAGATCGTCAGTCTCAGCAGAAAGTCGGGTGTTCTGACTCTGCACAGCAGAGGACGCCAGGGCATTGTTGTATTTCGCTTCGGACAGGTTGTCCGGGCAACGTCCAGCAGCATCAGGTATTTTCTCGGTGAGGATCTGGTAAAACGCAAAGTGGTTGACGAGGAGTGTCTGAACAAGGCGCTACAGGTTCAACAGGCCAGCGCTTACAAGGAGCGCCTTGGCCCCATACTGATAAACAGATTCAATATCCCTGTTGAACAGATCGAAGCGGTTGTCAGGGAGCAGATCGAACGGGTTGTCTACTCATTCTTTTCATGGGATGAGGGGAGTTTCGAATTTGAGCTTCAGGATGATATCGAGACCATAGATGATTCGAAGGTAGATCCTTTGCAGTTCATGCTCCAGCAGGGGTTGAACCCGCAGTTCCTGGCAATGGAAGGGTCAAGAATCATTGATGAGAAGCGTCACCGTGGTGATACTCTCGAAGATGAGCATCTTGATCTGGTTAGTTCATCTATTCAGGAAGTATCTGAGCCGGTTCGTCAGGAGCCGCTGTCGGATCAGGCCCATCTTGGCAGCAACGAAATTGTTATTGTTGAAGATGATCAAACAGTCAGGGATTTTCTTGCAGAGCTTCTTACCGGTCTCGGCAGTGCCGTCTTTACATTTTCAAAGAGCGAGGATGCGCTGATCACCATAGATACGCTCTTTCGGGCCGGTGATCGACCGTCTGTCCTTCTTGACCTGATAATGCCTCGTATGGACGGATCCGGTGTGCTTGGCGGACTTGAACTGCTGGAACTTATACATAGTAACTTCCCCGAATTGCCGGTTCTGGTCATGTCTGACTACCGCAACAGTGATGCTGAAAGACGTATTCGCGAGACTGGTGCAGAGTTTATCCTCAAACCGCGCAAGAGCGAACTTGCAGACGCAAAAATTACCGGGGATTTTGCCTCACGGATAAAGCTGTCCATTGAAAAGATCATCTCCGGCGTTTCTGAAGAGAACCCGCTGATTGATGTTAACCTTGGTGATGAGCTGCGGCTTGAGCTTGGTGATACCGGTGATCATGCCTCTTCCACGGTAGTTCCAAGTACAGGCATATCCCTGTTGCGCGGTATGCTGGAGGAGCTTGGTGATCCGTCTCTTGGAGGCGGAGTGATTCTTCTTCTGCTGCGATTCGCATCGGAGTTTGTCGGGCGGGCGGTCATCTTTCTCGTCAAGGAGAATCATGTTGTCGGCATCGGCCAGTTCGGTATTGAGTGCGGTGGTATGGCTGCCGACATGGTTATCCGTAACATGAAAATACCGAAAGACGAAGAGTCAATCTTCTCCGAGGTCTTCAGGACAAACGCTACGACGAAGATGGCACCAGCGAAATGTCACTGGAACGATTATCTGTTTGAAAATATTGGCGGAGCCCCTGCAGAGGTCTTTCTTGGGCCACTTGTTAGCGAAGGGAAGGTTTTTGCCGTTCTCTACGGGGATAATCCGGACTCATCCAGCCTTGGGGATACTGATTCACTGGAGATTTTCCTGTCACAGGCAGGCGTTGCAATGGAGAAAGCTCTTTTGACGGAAAGGCTTATGAAAAGGGACCAGGAGGTTTTATGAGGAGGATACTTGTCACTGAAGACTCTGCGACAATGCGATCTCTGCTAATTTCGACGATAGAGTCTTGTGGTGACTATGAGGTCGTAGAGGCTGCCAGCGGCTTTGAGGCGCTCAGGCTGCTGCCGCGGGAAAAGGTCGATCTGATAATTACCGATATCAATATGCCTGATATAAACGGTCTAGAGCTGATAAGTTATGTTCGTAAAAGTCCAAACTATGCTGCCACGCCGCTTTTTATCATATCAACCGAAGGGCGTGAAAAAGATGTTGAAAAAGGGCTTTCACTGGGGGCAAACGAATACCTGGTGAAGCCGATTAATCCGGTAAGGTTGCAGGAGTTGATAGTAAAATATATCGGCTGAGAACAGCCATAACCTCTTAACATACTCTGTTTATGGAGTTTTCATGTCAATGACCGAAATATCCGGAAAAGCCGTAAAGGACTTTCTCGCCGAGGCTGAGGAGATAATTGACCAGCTCTGCTGCGATCTAGGTGTCATGAGTGATACCGTTGATGGTGGCGAATGTAATCCTGATACCCTTAATTCCGTCTTCAGAGGTGCTCATTCACTTAAAGGGCTTGCCGGGATGTTCGGTTTTACCGGTGTTCAGGAGTTGTCACATAATCTTGAAAACCTCCTTGACTCACTGAGGCTGGGGAAAATAAGTTTCACCCCACACGTAATGACCCTTCTCATGGACTCCCTTGAAGCGCTAGGATCAATGACCCGCAACTTAAGTGATAGCGGTGCAGAGGAACAATCCACGGGTAACCTCGTGGAGCGTATCAATAGCGCCATATCTGTTCCTGTTGCCAATGACAGCGACTCGATAATCTCTTCCCTCGGCTTACCTTCGTCCATGCTCAACGCTCTTACTGAGTACGAAGAACACCGGCTTCTTGAAAATCTTAAAAAATCAAGAAACATCTACTCTGTCCTTGCATCTTTTTCTCTTGCCACATTTGATCAGGATCTTGCCGAATTGAATGAGGCTCTCAAAAAATCCGGCGAGGTGATCAGCACTCTCCCCAGCGTCGGTGTAAACTTAGAATCCTCCATTGATTTTGAAATTCTCTTTGGCTCAGCACTGGTAATCAACGAGGTTACACTGCTTGTTTCTGAATCCAATGCATCGGTGCGGCTGCTGGGTAAAGCCGCTTCGACAGCAACGCAATCAGAAGTTTTCCAGGCGGATATTGAACCTGAAGAGAGTCTGGCTGCAATCCAGCAGGACAGCACAATAACCGCAAAAAGCATGAGCAGAACCGTCAGGGTTGATATAGGAAAGCTTGACGACCTGATGAACATTGTCGGTGAGTTGGTGCTCTCCCACTCTACCATTGCCGATGTCGCCGAGAAGATGCGCCAGATAGGTCAAACTTCTCAGTTGACAGAACTGCAGAAGGCTGCCAAGACCCTTGAACGTAAACTTAACGAGCTGCAAAAGGGTGTTATGGAGATCAGGATGATTCCGGTTGGCCAGCTTTATGAAAAGATGGGACGGATTGTAAGGAAAATCTCCAAGGAGCAAGGGAAAAAGGTTGAACTGCGAACCTACGGAGCTGATACTGAACTTGACAAGCTGATCATGGAGGATATTGCCGATCCGCTTATGCATATTATAAGGAACTCCATCGACCACGGTATAGAGCTCCCGGCTGACAGGGTCGCATCCGGCAAGTCTGAGCGAGGAATGATCAAGCTATCCTCCTATCAGAAGGGGAACCATGTTGTCATTGAGGTGGAGGATGACGGCAGGGGAATTGATGTTGATAAGGTCAGGAAGAAAGCTGTCGAAAGAGGGATTATCTCCCCTTCAGAGATGCTTTCTGAACGGGAAATAGTAGATCTGATCTTTCTTCCCGGTTTCTCCACAAGTGAAAAGGTGAGCGAAATTTCAGGCCGTGGCGTAGGCATGGATGTGGTTAAAAACAATATTGCCGCTGTCAGTGGAATGGTTGATGTCGTCACTTCTCTTGGCCAGGGGAGCAGGATGATTATAACTCTGCCGATAACGCTGGCAATTATAAAGGCGCTGATTATAACGACTGCCGGGCGTTTTTATGCCCTGCCGATAACCTCTGTTCTCGAATCGATAATGCTTGATAAAAAAGATATCCAGACAGTTGAAAAAAAAGAGGTTATTCAGCTTCGCGAAAGTACTCTCCCTCTGCTTCGGCTGAACCATTTCTTTAATCTCGAAAACAAGGGAAGCGACTCAGATTCTTTCTTTGTGGTTATCGTCGGGGTTGCTGAAAAGCGACTTGGCATAGTTGTGGATGACCTTCTTGGTCAGCAGGATATAGTCATAAAAGCTCTTGGTACAATGTTTGACGGGCTCAAGGGAATCTCGGGAGCGGCAGACCTTGGTGATCAGCGTACTATTCTGGTGCTTGACGTAAGCGGTATAATCCATGAGGCAACAAAAGGTGGAGGGCATATCTGAGCGTTATGTACAATGACTTTTACTGCATGACGGAGCGCCCTTTCAGCAAGACTCCTGACCCGCGTTTTCTCTACTTAAGCAGAGGGCATAGAGAGGCTCTTGCCAGGCTGATGTATGTTGCCGAGGAGAGAGAAATAGCGCTTTTGACCGGTGAGATCGGTTGTGGCAAGACCACTTTGTCAAGGGCTTTGATGGACAACCTTGGCGAAGAGTATCGCTTCTGCTTCATAGTCAACCCAAGGCTTTCGGCCCTTGAGTTTTTGCGAAGCGTTGCCCGCGCTTTCTCTCCTTTGCCACCGGCTGATGACAAGGAAAGTATCCTCAACCAGATTGCGGATGCCGTCTTCATGCTGCATAATGAAGGGGTGTCACCTGTTCTTATTGTAGACGAAGCACAGTTGATCTCTGATATGGAGATCTTTGACGAGATCAGGCTTTTGACTAATTTTCAGCTAGATGACAGAAACCTGATTACGATTATTCTCATGGGGCAGCCAGAGCTGCGGGGAATGCTTTCTTCTCCGGTTTTTGAGCCTTTGAGGCAGCGAATCACCATGCAGTTTCATCTGACACCACTGGAAATAGATGATGTTCAGGAGTATCTCGACTGCCGCCTCGAAGTCGCCGGTGGCTTTGCCGGGCTTTTTACCCCCGATGCGGTACAAAGGATTTACGACCTTTCGCAAGGGGTGCCGCGCAGGATAAACCAGATTGCAACAAATGCGATTCTGGAGGGGTATGGAAGGGATGAGGCGATTATTGATGCTGCTGTAGTCGATTCTGTTGCATCAGAACTACTATTTTAACTCGTTTTCGGGAAAGTTTATGAATCTGGCTGATATAAGAAAAAAGGCTAAGGAGAGCAGAATCTCTCAATCATCCGTTGCAGCTGTTCCGGCAATTGAGCCCGCTGAATGTAATGATATTGAGTTGATGGATTACTATATCTCTGAAGAGTACGACTCTTCTGCGAATAATCTTGTAGAGGAAATTCCGGCTGACGATACTTTCCTTGATGAACCGGAATGCTCTCTTGAAACCTGCAGCGCTCTTTCAGAGACTCAGCAGGATGATTTCTCTGCAGTAAAAAATATTAAAGAGGCTCCTGCGCAGGCAGAGGATTTTCTCTGCAAGCCTGACACTGCTGATGTCCTTGCGAAGGCTTTTTATAATCCGCTCGAAACCATTCTTGCCGGCAGAGAGGCAGCATCGGAGGCAGACGAATCCTCTCTCGCACAGACAAATCTCTATGGTTTTGACGATGTCGAGGAACATTTATGCTTCAGGATTGCCAGTGAAGAGTACGCAATCAGTATCATGGCAATCAAAGAGATCATTAAACCCAGAGATGTCACAGAAGTCCCTAGAATGCCTCTCTTTATCTCCGGTGTGATCTCGCTTCGAGGTGTTGTAATCCCCGTCATGGATATGCGCCTGAGACTTTCCATGCCTGTTTCAGCGCCTACGGGAAGAGAGCGGATAGTGGTTTTAAAGCAGGATTCAGGCTTTTGCGGTGTTCTTGTTGATGAAGTAATCCAGGTCGCAAGGGTTAAAAAGAGCGACATTGAAGCTCCGCCGGCTGTTCTGGATGGAATTGACCGGGACTTTGTGGCAGGTCTTGGCCGTTTTGACAACAGGATGCTGATTCTTCTTAATCTTGATACTGTACTTAATATAGGTGTTCATTAAGGTTATATGCAGCTCAAAACCCATATTGGTGTGATGATGAATGGAGGATTATGCGATGAGCCAGAAAAAAATACTTATTGTAGAGGATGAAGAGAGCCTGTTGAAGCTTGAGAGCATTTTGCTTTCAACCCGGGGGTATCTGGTTGCCGGAGTAAAGGACGGTATGGCCGCGCTCACGGAGATTGGTAGGGAGAGGCCGGATCTTGTGCTGCTTGACATAATGATGCCAGGCATTGACGGATTCGAAGTTTGTCGCAGGATTAAGGAAAACCCTGATACAGCAGCTATTCCTGTTGTCATGCTTACGGCCAAAAAGAGTACGGCAGATCAGAACCGTGGTGCAGAAGTCGGTGCTGATGCGTATGTCACTAAACCCTTCAAGTCAGGTAGGATTATCGAAATTATCGAAGGTTTGCTCAAATAATAAAATTGACTGGCGTAAATACGAGGTCTGTTGATGAACAGTGACATCAGGGAAATTCAGGTTGCATGTTTCAGCCTGAAAGATGATCTTTATGCTGTTGATATAATGAGGATAAAGGAGATTATCAGGCCGCAGAAGCTGACACCTCTTCCTCAGGCCCCACCATTTGTAGACGGGATCATAAATCTGCGCGGGGCCGTAATACCTGTTGTGGATCTGCGCAAAAGATTCAATATGGAGGCAAGGGATGTTTCCGCCTCGACCAGACTCCTTATTGTGAAGCTTTCTGCCCAGACTATGGGACTTGTGGTTGATGATGTCACTGAGGTGATCACTGTGCCGGTAAAGGATATAAAACCGCCTCCCGCATTATCTGAAGGGGCTGTTATCAATAAACTGCTGGGGGTCTGTCTTGCAGGGGAAAATATGGTCATGCTGCTTGATATTGACAGGCTCCTTACGATGAATGAGGTTTGTTCCCTGGAAAGTCTGGCATAACCTCAAAGTTTATAATTTCCAAGGGGAGAGCAGTTTCATGTTTATAAGTTGTCCGCTCTGTAGAACCAGATTCAGATTTGATGAGCAGAAGGTTCGCAGTGGTTCCATAAAGCTCAGATGCAGTAAATGCTCTGCAATATTCAGACTTTCAGCTGAAAAGGGTGAGCGTGGAGGGCGCCTTGCTGTTCTGCTTGCCCATGAAAGCGTTGAGTTTTGTGCGGCTGTCGAAAAGGTGCTGGCTGCGGAGCCTTTTGACCTGATTTCCTGCCATGACGGGAAAGAGGCTCTTGACTTGGTCTCAACTCTTAAGCCGGATGTTGTCCTACTTAATGTGGCCCTGCCGACGATGTACGGCTTTCAGGTCTGCGAGGCTCTGCGCGCTAATCCGGATACAATTGATACGAAAATAATTCTGCTTGCAGCGATCTATGACAAGACAAAGTATAAGCGATCTCCGCAGTCGCTATACGGTGCAGATGACTACATAGAGCAGCATCATATTCCCGATGCACTTGCAGCAATGATTTACAGGCTTGCTGCAAATACAGTGGAGATTGCTGCCGACTCTCCGCCAGAGGCAACTGTTGAGACTTCACCGGACAGGCTGACCGCTTCCGAGGCGGAAAAACAGGAGATTGCCCGCAAGGAGCTGATGAACAGACCCCAGGCAGAGAACCAGGATGCAAGGGAGGTGCTTTACAGGGCTGCAAGGCAGCTTGCCCGAAGCATTGTCTCAGATATATCTCTCTACCGGGAATCCGAGCTGGAAGAGGCTGCAAAAAACGGGGATATAGAGCACTATCTTGGTCTTGAAATAAGAGACGGCCGGGCAATATATGAGAGCAGGATGCCTGAATTTCTGAGTTTTCCTGTTGATTTTTACGCAGAAGCCGTGGCTGAGCTTATCAGTCAGAAGAAAAAAGAGATGGGCATTAATGAGGGGTGAGGTGACACTTGGAACCTATTGATTTGCTCCTTAAAAATCTTGAATCTTCCGATGAAGAGGTGCGAAGGGGCGCTGTTTCAGCCCTTGCGGGGTTTCCATTTTCGAAGGTAAAGGATTCTGCACTATTGGCACTGGGTGACGAAAGCTGGCGGGTAAGGAAAGAGGCTGTTGATCTTATTCTTTCGGTCTCTCCTGGTGATGAACTGGCCAGAGAACTTGTTCTATTGTTGACTTCACATGGAAATGCCGGTCTACGAAATTCAGTTGTGGAGGTTTTGCAGACAGTCGGTGAAAGGGCGCTTCCTCATCTGGTAGAGCAGCTTTCCCATGAGGATGCCGGTGTTCGCAAGTTTATCGTTGATATAATGGGGGGGATAAAATCTTCGTCGATTTTGCCACAGCTTGCAACAGCACTTGGCGACAGCGACTCTAATGTGGCAGCAGCGGCTGCGGAGAGTATGGGTGCAATCGGTGATGCCGCAGCAGTCCCGCATCTTTTGAGCTCATTGAAAAGGGATGATCTTCTTATCCGTTACGCAATTCTTGAGGCCCTTGTCAAGATAGGGACACCGGTTCCGATTGAGACGATCACTCCGCTGGCAGGTGACCCAATCCTTAAAAAGGCGCTTTTCGAGTGCCTCGGAGTCATCGGTGACTTGGCCTCAGTTCCTATTCTGATTGAAGGAATTATAGACAGGGCTAGAAACGTCAGGGAGGCTGCGCTTGCAGCACTTGACATTATACGGCAGAGGTGTTCGCGGGAAGACTTCATGAGGAGTTCATCAGCGCGGCTTGCGAGCCTTAAAGGTTCGGAATCTGTTGAATATCTGATCTCGATGGCAGGTAGCAGTGATCTGAAGATTCAGCGTGCTGCAATAACTATCCTTGGGCTAGTCGGAGATCTGCGCTCGCTGGATCTACTAGTCAAGGCCTGTCGTAGCGAAAACACTATCCAGTCTGCCCTTGACGCTCTTCGTAATTTGGTCATTGAATCCGGTTCATCCCTTCAGGTGATGTTTATCAATTCCGATGAAGAAGAGCGCTGCATAATCGCTTATATCTCAGGTGAACTCTCTTTTGCGAAAGGAAGGGAGATAGCTTCAGATGCGCTGCGGGATTCATCCCCTATGGTCAGGGCAATTGCGGCCGAGGCTGTCGGTAAAAGCGGACTTACAGAACTTATTCCTGCGCTGGTAAAACTTCTTGGTGACGATCATTCTGAAGTCAGGAAAAGGTCAACTACGGCGCTTGTACGTCTTGCAACTGTTGCAAGGGACTCTGTCGCAGAATCGGCAGTTACTCTTGCCGAATCTGCTGACCCTGATTGCAGATTGCAGGCTGTTAAGCTTTTTGGCGCACTCAAAGATGCCGGGCATCTTGTATTTCTGAGCAAGGACGAGGATTATCTGGTAAGGCGAGAGTCAATCACGGCCATCGGAGAGTTGAAAAACCCTGAAACAGCCGGAAGACTTTCGATGGCACTTGCAGACGAGGAGGCGGATGTCAGACTGGCAGCGGCAAATGCACTGGGATGGAGCGGATTTGCAGATGATACCGGTTCTCTTGCCCTGGCGCTGGATGACTCTTCCCAGAGAGTGCAGGTTGCTGCCATAAAGAGCCTTGGCAGGAGAGGTGAAGCACCCTTTTTCGAAAGGGTTGCAGAGCTTGCCGCTTCTGCTTCGGGAATGTTGAAAATTTCTGCACTACAATCAATTGTTCAGATCGATCCGGCAAAATCGACTCCATTTCTTGAGCGGGCACTTAAGGATCATGACGAAGAGGTAGTTTCTGTTGCTGCAAACCTTCTAGCTGCAATTTCCGAAAGGCGCTGATGCTTTTTTTTACTGACTCAGATATAAAGATGACAGATGAGGAGTTTGTGCTCCTCCGAGATCTGATCTACAACTACAGCGGCCTGTACTTTGCTGAAGAGAACAGGTATCTGCTTGAGCGACGTCTTTCGCCAAGACTCTCCCATCATCAGCTCGTAACATTTCATGATTATTACTATTATCTGAAATATGATGTCAGCAGGGAGCAGGAACTTTCTGATATCATGGATCTTTTGACAACAAATGAGACCTACTTCTTCCGTGAGTCATTCCAGTTGAAAGCCTTTACGGAAGAGATCATCCCTGAACTGATCGCGGCAAAAATAAAAAACGGTGATAAAACCCTGCGGATATGGAGTGCAGGCTGCTCCACAGGGGAAGAGCCCTACACGATTGCCATACTTCTTCTTGAAATGCCGGCTCTTGCCGGCTGGAAGATAGAGATCATAGGAACAGATATCAGTCAGAGAGTCCTTCATCATGCAAGAAAAGGGGTGTACGGCAACTCTTCTTTCAGGGTGACAGAACCTCACTTCAAGAGCCGTTATTTCCATGAACAGGATGGCGGTTACAGGGTCAATGACCGTATCCGTGAAATAGTTACTTTCAGCAGGCTCAATCTTTATGATTCAAACAAATTTCTGTTTCTTGGCAAGATGGATCTGATTTTCTGCCGTAACGTAATAATTTATTTTGATATTATGTCTAAGAAACGGGTCATAGAGCACTTTTATACAACTCTTCATCCTGGAGGGTTTCTCCTTTTAGGGCACTCAGAATCTCTTATGAATATAACCACAGCCTTCAAACTCAGGCACTTCAAGAACGATATGGTCTATGAAAAGCCCTTGCTTTCCGGTTCGGTGGTAAAATGAGCCGGGTAAGGGTTCTGGTTATAGATGATTCAGCTTACAGCAGGCGGACTATCGTCAAGTTGCTCGAAGAGATTTCGGTGGTTGAGGTAATCGGTTATGCCGTTAATGGTGAAGAGGGGCTTAAGAAGGCAATGGACCTTCGTCCGGATCTGATAACACTGGATCTGGAAATGCCCGGTATGGATGGATTTACGCTGCTCAGGATTATCATGACAGCCTGTCCTGCGCCGGTTATTGTTGTCAGTTCCCATAGCGATGACGACCGTGTGTTCAAGGCTCTCGAACTTGGTGCTGTTGATTTTGTGGCAAAGCCAAGACGGGCACTTTCAGATCAGCTTCTTGAGATAAGGGACGAACTGCAACAAAAGGTAGGCAGCCTGCTGAACCTGAATCTTCAGGGACTTAAGAACAGGACAAGACCTGTTCCTCAGGTGGAAAATCTCCCGATTAGGAAAGTTGCCAGGCTTCCAAGGGGGGTATGTCAGAAGTTTGAAGTTCTGGCTATCGGTGCTTCTACGGGTGGTCCGCCAGCTCTTCAGAAGATTTTGTCCCAGATGCCCGGCAAGCTTCCTTTTACTATTCTGATCTCTCAGCATATGCCTTCCGGCTTTACCAGGACATTTGCCGAAAGGCTCAACAGGATGCTTCCGTTTGAGGTAAAAGAGGCGTCTGACGGCGATATTCTCTCTCCGAATCAGGTTCTTGTTGCTCCGGGCGGCATGAACATGATAACAGTGCAGGTGCGGGATCAGGTGGTCATCCGCTTGAAGAGCCCGTCAAAAGATGAGAAGTATATCCCATCAGTAAATGCGATGCTTGCCTCGGTTGCCAGAGTTTACGGAGCCCGTGCTCTTTCGGTTGTCCTTACCGGGATGGGAAACGACGGCAGCCTCGGTGTAAGAAAGATTAAAGAGGCAGGTGGTGTTGTACTTGCTGAGTCTGAAGAGTCAGCGGTTGTCTTTGGAATGCCGCGCGAGGCTATCGCAACTGGAGTTGTGGACAAGATTGTTAATCTCGATCAGATGGCAGAAAAAATATTGGAATTATGTGGATTCAGATGACAGGAGGTGCTTGAGATATGATTGAAGAGGAAACAGGACTTAGAGGGAGGGCGGAAGAGTTTCTTCAGGCCTTCAAGAAGGGGACAGAGTTTACCCATGATCTGCTTAAGGAGAATGAACGGCTCAGATTTCGTCTCCTTGAAATGGAGAATTCTCTGGCTGGGCACGCTGTTCAGGGCGATGGGGAGCAGAATCATGCTCTTTTAAACCGTATTAAGGAGCTTGAGCAGGAGAAGCAGGATATCCTCAACCGTATTCAAAAGGTAGAGGATGAAAATCAGGATTTTGCCAACAGATATATAGAAATTGAGGCTGAGAACAATAATCTGGCAAATCTTTACATTGCCAGCTACCAACTCCATTCGACACTTGATTTCAGAGAGGTTCTCCAGATCATCATGGAGATTGTTATCAATCTGATTGGCGCCGAAGAGTTTTCACTCATGCTTCTCGATGAAAAAACAGGTGTCTTGAGTGCGGTTGCCTGCGAAGGCCTTGATCGTGAGGATATCCCTCCGGTAAAGCTTGGCAGCGGACTTATAGGCCAGACTCTTCTGAGTGGCGAGAGTTATTTTGCCGATGATATTGAGACCTATAACAGGGATATTCTCAGCCCTATGGTATGTGTCCCTTTGAAGATAAAAGAGCACGTTATCGGTGTTCTGGCTATATACAAGCTCCTTGTTCAGAAGGAGAGATTCGCACAGGTCGACTACGAGCTCTTTACACTCCTTGCGGGTCACGCTGCTACAGCCATATTCGGTGCAAGGCTCTACTCGGATTCGGAACGCAGACTCTCGACAATTCAGGGGTTCATAGACCTGCTTACAAAGTAGGGTAGTTGAAAACAATACCATCAGAGGGGTTTTATCATGGCAGATATTAATATACTGATAGTTGAAGACTCTCCTACCATGCGCCAGTTGATCTCTTTTGCACTCAAAAGAATTAGGGGTGTCAGGATTGTTGAGGCCGGTGACGGTGTTGACGGTCTGAAGAAGATCTCGGCTGAAAAATTCGATATGATTTTTACAGACATCAATATGCCGGTAATGGATGGCCTGAAGCTGATCAGTCTTGTTCGCGAAGATGCAAACCAGAAAGGCGTCCCGATAGTAGTCATAACGACAGAAGGGGCCCAGGAGGATCGTCAGAGGGCACTTGCTCTTGGTGCAAACGACTATATTACAAAGCCGATTCAGCCGAACAGAATTCTTGATGTAGCAAAGCAGCTTCTAAAGATTGTCTAAACTGTCGGAGCTATGGAGAAATCATTGAGAAGAATCATTCTGACGGTGTTTTTAATGGGAATAATCCCTGCCGTTATGTATGCAAAAGATTACAAAAGCGCCGCAATCAAGACCGATAGTGTCGGGACGGTCCCCTTTCCTCATGATCCGCACTTGAAGAAGCTCGGCAGTAATTGTACCCTTTGTCATAATTCACTGTTCAAGATCGGTGAAAAAAATCCGACATATACGATGACGGATATGGAGAAGGGGAAGTCTTGCGGTCAGTGTCATAACAAGGTACAAGCTTTTGGTCTTTCCGAATGCGGCACTTGTCACCTCACTAAAGAAATTTCGATAAAGATCCCAGACTTCGGTACAGTTATTTTCAGTCACAAGTTCCATCTTGCTCTCTTTAGCTGCACTGACTGCCATGTTAAGCTGTTCAAGGCTGATGGCACAAATCAACATGTCACCATGAAGGAGATGGAACGCGGAGTTTCATGCGGTGGTTGTCATGACGGCAAGGCTGCATTCAGTGTAACAGGCAGCTGTACAAAGTGTCATGCTGTTAAAGATATTACTTTTGACGCAGATGCTCTGTTCAATCACAAATTCCATCTTGACGCAGGTTTTCAGTGCACCCAGTGTCACAGCCAGCTTTTCGTTGCCGGTCCAAACAGCAAAAGATACCTGATGCGCGATATGGAAACAGGCAGGTCATGCGGCGGCTGTCACAATTCCAGAGATGCTTTTTCAGTAAAGGGTGATTGCCAGAAGTGTCACCTGGGTCTGCCTGATGTCAGCTTTACAAAAGTTCCGGCAAAGTTCAGCCACAAAATTCATACTGACACCGTGAAGAAGATGTATGTCTGCACTGACTGCCATAGCGGCATTTTTACAGGAGGCAAGGGGAGTCGCAGGTATAACATGGAGCAGATGGACAAGGATCTCTCCTGTGGGGCCTGTCATGATGCCAATATAGCTTTCAGCGTAAACGGAAGCTGTGACAGGTGCCATTCAACAACCAAAAATATCATTTTTAATCTACCCAATGCCGGAAAAGTAGAATTCAGTCACTCGTTTCATACAGCTGTTTACAAGTGTGACGACTGCCACAACAGGATCTTCAAAACAGGCGTGCAGAGAAAAAGTTTCAGCATGGCTCAGATGGAGAAGGGGAAATCCTGCGGAGCATGTCATGACGGCAAAACCGCTTTTTCAGTCGCCAAGGATTGCAGCAAATGTCATCCGGTAAAGGAGATCTCCTTTGCCGCTGATGCCAGATTCCCCCATCTTCGCCATCTGGAAATGTACAGCTGCAGTGACTGTCACAACGCTTTTTTTACTCCAGACAGTCTGAACAGGCGCTTTTCAATGGCCGAGATGGAGAAGGACAGGTCATGCGGTGCCTGCCATGATGCATATCTCGCATTTTCTGTAAAAGGGGATTGCGGACGTTGTCACAAGACAACAAAAGAGATAAGTTTTCCTGTGAAGGAGACGGGCGCGACAATATTCAGCCACAAGTTTCATACAGAGCTGTACAAGTGTGAGGATTGCCACTACTCGATATTTCCGACCGGCAAAGAGTCAAAGCGCCATACTATGTCGCAGATGGAGGCTGGAAGTTCCTGTGGTGCCTGTCATGACGGCAAGACGGCTTTTACTGTCAAGGCAACCTGTGACAGGTGCCACCCGACAAAGGAGATACAGTTCAGGGATTCAGGAGCACTCTTCAGTCATAAATTTCACACAGGTATCTATCGATGTAACGACTGCCACGACAAAACTTTTGTGCCGTCAGGACAGACACGTCGTTACTCAATGACGGATATGGAAAATGGATTATCCTGCGGACTTTGTCACAATGGGACAGATGCTTTTACGGTTAAGGACAACTGTCAAAAGTGTCATCCGGTGCTCAAGTCAATCAGGTATGATTTCCCCCCCAAGAAAAATGTGGAGACTGTTACTTTCAGCCACAAAGTGCATATGGGGAGAGGATACCGCTGTGGTGACTGTCACTACACAATTGTTCCGGCCAGTGTTAACAGAAAACCGGTAACCATGGCCAATATGAACGTCGGAAAGTCATGTGGGGCCTGTCATGGTCATGCAATGGCATTTTCAACAAGCGACCCGAACAACTGTGACCGTTGTCACAAACCGCCGGAATATGAATAAGGCTCAGCTAAAAGGTTAAAGGTTAAATTCAGGAGGATATAGTGGAAGAGAGATATACCCCGTCTGCCGTTGAGCAGAAATGGCAGAATAAGTGGGAAGCTGAAAAGAGTTTCAAGGTTACTGAAGATACGTCCAGGGAAAAATATTATCTGCTTGAGATGTTTCCTTATCCCTCCGGCAGAATTCATATGGGGCATGTCAGGAACTACTCAATAGGTGATGTGGTTGCCCGTTTCAAGAGGATGCGGGGCTTTAACGTGCTTCATCCCATGGGTTGGGACGCCTTTGGTATGCCTGCTGAAAATGCTGCAATCCAGAACAAGACCCATCCGGCCAAGTGGACAAAAGAGAATATCGACTATATGCGTGGCCAGTTGAAGCGTATGGGGCTTTCATACGATTGGGACAGGGAGCTTGCCACCTGTGATCTCTCCTACTATCGCTGGGAACAGAAGATATTTCTCGAAATGTTCAGCCGCGGTCTGGCCTATAAAAAAAGCTCGTTTGTAAATTGGTGCCCATCTTGTGAAACCGTTCTTGCCAATGAGCAGGTAGAAGATGGCGGCTGCTGGCGTTGTGACACCGAGGTTAACCAGAAAGAGCTTGAGCAGTGGTTTTTCAGAATTACCGATTATGCCGAAGAGCTTCTTGCCTGCACCGAAAATCTTCCCGGGTGGCCTGAAAGAGTTTTGACGATGCAGCGCAACTGGATTGGTAAAAGTATCGGCTGCGAAATAGATTTCCCTCTGGAGAGCGGCAATGGCGCCATAAAAGTATTTACGACCAGGCAGGATACGATTTTTGGTGCG
Source organism: Geobacteraceae bacterium (assembly GCA_013377075.1). Taxonomy (GTDB): domain Bacteria; phylum Desulfobacterota; class Desulfuromonadia; order Geobacterales; family DSM-12255; genus VEOV01. Next base: position 7,894 of record JACABD010000028.1, on the reverse strand, counting down.
ACATTCATGTCCCTTGCACCTGAGCATCCATTGGCACTGACTCTGACAACTCCTGATAATCTTTCGGCAGTTGAGGCTTTTATTGAAAAGGTAAAGTCTACCGACAAGGTCAAGCGGACTGCCGATGATTTTGAGAAAGAGGGTGTTTTTACCGGCTCTTACTGCATAAACCCTGCATCCGGCCTGAAGATCCCGGTTTATCTTGCCAATTTTGTCCTTACTGATTACGGCACCGGCGCAGTTATGGCCGTTCCGACCCATGATCAGCGGGATTTTGAGTTTGCACGCAAATATAATCTCTCCCTGCAGGTCGTAATTCAGCCTGAAGGAGAGCATCTGGATCCTGCAACAATGACCGGAGCCTATACCGAGCCTGGCATTATGGCTAACTCTGCCGGATTTGACGGTATCAGCAGTCTTGAAGCAAAGGAGAGGATTGCTGACTGGCTTGAGAGCAAAAACCTGGGTAAGAAAACCGTCAACTTCAGGCTCAGGGACTGGGGAATTTCAAGGCAACGCTACTGGGGGAACCCCATACCTGTAATCTATTGCAATGTCTGCGGCACAGTTCCTGTCCCGGAAAAGGATCTTCCTGTTGTTCTGCCGCTCGATATCGAGTTTGCAGGTGATGGTGGCAGTCCCCTTGCCAAGGTTGACTCATTTGTCCATGTAAAGTGCCCGATCTGCGGTATTGATGCACGTCGCGAGACAGACACAATGGATACCTTTGTTGAGTCGTCATGGTACTTCCTGCGCTACTGCTCTCCTGACCACCTTGAGGGTGCGCTGGATAAGAAAAAAGTAAAGTACTGGATGTCTGTCGATCAGTACATTGGCGGCATCGAACATGCCGTACTGCACCTTCTTTATGCACGCTTTTTCACAAAGGTTCTGCGGGATCTTGGCTATGTAACTGTTGATGAGCCCTTTACCAATCTGCTCACACAGGGGATGGTGATAAAAGACGGCGCAAAGATGAGCAAATCTAAGGGGAACGTGGTTGACCCGAACAATCTGATCGAAAAGTACGGGGCTGATACGGCAAGGTTGTTCTCTCTGTTTGCTGCACCACCGGAGAAGGACCTTGACTGGAACGACCAGGGGGTTGACGGCAGTTTCAGGTTTCTTAACAGATTATGGAAACTCTCGGCCGAGATTCTTCCTTTCATCAGCAATGCGCCAAAAGTCGACGTGTCTGGCCTTTCTGACGAAGGAAGATCACTAAGGCGGCTTGTTCACAAGACAATAAGAAAGGTAACATCGGACATTGACGAGCGTTTCCATTTCAATACGGCTATCTCGGCAGTAATGGAGCTTGTGAATGGGATACAGGCTTTTTCACAGAAAAATCTGCCACAAAACGCTGCTCTTATGAAAGAGTCCATTGAGAGTACACTTCTTCTTCTGTATCCATTCGTGCCCCATTTTGCTGAAGAACTCTGGGAAAAGGTCGGCCATGAAGGAGGTATAGAAAAGGCAGGATGGCCATCATTTGATCCGGACGCTGCTGCTGATGAAGAGCTGCTGATTGTTGTTCAGGTAAACGGAAAGTTGCGAGGCAGGGTGACAGTTCCTGTTGATGCTACTGAGGAGTCAGTTACGAGCCTCGCTCTTGGTGATGAAAAAGTGGTTGTGCATCTTGATGGCAAAACTCCCAGGAAGATAATCTATGTCCCTGGCAAGCTCCTCAATATAGTGGTGTAGCGTGAAAAGACTTCTTATACTTGCGTCTCTTTTAGTTATGCCGATGCTGTATGGTTGCGGTTACTCTAACGTTGTAAAAGACTCTGTAATTCCTGCAGACAGGTCATTGTATGTTGCCATGTTTACCAATCGCACCTACCAGCCCAATGTAGAAGCAGAGCTCCGTCAGGCCTTTGTCAGCACCTTGGTATCCAGGGGTGGAAAGATTGATGGAGAGCTCTCAGATTATACTCTCTCGGGAGAGATTCTGTCGCTGTCAACAGGTGGGACTGCCTTTTCCGGTCACGACACGGTCATGTATTACACATTGGTGATGACTGTACAGGCTACACTGGTAGAGCGAAAGAGCAACAAGGTCATCTGGAAAGGCGAAGAGGTGATAAGGCAGGGATACCCGGCTAATACGGACCTTGCCTTTATGCGAAACGCCCATGATGCTGCCGTGTCAGCTGCCTGTGCCAATGCGGCTAAATTGCTTGTCGCCAGGATGAACCAGAAGTTCTAGGGGGTATATGAAGCCTGAAGATCTCGAAAGGTCTGTCAGTAAAGGGGAGATTGCTCCCCTTTACTTTATTTACGGTGAGGAAGAGTTTCTTGCAGATCGTGCGGTAAGTCGTCTGGTGGAAAAGCTTGTTTCCCCGGACTTCAAGGACTTCAACTTTACAACGCTATACGGAAAAGAGTGCAAGGCCGAGCAGATTGTTGACAATGCCATGACTCTGCCGATGTTTGCAGATAGGCGTGTCATCCTTGTCAAACGCGCGGAAGAGCTTCAGGCTGAGCAGCTTGAGCAGCTTATGGCGTATGTGAGTTCTCCTTCCCCTCTAACCTGCCTGATTTTTCTGGCGAGCAAAATTGACCAGCGCCGCAAGTTCTTTCTGGAGTTGAAAAAATCAGACCTGCTTGTTGAATTTAAAAAAATGAAGGATGATCAACTCCCGGGGTTTGTCAGGCGTGAGTCTGAATCCCATGGGAAGAGGATAGATCCGGCTGCAGCCGACTTTCTTGTCTACTGCTGCGGAAACAGTCTACGGGAGATTGTTTCCCAGGTTGAAAAATTATCGTCCTATGTCGGTACAAGGGGAATGATTTCAGTTGATGACGTCAAGGCGATTGTTTCCGACACCAAGACCGATACTGTTTTCGAACTGGCTAATGCTTTGGGTGTCAGGAGTCTCGAAAAAGGTGCAAGGCAGCTTCAGATGCTTCTTCGTGATGCAGATGCGCCATACATGCTGGTCGGGGCGCTGGCAAGGCATTTCAGGCAGCTCTGCATGATACGTGAACTTCTTGATAAAAAAGTGTCCCATGATGAAATAAGTAGAAAAGTGAAGGTGAATCCGTACTTTCTTAAGGGGATGATTTCTCAGGCGCAAAAGTTTGTGATGGCTGAGTACAGAAAAATATTTGTCCTTCTGCATGAGGCGGATATGGGCTTAAAAAGCGGAGGAAAACCTGCCACCCTTTTTGACATGCTGCTTTTCAGCATATGTCTTAAAAAATGACGGGAAAAGAAAAAGGGAAAAGGCACAAGCCCTTTCCCTTTTAGTTCGGATATTTCTAAAACTCTAGCCGAGTGTGTTTACGAGTTTAACAAGTCTTGAAACACTTCTGGAAGCGTTTGACTTGTGAATTACACCTTTGGTAGCAGTCTTGTCGATTACAGGAATCGCTGCGGCAAGAGCCTCTTTAGCAGCGTTGACATCTTTGCTTGCTACTGCCTCACGAACCCTTTTTACGAAAGTTTTGAGGGTAGTGCGGACATGCTTGTTTCTAGCATTTTTTACCTTGTTCTGCTTGATACGCTTAAGAGCTGATTTGTGATGTGCCAAACTGCACCTCCGATTGATATATGAATGCTTTGAAGTTTAGATTTGAATGAATTTCTATATCACCTGCTCTGCTATATTGTCAATCAAAAAAAGGCTGCTTAAGTTTTGATAATGCTTTGAAACGGGGAAACCTGTTGACTAATTAAAAGGATATTGCGTACAATTTCTTTTCTTGTTTTATAAGGGTAGAGGTTTAATGAAGCAGAAAAAAGTACATATAATGACGTTCGGTTGTCAGATGAATGTCAGCGATTCTGAAAAGATCCTCTTGATGCTGCACACGGTCGGTTATGAATCAGTTTCTACAGTTGCTGACGCAGACATGGTTATTGTAAACACCTGTAGTGTCCGTGCAAAGGCTGAGGACCGGGTTTATGGTATTCTGCTTACCATGAAGGGTGAACTGAAGAAGAATCCCGATCTTCTCATTGGTGTCGGCGGCTGTGTTGCTCAGCAGGAGGGGGAAAAACTTCTTAAAAAGATTCCTCACTTAAGCTTTGTCTTCGGCACCCACAATCTTCACCTCCTGCCGCAGATAGTCACTCAGGCAGAGTCAGGTAAAAGGCTCTCTGAAACCGCGTTCATCGATGACAGCAGCCGTTTCGATCTTTTCCCTGACCATGGCGGTATCTCCGGAATTACCCGTACAGTTACCATTATGCAGGGGTGTGATAACTACTGCTCATACTGTATTGTCCCTTATGTAAGGGGACGCGAAGTCAGCAGAAAAAGGTCGGATATACTAAATGAAGTTGCTAAAGCCGCTGATGCCGGGGTGAGAGAGGTGACGCTGCTCGGTCAGAACGTAAACTCCTATGGCAGAAAAGGTGGCTACGGCACTGATTTTTCCCGGCTGATAAGAGATGTTGCAAAAGTCAGCGGCATAAAGCGGATTCGTTTCATGACATCCCATCCCAAAGACATGTCTGATCCGCTTCTTGACTGTTTTGCCGATGTCGAAAAGCTCTGTTCACATATACATCTACCTGTTCAGTCAGGTAGTGACCGGATTCTTGCCTTGATGAACCGGGGTTACACCCGTTCTGAGTACATGAACAGAATTGAGAGACTGAAACTTATAAGACCTGATATCCTCGTAACGAGCGACATAATTGTCGGTTTCCCGGGGGAGACTGAAGACGACTTTAGTCAATCGCTCTCGCTGATGAAAGAAGTGGGTTACTCTGACACTTATTCATTTGTCTACTCTCCGCGCCCTGAGACAAAGGCTGCTTCTCTTCCTGACGAAACATCAAAGAGTGAAAAGTCCGAAAGGTTGAAGCGTCTTATGGCTCTTCAGAGCAGTCTGACTAAAGGGGTGCAGAGCCGCTTTGTGGGCAGTGGAGTTGAGGTGCTGGTTGAGGGGATAAGTAAAAAAGAGGGTCAGGTTTTCGGCAGAAGTTCAGGCAACCGGACTGTGAATTTTGCCGGTTCTATCGACATGATAGGTTCAATGCAACTCCCTGAAATTATAAAAAACCTCCAGAATTCACTTCTTGGCGAGCTTAAGGTAAAATGATGGATATGTCCGCAAATAGAGTTGTATACAGATACCTTAACATAGTTGGCTTCACGGTTGATGCAACACAGCCGCTGGCACTTTTCAAGGATGAGTCCCAGGAAACGACCTTTCCTCTTTGGCTTGAAATGATGGATGTGCTTTCCATTACTGCAGATCTTATAACCAGCCGGTTTTCAGGCCGTGGCGAAAAAAAAGACCTTTTCGAAGCCCTGATTGAAACCCTTGAAATGAAAGTTGTGGCTGTACTTATTGATGGCCGGGCCGGGAGCGGTTATTCGGCTGTTGTCTGTTTCGATTATGACGGCGCGGTTGTAAAGGTAAAGGTAGAGCTGGTTACAGCACTTCTTACTGCAATCAGATACAAACTGTCTGTCGGAATTTCAGAAGAGGCTCTCTCCACCTCATCTTTTGTCGATCAGAGCATTGATGCAGATATTGATATTGATATTGACGACGACAAGAGGCTTTTGGAGATGCTGGAGAGGATGACTCCTGAAGAGATGAATAAATATCCGTTGTAGTTTCTGATATATCCGGAGGAGAGATGAGAGAAGAGTCACTGGAGTTTCTACAGGAGCTGTTGAAGGCGCCAAGTCCGTCAGGTTATGAGCAGCCTGCTCAGCGCGTCTTCAGGTCATACATTGAGCCGTTTTCAACCGTCACCACCGATGTGATGGGAAATGTTTATGGCCACATTCAGGCTGTTTCTGATAGTGCACCACGAGTCATGCTTGTAGGCCACAGTGATGAAATCGGCTTGCAGATAAGATATGTTGACGACAAGGGGTTTATCTACTTCTCGGCAATCGGAGGGGTTGATGCCCATCTTACAGCCGGTCTGATTGTAAATATTCATGCAAAGCAAGGAACTGTTCGGGGCGTCATCGGTAAAAAGCCGATCCACCTGATGGAGCCTAAAGACAGAGACAGTGTCGTTAAGCTCGATGCCCAATATATCGATATCGGAGCATCTGACCGGAAAGAGGCAGAAAGCCGTGTCAGGGTTGGTGACCCGATAACCTTCTCGACCGAGTTTTCAACGCTCCATGGGAGCCGCGTTACTGCCAGAGGGTTTGATGACAAGGCAGGAAGTTTTGTTGTTGCCGAGGTTTTGAGGCAGGTTCATGCCTTGACTGAAAAACTCTCCTGCGACCTTTACGGAGTATCTTCAGTTCAGGAAGAGATCGGCCTCAGGGGTGGGACAACAAGTTGTTACAATGTGAAGCCTGATATCGGCATTTGTGTTGAGGTGGATTTTGCCACTGACCAGCCCGATGTTGAGAGGAAGCATAACGGTGACGTTGCACTTGGCAAAGGGCCGATTCTTCCGAGGGGGGCAAATATCAATCACGCCCTTTTCGAGCTTCTTGCTGATACAGCTGAAAAGGAAGGAATCCCTGTGCAGTTTACCGGCATTGCCCGTGCTACAGGTACCGATGCCAACGTGATGCAGATATCAAGGGGAGGGGTAGCGACCGCACTGGTGAAGATTCCGCTTCGTTACATGCATACGCCTGTCGAGGTTCTTGATCTCACTGACCTTGATGCCGCGGTAAGGCTTATTACCGCTACCCTGAAGCGAATCAGTGATAAAAAAGAATTTGTTCCGCAGTAAGCTTTTTATAAAGCGGCGAAAATAACGAACGAGGTATATTTATGTGTAAACAAATCGTTTTATTGGCAGCAGTTATTGCATCCCTCCTCTTTGGCTCATTTGCAATGGCCGCAAAGTCTGAAAATCCGGGTCCTGAGATCATAAAGTTGAAAATGGGCAAAAAGGAGCTGGAGTTCAGCCACCACAAACATCAGAAAATTGCAAAAAACCAGTGCTGGGAGTGCCATGACAAAAAGGTCGGCAAGATTATCGGCTGGAGCGAGGCTACAGCGCACAAGGTCTGTATCCCCTGTCACGACCTGAATGAAAAAGGGCCTGTGATCTGTAAGGGGTGCCACAAGAAATAGCAGGCTATGTTTGCCTTAAACTTATAGGACCGGCAATGCATCATGCTCTGCCGGTTTTTTTATAGAGGAAAAGTTTTGATGATTTCCAATATCTCCATAGTACTTGTTGAGCCCCAGAGCCCAGGAAATGTCGGCATGGTCTGCAGGGCCATGAAAAACATGGGGCTTTCGAGCCTTCGTTTGGTGAACCCCTGCCCGCTTGATCACCCGGAAGCGCTCATGTTTGCCGTCTCGGCAAAGGATCTTCTTGAAAAAGCCGAGATTTATCCTGATCTCGAATCTGCACTTGCCGACTCGCCACTTTCCATTGCCACCACCAGAAGACATGGCAAGTACCGGCAGGAGATATTCAATCCTGAAGAGATTGCCATGAAGATCACCGCTGATGGCGGTCTGAACAGGAGCTGCATCGTTTTCGGCCGTGAGGACAGCGGCCTGACGACCCATGAAGTCTCACTCTGCAGATGGCTTGCGACCATAGATACATCGTCTGAGTACGGCTCGATGAACCTTGCCCAGTCTGTCCTTGTTTTCTGCTACGAGCTGATGAAGAGCAGGGGCGGTGCCGTTGACAGAACTGTACGCGAGCTTGCCCCTGGTGAATCTCTAGAAGCCATGTACGGGCAGATGGAGAGTGTGCTTCTGAAAATAGGTTTTCTGAACCCGGAAAATCCGGCCCACCTGATGATGTCCTTACGGCGTATTCTTTCCAGGGCTGAGCTGGATAGCCGCGAAATCTCCATCTTCAGGGGGATGATGTCCCAGGTAGACTGGGCGTGCGGTGAATTCAAGGGCAAAAAGGGGGGGGCTTGAAAGCTACCTGGATCGGCCTCATTGCAGGTTTTTTGACAAGCACGGCAGTCATCCCGCAGAT
>JACABD010000027.1:4917-51840 GCA_013377075.1 Geobacteraceae bacterium | reverse complement strand
CAGTCAGCCCCGCTTTTGTAACCAGAATATTCAGGCATTGTCACGCTTCTGAAACACTCCTTCGCTATCATTTCCCCAACAAAGAGAAAGAATAAGGAGGCAATTTATGAAACTTATGCCGATGGGCGACTATTACCTGTGGCACTGCGACTGGTGCGATAGCACAAACTACACAATCTGGACACGACTGGAGCGGGACGGGCTGACCTGCAGTGCATGTCATCACCAGTTTGCAGCAACAAATGATAATTATCCGCTTTTCACCCCGCTGAAAGTACCTGACAACCGCTTTCAGAGTTTGACTCTGTAGCATGGGAGATTTGATGTTTAGTGCCGATATTGTTGACCTCAAGATCACACGTTTTTTCGAGAACTCCGCCCGTGTGCTCCTTTCATTTCTGATCATGGCCATATTCTGCGCCATTCTGGCAGGGATAGGTTTTACATTCTACGAATTGCGCCTGATTGCCAGTCTGGAGTTTCACGAGTTTTTCAGGAAAATCCTGATAGATACCCTGACCGTACTTGCCATGGTGGAGGTACTGAGAACCGCCCTTGCCTACTTTACCGAGGGGCGGGTCAAGGTGACCTACATAATTGACACGGTGCTGGTTGTCATACTTACCGAGGTCATGTCGTTCTGGTACAGGGAGATGGACTGGGAGCAGGTCGGAATGGTGATTGCGCTGGTGCTGTCACTGGCAGCGGTGCGGATCATAGCGGTGCGCTTCTCGCCGCGCCGGATAAGGGAGGAGTTTTAACTCCAGTACGGGCAGTTTCTTTAGAAAATTACTCACCTCAAAAAAAAGCACTCTGCGGTTGTCGCAGAGTGCTTTTTTCAATACATCTCACGTAGTTGCCTTATCCGGCGCAGCAGACGTTCTGTTCCCGCGCCGCCTTGGTCTCATCCAGCCTGGTGACCGGCATGGTGAGCGGCATGGCAGCAAATGAGCCGGGATCAGTCTCGGCCTGTTGTGCCGCTTCGATCATCACCTCGATGAAGGCATCCATGGTCGCCTTGCTCTCGGTCTCGGTCGGCTCGATCATGATCGCTTCCTTGACGATGAGAGGGAAGTAGACTGTCGGCGGATGATACCCCTTGTCGATGAGGAATTTAGCAATGTCGATGGCGTGAACGCCGTTCTCGGCCTGTTTTGAGGCGGAGAAGACACATTCATGCATGCAGGTCATGTCGTAAGGGAGGTCATAATACTTTTTCAGACGCTCTTTTATGTAGTTGGCATTGAGCACTGCCTGCTCGGAAACCTGGATCAGACCTGCCTTGCCGAGCATGATGATGTAGGCATAGGCCTTGGCCATGACGCCGAAATTGCCGAAGAAGTTGGCGGTGCGGCCGATGCTCAGCTCCCTGGCTGTTTCGATGGAGAATCTGCCGTTACCCTCCTTGACGATGCGCGGGGTCGGCAGAAACGGAATCAGCGATTTTTTTACGCCGACCGGGCCGGAGCCGGGTCCGCCGCCGCCGTGGGGGGTGCCGAAGGTCTTGTGCAGATTGACATGGATAACGTCAAAGCCCACATCACCCGGCTTTACCTTACCCATGATGGCATTGAGGTTGGCACCGTCGTAGTACATGAGAGCATCAAAGGAGTGGGCAATGTCGGCGATCTCCTTGATGTGCGGGTTGAAGAGACCGAGGGTGTTGGGGCAGGTCATCATGACCGCTGCCACCTCATCGTTCATGGCCGCCTTGAACAGCTCCAGATCCATGTCACCATAGGGTGCGGTAGGAATGGTGATGATCTCGTAACCGGCAATGGCTGCCGAAGCAGGATTGGTGCCATGTGACGAGTCAGGCACAACCACATAGCGTTTCTTTGCCTTGTTCCCTTTGGCAGCATGATAGGCGGCAACCAGGAGGATACCGGTCATCTCGCCGTGGGCACCTGCCAGAGGCTGGGTGGTGACTTCGTCCATGCCGGTGATTTCGGCAAGGAGTGATCCCAGATCGTGAAGCATGCCGAGGCTCCCCTGACAGAAGGCTTCGCCGCCGGGGAGGATCGCTGTTGCCGGATGAAACGGCGCAAAGAGAGCAGCTGCGTTTTCAAGAACCTTGGCGTTGTACTTCATGGTGCAGGAGCCAAGAGGATAGAAGTTGGTATCGACCGAGAAGTTGCGCCGGGAGAGGTTGGTGAAATGACGCACGGCATCAAGCTCGGAGATTTCCGGAAGCTCTGCAGCTTTATTCCTGCGAAGCGCGGGATCAAGGGGCTTTGCAGTCGGCACGTCTGAGGCGGGGAGCTTTACCCCTTTTCTGCCAGGGACGGATTTTTCATATATCAGTTCCACTTAAAGCACCTCCTGAAGGGCCTGGGCAAGCATGTCTATCTCGCTTTTTGATCTCTTCTCGGTAACAGTGACAATGAGCCCGTTTTCAAGACCGTTGTAATAGTCACCGGCCGGCAGACCGGCAGCAATCCCTTTTTTGAGAAGATTGGCAACAACCGGCGGCGCAGCCTTTGGCAGCAGCAGGGTGAATTCGTTAAAAGTCGCCCCTGGCAGAACCTTGACACCGGAGATGCTGGAGAGAAGGGCCTTGGCGTACTGGGCCTTGTCAAAGTTGAGAGTTGCCATCTCCTCAAGCCCGGTTTTCCCCATGAGGGAGAGGAATATCAGACCGCGCAGGGCACAGAGCCCCTGGTTACTACAGATGTTGGAGGTGGCCTTGTGCCGCTTGATATGCTGCTCCCGGGCCTGCAATGTGAGCACATAGCCGCGCTGGCCGTTTTTATCAACGGTCTCGCCGACGATCCTGCCCGGCATGTTCCTGATGAATTTTTTCTTCGCCGCAATGAAACCAAACGATGGGCCACCGAAAGAAAGGGGATTGCCAAGGGACTGGCCGTCACCAATGGCGATATCGACACCCATCTCGCCCGGGGAATTGAGCATACCGAGGGAGAGCGGATAGACCGAAGCGATGAGCAGGGCACCTTTGGCGTGAACCTCTTCGCTGATGGCGGTGAAATCCTCCACCCTGCCGAAGAAGTTAGGGTTCTGCACCAGAACTCCGGCAACAGTGTCATCAAGCAGCGCTGTCAGCTTCGCCCTGTCAAGAGCGCCGTCGCACGGATCGATTTCGATGATCTCAACATCAAGATTGTAGAGATAGGTCTTCAGTACCTGCCTTGAAAACGGGCTGACACAGGCATCGAGAAGAAGCCTGTTTCTGCCGGTGACACGAAGAGCCATCATGGCAGCTTCTGCACAGGCAGTGGCACCGTCGTAGAGAGAGGCGTTGGAGACATCGAGCCCGGTGAGGCGACAGATGGATGTCTGGTATTCGAACAGCGCCTGCAGCGTCCCCTGTGAGCACTCCGGCTGGTAGGGGGTGTAGGCGGTGTAGAACTCGGCTCTTCCGGAGAGGTGATCAACGGCAGCCGGGATGATGTGGTCGTAGAAACCGCCGCCGATAAAGTTGACAGTGTCAGCTGTATTGGCAGCGACAAGCTCCTTCATCCGGTCATAGGTCTCGAATTCGGACATTCCCTCCGGCAGGTCGAAACTGGTGGCACGAAGTGCCGCCGGTATTGCATCAAAAAGACCTTCAACAGACGAAATGCCGATGGTGGCAAGCATTTCCCGTTGCTCATTTTCCGTATTTGGACAGTAGCTCATTGGTAAAATTCCTTTGTCTTTAACCTTCAGCCTTCAGCCTTTAGCCTAAAGCCCCTTCAAATATGCGTCATAAGCCTCTTTGGTCATCAGTTGCTCAACCTCGGAAGGATCGGACATCTCGATCACGCAGATCCAGCCTGATTCTTCGGCTGATTCGTTGACAACTTCCGGAGTGTTTTCGAGGGTTTCGTTGATGGCAATGACCTTACCCGAGACCGGTGCATAGATATCGCTGGCAGCCTTTACCGACTCAATGGCCGCAAGGCCTCCGAACTGCTTCACGACCTTGCCGACCTGGGGCAGTTCCACAAAGGTTACGTCGCCAAGCTCATGGGCAGCATGCTCGCTGATCCCGACAGTTCCCGTAGTGCCGCTTACCTTGACCCACTCATGTTCCTTGCTGAAAAAATAGCTCATAGTAATCTCCTCAAATATTGGTCTGCTTTTAACTGCAAACCCCTCTAAATCTCCCCTTGACAGGGGAGACTTCAAATCTAACCTCCCCCCTGTTAAGGGGGGATTGAGGGGGGTTGGTTTTAGATGTCAAAGGTATTAGCTTCTCAGTGACCCACCCTTGAAGAACGGAAGATTACAGACTTCAGCCTCCATTGAAACCTTGTCGTGGCAGATTGTGAGCGGCGTGCCGGGTGTCGCCAGATTTGGCGGCACAAAGCCGATGCCGATACCGCAGCCGAGCATGGGTGAAAATGCGCCGCTGGTAACGATGCCGACGTTTTCGCCAGCGCTCATGATGGTGTAGTCATGGCGGGGCGAGCGCCTTGATCCTACCTTGAAGGGGACCTTGACTCTTGTGAGCCCGCTCTGCTTCTGGGATAGCAGCGCACCCTTGCCGATGAACTCCTTGTCGAAGTTGACAAAACTCTCAAGCCCTGCTTCAAGCGGGGTGATGGTTTCGCTGAGGTCGCTGCCGTAGAGGCTGTAGCCGACTTCAAGGCGGAGCAGGTCACGGCTACCCAGACCGGCGGGCTTAACCCGATCATCGGAAAGAATCAGCTCCCAAAGCTCGACAATCTTCTCATTGGGGATGAATATTTCGTAGCCCAGCTCGCCGGTGTAGCCGGTTCTGCTGACGATCGCCTCGAAGCCGAGAATCTTCGCCGTGGTAAATTTGAAATAGGGGAGATTTGATCCTGCAGCACCAAAGAGCCTCTCCATGACGACCCTTGAATGGGGGCCTTGCAGGTCAAGTTTGCCAGTGACACCTGTCACATTGGCAAGTCCGCCACCTTTGAGCCTGCTCCCGATGACCTCAAAATCATTATCAGCGGTTGCCGCATTGACAACGATCATTGCCTTGTCCTCTGCCAGACGAAAGACGATCAGGTCATCGATGATGCCGCCGGCTTCATTGAGGAGAAAACCGTATTTCGAGCGGCCGACCGGTATGGAGGCAACTGAAAAGGTAAAGACATCCTCCAGACCGTCTTTGACAATGTCGCCGCTGAAGATGAACTCTCCCATGTGGCAGATATCGAAAAGAGCCGCCTGGTCGCGGCAGGCGCGATGCTCGGCGATGATCCCTTCGTACTGGATCGGCATGTCCCAGCCGCCAAAAGGGGCCATGAGTGCGCCAAGTGCGCGGTGATGCGAAGTGAGTGGTGTACTTTTTAGCTGTTCCATGATTATTACTCCTGTCGAAGAGCTGATTACTTTAAGGCAAACTATTTTGTTTGTAAATCAATTAGGGGGAGTTTTCTGAAGATTTTCGGCCTCTAATTTTGCGCCAGCCGCTCCCTGCCATCTCGACCAGGCCGTCAATTGTCCTTTGATAGAGACGTTTTGCCGGTATGCTGTTTATGAGGAAAGTGTCGCCGGATCGCTCGACAAGGACGCTGTCCCCCTTTTTCAGGTCTCTGACAGAGTTATGGTGCTCCCCGTCGATACCAAGCAGAAACTTGAACTTACCCGACCCGGTGCGACAGGATATCAGGATGATCGAATTGAGCGGTTCACCGCTTTTGTGGTGGAATCGGGTTGTGGAAATGACAAATGTACCCTCAATCCCTTTGTCACCGACTATCCTGTCAAGACAGGCGCTCTCCGGTTTCAGCGCACCCAGAGACGGCAGCCCCCACGGTTTGAAGGATTTGGGGCTCCTGGCATTGTAGCTTTCGCGTCTCTCCAGCAGAATGACGACATTATTATTGATCGGTCCGCCGATGGAATGGGAAAGCCCTGCCTTGAAGCGGCGTGACAGCAGCATCTGGTGATTCTCAACCACCTGGATCATGCCGGTTGCTCCAAGGGGATGGCCGCGCCCCTTGAGTCCTCCGGTCAGGTTGGTCGGGAACATCCCTTTTTCTCCGGTGATGGCATCGTCAAGCAGAGCCGCCACCAGCTTCGTTTTCGGCACCAGACCGAGATCCACCATGTTTATGGGGCCAAAGCCGTTGAACGGGTCGTGCATGTTCACATGGATTTCCCCGGCAAAGCTCCGTATATCCTTGATCCCGGCCATTCCGTAAGCCTCTGCCGCAGCCCTGACCGTGGCAGGGAAAGAATGGAAGTAGAGCCGGTCGGCGATGGTGGGGATATCGGTCGCGCTGCCGACTCCGGCGATCATGACTTCATGGGGTTTTGAGGTCAGAACGACGCAGGCAACCCCGTCGGACATGGGACAGAAATCATGGAGGCGGAGCGGTGACCAGTAGAGGTAGTTTTTGCCACTGGCGATCTGGCGATAGTACTCGGCAACAGGGATCTCATATTTGAGGTGGGCATGGGGATTCTTCGCTGCAAAACGGTGTGCTCTCTGGGTCAGCAGTGCTGAAAAGGCAGTCCATTCATCGGGGGTGAGCTTGAGGCGCTCGATCAGCGATCTGGCCACGAGGGCACCGCAGGCAGGCATGGAAAGGCCGTATTCGGCCTCATCACGGTCAATCACCCCGGCAACGATCCTGGTTGCCTCCAGCGTATCTGCGTCACTCATTTTCTGGATGCCAAGGGCAATTACATGGTCGCAGCGCCCGGAAGCGATCTGCAGATAGGCATACTCCACGGCAGAGGCACCCGATGAGGATGCCGTATCGATCAGCACCGACTTTGCCCCGGAAATGCCAAGCACTCCGGCAATCTTGGCGGCAGTATTATCAACCCCTGAAAAAGCACCGGGATTCTGGCTACCGACAACGACTGCCTCGATATCCTTCTGCTTTATGGAGGTATCACTGAATACTGCAGAGGCTTTGGCCGCCATCTGCAAAAAGGAGAGTTTTTCCAGCTCTGTGCCGGTATATCTGCCTACCGGAGCCATCCAGGATGCAGCAACATAGACTTTGCGCGGAGAGAACTGACGGTTCATGGCTACCTCATCTCTATGAGATTTGCTCCTGCCTTTGGAATATGCTACTTTCTGCCAACATCGTCTTCAAGTCAATATGGAATAATATGGGAGAAAAAATAAGTGCAGATACGCCGCAAGCCCCACTGGTTACAGAAAAAAGTCTCGACAAAAGAGCACCTTGAAATGGATCGCCTCCTCGGCTCCCTGCAGCTGAACACCGTCTGTCGCGAGGCTTCATGCCCGAACATCTCGGAGTGCTTCAGCCAGAAGCAGGCAACCTTTCTCATTATGGGAAAAGAGTGCACCAGAAGCTGCACCTTCTGTAATGTCTCGTCAAATCCACCGTCAGCACTTGACCACGATGAACCGTCAAGGGTTGCAGAAGCTGTGTTAAAACTATCCCTGCGACATGTCGTCATCACCAGCCCCACCCGTGATGACCTGATTGACGGGGGGGCAGAGCATTTTGCAAGGACGGTTGCAGCCATCCGCAACCTGTCGCCTGACACCGTGATCGAGCTGCTCGTCCCCGACTTCAAAGGTAATACGGCCAGCGTTGCAACCATCCTTGCCGCCGGGCCGAACATTCTCGGCCACAATATCGAAACCGTGCCACGGCTCTACTCAATCCGGGCAGGTGCCGATTACAGGCGCTCTCTGGAGCTTCTGGCTGCGGCAAAAAGGATTGCCCCGACTATCCCGACAAAAACCGGCATCATGCTCGGACTTGGCGAAACCGCGGAGGAAGTGCTCTCCACACTGGAAGATATCAGGCAGACCGGCTGCGATTTTTTAAGCATCGGCCAGTACCTGGCCCCAAGCCGAAACCACCACCCGGTGGCCGAATACATTGAGCCTTCAAGGTTTGAAGAGCTTCGTGATTCTGCCCTGGCAATGGGTTTCACCCATGTAGAGAGTGCACCGTACGTAAGGAGTTCTTATCATGCGGAGAGGTACCGACAGGATACAAACGGCCCCCTACCCCATTTGCGGTAGAGGCTGGAGCTAATAAGGCAGATTAATTTTTTGCAAAAACCCGCTAAGACCAAATCTCCCGGCATTACAGCCACTTGAGTACATGGCACAGATACTGCTAAATAAAAGACAAGAGCAGCAAACAAACTCACAAAAGGAGTCATCAAATGAAAAAGACAATCTCCATGATCGTAGCAGCAATCGCAACTCTCTCTTTCGCAGCAGCAGTTATCGCAGCAGAGCCTGCAGCAATGCCTCCAGGACACCCACCTGTAAAAGCAGAGAGCAAGAAGCCTGCTAAGAAAGTAAAGAAAGCCAAAAAAACCGTAAAAAAAGAAGCAGCTCCTGCTGAAGCACCAACAGCAGCACCGGCAGCTCCTGCTGCCAAGTAATTCTTCTTTAACTAAAGACAAAAAAGAGCCCCGACGGAATATCCGCCGGGGCTCTTTTTTTTACCACTCAACCACTCAACCAAAAACCACTTACTTAATTTCCGGCTCCTTAATAAGCTGCGTGCCCGGATCAAGCGGCTTCACCGGCTCGAACTCGCGCGGCACCGGTTTGCCCTGAACTGCTGCAGGTGCAAGCGGAGTCTGCTGCGGCGGTGCTGCGACAGGAGCCTGGGGCATTGGCGAAGAGACGTTCTCCTTTACAATCGGAGGAGGGTTACCGGTCTGCTTGGCCTTTTTGTCATCAAACGGATTACGGAAATACTGAAGGAAGGATGACATTTCGGCAAACTGCTTGTTGTAAAGGGCTGAGACCGGCTTCGAACTCTTTATGAAAGATGTTTCGGTCTGTGTAAATGCACGGTTCACACCCGGAATTGATTTGAACTTGAGCTTGACCTGATCGGTCAGATTGGCCCGTGCCTCTTCAAAATCAGGATACTGGAGAGCAAAAAGGGTCGGGAATGTTATGAACCGCTGACGGAAGTTCGGGTACTCCCAGAGCACCATGCCGTCCGGATCGAGTATCTGGGCGGTCATGATAAGGTTATTGTAGTTCTCCTCCAGGTAGGCCGTGAAGTTGTTTGAGTAGACCTTTTCATTCATCATGATACCGCTGACCGTAACAAGCATGACCGCATCGACATTGTGTCGCTCAATATATTTTTTTATCTCGTCACCCTTGTAGAAATACTTATTGTAGACGACTCCTGCATCGTCGCGCCTCTCGCGCCTTGAGACGACTGTCGAGAAGAGCTGATCAGCCTCCTCATCGACAAATCGAACAGAGAAGTACTCACCGTTTCCCTTGAGGATATTTACCAGCTCGGCCTCGTTTTTACGATTCGCCTCCCTGACGATCTTTAAAACCTCCGCCTTTTCAGGGTGGCGGATTTCAGAATCAGCATCGAGCATTATCGGTGCGACACCCAGAACGCGCACTTTCTTTTCGTAGGTTTCCCTCGGGACATTGTAGTAGTTGGATGCACATCCGGTCATGAACAAAAGAAGGATAAACAAAAGCAGGGTTCTTGGTGTCATTTAAAATCTCCTCTCAAGAAAATTATCGTTTTTATAGCAGATTAACCGGTTCAGTTCCAGCATCAAAAACCACGCAACTCCGCAAGAGGGAGTATCTCGTAACCGTCCAGTTTTGGCTTGAGGATTGCGCTTTCTATGGGACGGTTCAGCTCGGGATCGTCAAAGGCGAGAACCAGACGGCTCCCTTCAGCGGCATTTATCTCGATCCGGTTGGCAATGGCGATGTTGTCAACTGTCCGGTAGTCGCTGTAGAAAACCTCGTCGCCGCGGGCATTGACCTTCCTCTGCATAAACCCGGCAGTGTCGTAGAATATCTTTTCGCTTGATCCGTCGGGACGTACAAATGCCCGTTCAAGGGACGGACCGGCCGGATGGGGGGGCTCCACAACCCAGCTCATCAGGGGCCAGATCCGTGTACCGAGTGAAGCGGGGAGATCGGCAACAGTACCTTTCCAGGCGGTTTTGCGGCTCTCCTTGATGCAGAGGACCTTCTCCCCTTCGACAATTATATCCAGGATGATCTGGCCGAACGGGGCAAGAATCGAGAGGCGGAAACTGTCCGGCCTCTTGTAGAAAATGACGCCGTTACCGCTCATCTGACCGGCGGAAGATGAGAGTGAGATATTCACCGATCCCTGTAGCGACTCAATGGCAACGCCGTGAACTGGCTGCAGCTGAAGCGGCGCCGTGGCACAGCCGGAAAAAATAACTACGAGGAATATCAGCAAAAAATGTCTCATTTCATATTCTCCAAAAACCTGTCAAGCCGGTATCCAGACGACTTTGCAGCAGATTTGAGTATTATTGCGTGTCTGGCTGACTGGCTTTGGGCAGACTCATCAATCTGTCCAGAGATCCTTCCGGCAAAATCAAGCCAGTCAACAAGCAGCTCCCAGCGCTCCTTGACAAACCATTTGAAACCGCCGCTTTCATGGAGCCCGATGAAAAATGCCACATTTTTATCGGAGAAAAGCTCCTGCAAGCGGAGATCAGATGCGGACTTACAGCCATTAAAGCTGAGAATCGCCTTGAAAAGGGCCATGACAGAGGCGACATCAAGCTCTGCGATGACATCACCCTCAGTTGCGGCCTCGCCAGAGAGCTCCTCCTCCAACGGCCTGTCCAGCCCGTATTCAAGCACAACTTCTAGTGCTTCTGATCCTGAATCAAGCTCACCGAGCCTGTGCAGAGTCAGCCAGGCCGCTGTGAGGAGCCGTGAACTTTCACCCTGAAGAATCGTCTCCTTTGCCGCAATTGCAGCTTCAATAAATTCAAGTTCTCCGGCAAGGCAGGAGATTGTCCCTTTGAGCGGCTCTTTACTCCCAGCTATCTTCGCAACTGCTGAGAAAAACTCCATCTGGCGAAGGGTGAACTCTTCCCTTGAAGCAGCCAGCTCCTTCTGAGAAAGCCCGTCAAACCCATCGGCAAGAAGAAGATGACTCTTTTCAAGATGAAGACGCAAAATGTCGATAACACCGGCAAAACGAATCTGCTTCACTTCATCATCAATGGAAGCAACGCCGAGCCCCTCAAGCTGGTGGCAGAGTCTCCCCCAGGTGCCAAACTCGTCATCCCATATTTCGCGAAAATCCATGAGAACGTGATAGTCGTAGGCCGACAAGGTTATCCGGAGCCCTTCGTTGCAAAGCTCCCTGCCGTTTCTGATATATTCGCAGCCGTCGGCATAATCACTGTAGACGTAGTAATGGCGGCCATCGCCGTTGAGTCCCAGGGATTCACCTAGGGTTGATGCGGTCAGCACCATATCGCCTGCGCCGTTTTTAACGGCATAACTGACCGAGTGTTTGATAAAGCCGCTCACTGTTGCAAAACGGTTATGATAGAGGACGATTGCCCGCTCACCACCTGCACGGTTCGAGTAGGCAAAGACATCTTCGTTCGGGTGTCCGCCTGACAAAAAGTCGTAAAAGCGGAAGTTGTCAGCCCCGGAAAAGAGCCATCTTCGGCGCATCAGCGGGAAGATCCGCTTTTCATGCTCCTTGACAAGGTGCTCGTCAACCGGCTCATCCCAGTAGGCCTTCTTGTACTCCATGCCGTACTTTTCGTGGTACCCCTCGATCTGGCCATGGCCGATCATGGGAAGACCGGGCATGGTGACAAGAAGAACTGCTGCACCGATATATTTGCTCTCCCGGCCGAACTGTTCGACAGCAGTCTTTTCGTCAGGGTTATTCATGAAATTGACGAAGCGTTGCAGCACCTCGGGGTTGAATTCGAGGACGTTCCTGATGGTCTGGCGGTACTTGGCGTTCTCCTCCATCTTCAGCATGTTCATGAAGGCGCTGTTGTAGACCCGGTGCATCCCCAGTGTGCGGACAAAGTACCCCTCCATCAGCCAGAATGCCTCTGCCAGAAGGAGTGTGTCCGGAGCTTCGACAGCGATGCGGTCCACCACCTGCCGCCAGAATTCATCGGGCATGGCAGCATCGAACTCAGCCCTTGTCATGCCATGCTCAGGGCGTGAAGGAATGCCGCCATGGCCCGGTTGCGGAAACCAGAGCCGCTGGTAGTGTTTCTTAGCCAGGGTCATGGCAGCGTCAAAACGGATGATCGGAAAGAGCCGGGCAACATGAAGGATGGTCCCGGTGACAGCCTCACGCACCTCGGGATTGAGGTAGTTGAGCTGGGCGGTATCGTTCCACGGAGTGCTGCTGCCATCGTTGCCATGGTAGATGTAGCGGGTCTGGCCGCTTCTGTGATCGTAATGTTTGAAGACAACCGCTGCATCGCGCCGCTCCCAGTAACCGTCTTCGATATGGAGGCTGATGTCGGGATTTGGTGAGAGATCGACACCGGTGAAGGTGTAGGCAGGATATGGCGGGTACTCCAGCTGGATGAACCAGTCGGGATGTTCGACGATCCAGCGAGAGTAGAGGCCGGTATGATTCGGCACCATATCGCTGGCAAGGCGGATGCCACGCACTAGCGCACGGTCGCGGAGCTTGATGAGCGCCGCTTCGCCGCCAAGATCAGCGGCAATGGCGTAGTCAAAAAGGGAGTATGCCGATGATATGGCTTCGGGATTACCGCAGATCTGCTTGATATGCTGGGAAGCAGGGGAGCGCTCCCAGAGGCCGATAAGCCAGAGGCCGGTTACGCCACGTTTTGCCAAAAGATCAAGCTCTTCATCGGGGATCTGGTCGAGCCTGGTCAGCTCAAGGTCATATTTTTTTGCCAGCTGGCCTAACCAGACATAGACCATTTTGGCCAGAAGGACAACATTGGGCATCCAGTCGGTATCTGACGAGAACCGCTCCGGCTCCGGATAATAGTCATTGGTTCCCGGCAGATGCACCCCGCCAGTAAACTCCAAAACCGGCGCAGCACCGGGATTCCAGCCATGACCGGCAAACATCCGCCCCTCCTCTTCGGAGATGGCGAAGGCACCGAGGATTTCAGGGATCAGCTCATCGGGAATCGCCACCTGCCAGTTCACCTTCATGAACCTGAGCTGCTCGTAGAGTGAGTCAGGAGCTGCCTTCAGCGGCAGACGCAGAATTTCCGGCAGGGTCAGACCGATGGCGGCAACGGGTGGAGCCGCAGCCAGCGCCTTTTCAATTCCGCTGGCGACATCAGCCGATGAGCTCTCAAGAAGAAGCGGCTTCCAGTCAATGACCTGGCGAAAACTCTCCAGCGCCCTGTTTGACGCGGCTACAGAGAGGATCAGTATCTCCCCTACAAGGAGTTTCTGACGACTGACTTCGTTGCCGTCACCCCTGATCCACTGGAGCGGGTCGAGATTTGGATTGTCAAGAAAGGGGGTGCCCGGGAAGAGCCGACAAAAGGCCTTTGCCAGCTGCTCAAGATTGTTTGAGCCGGCCGGGATACCGGCAGCATCCAGGATCAATGGGAGTAGTTCGGGATGCTCTTGATCAAGGTATCGGGAGACGATATGGCGCTGCACGGCAAGTTGCAGGGAGTAGAGATTGAGATTGCCTGCCATGGCCACGGCACCGCCTGAAGAAAGCCTTGATGCAAGCTCACGATAGAACATGATACGGGGCCTGGCGGAGCGTTTCAGGTCTTGGTGCAGTTCAAGGAGCGAGAACCGCTCCCATATATTGTTTCTGATCTGTATTGAATAGGGGAAATAATCACTGCCAATAGCTGATCCTGTCATTATCAGTACCATTTATCCAGGTTAATTGAACGGTATCATACCACGTAAAAAGTCAGCGGGCTTATGAAAAACATCAAAACCTTTAGCCACGGGTTACACGGATGGACACGAATAAAGTCTAAACCCCATTTTGGGAACGAACTCTAATTCCCCGTGAAAAACTTCTTCACATTCCGGCCCATCTCCTTGAACCCTTCACCGGTTTTTTTACCAGCATCGCGAAACCACTCACCTACAGTTCTCCCCTGCTTTTTTGCCTCTTTGCCGGCCTCTTTACCAGCCTCCTTAAACCCTTGACCGATCTCCTTGCCACCTTCCTTGAACGCCTTGCCGGTTTCCTGTCCGGCCTTTTTGAAAGCCTGACCGGTCTCCTGGCCTGCCTTTTTGAAAGCCTCGCCGACCTCTCTCCCCTTCTCCTTGGCAGAACTATCGGCCTGAACCGGAGAAACCAGCAAAAATGACATAAACGCACTCAGAAGCAGGTGTCGCATAAAACCTCCCTTGCATCTCATTTATCAAGGATCTCCCGTACTTTTTGCAGCAAATCCCTCTGAGAGACCGGCTTGCCAATATAATCCATGCCATCCTGCAGCAACGCCTTCCGGGTGATGAAATCCATCGTATAGCCACTGACAAACAGCACCTTTACATCCGGCCTCAGAGCTTTTATGGCCTCATATGCTTCCTTGCCGTTTTTCTTCGGCATAATCATGTCAAGGATCACAATATCAACCTTGTCCGGATTCTCCCTAAATATGGAAACAGCCTCTTCACCATCCCCTGCCGTAATGACAGTATAACCGAATGGCTCAAAAAGCGCCCGGGAGAGTTCCCTCAACTGGGGCTCGTCTTCTGCGATGAGAATGGTTTCTGTCCCTCTGACAACAGGTACAAACTCTTTGGCATCGGCACTTTTCAGACTGTTCCCTTCGATCAGGGGGAGAAATATCGATATTGCAGCCCCTTTTCCCGGCTCGCTACAGACCTTTACGTACCCATCATGCTGGCGCATGATTCCGTAGACAATAGCAAGTCCAAGACCGGTACCTTCTCCAACACCTTTTGTCGTAAAAAACGGTTCGAATATCTTTTTCTGAAGATCTGCATCCATGCCGCAACCTGTATCCATAACCGATAAACGGGCATACTTACCGGGCGTGCCATATCCTGATGCCGCAACAAACTCACTGCCAATCTCCTCCACAGCTGTGCTGATGGTAAGATCCCCTCCGTCAGGCATGGCATGGCGGGCATTTGAGATAAGGTTCATCAGGATCTGCTCTATCTGGCCGACATCGGCCATGACAGTCATCTCCCTGCCGGAAAGCTCCAGCGAAAAGGTGATATCCTCGGTCATAATCCGTGAAAGCATTTTCTCCATGCCGATAATAATTTCGTTGATACTGCACGGCTTCACTTCGACCAACTGCTTTCTGCTGAAGGCGAGCAGTCTCCTTGTGAGATCGGCTGCCCGTTCACCGGCAGTCAACACTTCATGCATATATTTTTTTACAGGGTTGTCAGCTGCAAGTTTGTCCTGAACCATAACTCCATATCCCAGAATAACACTGAGGAGATTATTGAAGTCATGGGCGATTCCGCCGGCCAGAGTGCCGATTGCCTCCATCTTTTGTGCCTGACGGAGCTGTTCTTCCAGCTTAGTCCGCTCTTCTTCCGCATGTTTGCGCTCGGTCAGATCCTGTCCGAACACCCAGTACTGCGAACCTGTGGCGACAAAGCTCCATGAAATATATTTTTTCGCCCCGTCCTTGCAGGTAACCACTGTTTCCAGTGGTTCGGTTGACGAATCTGTTTCGATGGCATGGGCAACCCGGCGACTCCACTCCGCAACGACTTCCCGGCGGTAGTTTTCGTCCGGATAAGCCAGGGGCCACCACTGTTCTGCTGATGGTGGGTCTTCGATTGTATAACCAAACAGCCTGGTGACGGTCTGATTATAATAGACCGCCATCTGGCCGACTCCGGACGACTCGATAATTGCCAGAGGCGAGTTGTCAGTCAGCACCCTGAATTTGACTTCACTCTGCCTGATGCTCTCCTCCACCTGTTTACGTTCGGTGATGTCGCGGCAGAGCGACACTATCCGGTAGTCAGTCCCGCTGCCAATGACCGTTGCGTTGATTTCAACTGGTGTGATCTCATTACGCCGGTCAATGTAGTCAATTTCCAGATTGCGAACCAGGCCAAGCTCAATACACTTTTTCACTTCAACCGCATTGCGCTCCAGATCGTGGGGAGCAGTCCACTCAACAACACTGCGCCCGGCGATTTCGGCAAAGGTAGCATGGCCGCTAAGCCGGACGTATTCGTCATTGGCATCAACGACCCTGCCGCAGGAGTCCAGGATAAGAAATCCGGTGGCAGTAGTCTCGATCAGAGCCCGGTACTTCTCTTCGCTCTGCCTGATCCGCTCCTCCACCTGTTTGCGATCAGCAACTTCATTAACAACTGTTGCCGCTAACTGGTTTGTCTTGAGGTTGAACGATTGCATTAAAGCCAGATCCAGCTCCATTACACTCCTGAACTGCTGTATCAGTTTTTCGTTCAACGTTGTGAAATGTCTTTCATTCTTATCAAGAATGCAAAGCGTTCCAAACGGCTGACCATCCGGGAAATTCAGCGGGAACCCCAGATAGGCGATCATCCCTAGCTTTATGTCCGGGTTACGGTCCCACTTCTCATCCTGGAGCGCATTTGGAATCAGCAACCTGTCTTGTGCTTTTATGACGGTTTCGCAGAAAAGGCCGTGCCACTCTTCCTTCTCTCCCACATGATAAGGGTTGCTTTCAGATCGGCTTGAGATGAAGACTTCCATGTTGTCATTCTCATACTTCATTACCAGAGCCGCGGGAACATCAATGGTTTGCGCCAGGATATCGGCCAGTTCCTGCCACTTTTCCAATATCCAGTCAGGGAAATTTTCAAATGTATTCACTCTGAACCCTCCGCAGCCTTGAATAGCGCACATGTCCTGATGAGTCTTATGCACTATACTCTGATAACAGTATAGGCGAAAGTCTTGCATATTCTATAATAAAACCACCTTTGCGCCTGCCTGCAACCTTTGCCAGATTTCGGCAAACCATTTGACATTGCACCTTTCCTGCCATAAACTTACTCCCAAATTTACGTAAAAGGAATACAGATGACCGAAGAGCAATTGACCTCCATAAGCGAACTCTCCGCAACACTCGGACTTACCACAAGAACCCTGCGCTACTGGGAAGAGGTTGGAATTATTGAATCAGCCGAGCGGGCTGACGGAGCTGCCAGAGGGTACACCCCCTATTATGTCAGACGGATCAAGTTTGTGATGAAGCTCAAGCATCTGGGATTGACCATCAAGGAGATGCAGACACTCTATTCTGCTTACGGAGATGCGAAGGAGACCGACAGGATGCTGCCGGCATTGATAAAAACACTTAGCGACCATATCGAGACCCTTGATTCCAGAGTCTCCAACCTGATCGCCCTGAGAACAGAGATTGTCGAGTACCGCCAGAGAATGGTCGAAAAACACGAGGCCGCACAGTCATGAAACAGAGTGCGGTCATTGCATTAGTCTGCATGACCGCGTTCTGTGGCTGCTCAGCACCCCCTGACACCAATACCGGAGCCCTCTTTGAATCCCGCTGTAGCGTCTGTCACAATACATCGATCCCGAAAGGGGCCAGAAAGACCAGGAGCCAGTGGCAGGAATGCGTAGAGAGAATGATGGCCAAAGGGGCGAAGCTCTCCCCCGAAGAGAAGAGAGCGCTGATCAACTATCTGGCCGAAAAATACCGTTTTTAAAAATTTCGCAAAAGATGAAGCCTGACCTCATCCTCAAAAGCCGCATCCCTGTCCCCCCTGTAAACCATTGATGAACCTATCTCCGCAGCAAGGATCGCAGAAAGATATTTCTGCGGAAGGCGCTTTATCCTCTGCCTGAAACGGGGCTCTTCCTGAAGCATTTTCGGCAGGTGAGAAAGGATTGCTTTTTTATACAGGGGCTGGAGCGCAAGCTCCGGTCTTGCCTGAAAAAACCTGAACAGTCTGCTGTAATTGGCATTTATCTCCGTGCTGATGGCGTCGGAAATCTCAGTGTAAAGGCAACCCGGCAGCTCACGCTTGCGCCGCAGGATCAGTCTGGCTTCATCGCCTGCCCTCTTTTCGAGGATCTCAAGCACGTCACCGACATAGCGCTCCTTTTCCGCCAGGAACTCATCGTTAGACAGAAGCAGGTTAGCGATTATCTCATATGATGAAGAGATGACACCGCACTTGTTGGCTGAGGCATCACGCATTATTATGACTCCGCGTTTCTGGAGTTGCACCCTGGCGTCGGGCGTTATAAAGGAGTTTGCCCCTTCAACCACTGCCCTTGCAGATGGCGAGCCGTCAGCGAGGAAAAAGCGCTCCCAGTTTGACGAGTCGATCGTCTCAGGTCTGCCGCCGGCCGGGATGAAAAGGTCGGCTTTTACACTGAATGGGAGCCCGCCGTACTCTCGCGAGAACTCGTCGACCGAGACCCACTCCTCTTTAAGCCCGTTTGCCTCACGGATCACTTTCCGATAAGTCTCCCGGAAGCCC
The DNA here is from genome assembly GCA_013377075.1 of Geobacteraceae bacterium. GTDB lineage: Bacteria > Desulfobacterota > Desulfuromonadia > Geobacterales > DSM-12255 > VEOV01. Next base: position 33,698 of record JACABD010000027.1, on the reverse strand, counting down.
TCCTTTCTGCTGCCGCTCCTGAAAAGCATGAAGCCGCCAACATGAAGAGATTCTGGCGAGAATGCATCAAGATCCTCTTTGAGCAGAATGCGTCCCAGCTCCTTGTGATCAGCCCCTTGCGGGTCGAAGAGCGCTGCGGTTCCATCAAGGATGAGGGTTATCTGCGCCTTGGGAGAGCGCTCCAGAAGAAGCCTCATGGCATTTCCGGCAACATCGCCGTTTGTGCCTCCGGTAAATTTGACGCTATAGCTCTCTTTCCTTATATCTATGCCAAGATCCGCCATGGTGATTTCGGCAAACTTGACCACACCGGCGGATGTTACGCCGTACTCCTTGTGGTTTATGCCGACCTTTTTGCTCGACATGAGCCCGATGCCGAGGATATACCCCCGCTTTGCCGAGAGCCAGGCAATGGCCTCGACCATGCTGTCATGCATGTTTTCATCGGGTCCGAGCTCTATCGGCTCGTCTTCACGGTAATAGTCAACAACCTGCGGATGCAGAGCCACGCCATCCTTTGTCACATAAATATCGAGAAAGGCATTGGTCACCCCGTACTGCAGCTTGAAAAGCCTTAAATCCTCCAGTGACTTCTCGTCACGTTTGAGATCAGAGACATTTAAGATGGTGACAAGCTTTGAGCCCCCTTCATAAATATCCTTGTTTTTTAGGTGCTGGGTATGGGCAAGGACGAAATTCTCCCTGAAGAGATTGTTCGCATTGGTGATGAAGTCATCGGCTGTCCTTGCGATAACAGTCCGCCAGCCACCCCGGGCAATATCGGAAAAACCGATGTGGTAACCGAAACCGAAGCGGTTAAAGAAAAAAGTGACCCTGAACGGAACAGCAGCCGGAAGATCGGATATGGCCTCGTCTCCCAGCCTAGCGAGATAAGCAGGGTCAAGCCTGAACGAAACCGCCTGTTTCTCCATGACAAAAAAGTTGGTTTTCAGTGTATGGACAATAAATTCCAGGCAGCAGGAGAAGATCGTCCTCCGCACTTCGTCAAGATATCTGTGACCGGTATTATAGCCAGCCAGAGCCTTGCTGCACTCGTCAAGCTGGCTGAGATAAGCCTGTTCGCGCCCCTCTATGGCCGGCTCAAAACGGGCTCGAAACAGCCTTGAAAGCTGCATTGATATTTCCGGGTGGCTGTGAAACGCACTCTGCACATCATCAAGACTGTATCTGTCCGGCCTGTTGTGGGCAAGATTTGTGTGGCAGAAGGCGATGAAGATGTTCATCAGAGCGGCATCTTCGCCCCCCATTATTTTCGGGACGACAAACTCCTTGTAACTGTGGGATCTTGTGGCAAGGATCTGCGTAATGGAGAGCTCGCTACGCAGAGATCTGAACTGCCCGCTCTCTTTATCAAGAATGGCGCCATCTCTTCTGCTGACATAGAACGTGCCGAGGAAATAAGGGTGAATGCCGTTATTTATGGTAAGGCAGTATGCCCTGTTCACACCCAGTTCGAGTCGGTTGAACACCTCCATGATCTGGAGGAGAAAATCACGCTGGGGCGGGTTGCCTACAGCCAGAAGCACCCTGTATTCCCTGCTTCCGGGCATCTCCTCAAGTCCGAGGTAAAACCCCCCGTTTTTGTTTCCCCTTTGCAGCAGTTGCATGAGCTGCGCCACCCTGGTCGGGTTTGAGGTTCTGACATAATTCTCGTTGTTGAGCCAGAGAAGCTGAAGCAGTTTATCAAGGTCACCCATGACAAAGTCCGGAAAGTTTACCTTCAGATCTGCCCTGACTCTTCTTCTCACCGCTTCCGGCACCTTGACATCTTTACCGGCCAGAACCTCCTGATTGCTCTTGCGCTCGAATTCAAAGCGCTGTATCTCCAGCGACTGTTCCATATTCGGCAGATTGTTTTCAGAGTGGGAGATCATTGCATAGGAGATCTCTCTTTCATGAATACGGCTCAGGGTTTCGTAAAGGGTTCCGGGGCGGTTGACAATGGCAAGGATCAGGGTATTTTCCCTGTCTGCAAGCACAAGCCTTCTGTTATCCTGCAGGCTATGCAGTTCCCGTTCGAGCATGGCATTTGCTTTCGGCTCATCCTGCATACTGATGAAATAGTAAGGATTCATGTTTTCACGCAACCAGGTACGGTTTTTTGCGAGATTCGATTTTGCCGGTTCTATTTTCATACCTCCTACTCCTTTAACAGTTGCAGTGATCTGGAAATTGTATAAGCTGTCTGCTCATATAAATTGTTGGGGGGATTATGCATACATCAGTTGACACAGCCAATGTAGCTCATGCCATTCAACTTGCTATTGCTCCGGTCTTTCTGCTAACGGCTGTCGGGGCTTTTCTCGGAGTCATGACAAACCGGCTTTCCCGTGTCATCGACCGGGCTAGGGCCCTTGAAGCAAGGCTTGAGACAGCCGTAACGGAAGCAGTTCATCCGCTGAAAGAGCACTTACGGGTTCTCTCAAGAAGAGCCCGTTACATAAATATTGCCATCACATCCTGCGTAGTAACCGCACTCCTTGTCTGTGCGGTCATTGCCATACTCTTCTTCGGCTCGTATGCAAACGTGGAGACCAAAACAGCAGTCTCTCTCTTCTTCATCTTTGCCATGCTTTCGCTGATGATCGGTCTTCTCTGCTTCCTTCAGGAGGTATTTTTGGCAACCATGAACCTACGGATCGGCCCTAAATAGGCTCTCCCAGATGGGAACCCTGATATCGGTCTTTATTCCGTGGCCACGATTTGCCGAAAGATGGCGGAGAATACGAAACAGCTGTTCTGCCTTGTCCGGCTTTCCCAGCGCAGCTGCAACATCTTTCGCTGTAAACGCCCGCCCCGGTGAAGCTGCAAACAAGCTCAGTACACTCTTTTGCAGAGAAAGAATCTGCCCGGCCGCTTTTTTACCCGCCTCGACCCCGGGCTGATGATAGGCGTTTATGCCGACAAGTGAGGCGTAGAAACCGACTGCCCGCTCGTAAAGGGCTATCAGCACGCCAATTGTTCTGGCATCAATCCTGTCGACCGTAATGGTCATGGACTCCCGCCCTGCCTCGCTGAGCGCCTCCCGTGTCCCCTGGAGGAAGCCGGAGAGATAGTCGCCGCTGGTAACCCCGGGCTCAACCATGAACGGCTCCCCTTCCCTCTCCTTCAAAACCTCTATGAAAGTGACGAAGAAGTTGTTCACCCCTTCGCGCAGCTGCTGCACATAGGCATGCTGATCTGTAGCCCCCTTGTTGCCGTAGACCGAGATCCCCTGATTCACCACCGTGCCGCCCAGATCCTTCTCCTTGCCAATGGACTCCATGATCAGCTGCTGTAAATAGCGAGAAAAGAGAATCAGTCTGTCCTTGTACGGCAGAAGCACCATATCCCGCGACCCATTACCTGCGGTCCCCCAGTACCACATGAGCGCAAGGAGCGCTGCCGGGTTTTTTACCGTTTCAGAGACTCTTGTTATGGCGTCGCAGTCCCGTGCGCCTTTTAGCAGCGCATCTATATCTATCCCCTGAAGAGCTGCAGGCAGCAGCCCCACAGCAGATGTGACCGATGTTCTGCCACCGACCCAGTCCCACATCGGAAAGCGTGCCAGCCACTGCTGTTCGAGCGCAATCTCATCAAGTTCACTACCGCTGCCGGTAATTGCCACGGCATGCTTTGCAAAGTCAAGATCCTGACGTTTGTATGCTGCCATCGCCTCAAGCATGCCGTTGCGCGTCTCTTTTGTGCCGCCACTCTTCGATATGACAATGGCAAGAGTCTCTCCAAGGGCAGCGCCGATCTCGGCAAAAACCCTCTCCATGCCATCCGGATCAGTATTGTCGAGAAAATACGGACGCATCCGGTCATTTGATCCGGCAAGGGCATCAGCAACAAACTGCGGGCCAAGAGCCGAACCGCCAATGCCGATAATTAAAAGCCTTGAGAAGTGTCTCCCCTCGACAGAGGCAATAACTCCTTCATGTATATCGGCAGCAAACTCTTTCACTGCCCTGATGGTGAATTCGATCTCTGCCGAGATATCGGATTTGGGAGCAAGGTCTGGAGACCTCAACCAGTAGTGCCCGACCATCCGCCCTTCATCAGGATTGGCTATGGCTCCGGCTTCAAGCTTCTGCATATCGGCATAAGCTTTCTGCATGGCAGGCTCCATCCGGGCGAAGAAATCCCTGTCAAAATTCATCCTGCTGATATCTAGCGACACCCCTATTTCACCTGCATGACAGAGGTATTCGCAGTAACGTTTCCAGTCTGGCATCGGCATTTCTCCTTGGACTTTCAAATGTATGTGGAACTTTACCATAAACAGCAAAAGCTTCAATACTCTTTCATGAAGGTTTTAGAGTTTCCATCATCGCCCCCCATCTCATTGACACTAACCTTCCAACTTTGTTATAGTGTCACCCTTGCGCCACTCCAGGCAGAACAAAATCGCAGTTTGAAGGTTCAAAAAGGATATAAATATGCCGCTATTACAAGCAGTTCTGCTCCTTTTGATACTGCCGGCCACCATCCTGGCTGCCTCCCCCCCTTCAAATCTGCTTAAAGAACTCTCCGAACCGCAAAAAGTAAAAGTAAAGTTTGTAAGTCCAATGAATTTCTCCCTTGAGAAGTCACTTGATCTTCCCCAGTCCGACCACACTGACACCAGTGAAATCCCGGCTGCAGACATCGACATCTCACTTCTCAATGAACGCCTCCCCGACTCTGACATACCGCTCACCCTGAACAGCAAAGTCAACTACTTCATAAACTTCTTCGAGCACAAGGGGCACGGTTTTTTTGCCAAATGGCTCTCACGTTCCGAGCGCTATATCCCTATCATGAAGGAGATACTCCGCAAAGAGGGGATGCCTGAAGATCTGGTCTATCTTGCCATGATTGAGAGCGGCTTCACTCCCCATGCGGTTTCTGTTGCCAATGCTGTCGGTCCCTGGCAGTTTATTTCCGGCACTGGCAAACGCTATGACCTGAAGATTAACGACTGGATTGATGAGCGGCGCGACCCTATTAAATCTACGGTTGCAGCTGCACTCTATCTTAAAGAGCTTTACGCTATGTTCAATAACGACTGGTATCTTGCCGCTGCCGGCTACAACGCCGGAGAGAACAAGATACTCCGTGCAATAAACATGTATGAGACCAGGGATTTCTGGGAGATTTCGAAAGGTTCGTACTTAAAGAGAGAAACCAAGGATTATGTACCAAAGCTGCTCGCAGCAGCAATTATTGCCAAGGAGCCGGCTAAGTACGGTTTTGCCGACATCGCCTACCTTCCGGCAATGGATCTGGATACGGTTGAAGTGCAGTCCCGCACCGACCTTGACCTGGTGGCACGGATTACCGATGTCCCTTATCCGACCCTAAAGGAGCTCAATCCGGAGCTGCGCAGATGGTGCACCCCGCCAAACTATCCGAACTATCTCCTTAAACTGCCGAAAGGGAAGAAAGAGCTTTTTCTTGCCGAATACGCCAAGATCCCGGAAGACCAGAGATATACCGAAAGGATTGCATACAACCGCTATAAGGCAAAAAAACAGGATACCCTCAAAACTGTTGCCGCAAAATTCAGCACCACACCGGAACGTATTGCCGAGCTTAATCACCTGAAATCGACTTCAAAAGTTCGCGGCAAAACCCTTCTTGTTCCAGTTCAAAGTGCTGTCAATACAAAGCCGGCCCATCAGACTGAGAACAGAGAAACAGTGCTCTCTGCCAAACAGGAAAACAAAGGGTATCGTTACTACATAGTCAAAAAGGGCGATACGCTCTACTCACTTGCAAAAAAGTTCAAGGTTACAACCGCTATCCTCTCCGCATGGAACGACCTGACTGAAAAGGTCGCACTCAAGCCGGGCAAGCGGATCATTGTCGCTAAATCCCCGGTCAAAGATAATGGCTAAAAAGGAATCAGTATAAATGTACAACATCATCATCTCTATCTTTCTCGGACTTGCAACTTATGCAGTTATGGCTTTTGGCCTCAAACTCCAGTGGTGGATCGCTTTTGTCGGTGCGACTATCGTTCTGGCCACTGTTTTCTACCTTATCTCCAGGATCATCATGAAGAAGATCGAGGCGATAATGTCAGGAGCAATGAAGGACCTCCAGACCCAACGTGTCACCAGCAGGGAGATGCAGGTTCAGCTCGTCGATCGAGCCATAAAGGAGATGCAGGGTGCACTCCAGTATGAGAAGTGGCAGGTCTATGTAGGCGGCCAGGTTAATGCCTCAATCGGCATGCTCTACTACATCAAGCGCGATTTCAACGCCGCCTTCCCCTATCTCCAGAAAGGTTTTTTCAAAAACTGGGTAACCATGGGGATGCTTGGTGTCTACTATCTGAAAAAGAACAAGAAAGACAAGATGATGGAGACTTTTGAAAAAGCGGTAATAGGAACACCGAAGGAGTCCCTGCTTTGGGCGCTTTACGCATATTGCCTCCGTGAAGCGGCAGAGCCGACCAAAGCCAGGGAGATCCTTGAAAAAGGGCTGAAAAAACTCCCCGGCAACGAAGAACTGACAATGAACCTTGCACGCATCAAGGAAGGCAAGGATTTGAAAATGGATAGTTACGGTGAGATGTGGTACCAGTTCCATATGGAAAACACCGCAGCCCTTCAGAAAAAGCAGCAGATGGCATCCATGACCGGCGGCATGAAACGCAAGGTTGTCAGAAGGTGATAACCCCTTTTCTGGTGAAAGCACCGGCAAAGGTCAATTTTCGTCTGGATGTGCTTAAAAAGCGGCCTGACGGCTATCACGAACTGAGAATGCTGATGCAGAGAATTGATCTCTGCGACGACATTGAGATCCTTCTCACGGAAAAGTCCGGCATTGAGATTTCCTGCAACCTGCCGTATATCCCCAGAGACAGACGAAACATTGTCTGGAAAGCTGCCGAGGAAATGCTCCGTCTTTCAGGCAAAAATGTCGGCATAAAGATAAAGCTAGAAAAAAACATTCCGGTCGGTGCTGGACTTGGCGGCGGAAGTTCCGATGGAGCCTCGACCCTGATGGCGCTGAATGAACTGCTCGGCACCGCACTGACTGACGGCCAACTGATGGAGATCGGCGTAAAACTCGGCGCCGACGTCCCCTTCTTCATCTTCGGTAAACCTGCCATTGCCGAGGGGATCGGAGAAAAATTCACCCTGCTTGAAAATCTGCCTGAAATGTGGATTTTACTCGTAAATCCCGGTATACATGTTTCGACGTCATGGGTTTACCAAAATTTAGGCTTGACAAGCGAAAAGGTCGCAGCTAAACTGCCTATTCACTTTAATTCGGTCGCAGAACTTTCTGACATCCTCTCTAACGACCTTGAAACAGTGACAATCGGCAGATACCCGCTGATCTCTAAGATCAAGAATTTATTAACAGAAGCCGGCGCCAAAGGGTCGTTAATGTCGGGGAGCGGTTCAACAGTTTTTGCTCTTTTTGAAAGTAGATCAGCTGCAAATGATGCACTTCAGTCACTGCCAACCGGCAACGGCTGGTTCAGTAAAGTAGTTACTACAATTTAGGTAGGTTCGTCCGGCAATCAAGTCGGTCGTTTATTGGGGTGTCGCCAAGCGGTAAGGCACCGGATTTTGATTCCGGCATTCCCAGGTTCGAATCCTGGCACCCCAGCCACATAATTAACGGGCGGCTAAATGCCGCCTTAAAAGTTGGTATCTCCATGCATGATAGAATCAGGATTTTCAGCGGCAACTCCAACCCCTCTCTGGCAGAAAGTATCGCACAAAACCTCAATCTTCCCCTTGGCAAGGCAAAGGTTAAGACATTTTCTGACGGCGAAATCATGGTCGAGATTCAGGAAAACGTCCGTGGCCGTGACATTTACATCATCCAGTCGACCTGCTCACCTACCAATAACAATCTCATGGAACTGCTGATAATCATGGATGCACTCCGCAGAGCCTCAGCAGCCACAATCACTGCAGTAATACCGTACTACGGCTATGCGCGTCAGGACAGAAAGGCTGCACCAAGAACACCGATCACCTCAAAACTAGTTGCTGACCTTATCACCACAGCCGGCGCTGACCGTGTTGTTACCATAGACCTTCATGCCGGGCAGATACAGGGCTTTTTCAATATTCCGGTGGATAACCTCTATGCAGCTCCGGTAATTCTTGAGCACTTAAAAACAAAATTTAACGGCGACGATATAGTCATGGTTTCCCCTGACGCAGGCGGAACAGAGCGCGCCAGAGCTTTTGCCAAGCGCCTTGACTGCACCCTTGCTGTTATTGATAAAAGAAGAACAGCTGCCAATGTTGCCGAGGTCATGCACCTGATAGGCGACGTTGCTGGCAAGACTGCCATCATCCTTGATGACATGATCGACACCGCCGGTACACTTACCCAGGCGGCTACCGCACTCAAGAACCACGGTGCAACCAGGATATATGCCTGCGCCACTCATGGTGTCCTTTCCGGGCCTGCTCTCAAAAGAATAAACGAATCGGCGATTGAGGAAGTTATCATTACCGATACCATTCCGCTCCCGACAGGGACAGAATCACAGGCAAAAATCAAAGTGCTGACAATTTCCGAACTCCTTGCTGAGGCCATCCGCAGGATTCATCAGGATGAGTCTGTAAGCTCACTTTTTGACTAAACGGGCAAGTCACACTGCAAAAACCAGCAAATAATTCATACAGATCAAGATATACAAGTTAAGGAGATGAAAATAATGAATGAACTTAATGTTGAACTCAGAAGCCAGACAGGCAAGAACATCAGCCGTCAGCTGCGCACTGCTGGAAGAATCCCTGCGATCATTTACGGGAAGGGTTTCCCATCAACCCCTGTAAGTGTTGATCAACGCGAACTGAATAAGATTCTTGAGCGCTCAGACAGCTCTCTTCTCACTCTCAAAGGTGGCGAAACTCTTGACGGCGCTGTTGTCATCGTTGCAGAAGTTCTGCGTAACCCGATCAAGGGAACTCTCCGTCACATCGACCTTCACAAGGTCAATATGGAAGAGAAAGTCAAGGTCGAGGTCAAGATCAGATTGAAAGGCACAGCAAAAGGCGTCAAGGACGGCGGTATGCTCGAATTCGTCAAGCACACTGTTGAAATCGAGTGCCTCCCGGCTCTCATTCCTGCACACATTGATGTTGACATAACAGCTCTTACTATCGGTCATTCAATCCACCTTTCCGAAGTAACGCTTCCGGCAAACATCAAGCTTCTTGATGACCCGAAAACATCCATCGTCAGCATCATTGGCAAGCACAAAGAAGAAGCAGCTGCTGAAGCCTAGCATCCGCTTTTTTTAAGAAATAGGCCATGGCTGCAAAACTCATAGTGGGGCTGGGAAATCCCGGCCCCAAATATTTATGGACCCGCCACAACGCGGGTTTCATTGTTTTGGACAGATTTGCCGCACTCTCCGGTCTGCAGATCACACGAAAGAACTTTGGCGGTCTTTACGCTGAGGGCGACTTCAAGGGAAACCGGGTCCTCCTCCTTGAGCCCCAGACCTTCATGAACCTCTCAGGCAGATCTGTTGCCGAGGCTCTGCACTTTCACAAACTCGAAACCTCCGACCTTATTGTGATTCACGACGAACTGGACATCCCCTTCGGCCAGATAAAGCTCAAAGCAGATGGCGGCCATGGCGGTCATAACGGTTTGCGCTCCATTCATCAACATCTTGGCAACGGCAACTACAACCGCATCCGGGTAGGCATTAACAAACCTCTCCATGGCAATGTGGCCGACTATGTGCTGACAAACTTCTCAAAAGACGAGATGGCAGCCCTTCCCGCACTTATCGACGGCGCAGTGGATGCCCTGGAGATGATTATTCTTGATGGTCTGCCTAAGGCGATGAGCCTTTTTAACAACAAAGTTCTTGCCTGAGTCTGGCAAGTAAAAGGAAATATCAATGGGTTTCAACTGCGGAATTGTAGGACTGCCGAATGTCGGCAAATCGACCATCTTCAACGCTCTCACCTCTGCCGGTGCTGAATCGGCCAACTACCCGTTCTGCACCATCGACCCCAATGTCGGCATTGTCCAAGTGCCTGACACGAGAATGCTGCAGTTGGCCGAGATTGTTATTCCCGAGCGGATTCTACCGACTACCATCGAATTTGTTGATATTGCTGGCCTAGTCAAAGGAGCCAGCCGTGGCGAGGGGCTCGGCAACAAGTTTCTCGGTCATATCCGCGCTGTTGACGCCATTGTCCACGTTGTCCGCTGTTTTGAAGACGATAATGTCGTTCATGTGGATGGCAGCGTCAATCCGCAAAGAGATATCGAAGTTATCCAGCTTGAGCTGGCCCTGTCCGACCTGGACACCGTTGAAAAGCGAATACTTAGAACTGACAAGATGGCTCGCAGCGGCGATAAAAAAGCCAAGGATGAAAACGATTTTTGCCAACGTGTCAAAAAGACACTTGAAGCAGGTAAACCTGCGCTTGGCCTAGCAAATGAGCCTGACGAGGAGATCATTCTTCGCGAAATGTGCCTTTTGACCGATAAGCCGGTGGTTTACGTCGCCAATGTTTCTGAAGATGATCTCGAAGGTAAACACCCATTTGTCGCCCAGGTAGCTGAAATAGCTGCTAAAGAAGGGGCGAAAATGGTAACCATCTGCGGCAAAATCGAGGCAGAAATCTCAGAGCTTGACGGCGAGGAAAAGGCTGAGTTCCTTGCCAGTATGGGACTCGCCGAATCAGGACTCGACCGACTGATCAGAACCGGTTACGAACTTCTCGGACTGATCACCTACTTCACAGCCGGTGTCAAAGAGGTTCGCGCCTGGACTATAACCAGAGGCACGAAGGCTCCCCAGGCTGCCGGAGTGATTCATAGCGACTTTGAAAAAGGTTTCATCAGGGCGGAAGTCATCGCCTTTAACGACTATATCGCTTCAAAGGGTGAATCAGGCGCCAAGGAAAAAGGGCTGATGCGCCTTGAAGGTAAAGAGTACGTAGTGCAAGATGGTGACGTCATGCATTTCAGGTTTAATGTTTAAGGCAGGCTGAAGGCAGAAGAAAATCTTTGGAGGATAGCATGAGTGTACTTGTTGTCGGTACTGTGGCGATAGATTCTGTGGAGACACCTTTCGGGGTTGGCGAAAACATCCTTGGCGGCTCAGCCACCTACTTTGCCACTTCGGCCAGCTTTTTTACTGACGTAAATCTGGTCGGCGTAATCGGCGAGGACTTTCCCGCTGAACATATCGAATTCCTCAAATCACGTAACATCGATCTGCGCGGCCTTGTCCAGGAGAGCGGCAAAACCTTTCACTGGAAAGGTAAATACGGTTTCGACCTCAACGAAGCCCAGACACTGGACACCCAGCTCAATGTCCTCCAGACCTTCAGCCCGAAGATCCCGGCAGAATACGCCAATGCCGAATATCTCATCCTCGCCAATATAGACCCATCACTGCAGCTGGAAGTTCTTGCCCAGGTGAAAAAGCCCCGCGTTGTCGCCTGCGACACCATGAATTTCTGGATCTCATCAAAGCCGGAAGTTCTCAAAGAGGTTATCGCCAAGGTCGATTTTTTCATTATCAACGAAGGTGAAGCACGCCAGCTCACCGGTGAAGTCAATCTGATCAAGGCGTCACGGGCCATACTGAACATGGGGGCAAAAAATCTCATTATCAAGCGCGGCGAATACGGCGTGCTCCTCTTCACCAACGGTTCTATTTTCGCTGCACCGGCCTACCCGCTGGAAAGCGTCTTCGATCCTACCGGCGCAGGAGACACCTTTGCAGGCGGCTTCATGGGTTATCTGGCAAGTACCGGCAATCTCAGTGAGGAGAGCATCAGACAGGCCATAGTCTACGGCAGCGTCATGGCCTCCTTTAACGTCGAGGATTTCAGCCTCGACCGCCTCAGAACACTCAAATACAGCGAAATAGAAGAGCGCTACAGAGAGTTCAAGCGAATGACCCATTTCGAGCAGATTTAGGGAACCAGTAACGTATGGAGGGGACTGCAGGTTGATTTGCTCATACAGCAATTAATCAGCATCCCCTCAAGCAATTGCACATCTTACACATCTGGGTCACCAGCACCCGCCCTTACTCAACCACCTCTATCAACCCTTCCATCCCCTTTTCCCGGTGGGTCTTGAACCAGAGCAGACCCTTGTCGCAGTAGATCGGAAATTTGCCTGTCCTGGTCGGGGTGAACTTTATCGCCTGTACCGCATCTTTAAGATCGACGTTGAACTCTATCCCTGCTTCAGGTGCTTTGGCAACCAGGTTGTGGGGAATGTACCCTTCGTATTTTTTCACGATCAGCTCAACCGGCTTGTTCACCTTCACAACGATATGGTTCGGATTATAGAAATATTCTCCGCCGATGACTTTTACCCTCTGGACGCCGTCACTGTCTATAGTAGCAACAGTGCGTCTCTCGATCCATGTGCCATGATCATGCTCATGAGCAGTTTTCTGACTGTTTGTGGGAACGGAATCAGCAGCGGTTACATTCACTGCTGCAAGCAAGAGTAGAACCACCAGCCCTGAGCTATTAAAAAACCTTGTTTTGGAATTGCTGTTCATATCTTCCCTCTTATCTCCAGTACCGCCTAAACATTGCGCAAGAGGACTGATCGGCACTGGAGAGGCATTTTTGTATGTATTATTATCGCACAACTACACCGGAAAGTCTCAGGGAACGTTTATTGCCTGGTACCGCGGAAATTCAGTGACAATATTTATTAATTCCTTGAGGTTGCGGAATTACGGATGTCCGGAATCTGGCTTTTTATTCCTTCCCCTTGAAGGGGAGATGGAATATTGGTAGTTGCGAAAGATTGTAATGAATCAGAAAGGGGTTTTTAAGCAATAGCTGCCTTCAAAGGCATGGAGAGGTTTTCTTGACTCTAAATCTTTGATAAACTGCACCGAGAAGGTAGAGGAGCAGAGCAGGCACTGCCCAGATCAACAGAAACTTGACGACAAACTTTCCGCTGGCGATAAACACATACTTATATGCCGCCTGATTATAGGCTTGAAGCACATTTGCTGCTTCAGTCCGGGATGTTGTCGCATCGAAATTCAGCGTTCCATCGTCTATGGTCTGTAAGGAGTAGCATTTTGGTTCAAAAGCATCATGATTAGTTTCAAGATTGTTGCATTTCTGGCTAAAATAGAACGTTCTATAATCCACCGCCATATCACCCATGACATTTTCATACTGTTTGCTTTCGTAGATGTAGTCATGTTCGTTAATTGCTATCTTGATTACAACTACCCCATAAAACACAACAGAGAGTAACCAGAGCTTTTGCCAGCCAATAAATTTTAAAGTCATGCTTGCCTCAACGCTTTTGGGGAACGATTTAATAAACTATAAACATCGCTGCAACACTTACTTAATACAGCTTAATATACGTTAATTTATTTTTGTTTTGTAATCTAGTGACATTCATGGCGAGTAATGTCAAGGCAAAAAAAGAAAGGGCAAGGTAATTTTTCCATTACAGCTCCACCTGACTGCACAAAAATGCCTTTAAGATAATTCAGATACTTTGTGATAAGATGCCGCCAGCCCCTTGGGAAGAGGGCTTGACATAAATCCATATATCCTGAAATATCATTTAATTCCTAAAAATCACAACCGATGTCAATAATAAGGAGCCAACAATGCTACTCTGGAAAATATTCATCCTTTACACTCGCGTCGCCCTGTTTTCATGGGGTGGCGGCCCGGCATCACTTGCTCTTATGCAACGGGAGAGCACCGCGGCACTATGGGTCCCGCCGGGTGCGACAGAGGCCGTGCCATGGGTTACCCCTCTGGAGTTTTCCGACGCCGTTGCCTTGGGCAATGCCCTTCCAGGACCGGTTGCGCCTCAGGTTTCCGCCTATGTCGGCTACAAGATGGCCGGCGTTCCCGGCGCCATAGCTGCTGCTGCAGGAACGGTCCTCCCCACAACCATACTGATGCTCTTCATGATCGTCTATTTTTTCAAGATCAAGGACAGCATCCTGATTCAATCCATGCTGCGGGCAGTCCGCCCGGTAGTGGTCGGCCTGCTACTCTGGACAGCCTATGACATGGCCTATACTGTTTTCGGAGTCAACAGATTCGGTTTCGTCGGCGCAACTTCCATGGGGTGGGACAAACTGCTCTTTGTACTGGCTGCCTTTGGTCTGCTGACCCTGACAAAGATCAACCCTGCCTTTGTGATCTTCGGCGCAGCAGTTCTCGGTGGCGTAATCTACCGATGAAGTCCGCTTGAGCAGACAGATTTCGGCTATTCCCATACCATCAAAAGGAGAACAGCCCATTTTATCCCGGATCTTCACAATACTTTTACTGCTGGCAATGAGCTCCATATCTGCCGCCGCTGCTGTGACCAAATCGTCCATAAACGTCAACGTGGAGAGTTCAGCAGCCGATCTTGCCGCAATCATCAACAAGTCTCTCCCCAAGGAGCTCTACAAGGGGCAGGGGGGACTGGGGACTTCGGTTACAGTGCTCCGCAGCGGCCCCATAACCGTTTTGGCAGCTGACAACTTTGTTTACCTCAACCTGCCGGTCCAGCTGACATTCGGTTACGCCCTCTATGAGAGCTATCCGCTCAAGGCCGGGCTGAGATTCAGGGTCAGGACCAGCGTCACCCCTGAATGGCGCCTCAAAACCGAACTCTACTACACCGGATTGACGGACAATCTGGCTGACACCTTCAAACTCGGGCCCCTCTCCCTGCAACCGAAAACCATGGTCGAAAACATCTCCCAGCCGGTTCAAAAGATGCTCGCGCCGATCATCGATGCCAAAATTAATGACTCCATCCAGCTCCGGGCAAAGATCGCTCCGCTCTGGCAGAGCGCCTTTTCCCCCATTCTGGTCAGCAAGGAGTTCAGCGCATGGCTGCAGCTGACCCCGGAAAAGATTGTCATGAGCCCTCTCCTGGCAACTAACAATCGAATCCGGATGTCTATCGGCGTCATTACCGGCGCCACAGTGACAGTCGGGCCAAAACCGGCAGCTGCTCCGGCACGGGGGCTCCCACCGGTGCAGCTGCTCCAGAGCTTTGACAAGCGCTTTAATATCCAGCTTGCCACCGACATCTTCTTTGCCGACCTGGTAACGGCGCTGAACCCGGTGCTGCTTGACAAAACCTTCGGCGAGGAGAAGAAACTCACGGTGAAGAGTTTCAACCTGAAGGGAGAGGATGGGAGGCTGGCTATTGCCCTGACTGCTGCGGGCGATTTCGACGGAGAGATCACGGTCCTGGCAAAACCGGTATATAACCCGAAGAACAATTCCCTGACCTTTGAGGATGTGGATTTTGATACCCGCAACGCCGGACTGGTGATCAGCGCCGGGAGCTGGCTGTTCAGCAGCACCATCAGGAGCACCATCAAAGCCAGGCTTGACGACGCCATCAAGGAACAGATGGAAGCGGCTCGCCTGAAGGCAAGTTCTGCCTTGTCCTCAGTAAAAGTGGCTGAGTCTCTGAACCTGACCGCCGCCGTCACCGCACTATCCCTGGGGGAGGCAACGGTATTGAATGATCGCATGTCAATTAATGTCATTGCCCAGGGGGAGACCAGCATCAACCTGAAATAAATCAAAGAGATGTAGATTCAGAACAACTCAACTCATGAAGGAAACCGGCAATGGCTGTCACAACCAGACTCTCACTCAATGATAAACTTCACCTTACCTGTTCTCGTTCAGGCACCTGCTGCCATGGAAAGATTGTCAGGCTGAATCCGTGGGAACTGGCATGCCTGGCTGAAGCAAAAGGGGTGACGCCAAAGGAGTTCCGTGATCAATACTGCGATTTTGGCGGCATCCAGTTGCGTTTTGATGGTCCCCCCGGCTGGAGAGAGCAGTCTGCGTGCAGCCAGTATCTCCCTGACTTTGGCTGTAGCGCCCACTTTGGGCGACCGTTGGCCTGCCGTCTCTATCCACTCGGCCGCCAAAGGCAGGGGGAGGAGCTGTACTACATGTACCAGGGGTCTGATTTCCCCTGTCTGGACGGCTGCCCTGAAGTCGTGGATTTACCACAATTGACTGTCGCCGCCTACAGTGAAGGGCAGGCGACGAAGCGCTTCGAAGCTGCTCAGGATGAGTATCTGGAACTGATGCAGAATCTGGCTGACTGCGCTTTCGAACTTCTGCTGGAAACCGGTCTGGCCGAGTCGGGTGACCGCCAGACAGTTCGTCTCTGGCAAGAGATGGGGCAAGAGGAGCCCGGACAGTTGCAGCAGCGGCTTGGATCTAACTGGATCGACCTGTTGATGCTCCCTGACTTAGCGGAGGATTTAAATGACCCCGTAGCTTTTGCTCACCGGCATCACGACCTCATCATGCTGAAAGCTGAGGAATCATTTGGAACACTGGACAATGCCGCCGACATCAGCAAGGCATCCGCATTGATGATGGGGCTGGCGCTGCACCTTGGCCGCGGCCTGGGGGCAAATCCTCCAGAACTGGCCGAGCACTGGATCAAGACTGCAAAAGCACATGGGGCCCTTGACTAGCAGCCGGAGATGGGTAGGATTAACAGACAAGATGTACAGGGGGGAGACATGGCGATCACTCTTGATTTCAGCGGTAAGGTAGTAGTTGTCATCGGCGGTACCAGCGGCATTAATCGCGGGATAGCAGAGCTGTTCGCCACCCACGGGGCGAAAGTGGCGGTTGCCAGCCGCAAGCAGGAAAAAGTGGACGATACGGTGACTGCGCTGCGCCAGCTCGGTGCCGATGCCATGGGGTTCGTTGCCGATGTCCGCGAGCTTGAAGTGCTGGAAGCCGGATTACAGACGGTGCATGATCGTTTCGGCGACTTTGATGTGGTGGTCTCCGGAGCTGCCGGTAATTTCCCGGCCCTTGCCAACGACCTGAGCGGCAATGCCTTCAAATCGGTGATCGATATCGATCTGCGCGGCACTTTCCATGTGATGAAGACAGTCTATCCGCTCCTCAGAAAACCTGGCGCCAGCGTGATCAACATCTCCGCCCCCCAGGCCTTCATTCCCATGAAAGCCCAGGCCCACGTCTGCGCCGCCAAGGCCGGTGTTGATATGATCACACGGACGTTGGCCCTTGAATGGGGAGCAACTGGCGTCCGGGTAAACTCGGTGGTCCCCGGCCCGATTGACGGTACAGAGGGGATGGCCCGTCTTGCCCCCGATGAGAAGATCAGAAGCATGGTCGCCCGGAGCGTGCCGCTGGGAAGGCTCGGCACCCCAGCGGATGTGGGAAACGCCTGCCTGTTTCTCGCCTCAGAGCTCGGCAGTTTCGTCAGCGGAACAATCCTGCCGGTGGATGGGGGCTGGTCGCAGAACAGCTGCGGCAACATGAGTGAGTACCTCGGTAATGCTGCGGCCAGAACGCCGGGGAGTTGAGAAAAGACCCCTGGAGCATTGTATATTTACAAAGCAAAGAAGAACTTGATTATACATGCCTCAATTCGGACTTATACTCACTTAGACCAGACGCATAAACACCAGCACGGCCAAGACTGTCCCAGAGGATAAAACCGTTGAAAGCCAGATAGTCCCTGAGGTTTCCATGACAAGTACGCCATGCTGTTTGGCGATTACGAAGCAACTGACAGCAGACGTCAGCGCCGCCAGAAGTACAGCGGCAGCAGACCACATGGAGTCCATCACAACTACTTTTGTGACAATAACCCATGTAATCAAGGGGTGGAGCAACAGTTTGATCGCTGTGGGTAGTATTGAGCCCTTAGCCATTTCTGTAACTTTATGAGCGGCGATGAAAGCGCCAACTGCGATCAGCGAACATGGAACAGCGGCATTGCCTAGTAGTTCGCACAATATCGTAATGGCTTTGGGCATGGGGAGCAGAGCAGAACTCAACGCGCCGGCAAAAACGGCAATCATCAGCGGGTTTTTGGCAAGTGACGCTACAACTGCGAAAATCAAATATCCTTTTCCTCGTGTGTCTCCATGTCGTCCCACCTCAATCAACGCCAGTGTCAGATTAAAGAAAACAGTGACAATGACCATGGTTGCAAGAATTCCTGGAAGCGCAGCCTCCTTACCCAGGACTAAAATCAGTAGAGGGATGCCCATGAAAGCTGTATTTGCACAGGTACAGTTCATCGCCCGT
Source organism: Geobacteraceae bacterium (assembly GCA_013377075.1). Lineage (GTDB taxonomy): Bacteria > Desulfobacterota > Desulfuromonadia > Geobacterales > DSM-12255 > VEOV01. The sequence continues at coordinate 15,639 of JACABD010000027.1, read as the reverse complement.
ACCGCCATACCGGCGGTGCCGTCGCTATAGATAAACCTGCCGATTGCCAGCGTGGCCAAGTAGGTGATGCCCAGACTCAGCAGCCACGCATACAGGAATGCCTGATTCCATATTTTTTCAAGAGGAGTGCGGGCGACAAAATTAAAAAGCAGCGCTGGAAAGGCCGCAAAATAGACGAACCGGTTAAGAGCATCAGTACCTCCGACATCAATAATCTTCCTACGTGCGAGTAGATACCCGGCAATAATGCAACCAAATACCGGCAGAAGAACGGTCAGTAATCCACTAATCATGACAGCACCTTTCCTTTCGTACACAAATTAACTACGGCGTTAATTATCCACATATCCTGACCGTATCGACCGACGTCAGGATATCTCCCTTACTAATTCGTCATGGCCCCAGAAACTGGTAATCGCCACCCTCCATGACCGCACCTTCCCTGAGCGGAGCGGCCTCAGAGTGTTGATTCCCGCAATATTCGTCCATCTTGGACACAGCGCCTTTGCGCACACGATTGCCTATACCGATAGCAATATCAACATCCTGTTGCCTTGCCCCTGACTTCAGTGCCTTATCAATATGAATCTGTAGGCTTGGCTGACAGTTGGCGTTGATCGAAGCACCGACGGCGATGAGCTCCCTTATCGTCTCGTTCATTTCCATATTGTTACCTCCAGGTTTGATGTGCCTTGACTATAAAAGCGTCCGGAGGAGATGTGCAGGCGTAATACCCTGATTTAATCACGGTAGCAGTTAGAGGCGCAAAGAAACTGTTGCCATATTTTATTGCTAAAACTGTATTTGCCTCACGGCCGTGATAAGGGTACAGTGACCGCCATGAAAACCAATGGACAAAACGGAGAGGGCGAACCGCTGCTGTATGAAGAGGTTGCTGCCAGAATCGGCGGGATGATCAGGAACGGCACCTATCGACCCGGTGAACGGATACCGTCCATACGGGCTCTATGCCGACAGTTGCGGATCAGCGCCAACACGGTCATGGAGTCCTACGCCCGTCTGGAAAATTCCGGGTTGATCGAGGCGCGTCCCCAGTCGGGATTTTATGTCTGCTCCAGGCTTGCTGAGCCAGCAGTCCTACAGGAGCCTTTGGAGAAGTGGAAAGATTTTACTCCGAATCCGGCAACAATCGGCGATGCTTCCCTGGAGGTCATGTGCGCCATCGCCAACCCCTCGCTCGTGCCTTTGGGCAGCGGAATACCTAACTGCGATCTGCTGCCGGGCAACAAGCTGAACCGCATGCTCTCCTCCGAATCGCGACGCTTCAGTCTGCAAAGCATCGCATATCCACCGGCACAGGGGCACAAGCTGCTACGCACCCAAATAGCTCGGCGTTCTCTCGATTCCGGCTGCCCTCTTGGTCCGGATGATATCGTTATCACCTCTGGGTGTGTGGAGGCGACGAACCTGGCACTCCAGTCGGTCTGCTCCCCCGGAGACACCGTGGCCATAGGCTCTCCGGTCTACCCCACTTTTCTCAAGTCGATCCAGTGGATGGGGCTCAAGGTGCTGGAGATCCCCTCCACCAGTCAAGGAATGAACCTGGATGTTCTCGACTACGCCATTCGACATAACAAGATCAGCGCCTGCATCACCATCGCCAACTTCAACAATCCATTGGGAAGTCTCATGCCGGACAATAGGAAGCGGGAGCTGGTTTCTCTGCTGACGAAACATGACATCCCTCTGATCGAGGATGATGTCTACGGCGATCTGGCCTATAGCTCCAGCCGTCCAGTCTCTACCAAGGCATTCGACGAAAACGGCCTGGTGCTCTACTGTTCCTCATTTTCCAAAACTCTGGCACCCGGCTACCGGGTCGGCTGGATCGCCCCTGGAAGATTCCGGGAAAAAGTTTTGCGGTTAAAGATGCTCTTGAATATAGCTACCACCTCACCAACCCAACTAGCCATTGCCGAGTTTCTTACCAACGGCGGCTACGATCATCATCTGCGAAAGATCCGCCGAATCTACGCCCGACAAACCGCACTGGTCCGGGATATGGTGCTGCACCATTTTCCGCTCGGAACGCAGGTCAGCCGCCCCGAAGGGGGCTACATACTCTGGGTTGAGCTGCCGGAGGGATACGACGCGTTCAAGCTGTACGAAGCGGCCTTGCGGGTGGGGATCGCCATCGCACCGGGAACAATTTTCACCCTGTGTGAAAGATACAAAAACTGCTTCCGCCTTAATGCTGCCTTATGGTCGGAGCGGATCGAACAGGCGCTGGTAACATTGGGAGGTTTGGCAAAGTAGATGGATAGATATTCAATCAAAAGACCGGAGAAAACGCTGGCAAGTTATTTACAAAGAATTGAACTCCGTCTACTAAAAAAACGGGCGGGCCGATCATTTTTCGAACCGTTACAGCAATATTCACACAGACAGGAGACAGACATGCAATTAAAGCTTGCAACGCTTGCCGATATTGACGGAGTTTTAGCGTTACACGCCAAATACCAGGTCAATTCCATCAAGGAAGAACACAAAAAAGACGGTTTTGTTACCACGGCCTTTACAAAAGGGGAGTTGGCCGAGCTGATTGAAAAAGAGAGCGGACTGTTTATCGCGACAGTTGATGGAGTTGTTGTCGCCTACGTCATGGCGGCCTCATGGGCTTATTGGGCTAATCATCCAGTGCAGGCGTACATGATTGGCCAGCTGCAAAATTATAAGTTTAACGGGGCGGAATTGACCACTGAAAATTCATATCAATATGGCCCGATCTGTATCGATGGTTCAGTCAGGGGCTCCGGAATTCTAGAAATGATCTTTGCATTCGCCCTTGATGCAATGTCAAAGAAATATCCTCTTCTTGTTACATTCATCAACAAAACAAACCCGCGCTCTTTTTCGGCCCATACCCAAAAACTTGGCATGTCTGTTCTGAGTGAGTTCCAGTTCAACAACAACTGTTATTACTGGCTGGCTTGCTCTACAAGGCAGGACTAGAGAGGCTTCGGGCTTAGAATATGGCCCCGGAATCCCCCTTAAAATCATTTAGCAATTATTCAACTGCTCCCCCTCTGGCCATCCTCCTGCTCCAGGCGATATCGTTCGATTCGGCTTCTCAGGGTATTTCGGGAGATTCCGAGCATCTTCGCCGTCAGCACCTGATTATTATCACTCCTCTTCAGTGCAACCTTGATTGCCGCCTTTTCCAGATCCTGGCTGACTTTCTGGTAGCGGTTGCCTATGGTTTCGGGCGTATCTGTTCCGACTACGGGTTCGAGCAGTTTTACGAAGTAAGCATAATAGTCGCTGTCACCATTGGTGCTCCTGCCTGTTTCTGAAATCACCGATGCTCCCTGTAAAAAATCCTCCAAGAGGAGAATATCACCCTGAGCCGTTGCAACAGCAGAAGCAATCGCGTTCTTGATTTCCCGGATATTGCCGTTCCACGGGGAGTTTTGCAGATATGACGCGGCCTTGGAAGAGACCCCTTTGATCTGTTTGCCATACCTGTCGGAAAATATCCGGCAGAACAGATCTATGAGAATAGGTATATCCTCCGGCCTTTCCCTTAGGGGTGGGATGGTAATATTGACTCCTTTAAGCCGGTGATAAAGATCCAGACGGAACTGTTTCTGCTGCACGGCGTCCAGAAGATCAATATTCGTCGAGGCAATGACACGAACATCGGTCTTTATCGTGTCATTGCCACCAACCCTCTCAAACTCCTGATTTTCGAGAACCCTTAATAGTTTGCTCTGGCTGATGAGGCTCATCTCGCTGATCTCGTCAAGAAGCAGGGTACCACCGTTGCAGTGCTCGAATTTACCGATTCGCCTCTGGTGGGCGTCTGTAAATGCCCCCTTTTCATGGCCGAACAGTTCCGACTCCAGCAGAGTTTCAGGCATGGCAGCGCAGTTTATGGCAAGAAACGGCCTGGTATTCCTGTCCGAATGGCTGTATATCGCTTTTGCGAGCAGCTCCTTACCGGTACCGCTCTCCCCCTGAATAAGTACGGTTGCATCGTTGTTGACTATCTTCCCCACAAGTTTCCAGATCTCCATCATTTTCGGGGATGAGCCAATCATGATCTCTTCGCCATGTCCATTCCGGTCAAGATGTCCTGTTGTTGGAGCATAGCGGACGCGCCGATTGAGAAAGTTGCAGTCAATGGCTTTCTGGATAACCTGCTGGAACTGATCAGGAAGTGGTGGTTTTATAAAATAGTCAAACGCACCATGCTTTATCGTTTCGATGGTGTCGCAGACATTGCCACAGGAGGTGGTCATGATGATCGAAACAGCATGGTCAATTTTCTTTGCCTCGGATAGGAATTGAAATCCAGACATGGCGGGGAGACACATGTCGAAAAGTATGACGGCGGGGTGATTGCTGGCCATATGATGCAGCCCTTCCTGTGGATCAGCAGTGGCAAAGATCGACAGATCATATTCCGGCAGGCTCTCTGAAAGCCTCGCGGTCAGATCATTTCCATCCTTGCCGTCAACAATCAGAAAGTGGCACTTCATAGAGACTACCCCGATCAGGCACCTTTACATTAATTATCTACAATAAATGGTACTCCGTGTATCTGTTTTGTCAAATGGGGCCGAATGTTGACCACAGACTAAAACCAGTCGTTTGGGGAGATTAAACCGGCAGCCTTCCCGTAAAACTCTCAGTCAACTGTTTTGCATAAAAAAAGCCCCTCACACCGTATGGTGGAAGGGGCTTTTTTTACTTATCAAAACCTGGAAATCAGGCAAGCTCAAGGGAGCTGAAGAAGTAAGGAATTTCGAAAGCTGCTGTTTCCGGCGCATCGGAGCCGTGAACAGTGTTCTCTTCGATATTCTTTGCAAACTCCTTGCGGATTGTACCTTCATCGGCGTTTGCAGGATTTGTAGCACCCATCAGGGTACGCCAGTCAGCAATGGCGTTTTTCTTCTCAAGACAGAGAACAACTACTGGACTGCGTGACATGAATGCGCAGAGCTCGCCGAAAAACGGACGCTCATTGTGAACATAGTAAAAGCCTTCTGCCTGGGCACGGCTGAGCTGCATTTTTTTCATGCCGACAATTTTAAAACCGGCGGTCTCGATCTTGTCAAGAACCTTGCCGATGAGGTTGCGCTCTACTGCGTCAGGCTTGATGATTGCGAATGTTCTTTCCATAAATCCTCCGTAAATTGTGGTTATCTGGATGCTGAACTGAATTGGCTAAAAAAATGGCTCGCAGTTACCCGCGAGCCATTTTTCCCAATTACTTGGAAAGCTGAATTACTTCTTTGCAGGAGCAGCAGGTGCAGCCGGAGCAGCAGGTGCTTTCTCAGCAGGAGCAGCAGCAGGTGCAGCAGCAGGAGTTTGCTTAGAAGTAGACTGGCCTTGTACTGGTGCAGGAGCTGCAGCAGGAGCCGGTGCAGGAGCTGGTGCTTCTTCTTTCTTCTTGCAGCCGAAAGCGAGAGCCATGGAGAGTACGAGTGCGAGTGTGATCATCTTTTTCATTTGATACGTTCCTCTTTCCTTTTGTAATTAACCACTGTGAATACAGGGCATGACTAAATCAAATACGGATAATACCCCCGCTAAAACGCGATTGTCAACATGTTTTTTAACGTTATTTTCTGCAAACAGCCATAAAATAACCACAATCCAGAGACATCGGTGATAACTGCTTGCAAAGCGGACGGGCAATATATTACATTGAGCCGCTAAACATCAACAGTTAATAAGAGTATCAGGCTCAAAATGTCAACATCAACAGTAGCACTTAAAGTAGATGTAGATACCTATGCCGGAACCCGCGACGGCGTCCCCAGACTCCTCTCGATTTTTGAGGATTTTGGCATTAAGGCAACATTTTATTTTTCTATGGGGCCGGACAACTCGGGAAAGGCCATTCGCAGGCTCTTCACAAGAAAAGGCTTCCTCAAAAAGATGCTTCGCACCAAGGCCCCAGCTGCCTACGGCATCAAGACGATGCTCTACGGGACACTCCTGCCAGCCCCCCTGATTGCCAAATCTTTTCCCGACATTCTCCGTGAGACCGAAAGAAAAGGACACGAGACAGGCATTCACTGCTGGGATCATGTCAAATGGCACGACCTCCTTCCCTGGTTCCCTAAACAGGTAACCGCCATGGAACTTGGCAAGGCAGGGAGCACCTTCGAAAAAATCTTCGCCCGAAGGACCAGGACCACAGCGGCTCCAGGGTGGACAGTCTCGCCGGACTCCCTTGAAGTTCAGGATGCCATGGAACTTGAGTACTGTAGTGACAGCAGGGGAAGATACCCTTTTTACCCGGTCATGGGTGGCAGAACGTTCAAGACCCTGCAGATACCGTCAAACTGGCCGACCATGGACGAAATTCTCGGCGAGAACGGTATCTCCGAAGAGACTATCAACGACCATTACCTCTCCCTGCTGCAGCCGGGACTTAATGTACATACAATTCATGCTGAGATGGAAGGGGGAATCCTCTCCACAGTTTTCATCGACCTTCTCAAGAAACTCGTCGCAGCTGATGTCCGCTTCATCACCCTCTCCGAGGCTGCCAAAGAGCATGCTGCCACGGCACCGACCTGCACCCTTGAGATGGGAGAGCTAACCGGGAGGGCAGGAGATGTTGCCATCCAGGGGCGATGAGACTTGCACAGCTTTCCATGAAGTTGTCCGCTACTACAAGGTACAGCGCAGTGACGTCGTATTTCTCAAATTCATCCTCGAAGCTTACGAAGGGATGTCCACACTTTCGACCGTTGAACCCCGCGAAGCAATAGTGCGGCTATCAGTACCAGTCGGATTTGATGCGGATATGCAGAGAATCCTCGAATCCCTCGGAGATGAAATCTCCATTTCAGAGACAGAGTTCAGGCCGGAGCACCTTCAAAATGCTTGAAAACTTTAACATATCCAGAATCCTGCGCACGGCGCTCTCTTCAGGTGGAGAGTTCGCCGAGATTTACCTTGAAGAAGGGGCTGCAACCCAGATAGTTGCCGAAGACGGCAAGATCGAAAAGGTTCTTTCAGTTTCGGACCGTGGTGTCAGCATCCGCGTCATCAGTGATTTTCGCACGGCATTCGGCTATACAAATGAGGTGACTGAAAAATCCCTCCTTGAACTTGCCGCATCCGTAAGCAGCGGCGTAAAAGGGGGGATTTTCGACCGGAATATTATCGTTGGAGCGGCTGTTTCAGCCCCCGTAATGTTTATCCGGCTCCATCCGGACAATATCCGCCTCGAACAGAAGGTTGCCTTGGTAGCCCAGGCAGAAAGGGCTGCCAGAGAATCATCCGCTGCAATCCGCCAGGTAATGGCTGTCTATCGGGATGGAGTGGCAAGGATGCAGGTAGCCAACTCCCTCGGAGAGTTCTCAGCATGCAGCCGCATCGGCACCATGTTTGCCTCGCAGGTTGTGGCCGCATCGGGGGATCTGATCCAGACCGGATACGAATCAAACGGTGCCTGCCGGGGTTTTGAGCTGTTTGACGAAAAGAGTGCCGTTGAAATCGCTCTGGCTGCAGCAAAACGGGCAGAGATGATGCTGAGTGCAAGAAGAGCGCCCGGGGGGATGATGCCGGTCGTCCTTTCATCGGAAGCAGGCGGAACAATGATTCATGAAGCAATCGGCCACGGGCTCGAAGCAGACCTTGTCCAGGGAGGAGTGTCTGTCTATCGCGGTAAACTGGGAGAGCAGGTCGCATCCAGCCTGGTAACCGTGATCGATGACTCAACAATCCCCTATGCCAGAGGTTCCTTTTATTTTGACAGCGAAGGGGTGCGCGGCCAGAAAAATGTTCTTGTCGAAAACGGGATTCTCAAGGGTTACCTCTACGACAGGCTGACAGGGATGAAAGAAGGATGCAGCTCCACCGGCAACGGCCGCCGTGAGTCCTATCACGCAAAGCCGATTGTGCGGATGACGAACACGCTCATAGCTCCTGGCTCAACCGCTCCGGAAGAGATTGTGAAAACAGTACCGAGTGGGCTTTTTGTCAGAAAAATGGGGGGCGGACAGGTCAACACCGTTACCGGCGACTTCATGTTCGAGGTAACCGAAGGATATCTGATCGAAAACGGCGCAGTCTGCGAACCTGTCAGAGGTGCAACCCTCACCGGCAGCGGCTCTGAAGTGCTGAAAAACATTCTTATGGTCGGATCGGATCTCGGTTTCGGCATCGGCACCTGCGGCAAAGACGGCCAGGGAGTTCCGGTATCAGATGCCCAGCCAACCCTGCTGATAGGATCAATGACGGTAGGCGGTGCGGTGTAGGATTCTGAATCTTTTGCAGTAACGGAGACTGATTTGGCACGTAAAACATCACCACTCAACTCTGTCGATATTCTCGATTCACTTCGTGCCTACTCCTTTACCCTGCCATACACTCTGGCAATTTACGGTCAAGGCGAAGGAATCGTTGCCAAAAGCGTTAACTCCGGCAAGCTCTGCGGGTTCCTCGGCGCGACCGCCAACTGCGGCAAAAGCTGCACCCTCCCCCTTGAAGACGCCTTCAAAGAGGCCCTTGCCAGAAACGTCCCGGTCATAGGGCGCTGCCCTCTTGGGCTCCTTGGCTTTGCCATCCGTCTACCCGACCCCGAACTCTCCAACCGATGCCTTGTCGCCTGGGGGGTCAGAACCAGCTCCATAAACCTCTTCTACCTGGAAAGCATGAGCCGCTCGGCTGGCATCAAGCCATTCTCTGTACTTGACAGCCTCGGTGCCCTCCCGGTGGTAGAGCTTGACGAAGTGCGCGAGACAGCAGACAGGGTTCACCGGATTCTTCCATCCACACTCGGCTCCAACATCCACAACCACCTGCTTGAAACAGCCGTATCCCGCCTGAACTCCGTGGTTGGCATATCCACCCAGCTTGACAGAGGGAAGACCCTCGACGAAGTGATTTCGCTCCTTAGTGAATCCTTTGGTGTGCTCTTTGACTGCCAGCAGATTGCCGTTGCCATGTCAGGGCATGATAATGAAGCATTCAATATCAGGGGCACCTGGGGGCTACCTGCAGATCTGGGCCATACATCAAAAGGGGCGCTCAGCCAGCTCATGGCCGAACACCCCGGAGAGAGGTCCTTAAGGCTTATGGATGAAACCGGCGAGCTTTTTCACGATCTCCAGGCTCAAAGCGCGACATTTCTGCCGCTCATGGCAGGCTCCGAGCTGCTCGGCTGCATCCTTCTGCCGGAAATAGAGCTTCAACCCAGAGATGCCCTGCTGGCGGAGATCCTCACGGGTCGGGCAGCCGCACGGATATTGCAGCTCCGCAACGAAGCAAACCACTACTCCGACTCGTCACTTCCTGCAAGGCTGATCGCCATGACCGATGTAATGCTGGAGGTCACGTCTGAAGAAGAGCTTTACGCAAAGATTCTCTCGACATCAGCCGGCTTTCTCGGCGCATCCTCCGGTTCCCTGATGATTCTTGATGAATCGGGGCAGACCCTGCGAATAGTAGCCTCCCTCGACCTCAATGAGCAGCTGTTAAAAAGCCTCAGCATAAAAAGCGGCGAAGGGATTGCCGGAAAAGTCGCTGCTACCGGTCTGCCGATTGTTGTCAACGACATCGAGACAGACAGCCGGGTGGCAACTGCCAACAGACCGAGATACCGGACAAAATCGTTCATCAGTGCCCCGTTCCGTGGCAGCGGCCGGACCATGGGTGTTTTGAACCTCTCCGACAAGGAGGGGCATGACATCTTCACCGAAAACGACCTGCAACTCCTCTCCCTGCTCCTCGGGCAGGCTGCAATGGTACTTGAGCGGACAAGATCAAGGGTTCAGGCCGAAATCCTCACAAACCTCTCAGCCGTAGACCCTGCCACAAATCTTTACAACCGCAGTTTTCTCGACAAACGACTGGCAGAAGAGGTCAACAGAAGCCAGCGCCAGGAGTTGCAGTTTACCACCGTGCTGGTCGAACTCGACCACTTGAGCCTCTACGCATCAATCTGCGGCGCAGCTGCAGCGGCGTCTGTAATAAAGAAAACCGTAGCCGCAATTACCCGCTCGGCACGGCAGATGGATGTTGTCTGCTGCCTGAACAGCGAGACCTTCTGTCTGATACTGCCGGGAACCACAAAAAACGCCTCCCTGCCGGTTGCAGAGCGGATCAGAAAGGCGGTTGCGAAGATAAAGATCCCCGGCCAGGAGAGTCTCCCCACTGGCAAATTATCTTCAAGTATCGGGCTGGCAATGTTTCCTGATGACGGCATTGAAGCTGAACAGCTCCTTAATGCAGGTATGGCGGCACTACAACAGGCAAAGGCAGAAGGGCGGGACTGCATAGTGCTTCACGAGGTTGCGGAGCTGCCAGGCGAAGCAGACATGGCATCGGTATTTCTATCTGAACGACTGAAAAATGTCACTTCCGATTGATAAAATCGTCCAGAACTTTCTTTTTCTCCGCCTGATATTCCATATCGCTGATGGCACCGCGCGCCAACTTCTTCTCCAGGGTTTTCAGCTCTTCTTCTACAGTCGGCTTGTTTGAAACAGCCCCCTGAGCTCTCCCTTTTTTCAGCCTGCCCGCCTCGGCCTTGATATCTATCAGATCCATCTTCAGTTCGGCATTGCCATACCAGTGGGTGTAGGCCGGGTTCTGGTGGTATGCTCCCTTTATGGTCCGGGCATAATCGTACTTTTTCATTTTAAAAAGAAGCCGCTCGATGTGAGAGGTATCCTCGTAAAGAAGCTGGCTGTCGATCACCAGCTGATTGCCGCTTAAGGGGTGCGGCGGGCGGTT
>JACABD010000027.1:1531-4817 GCA_013377075.1 Geobacteraceae bacterium | reverse complement strand
GAAGCTGGCTGTCGATCACCAGCTGATTGCCGCTTAAGGGGTGCGGCGGGCGGTTCTCCGGCATCGGATCGAGCAGGTTTCTGTCAGCAAGATCAAGGATTATCTTCTCGGCCTCCTTGACTATAGACTGGCTCTGTTTCTGGATTGCGTCCCCTCTTGTGAGTTCCCTCGCAGAAAAACCGGTCGAATGGCACTGGCCGCAGATTTTAAGCATCTTCTCCCGCTCCGGCTTCGCCTTTTCCGCTGAAGATGGAATGCCGCCGGAGCTCATGGTAATTCCGCCGGAGACATCATGGGTCCCACCCGGCATGTGACAGTTCTGGCAGGTGGGCGCATACTTCTCCCCCATGCTGCCGAAAATGGTCCCGTGCAGTGACGTCTGCCACATCTCCCACTGCGGATGATCAGGTCCCATATGGCATTTGGCGCAGACTGCCGGGTCGCGGACGATCTTCAGATCGGTATTATGGCTGGTATGACAGGATGCACAGGAGTTTTCCACATTGTGACAATAGTTGCAGCCAACCTCAGCCATCTCGGTGCTCTGTTTGAGGAATCTGGCGCACTGAACCGTTGAGAGCGGCTCGGCACTGTCCGGATCATGACAGAATGCACATTCCCGCTGATTACGCCCTTCAAGGTTGCGGGTACAGCCCCAGCCGGAGTGGAGCCCCATTCCGTGGCGGCTTGTGCGATGGCTGTCAAAGGCTTTTTTGTGACAGGGTGCGCAGACCTTCATGTCAACCCGCGCCTCACCTTTAAGCATCTTGTCGTGGTCAGATCCGTGACACTTTTCGCAGCCGACACCAGCCTTGAAATGGGCGCTCCCTTCCCACTGGCGGACTGCCGCCGGTGTCTTTTCCCGGTGACAGGGGATGCAGTCTTCGGCACTCGTATATGTTGCTGAAAGTGAGACCGTGGCAGCAGAAAGAATCAGTAATTTCAGAGTACTATTCATGGTGCCGTAATCTTTTTCAGACTCTCGGCATATTCCCTGGAGGTCAAAAGTCCCTGAATCCGCATTGAACGGAGCTTTGCAACCTTATCCGCCACTTCAGGAACAAACATTACCCCGTCAAGGGGCATTATCCCCGAGATCTGGTAGAGATTGCCACCTGCCCGGTAAATGAATGTCTCGCCGTTTCGGGAAAATTCCGCCTCAGCCCCTTCTGCAAGGGGCATCACAGAACCATCCCCCTTAAAAAAGGCTCCATCTGAAATCCAGCTCTCCCCATCCGGTGAAAATGCGGGCATGACTCCAGGGGTCTGGACTTTTCGGGCTGTCGTCTCTGACCAGGGGTTATAAATCATGGTTGTGACACCATCCCCATAGAGTATTTTCTCGCCATCAGCCGAGAATTTGCCGCCGCCGGAAAGCAGAGATACGGAGGCGATCTCCAGCTCTTTTGAGCTCTCCAGATCTCTCATTATCAGTTTGTAGTAGGGTGAATACATGGGCGGATCAGCCGGGTGAAGATAGAGAAGCACCGGCGACTGCCGGGAGATTTGCAGCATCGGCCCGCGCTCAAATGCTTCTTTCCAGCCCGAATAAGTTTTCACCCGGAGCGTTGAATCCTTCAGGACAGTTTCGGTCGGCAGCCCCCTGCCCGGACTCCATCGGTAATAAAGGCTCTGATAATTTATGCCGAACTTGAAGTTCTTGGCCCTTACCCCACCGGCAATCAGCTCATCATCGGTCAGCCAGTCAATGTCCGTCAAACGGGCGCTTACAGATGATTCATCAATGGGGATGCCATACTGACTATAGACAACGATTCTGCTTTCGTCATTTTTCAGGAAAAGAGCAGCAAGAAAATATCCATGGGGCGACCAGCAAAGCCTTGTCGGCACCTGCTCAGCAAGAGCAATCTCCTCCTTGGAAGCACCATGAAAGAGCTTCAGCCCGCGGCTGACCATGGCAACAACGCTTCCGTCAGGCGAAAGGGAAAATGGTGTCCCTTTGTCAACTGAGGCGACCTTTGCAACTGTCAGACCGCCCTGGAGTTTGCCGTTTAGCGGCAGGGTGCTGCAGGCAGAAAGGAACACGAATGAACAAAGCGCTATGATCAGAAAGATTTTTGAACGATGCATAAGTTAAAACCCCGTTTTTTGGTTCATTTGCTCCACCGAGATTATTGTATATTTCAGCTTAATGCAATAGCTACCAGAGCAAACTGCGGTAAACTTTGCATGGAGGTACTCGACATGAAAATATTTATCAGCGGCGCAACCGGATTTGTCGGCGGGCATCTTTGCAAAGAGCTCTTGCAGCGGGGACATGAACTCAGACTACTTGCACACCGGGCTAAAACAGAACCTTCAGATAGGATTCTCTACGTTCAGGGAGATGTGACATGCCGTGATGACTGCATTAAGGGGGCTGCCGGCTGCAATGCAGTCATCAACCTTGTCGGCATCATCAGGGAGTTTCCGGGCAATGGAACCACTTTTCAGAAGCTCCATATCGAAGCAACCGCGAATATGATTGCCGCAGCCCGGGAAAACGGCATCAGCCGCTACCTGCAGATGTCCGCCCTCGGCAGCAGGCCCGGAGCAGCATCAAACTATCACAGCAGCAAGTACAGTGCAGAAGAACTGCTCTATGCCTCCGGGCTGTACTGGACGATCTTTCGCCCCTCGCTCATCTTCGGCCCGAAAGACGCCTTTGTCAACATGCTCGCCGGCTTCATCAACAAGCTGTCCATGGTGCCGATAATCGGCGATGGCGCGTACCGTCTTCAGCCGATTTCTGCCGATGATGTTGCCAGGTGCTTTGCACTGGCACTGGAAAAACCTGAAACAATCGGCAAAAGCTACAACCTCTGCGGCAGAGACCGATTTACCTATGTAGAGCTGGTAGATACCATTGCCAGAGTCATGGGAAGAGCTTACATCCTCAAGATAAAGAATCCGCTCTTCCTCATGAAGATCGCAACCACCCTCTTCGAGCGGCTCCCTTTTTATCCGGTGACTACCGACCAGATTACCATGCTGCTTGAAGAGAGTATCTGCGACGGCACATGGCAGCAGACATTCGGCTTTGAACCGGTTCGTTTTGAGGAAGGGGTCGGCACTTACCTGCGACAAAAGAAGAGTTGAGCATGATTAGCGATAACGCCTCGAACAAAATACTTGTTGTCGATGATGATCGCGATGTTCTTGAGATGGTCTCATCGCTGCTCATCTACTGGGGACATAACGTCATTGCCTGCAACAATGCCCAAAAAGCCGCTGAAGAGTGCCGCAAAGGCAGCATCTGCCTGATTGTCTCCGATGTGAGGATGCC
>JACABD010000027.1:0-1431 GCA_013377075.1 Geobacteraceae bacterium | reverse complement strand
CTGAAGAGTGCCGCAAAGGCAGCATCTGCCTGATTGTCTCCGATGTGAGGATGCCGGGCATTTCCGGAACTGAACTTCTCGGTATGATTCACGAACTCGACCCTGACATTCCAGTGATACTGATGACCGCCTTTGCTGAAATCGAAACCGCCATTGATGCCGTACGCAAAGGGGCGTTCGACTTCATCATGAAGCCTTTCAAGCCTGAACTGCTGAAACATGCGATCGAAAAGGGGATTAGATTCCGCAATCTTTTAGAAACGGAGAAACGCTATCTGCTGATGATGGAAGATAAACTCCGTGAATCGGAAGAAAATCTTCGGGCAGCCGCCATGATACAGCAGAACTTTCTGCCGACCTCACCACCACAGGGGACACCATTTAATTTTGCCTGGCAGTTCCACCCCTGTGAAAAGGTCGGCGGCGACCTCTTTAATCTGTTCTGGCTCAATGAGCAGCACCTTGGCATCTATCTGCTCGATGTCGGTGGCCATGGTGTCCCCGCAGCCATGGTAACCACCTCCGTGGCCCAGACCCTTGAACATTGCCGCGGCTGGTTTTGCAAGCGCGCCGGCAATGAAAGACCTCTGCACTCGCCATTTACACCTGCAGATGTTCTGGCTACGTTAAACGAGAAATATCCGGTCGAGCGCTTCGGTCAACTGCTGACAATCTGCTACCTGATCCTCGACATGAAGAGCGGCACTATTCTCTACAGTAACGCCGCCCTCCCCTTACCCTTTATCATCAGGTCAGATGGCCGCGTTGAAAGGCTCAGCAAGGGGGGAATCATTATCGGCGCCGATGAAAATGCCACCTACGAGAACGGCAATGTGATCATGCAGAGCGGCGACCGGCTCTTTATCTATACCGACGGGATCACCGAATATGGCAACACAAATGGCAAAGCCTACGGAGAGGAGCGGCTGGTGACCGAGCTGAAAAGATCCCAAGGAGAAGCGCTGCAAACTGCCTGTGCAGCTGCGATACGGCACCTGCTGGAGTTCGGAGACAATCGCCTTTCTGAAGATGACATAACCCTCCTGGGGGTTGAGTTCAAGCCGTAATAGCCTGCCCGCCTCGTATTATATTCGACTCGCGCGAAATTGCCTTTCAACCATCAAACTCTTTCATCCTCTTCTCCCCTTTTGCGCACTTTCGCAGTTGACAGGCTGGAGATGCCGTTATAATGTGAGCGCACTTTTATGTGGTGGGGCAAATGATGAATATTGTCTGTTGTCAGATAAATATGTAAGCCGCTTTACCTGGGACTCCGGGTGGAGCGGCTTTTTGTGCTTTTCAGTAAAACAAAAGACTGAAACTGGACGCAGTACAGGCTGTAAAAGCGGATCAAGGCGGATTCGTCAACAGCTTAAAGGGGTTAACTTTAATCCGGTTTTATCCGCAGTTTCCGGTTCTTCTGCGTACAGA
>JACABD010000026.1:44346-52172 GCA_013377075.1 Geobacteraceae bacterium | reverse complement strand
GCCACCGGTTCCGTTGCCGAGAATGCTCCGACATCAACGATCGTCTACACCGCAGCAGCCACTGATCCGGATGCAGGGGACAGCGTCAGCTTCTCCCTTACTGGCGCAGATGGAGCTCTCTTTAACATCAACTCCAGCAGTGGCGAAGTCACTCTGAAAAACCATGCGGACTTTGAGTCCCGGTCAAGCTACAGCTTTAACCTGGTTGCAACTGACTCCGGCGAGCTTACCGATACGAAAGAGATCACCATTAATGTGACTGACGTAAAAGAGGCTGACCAGATCTACAGCGTTACGCCAATGTCGCTGGAGTCAGTTTCCGCGCCGTCTGAAGGGGCAACCACGCCGTTTGAGTTCGTCATTCATCGAACTGATATGGGCGGAATTTCGTCTGTGGGCTGGTCTGTGGGGGGGCTTGCTGCCGCTGACTTCGCAGATGGGAAGCTGCCATCCGGCACTGCCGAGTTTGCAGACAGTACTGACTCAGTGACTGTAACGGTCAATATCCCTGGCAACCCGACATTTGCGGCTTTGCAGCATTTAAGCCTGACACTTTCCGATCCGTCAACCGGTTATCAGATTGATCCGGACAATGCCTATGCAACCGTTGATCTGGTGGGGACATCCCTTGTTTCCGGCTCAGGCGTTTTGTTCTCTGTGGCTGCCGAAAATAGTGGTCATGCCAATGAAGGGGCGCTTGGGACAAATACCGAGATTCACTATACGATTACCCGCTCCGGCGATACTTCGGGTGAACTTGCAATTAATTACCATCTTACCTCAAGCGGTGCAGCCATTGTATCTGCCGACGATTTCGGCGATGGCACGGCTCCGGATCTTCCGGGGGGGATTGTAATTTTTGCCGCCGGGAGCAGCAGTGCTGAGGTTGTGGTGACAATTCATGGTGACAACAGCGTCGGCCCCGATGAGCAGTTCAATCTTCTTCTGGGGAATCTGCCGGACGGCTCCATTGTAACCGGCGTAACCACCGGCGTTATTGTCAATGATGATGCATACATCAGCGTCTCTTCCCAGGCTGTTAACGAGGAGCTGGCAGGTCATCCGAGCCACAGCTTTGTGCTGACTCGCAGCTCCGGCACTGAGTTTGAGCATACGGTTCACTACAGTATCGAACCTATTGGCGAGCAGGGGGCGAATCTCTCCCAGCTTGCATCGCCGCTTTCCGGAGATGTTACCTTCCTTGCTGGCGAATCATCCCATGTTGTCACCCTTGATACCGTTGAGCAGCCGGATATTGCCGGTATACAGAGCTTTGCCATGACCATTACCGGCGGCGATAATGTGACGGTTTTAAATGACACGGCGGTATCGACAATCCTGCCGAACCAGATGGATGTTGAGATCGGGGCAAACATTGATCGCGGTCTTGAGGGGACAGCCGAAGGCAGTGCAGTGACCCTTGAGTACACAGTCACCCGCAGTGGCAGCATTGACGAGGCGGCTACCCTGCACTGGACGGTTGCCGGAGATGGTGACAACCCTGCATCAGCGGAAGATTTTGCCGGGGGCAGCTTCCCGTCCGGCGACATTACCTTTGCGGCGGGCGAGACGGTCAAAACAATCCATATCACTCCGCAGCCCGACGCTATTCTTGAGGGAGATGAGGGGTTTGTCATTCATCTTACCTCCAATTTGCAAAATGTTCATGTTTTGACCGGCGATGCCGCTGGAACCATTGTTGATGATGAGTGCGCCGTCGGGTTCGAGAGCATGGAGGTCTACAAGGATGAGGGGGATTCCGGCTCCACAGTAATGCAGATTTCCGTTGGCCGTTTCGGATTCTCCGGGCAGGTGACAACGGTTGAGTGGCGTATGGATCATGGCGACACCGATCTTGCCGACTTTACACCGGGGCAGGATAGCCTTGGGGATAACGGCGGCTATCCAAGCGGCATCATCACCCTTTTGCCGGGCGAAAGCAGCGGCATTGCAAGCATCCTGATAGCCGGGGATACTGTGCTGGAGAATGATGAAGCGTTTACCTTGAGCCTGGCAAACGCATCTGCCGGGACGAAGATTGTCGGTGAGGATGGCATAAATGCGCCGAAACTCTCCGGAACCGTTACCGGCATAATCGTTAACGATGATTCCCATATCTCCATTGCCAGTGAGCATGCACAAATCTCCCAAATCGAGGGGGATGGCGGCAATAGCGGCTACATGGAGATTACGGTTGAGCGTACAGGCAGCACAGCAGGTGAGGACTGGGTTAAATGGACTCTTTCCGGGAGCGGCGACCATCCGGCCGACAACATTGACATAGGTCAGCCAAATGATGCTATGGCAGTCTTTAATTCCTATGAAAACTCCTGGATAGATCTTGCGGATACCAATGGAACGATGAGTACAAGCGGCACCTTTGAACTCCCTGCCAGTGGCTACATAATGGTTGCCTATAACCGCGACAGTTCGTACCAGGACGCTTCCGGAGAAAATATTCCGTTCGACCAGTTTCTGCTTAACCAGCTTTCGGTAAGCGGCGGGGCAACGATTTCCTTCCTCGGAATGCAGGCAAACAGCGATTACCTGTCAAACGGGACGCTTCATGTTGATGGTTCGGAGCAGTCGCTTATTGCAGTTCATACCGTGCTGACACTGAATGATTTTGTCGCTGGTATCAATCTGGATAAAGATATTACCGATGGACTGCCAGCAAACGCTTTTAGCTACTCAATGGGGAACAGCACCAACTATTGGGGCTCAAACTACTCTCCAGACAAGGCTTTTGATAACAACAACTCTTCCCTTTATCTCAATTATGGCACCGATGCTGACCTGATTATTGACTCCGGTCAGTCAAAGGTAGTCACAGCCCTTGGGCTGACAACAAATCCGTGGTGGAATGGCAACTATAACCCAAGCCATTTTGTCCTGTACGGCTCCAATACCGGCAGCAATGCAGATATGACAGAGATTGCCAGCGGTAATCTTGATGCGCCGTCAGTGACAAGCGCTGATTATCCGGATGTGACCTTCGAAAATTCGACCGCTTATCGCTATTATCACCTGGTATTCGATCAGCGAACCGGAGAGTCTGATGTCAATTCAAACTGGTACACGTATATGTCTGTCAGCGAGGTGCGCCTGATTGAGGAGCCACCGCCACTTCCGGACAATTCGGAAATCGCCAGTGTTACGATTAACAATGTTAATGCAGGCAATCTTCAGATCAATCTCGATCCGCAGCACAATGCATCGGGCTGGATGAGCTTCAGTGACTATGCCGCCGAGCATGGTAATGATGTTGCTGTCAGCGTAATCGCTGCCGGTGGTTTACGCTATAACGGCGCATCCATTAATCTGGAGTCCAGCATCAACTACAATAACGAGCTCAGTCTGGATTCTGCTTTTACACAGTCGCCTGAAGCAGGAGTTGTTCTGCCAGGTGCGGGAAATGGCGGTCAAAGGGTGGTTCTCAGTTCGGAGCAGTCGCTTGGGGAGCTCTATTTCACCGTTTCCGGCCTGGATGCAAATGGCAACAGTATTCATGAAGAGATTCGTGGGCCAAGTCATGGCAGTGTTGAAACGGCACAGTATTTTTCATCGGTTACCGAGGTCAGCAGCAGACCGGCAGGCATGGATATCGGCACGCTGAGCAGCGATGGCTGGAACGACTATAACAGGGGCGAAATTGTCAGTGATACCGCTCTGCCAGCAGAATCAGGAGCTCTGGTTACTCCGGGGGAAAATTACTCAACGTATGTCCACTTGAGCGACAGGACAGGCGCAATCACCTTTGATGATGCCCATATTGCCATAAAGTCGGAAGCAGACTTGAGCAGCGACAGCTTTGTGATCCATGGTGGCCTTAGCATTGGCTATATACAGAATGGAAATGCTGTCGGTTATTCAGGCGCTGACCTCAAGGAAAACCCTCCTGAGTGGAATACCGTTACCCTGCAAGCGCCTGCCCATATCCATGTTGAGCAGGTGCAGGCAAATATCTCAATTCTGGATGAGGTATTTAATGCCGAAGATGGCCCTTTCCCAAATGCCCAGGTCAATCATTTCATGATTACCGGTCTGGATGGAGAGGGGAATTCGGTCAGCGAAATAATTGCTGTTCGGGATGTTATAGACGTTAATTTTGCTGATGAAACCGTCAATAATGCGCTTGAAATCAATACATTCACTGCCGGGGCAAACATGCTGGCAGAGGAGATTGATCCTGCCAGCGCCGGTCGCGTTCTGCTTTCACTCGTCATGGCAAGTGAAAATCTGGCTGAAACCAGGTTTACCATAACCGGTACTGACAGTCTTGGACATGCAATCTCAGAAACCATGTACGGGCCAAATGGCGATAACATGGGGGGCTATTTCGACAACTCATGTATTGCAACCAGTAAGAGCTTTGCAACCGTTACATCAATTGTTGCTGATTCGGATTATAGCGGTGATTCGCTCTTTGTTTCCGTGTCAAGGCCGGTGGAGACAACCCATGAGTTCTCGGTTGTCTATGGCATTGCCGCAGTAGATGCCAACGGCAACCCCGTTGACGGCTATATGGAGGGGTTGGGACGGGTTGAATTTACCGTACCGGAGACTGAAGTTATACAGGGGCCAAACGCAGGCATCGCCCTTTCCGATTCCCACTTCAGTTATGTTGACTCCATCGAGCTGGTTCATGATCCGATCAACGCCAGCATTTCCATCGGCTTTGACCCGGCATCTCCCAATGGCAATGAATCAGTCAGCAACTTCCTGGTGGACGGGCATTCATCATCTTCAATCAGCGGCAGCGTTAACAACAATGCTCACGACTACGGCAATATTGACGGCGATACAGGCAATCCAACCCCATACAACGGTGCAAACCTTGCCTATGCAATCTTCAAGGTCGATGCGCCGGGCGCAACTCCTGAAACACCGGTTACCGTGAGCTTTGCCCTTGATGAAACCGGCAGGCATGGCATTGACATCGGGCATATCAGCTACGCACCTGACGGTATCTGGTCTTCTGATATTTACGATCAAAATCCGCAAAGCCAGCTGATACCCGCCCTGACAACCTCTGCCCAGAACTGTCACATTCTCACCCTGAATGATTTTGCAGGCAATGGTTCCATGGGGCTGGAGCAGATCCAGCAAATCTACATTGACGACTACTGGTCAGACGGCTCTCTTCAGTTCAATGATGGCACAGCAGCAGATCCGCAATGGGTCAACTACTGGGATTCCAGCGTTGTCAACAACAACGATTACACCATAACTGCCCAGGATCTGGTTGACGGTAAGCTCCGTTACATCGGCTCCTACATGGATATGTCGTCACAGGTGGCAGACAGCCAGGGCCACTGGACTGAATACTTCGATGCCATAGCTGGAGAAGCTCATACCCTCGACCTTTCGGTATTCAGTGATTACGGCAATATCAATACTGCCGATATTCAGCATGTGGAGATCTCTGACTCCTGGGGCAACGGTATTCTTGAGTACAACGAAGGGACAGCCGCAAATCCTGACTGGATCAGCTATTGGGACTCCACCCCGTACTACAACAGCGAACTGTCAGCTGCTGATATTGCCGCCGGAAAGCTGCGTTATGTGGGGAATGAAATCGACATGGAGGCAAATGTTGATTACGGCTGGGACAGCACCTGGGTCAACCCCAGTATTGATGCCCCGCTGCCACCACCGGCAGTTGCCCAGTCAACCGGTTCAGTGGCATTGCCGGGTGATGGCTATATCTGGGTAAGATATACAAATGTTGACAACAGCAACGACGGCGCAGACACCGCATGGATCAACTCACTTTATGTTGATGGCGGGGCAACCTTGCAGGTAGTCGGTCAAAAGGCAATCTCCGATGGCGTGGCAAATATGCAAACGCTCTTGGCCAATGATGCCCATATCGATCTGAACGGCTCGGTAGTCAGCCACGATTTGCTGCAGGTTGAAACCGGCGGCGGCAAGCTGATCGCCATTGTCACCCCCCAGCATGGTGCCATGCTGACCGATGAAACCAACCTGAATATCACCGGCAAGGACACATCGGGGCATTCTCTTCATTTTAATGAGATGAACTGGATGACGGTGGACAGCACGTACACCAGCGCTGATCTGCCAGTTACCGGCATGAGTGCAATCGCCCAGCTGGACGGTGTTGATCCGGCATCCATCGAGCAGATTCGCTACAGCGAAAACAGTGACTCTTACAACAGCAGCCTCTACTCCCGCAACATCAGCTTTGCTGTAGGCGATCTCCACTCTTTGGCAGATAACACCCTGATTTCCGTAGATAATGCCTGGGAATTTGCCAGCGCAAATTACTACCGTAACCAGTTTTACCCAGGTGCGCCAACAAATGATACTGACCCGTCGTTTACCCACGCCCTTTATAGCAATGGAACCCTGGGGAGCGGCTCTGAACCCCTGCTCTACGACTACGGTCTGGAAGGGGAATACCGGATAACTTTCAGCTCCGTCGATGATCTCTCCGGGCGCAGCTTCACGATTTCCGGCTATGACATGAATGGCAATTTCCACCAGGAGACACTGGCTGCAGGGCCTGATGACGGAGTGGTTGCCACCCAGAACCTCTACTCATACGGAATCAACGTTGATGCCAATGAAGGCGAAGCAACCGGTGCGCTTTCAATCGGCTACGCAGTCACCTTTGGCGCAGAGCGTTCTGTCGGGCTCTACAGTGACAATGCAATGCCTTACAGCACAGTCGAGATTACCGGACTTGATGGCGACGGTAATCTGAAAACCGAGAGCCTGACCGGGCTTGAGTCCAGTCTGACCATTCCTCTTGGCAGTTTCGCGGAAGTCTGGAATATCCACACTGTAAACCCTGGTGCTGCCAATGTTTATTTCTACCAAATGGAGCCGCCGCAGCAGATAACCAGTCTCTACGGAACCGGGGATACTTCGCTGAAAGCCGATTTCGGCACCTTTGATTTTAACGAAAATGGCGGTGGCCCCGGCTGGTTTGACACCGGCTGGGTAGATCCGGCGGTCTGGATGTTTGAGGCCAGTCCTGAGCTTGTCGGGCGTACGGTTCAAATTTATGGCTACAATAATTCAATCGGCAACTGGGAGTGGGGAACTTTTGAAGTGACCCATGAGGGGACTGTCACTTTTGGCAGTCAATACTCATATCTCCAGTATCTCTACATTTCAGGCGGGGAAGGTTCAGGCAATCTCAATCTGAAAGAGGTCAAGGCTCTGCCGACGGATTCCGAAATCATGATTACCGCTTCTGATGATTTTGTCGGGACATTCACTGTGTACGGGCTTGATGTAAATGGTGCGGAAACCAGCCAGACCATCGAAGTGATGGCTGCCGGTCATGCCGTCATTCTTGAAGGATTCAGCCTGGTCTTGTCCACATCTGTAGCCACCGATGGCAATGTGTCAAACTTCAACATTCAGGCACTGCCACCGGTGGATTTCTTCCGGGATATCACCCTCACCGGCACACGAGATGATGACGGGTATATCGACTTTGCCACCCCTCAGCGGATTGTTATTAATTTTGAGGACTCTAATAGTGCTGAAAATCAGGAGTTCCGCGTTACCGGCCTTGATTCGGACGGCCACGAAGTTGTCGAGATCATCAAGGGTATTGGCCAAAACGCCGGGGCAATCACCGAGCATTATTTCAGCAGCCTCTTAAGTGTAGAAGTCGGCGGTGCAACCGGGAGCCGCGCCGAGACCATTTCTGTAGGTACTATCGGCGAGCCGGTTGTGCCGGAGCAGGAGATCTCCCGTTTTGGCGGTACGGTTGATCTTGGCGCTGCCGTTGCCGAATTTGACACCGCCAGCCAACTTTCCTTCTCAAGCAGCGAAGACCTCCATGG
>JACABD010000026.1:0-44246 GCA_013377075.1 Geobacteraceae bacterium | reverse complement strand
GCTCAGAATGCCAATTCGGAAAGTGATGTTCTTCTCTACGTCAAGCTGCCCCAAGGGGCAAATCCCGGGTCGGTAAATCTCCATTATGACCTGTCAGTTCAGGGGACGCCGGGGGAAGATACCCTCTCGGTCGAATTCTCACCGACCAAACTGCCACTTGCCCAGGGGACAGTCTACTTTGCCGACGGTCAGTCAACGGCAACCATCTATATCCCGATTCAGGGTGATGACAGCCGCGAATTTGACGAAACCATGCAGGTATCCCTCACCGCAAGCAGTACCGGCACAACCATTGTTGACGGTCACAGCACCTCCGACATCACCATCATAAATGACGATGATCTGGTGACAATGGATTCAACTTCAGTCAGCAGCTTTGAAGGGAACAGCACAAACGGCCATCTTCAGTTTACCATCAGCCGCGCCGATGCCTCCAGCATCGACCGTGTTGTTTCGTGGCATCTGGAGGGGCTTGGCAACGGCCAAGGGGCAGCAACTGCCGCTGATTTCGTTGATGGCGTAACCTCCGGCACGGTCACAATTTTAGCCGGCGAGACAAACGCAACAATCGACATAGCGGTTGCGGCAAATCATCTGCTTGAGCCGGACAAGACGTTCCGGCTGGCAATTGATGCGCCTGAAGGTGGCGGCTACACACTCTCCGGAAGTGCAGCCGCTAATGGCAAGATTACCAATGACGATGTCGGCATCACCCTTACAGCTGTCTCGCCGGATCATCTCGAAGGGGACAGCGGCACAGCAGACCATGTTTACACCGTTACCAGAACCGGCGATTTAAGCCAGACAAGCGATATCGACTGGAGTGTCTGCGGAACAGATTCAGACGGTACCCTTGTGGCAACCGCCTCCGACTTTGCTGGCAATGCACTGCCTTCGGGGACAATTCATTTTGATGCAGGATCGGCAACAGCCCAAATCACCGTAACAACAGCTGCGGATACAGTGCTGACGGGGGATCGCGGCTTTACGGTTACTCTTGCAAACGGCACTGGTGATCATAGCGACATTCTCGTCGCCTCGGCAGGTGGCAAGATCATCGAGGATGACTCGGTCAGTGTCACAGTCGATCCGGCTGACCTTGCCCAGACAGAGGGGACTCAGGCTGATCCGACATCCTTCAGTTTTCATCTCACCCGCAGCGGCGATACCAGCCATGCCGCAGTTCTCAACTGGTCAGTGATCCTGGCAGGCGGGGAATCACAGGCATCCGCAGCCGATTTCTCCGGCGATCAGGATGCACTGGGCTCTAACAGTCACCTTCCGTCCGGCACAGTCACCTTTGATGCCGGATCTGACAGCGCCATCATTACCATTGATGTTGTCGCCGACAGCCTTGTGGAGCCGGACGAATCGTTCACCATCCGCCTCCAGGCCCACGATGCCAGCGTTGCCCCACAGGATATCGTTGCGACAATCGTTGGCGATGATATGGGCTTTGCCGTGCAGAGCAGCGTGAGCGAAATAATGGAGGGGAACAGCGGCAGCCAGACCGTAACCCTTACCTTTGTTCGCGCTGGCAACAATGGTGATGTCGCTGACTACAGTTGGGATGTAAGCGGTGCTGCCAATGCCGCCGACTTCACAGACGGGATACTCCCTGGCGGCAATCTGCATTTTAATGCCGGTCAGAGCGTGGTAACAGCTACGTTAAGCATTGCCGGTGATTCGGTTCAGGAGCCTGACGAAACCTTTGTCGTCAACTTCAGAGATGGCGAATCTACCCTGTCTTCAACTGAGATCACTATCAAGAACGATGATGCAACCATCTCTGTGGAGGTGGATAAATCGGGCTTTGTGGAGGGGTCGTTCAACCCGGCTACGCCAAATCCGACCCATGAGCAGCAGTACGAAACCGTCACCTACACCGTCAGCCGCGAGGGGAATCTTGCCCAGTCTAACAGCGTCAACTGGCATCTCTCCGGTGACGGGGTCACTGCCGCCGATTTCGTTGATGTAAATGGTGCAGCCCTGTCCCAGCTTCCGTCCGGTACGGTAACATTTAATGATGGCGAAACCGTCAAAACCATAGAGCTTTATGTGTCAAGGGATTCCGTCCGTGAGGCCGACGAAGTCATTACCCTGACCCTTGACAGCCCGTCAAGCGGCAGCAGCGTCGGCACAGCTTCTGTGCAAACCACCGTGATTGATGATGACGCCGAAGTGCGCTTTGCAGAGGGGAGCCGCACAATCTCCCATCTGGAGGGTAATTCGGCTGGCAGCAGCACTGACTTTGCCTTCACGGTGGAGCGGGTCGGCAATATCGACCAGAACTCCACAGTTCACTGGCATCTGGCCTATGACGGCGGCGCAAACGCTGCTGATTTCACCGGCGCAACCTCCGGCTCACTCAGCTTTAACAACGGCGATAGCAGTACCCAGGAAATTCATGTCAACGTCAGTCAGGATCGCACCTTTGAAGCTGATGAAGGTTTCCATGTCGTCATAGACACCCCAAGTCTCGGTACATCTGTGAGCGGAGACAGCACGGCACTTGGCACTATTTTGAATGATGACACAAGGATCAGGCTTGCAAGCAGCTCCACAAGCGCAATCGCCCTGGCGGAACACAAACTGGGGGATCCGTCCACAGATTTCACCTGGACACTTGAGCGGGACGGCTTCCTTGGGAACTCAGACACCGTCAGCTATCAGGTGGTTTCCGCTTCGGGAATATCCTCCCCCTCATACTATTTCTGGATGGGTGCTGCAAACGGTAATGATTTTGTCGGCGGAAACCTCCCTTCCGGCACAGTCACCTTTGCCCCTGGCGAAAGCACGCAGACCCTTACTGTCAAGGTTGCCGGTGATGATGTTCCGGAAGACAGCGAAGGTTTTGCGGTGCTGCTCTCCAACACATCAGGGGTGTCGGACTTTGTCTTTGACCATAATGCCTATGACTTCTACAGCAGTAACTGGAACTTTGGGGGGCAGTCCAACCTGCGTGGCATAATACTCCGCGATGAGGCTCGTTTCCATGTTACCGATGAGCAGACCGGTGTGGTAAATGCTGACGGTACCGGGCTTGTGGGAAATGCCTACGGGCTAGTTCAGCAAAATGCCCTCCATGAGGGTGATGGCGACGTGGTGACCCACTGGTTCAGGATCTACCGCGACATCTCCACGGCTGGCGAGGTTTCGGTTGACTGGCAGGTGACCGGCGGCAGAAGCAGCAGTGTCAACGATTTCCCGACCTATCTCTACCATAACGAAAATGTCTCAGTGACCCTTGCCGATTTTGTCGATGTAAATGGCAACCCGCTGACTGAGATGCCCCATGGCTCGGTCAGCATTCCTGATGGTCAGAGTTCGGTCTATATCAAGGTTTACACCAAAGGTGATACTGTCGGTTCCGATAACAAAAACTTTGCCATCGGCCTTAGCAATCCATCGGCCGGGAGCGATATCACCTGGGAGGATACCGTTGGCTACAGCAGCTATGACGGTCATCACGGCTACATCGCCAATGATGATCCACTCTTCTCGGTGGCGAGCAGGGTGATTAATGAAACTGATGGTGAAGCCATCTTCACGGTGACAAGAAGCGGCGATATCAGCCATGCCGGATCCGTTGACTGGAAGGTCAATTTCAGCGGCACCAGCGGCTATGTGGCAGCAAATGCCGATTTTGACGATGGCGACCTGACAACCCTCCACACCATCAATTTTGCCGCCGGTCAGGCCACCCAGACATTTACCCTCCATCCGGTGAGCAATGACGGTGCAGAAGCCTGGGCAGAGCAGTTCAATGTTGTTCTGGAAAACCCGGTCGATGCAGTTAAAACCGCCAGCGTCAGCATCAACAAGGGGTCAATGGAAAACCTGCTTATCGACTCCCAGCATGGCAGCGTCGCATCCATTAGCTCGGCTGTCATCACAAACAGCACTGATGGCGGTCACAGCGGCTATGAAGGGACAAATTCCGGCGGGGCAAGCATCACCTACACCATCCACCGTGAGGGTGATACATCCACTGCAGCCCAGGTTGCATGGCAGTTCACCGGGAGTGAGTATTACACTCTCGGAAATGATGTCAGCAGCATAACCGGCAATACCAATGCCCAGCTTTGCTATTACTATGATGACAAGGAGCAGCAGTATCGCGGTCTGGTCGGTTTTGCTGCCGGGGATGGAGCCGACAAAACCGTCACCATCACCTTTAATGCCGACAACATCGTTGAGAATGACGAGCTTTACACCATGCGGCTGGTGGATGGCGCAACCCTTTTAACCGGCTCGCCAGATGCCTGGACCTGGAACTACGGCGCAAACCATCCGTGGGGGTATGATAGCAACGGTTACGCCGGTGTCTACATTGCAGACAGCCCGCAGGTGCCGGATTCAGGGAATATGTGGGTCGATCCGGCTCATGGACAGGCGCAGGTAACGGTTTTAAACGACGATATCCGGCTGATTGTCGATACCGCCTACAATCAGGATGCTGCCCTGACTCTCGAGGGTGACAGCGGCATCACCAACTTCCATTTAAGCATCACCCGCTACGGCAGGATGGACAATGATGTTACCATCAGCTATCAAATCCGGACAAACGGCTCGGCAGACAGCAATGATGTTGTTGTCACCACCAATACCCTGACCCTGGCCGGGCAAGAAGACAATGAAAACGGCTATGGCAGCCATACCTACGATTTTGACCTGCCGGTAATCAAGGCGGATATCACCCCGGAGCCTGCTGAAAACTTCACCATCCGCCTTGCTTCAACTGACAATGTCAGCGCAACCTTTGCCGAGCATCCTGACTGGAGCGGGTCAGCCACATTTGACCTGAACGCAACGATTCTCAATGACGATACCAGTTGGTCAGTGGCAGCCAAGGATGGTCTGGTGAGCCAGCTGGAAGGTGGTGTGGGGCAGGAGACAACTTACACCTTTGTAATCAGCAGGCCTTGCGATGGCACCAATTATGCCGGTGAAGCAACCGTTGACTGGGCAGTGGCAGGGAGCGGCGCATATCAGGCAAACGGTGCTGATTTCACTGGTGGACAGCTGCCAGGCGGAACGGAATTTTTTGCCGAGGGCGAATACTCCAAAGAGATCACCGTGACGGTTAAAGGTGACAATATCGCCGAGCATAACGAGAACTTCACCCTGACCATTCTTGGGGCAAGTCATGGTCAGGTCAATGGCGGCGCTGCCTCGGTTGAAGCAACCATCAGAAATGACGACTCCGGTATCATGATAAGCGATGCTGCGCCGGTTCGCGAGGGTGACAGCGGCAGCGCAGATATGGAGTTCACCGTGACAAGGGTTGGCCGTCTATCTTCCGATGCATCGGCCACCTGGACTGTTCACAACGGCACAACCGACAGCGCAGACTTTACCGGCGCGCTCACCGGGCAGGTCAACTTTGCTGCTGTCGCGGGGGCTGGCGATTACGGCGAGCAGAGTACAATCGTGACCGTAAAAGCAGCAGGAGATACCGCTGTTGAGGCGGATGAAACCTTCACTGTGGGGCTTTCCGGGGTTTCCGCCGCCATCAACAACCAGATCAGGATGACGGCATCGGGAACCATTCAAAACGACGACACCGCATTCTCGATTTTATCCGGCACCCCGCAGCTTGAAGGTGATTTGACCGGTCAGGAGTTCACCATTACCAGAAGCGCCGTGACGGTGCAGGATCAGACCGTAAACTGGGCTGTCACCGGCAGCGGCGGCAACCCGACACATGCCGATGACTTTAGCGGCAGCCTCCCCCACGGCTCTGTCACCTTCACCGGTAGCGAAACCACCAAAACCATCCATGTCATCTCCAGTCAGGATTCCCTTGCCGAGGCAAACGAGACATACACTGTCACCCTGAGTGCCGGGGATGGCACTGACAATGCCGGTTCAACCTTTGCCCAGCCGACAGCAACCGGCGCGATTATCAACGATGACGGCGCTCTGACCTTGCAGCTTGATACAGCAAGCGTTCAGGAGGGGAGCGGCAGCGATACCCACAATGTTCAGTTCACCATTTTCAGATCCGGCAATACAACCGGCGAGGCATCTGTGGACTGGACTCTGAGCGGCGACCATGTTGGCGAAGATTTTGCCAACCTTTCCGGGCAGGTTCATTTTGCCGAAGGTGACACCGAAAAGCTGGTGACGGTGGCAGTGACTGCGGATACGGTTCAGGAAAGCAACCACAGCTACAGCGTCACCCTTGGCAATGCCAGCGGTGCCCAGATAATTGCCGGGGCAGGGAGCTTTGACGGAACCATAGTTGATGACGACTCCACAGTCTCAATCCATGGCGATGCAAGCGGGCTTGAGGGTGACAGCGGCACACAGCATATCAGCTTCACCCTTGATCGCAGCGGCAGCATCGACTATGCGACAACTGTCGGCTGGCATGTCGAAGTAACCCACAATACCAGTGACAACGCCGATGCCGCCGACTTTGGCGGGAGTTTGCCATCGGGAACCGCAACACTTGCCGCAGGGCAGGGGAGTATCACCCTTGACGTGCCGATCAGCGGCGACTGCGCCCTTGAGGGGGATGAAACCTTTACCTTACTGCTGGACAGTCCGGCAGCCGGGCTGACAATCGCTACCGCATCTGCCACCGGAACCATCCTCAATGATGATGATGTGATGTCCATTGCAAACGCCGGTGAAGCCATTCAACTCTCCGAAGGCTCCCCTGATACTCAAACAAATTATGTCGAGTTTGAAGTCTTGCGAAGCGGCTCTGCAAGCGGCTCCAGCAGCGTTGGCTGGCATATCGTCTCCCCGGCGGGGAACACAACCAACGGCAGCGGCGACTTTAGCGATGCCGCCAGCGGGACTGTTACCTTTAATGATGGTGAAACAAGCAGGATTGTCTCCGTGGCAATCAACCCTGACAGTGTCTCCGAAGCTGACGAGCCGTTTGTCATCGAACTGCTCAGTCCAGGAGCTGGCAGCACAGTTGATGCCCTGGCCTCAAGTCGCAATCTGGTCATTATCAATGACGACATGGATCATTTCTCAATCTCCGCCGCCACACCGTCACTGCCGGAGGGGAACCCGTCAACAAGCCTCTACACTGACTTTACCTTCACCATCACCAGGGAAAACCCGACCACATCCGCCACCGTTGACTGGAGCGCAGCCCCAGCCAGCGATTCGCTCCATGGCACTGCTTTTGCCCATGACAGCGGCACTGTCAGCTTTGCCGCCGGTGAACTGACCGAAACCATCACCGTTTCGGTGCTGACAGATACCCTCGGCGATTTCGACCGCAGTTTTGATGTAATCATTTCAAATCCGCAGACCAGCGATGCAATGGGTGCTGTAATTGATACTTCAATGGCTGAAGCAACTGTTGTCAATGACGACCCGGCTCTGCTCGTTAACCTTGCTGGTGGCGGCTATTATCATGAATACCAGGAAGATAACGGCTCAACCGGCACGCGGGTTCAGTTCACCGTCACCCGCACCGGCGATGCCACCGGCGCAGCCGCCGTTGACTGGCATCTGGAAGGTGATGGGGCAAACCCTGCCAATGTGGCTGACTTTGGCGGCTACTGGCCATCGGGAACCGTTGTCTTTGCCGACGGTCAGACAGAAAAGACCGTCACCTTCCAGATCGGCGCAGATCACACCTTTGAGCAGAATGAAGGGTTTGCCGTTGTGCTGTCAAACGGAGTCAATGCCGACATCATCCAGGCAACCGATTTTGGCGTTATCATGAACAATGACAACGGCGTCTCGGTTGCAGCGATCGAAACTCAGGTCAATGAGGGTGACAGCGGCGCAACCGATGTTCACTTCACCATCAGCGCTGAAGGGGTTCCGTACAGCTGGGTGACAGCCCATTATCTGGTTGAAGGGGCGGGCGCAGTGCCTGCCAATGCCGAAGATTTTGTCGGTGGATCATTCCCGTCTGACTACGTCAACATCTACATTGACGGCAACGGCTACGGCAGCAGTGATGTGACTGTTCAGGTTCAGGGGGATACAACCTATGGCTCCGATGAAACCTTCCGCATGAGGATTGATTCTGCTGACAACGCTTCAATCGTCCATGGCCGGGCAAATGTAGTCATCCTGAATGATGATTCCCAGGTTGCCATCAGCCAGACTCCGGTCGTGCATAACGAGGGTGACAGCGACCTGACAGCATTCCATTTCACCATTACACGGGTTGGCGACACCTCCCGCGCCGCTGTTGTTGATTATCAGGTGGAGAGCCTAGGTGACAACCCGGCCACAGCCACTGACTTTGCAAACGGCGAGCTGCCCCACGGCACAATCGCCTTTGCCGCCGGTGAAACCAGCTATGATCTGGTTATTCAGGCTCAGGGGGATACCACCTTTGAAAGCAGCGAAGACTTTGCTGTACGGCTCCTTCCGGGGATGGCAAATGAGGGCGAAAATGTTGCCGCCCTTGATCCGTCAGCCACGATTGGCCGGGCAACCATAACGAACGACGACTCAGCCGGTCTGCGTGTCACCGGTCTTGTCACAACCGTCATCGAGGGAAATGATCCGCTCTCCCCCCACTTCCTTTCCTACGAAATCGTCCGCGACGGCGACAACACAAATTCACTTCTGGTGAATTACGAACTGGCTGGGGCAGCCGCTGCCAATTTCACAAGCGGCCTCACCGGCTCCATCACCCTGGCAGCCGGGCAATCACGGGGGATCCTGAATATCGAAGTGGCTCCAAACAGCGATGCCGAGCCTGATCGCAGCTTCACCATGACTGCAACTGCGGCTGGCGGCATGCCGACCCTGACAGCCCCGGTTTCCGGGCATATCCTTGATGATGACAGCGGCATCTCCATCAGTGCAGTTGACACCTCCCAGGCAGAAGGGAACTCCGGAGTCACCGACTTTGCCTTCACCGTGACCCGCTCCGGCAATGCAACCGCCGCAACCGATGTTGCCTGGTCTCTGTCCGGCATCGGCATTGACGCAGCCGATATCACCGACTTTGCCGGTGGTCAGGATATTCTCACCACAAACGACGGACTGCCAAGCGGGGTCGTCCATTTTGCCGATTTGGAAACTTCCCAGACCATTCATATCGGAGTGAATGGCGACAGTTTTGTGGAAAATGACAATGTTTTCCGGGTCATGCTGGACTCCTCTTCCGACTCGTCACAGGCTATCCTCACCGGTCATGCCGATGCCGTGATTGCCAATGACGATACGGCAACAAGCGGCAATGACATAATTCACGGCGGCAGCGGGGTTGATGTTATCCACGCCCTTGGCGGCGACGACATCATCTATGGTCATGGCGGCGCAGACCTGATCTTTGCCGGTGACGGCAATGACACCATCTATGCCGGTGGCGGCGCAGCGGTTATGTACGGCGGCAGCGGCAATGACACCTTTATCCTCGATGCTGACACGGTCGCCCACCTGACCGGAGTTGCCCCTAACGTACTTGTTGACGGTGGCTTGGGGATAGACAGCATCAAGCTGGATGGTCATGGTATCACCCTTGACCTGGCAACCCTGGATACCGGCCGGGTAATTGGCGTTGAAAAAATCGACCTGACCGGCGACGGTGCAAACAGGCTGCTTTTGACCGCAGCAGAGATGCTCCATCAGGATTCCGATATTTTCGGCGTTAGCGAAAATGGATTAAATTCTTTCCATCAACTCCTTGTTAACGGCGATAGTGATGATACAATCATCATTAACGACTTTAATGATTGGACTGACACCAATGAAACCTTCAGCGATAACGGCATCACCTATGAGGTCTGGAACAATGACGCAGCCCACACCCAGCTGCTCATCAGCCAGGCTATCAATGGAGCAAGTGTCCACGGAAATACATGAGATATTTCCGCTAGTAAAAAGTGCTGTATAGCAGGATTTGACAGGATGCTTCCGGTTTCGGGGGCATCCTGTTTTTTTGGATGGGAGGAGCTCAAGCAGCCGGTGATTAAACTTCAGGAAAATAAAGACCTTTGTTAAGGGTAGTCTTATGTTAAAAATTATAATTTCAAATTTACGAGATTTATTGAGGTTTTCCTCTGTGTCTCTGTGTTTAAAAAGGCTTTACTGGCTGGTAACCGTATTGTTTCTATTGTCAACTTTCCCATTCGTAGCAAGTGCACAGGAGAGCGCTGACGGGCTTGCAGAGGCGCTTCGTCTGACAGCGACGCTCCATCCGTCGGTGAAGAGCAAGCTGGAGGAGCTGCGCGCCCTTGGCTTTGATCTTGAGTCGGCGAATTATCAGCGGTATCCCACCCTCTCTCTCCAGGCGCAGACTATGAGCGACAGCCAGCAGCAGGTTGTGGCAGCACTCCAGCAGCCGCTCTGGGTTGGGGGGAGGATTGACGGTTCAATCGAGCAGTCAGATGTCAAGCTGAAGATCGGTACGCTCGCTCTTTTGGGAGTGAGGCGGCAGCTGATTGAAAACGCCGCGGCTATCTACGCCACACTGCAAGGGGCCAGAATGCGACTGAAAGCGGCTGAACTCAATGTGATTGAGCACGAAAAGCTGAAGGAGCTTATCAGCCGGAGGGAATCGGGCGGTATTGCCTCCAGAGCAGATGTGCTGCTGGCTGCTTCGCGCACTGCCCAGGCTGCTGCCCAGCGGATTCAGCTTGAGGGGGTGCTGCTCCGGGCGCAAAACGACCTGCTCGCCTTGACACAAAAGCCTTTACCAGGGGTCATGCCGGTTGGGGAAGGGATGACAATGCTTCCAGCGGAGAACGGTATTTCGGCTGATATCGAAAAGGCATCCGCAACTGTCCTGCAACGGCTGATTGAGGTTGATCTGGCATCAGCTGCGGAGAAGCTGGCCTTTGCCAATATGATGCCGAGCCTTTATGCAAAGCTTGAGCAGAATGTCTATGTTTCCTCAAAATATGGCGAGTCCCCCCATGATACCAGGGTAGGCCTGGTTCTGCAGGGGAGTTTGGAAGGCCTCGGCCTGTCGTCATGGAACCGGGTCAAGTCGTCCGATGCGCGGATCGACGCGGCGAAAAGGGATGTGGAGACAGCCAGAAATGATGCAAGGCGACAGGCTATGAGCCTGCTGACAGATCTTCGGAGCCTTAGGCTAGTGATGGAGAGCAATGAGCTGCTGGTAAAATCAACGGAAGAGACCCTCGCGTCTTTCATGCGCCAGTATGATGCCGGCCGCAAGAGCTGGGTCGATGTACTCAATACCCAGCGGGAACTATCCGATGCCAGGCTTGGGCTTGAGCAGACAAAGAGTTCACTACAGGAGACATCCCTTCGTCTGGCTGCGCAGCTTGGGCTCCTCGATTCTCATGCCGGGATAAAACAATGACAAATGAAACTGATGAAACAGTAATCCCCGAATACACCAGCATGACTGCTCCGATCCACCATGCCCTCCTTGGCAAACTGCTGCTAAAGGCCGGGGCCCAGGTTCCGGCTGGCGAGCTTGAGCAGGCCTGCGCTTCGTCACAGCCCGAAGGGGCGAGCCTAAAGCCATTTGACCGTGTATCCGCCATTCTCAAGGCTTTACAGAAAAAAAGTCTCAGGGTTGCCCAGATGACCTGGGATCGCCTTGATCAGAGGCATCTGCCGGTTCTGGCTTTCTTTGATGGGGAGTGGCGGCTGGCAATAAAGGAGGATAATGACGGGATCATCCTGACAAAAAGTGATGGGAACAGCATGGCAGCCTCTTCAGATGACCTTGCTGAAGCGATTGTTATCTGGATT
The DNA here is from genome assembly GCA_013377075.1 of Geobacteraceae bacterium. Classification (GTDB taxonomy): domain Bacteria; phylum Desulfobacterota; class Desulfuromonadia; order Geobacterales; family DSM-12255; genus VEOV01. The sequence continues at coordinate 32,579 of JACABD010000026.1, read as the reverse complement.
CAGGCCCAGGCGGGGGAACAGGGGACTGCCGAGCTTTTGCAAAGCAGCGCGTCAAGCCTGCTCATCACCGAGATGCTCAAGGATAAACGCTGGATAGTCGAAGTCTTTGTCGCCACGGTAATTGTAAATATACTTGCTGTGGCGACTTCGCTCTTCTCCATGCAGGTTTACGATCGGGTTGTGCCGACATTTGCCTATTCAACCCTTGTTGCCATGGTAACCGGCATGGTCATCATGGTCTCCCTCGACTGGATCCTCAAATATATCAGGTCGAGGATACTGGACGATGTTGCCAAGCAGGTTGATATTTCTCTTTCGCAGAGACTGTTCGAACATGTAATGGCGCTGCGTCTCGACAAGCGTCCCCAGAGTCTCGGTTCGCTGGCAGCCCAGATGAACGGGCTCGAGACGGTGCGAAACTTTTTTTCATCAACAATCGTCTTTGCCATGACCGATCTGCCGTTTGGAATTATGTTCATTGCCATCATCTGGACCATCGGCGGACTTGTCAGCATGGTCTACCTTGTGCTGCTGCCGGTTTCACTGCTTCTTGGCTGGCTTGCCCAGCGAAAACTTAAAGAACTGGCACGGCTTGAGATTCAACGGGGGCATGAGCGGCATGGACTGCTTGTTGATACTATCCAGGGGGCGGAGACGATCCAGTCCACCGGCAGCAGTTGGCGATTTGCTGATCTCTGGAAAGGGATAACCGTCTCCATGGCGGGTTATTCCCTGAAAAGCAAGATGATTACCAGCCATACAACCACAACCACTGCGACTTTAGGGACGGTTGCCTATGTCGCCGCTGTGGTGGTCGGGGTGATGCAGATCGAGGCAGGTCATCTGACAACCGGTGGTCTTATCGCCTGTACTATTCTTGGCGGCAAGGTTATCTCCCCCATAGCTCAGAGTGTATCGCTCCTTGTGCAGTGGCAGCATGTACGTGAGTCTCTGGGGATGGTGAACCGTCTGCTGGCAATGGAGGCATGCCGGGAAGAGGGGCGCACCCTAATGATGCCTGACTTTATATCCGACTCTCTCCAACTGGAAGGGGTTCGCTTTACTTACCCTCATACGCCGGTTGTGCGGCTCCAGATTGCAAATCTTTCCCTCAACTCCGGTGACAGGGTTGTGCTCATGGGGCCGAACGGCTGCGGTAAGTCGACTCTGCTGAAGGTCGCAGCAGGGCTCTACAAGCCGACTGAGGGGCAGGTGCGTATAGGTGGGGCTGACCTCTGGATGCTTGACCCACAGACGGTAAACGAGCGAATTGGGTATCTCCCTCAGGATGTGCATCTTTTTAAAGGTACGCTGAAGAGCAATATCGCCCTGTGCGGCGGTGTGAGCGATGCACGCTTGATCGAGGTCTGTCAACAGCTCGGCATCGACAAGCTGGCCGCCGACAGCCCCCGCAGCATGGATATGGAGATCAGCGAAGGTGGACATGGACTTTCAGGCGGGCAGCGCCAGTTGGTGGGGCTGTCAAGAATCTTTCTGGCCCGGCCAAGAATTTGGCTTATGGATGAGCCTTCTGCGTCCCTTGATATGGAGTCGGAAAACAGGTTGCTCGACGCTATTCAAAAGAATGTCCTGCCAACAGATATCCTGATGATTGCGACCCATCGGCCAAGGCTCATGTCACTTGCCACCCGCCTGATTGTCATGCGCCGTGGGCAGGTAGTTGCAGATGGCTCGCCAGGGGATGTGATCCAGAGTATGCAATCAGCTCAGAGTGAGCCAACAGCATCTTCGGCCGCAACAGCTGTCTGAGGGAGAAAGCATGAACAACGTTGACGAACATCACATAGCTCGATTTGGCAGAGGGTATTCGCTTGTTCTCTGGTCACTTGTCGTTGCAATGTGCCTCCTTCTGGTCTGGGCATGCGTCTACCGGGTAGACCAGACAACACGGGGCACCGGAACCGTCATTGCCAGCAGTCACATTCAGGTTATTCAGTCTGTTGACGGCGGTGTACTCAAGTTGCTCAAGGTAAAAGAAGGTGATCGGGTGAAAAAGGGGGAGGTCCTTGCGCTGCTGGATCAGATCCGCTTCGGGGCATCTGTAAAAGAGCTCGATGCAAGATTGGCAGCCCTGAGAGCCCAGGCTGCGCGGCTCAGAGCAGAGGTTACCGGTGATGATGCGGTTAAGTTTTCAGCGGATCTGCTTCGTTTCCCTGAAATAGTACGGGTACAAAAATCGCTGTTCGAGCAGAAGCGCCACAGCCTTCAGGAAGAGCTGCGGACGCTGGAGGTAGCTGTGAGACTGGCAAAAGAAGATGCGCAGCTGGTTGCCGATTTGGCTAAATCGGGTGATGTTAGTCGATCTGAAGTCATAAGGAGCGAGCGGGCGTTAAACGATGCTGAAGCCCAGCTCGTGAACCGGAAGAACAAGTATTATCAGGATGCCAGAACCGAGCTGGCGAAGACAGAGGATGATATCGGCCAGAACCAGCAGGTTCACACTCAGCGCAACCAGCAGCTCACAGACAGCGTCTTCAGGGCTCCGGTTGAGGGGATCGTGAAAAATGTCCGGATCACGACGCAGGGGGGGGTGCTCAGGGCCGGGGACGAGCTGATGCAGATTGTGCCGGTGGATGACAAGCTGATTGTTGAAACAAGGGTTAAACCTGCTGACATTGCCCTGCTCAAGCCGGGTCTTCCGGCTAGCATCAGATTTGATGCATTTGATTACACAGTTTACGGGGGGGTGGAGGGAAAGGTCTCCTATGTTAGCGCTGATACCATTAAAGAGGATACCAAGGCGGGTGAGCAGACCTATTACCGTGTCCACGTTGAGACAAGGGGGAATCCGGTGATTTCAAAAACAGGTAAGGCTCTGGACATCCTACCGGGCATGACAGCCCAGGTCGATATCAGGACAGGCGACAGAACGGTGATGCAGTACATGCTGAAGCCACTTCGAAAGACGCTGACTGAGTCAATGGGGGAGAAATAATCGTGGGGTAAAATCCATCGGGAGGGAAAAGTGGGCGTTTTTAGGCGCCCACTTTTTTGTTTCAGTTTTCAGTCATGTAATGGTCTTCGTACATATCTTCGAGCTGTTGTAGGTGTCTGCTTTCATCGGCAACAAGGCGTTCCATCAATTTGGCCATTGGAGCACCTGCACAGGCAGCAGCCATTTTTCTGTAGAATGCGATTGCGCTATGTTCCATATGTATGGAGTAGGCAAGAGCCTCTCTTACATCAGAATTAGGTGTTAACTCTCTTTTGGCAAGCACTGCATCAAGATTCATGGTCGGCAGCGGTTTCTCGAGAGCCCCTTCTGCGGTATGCCCGTCAATAAGCGCCTTTTCAAGTTCATATTTATGCGCAAGTTCGTCAAGGGCTGCCTCTTTTAGAAGTTCCCTGGCCTGTTTGGATTTTACGATGCGCAGCGCATCGATATACCCTCTGAAGCCGTCATTCTCCATGTTTATTGCCATCTCAAGTGCAGCTTCAAAAGTGTAGCAGACATCTCCCTGCTGACTCATTGTTTCCTCCGCAAACTGTGTATAAAAGTTCACTTTTTTTAGCATATTACGCTGTGAAGCTCAATCTTAATGTATATAAGCATTTAATAATATTTTTAGCTTGACGAAACCGTTACCCATTAAGTAGAATCCGGTTCTACTTTTTTGTAAACCCTAAAGATATTTAACAGTTTGAGCACAATTAAATTGGGGATTCATGGCTTGGCTGTGAACCCAAATCAACCCAGGAGGTAGGAAGATGTCTGAGTATGGTACACTGCAAGATCGCGTACGTCACAAGTCTCTGCTGAGTAAGGTTATGACTGCTGAGCAGACAATTCAGTTCTTTAAGCCGGGCATGAATCTTGGCTGGTCAGGTTTTACTCCGGCCGGTTATCCGAAAGTTGTGCCTATAGCCGTTGCCGAGCATGTTGAGAAAAACAACCTCCAGGGACAGTGGAAATTTAACCTCTTCATTGGTGCTTCTGTTGGAGCTGAAACAGAAAACCGCTGGGCTGCAAACGACATGATCGACCGTCGCTGGCCTTACCAGACCGGCAAGAACATTGCTGCTGGTATCAATGAAGGCCGTATCCGCATGGGTGACAAGCACCTCTCCCTCTTTGCACAGGATCTTGGCTACGGGTTCTACACCAAAGACACCCCTACAGGCAAACTTGACCTCGCAATTATTGAGGTTTCAGCCATTACGGAAGACGGTAGTCTCGTTCCAACCTCTTCCTGCGGCGTTATTCCTGAAATTCTTATGATCTGTGACAATATCATCATCGAGGTAAACACAGGCCAGCCATCTTTCGAAGGGATTCATGACCTCCTGACTCCGGCTGTTCCGCCTAACCGTCAGCCATTCAACATCGTCAAAGCCGACTCCCGTATCGGTTCCACTTCAATCCCGTGCGACCCGAAAAAAATCGTTGCCATTGTTGAATCAAAGCTGCGCGACCAGGGTCGTGCCTTTGCCGAGCAGGATGATACCTCCGAAGCAATCGCCGGTCACATCATCGATTTCTTCCAGGCAGAAGTTAAGGCTGGTCGTCTTCCGGACAATCTCCTTCCTATCCAGTCCGGCGTAGGTTCCATCGCTAACGCCGTTATCGGTGGTCTTGCAAAAGGCCCGTTCTACAACCTTTCAGTTTACACAGAGGTTCTTCAGGACACTATGCTCGACCTCTTCGACTCAGGCAAGCTTGACTGCGCTTCTTCATGTTCGCTGTCTCTCTCTGCTGAGCCTGGCTTTCCGAAATTCTTCGCCAATATGGACAAGTATTTCGACAAGATTACTCTCCGTCCGCTCTCAATATCTAACGCTCCTGAGCCGATCCGTCGTCTCGGCTGTATTGCCATGAACACTCCTGTTGAGATTGATATCTACGCCCACGCCAACTCGACGCTCGTAGGCGGAACACGTATGATCAACGGTCTCGGCGGTTCCGGCGACTTTCTCCGTAACGGCTTCCTCAAAATGATGCACACTCCTTCAAGCCGCCCGAGCAAGACAGACCCGACCGGTATTTCATGTGTAGTTCCACACTGCTCACACATCGACCACACCGAGCACGACCTCGACGTAGTCATCACCGAGCAGGGTCTTGCTGACCTCCGTGGTATGGCTCCTAAAGACCGTGCACGCCGCATCATTGAGAAATGTGCACATCCTGACTATAAGGATCAGCTCACCGATTACCTCAATATTGCTGAAGCTGATTGCCTCAGAAGAAAGGTAGGTCACGAGCCACAGCTTTGGGATCGCGCTTTTAAAATGCACCTCAACCTTGAGAAGAATGGCACCATGAAGCTCAAGAACTGGGATGTAAAGGTTGACCTCTGCGAATAACCTGTTTACTTGCCTAACAAAAACCCGCCCCTTAAAAGGCGGGTTTTTTTGTTTAAGCTGTCTTGAACCACTAATAACCACGCTATTGAATGGGCTGAAGAAATACGGGTTAAATTTGACGCTGGCAAGCAACTAGGGGCAAGCGTAGGGGTGCGCGAGCCTGGCGTTGTTAAAGGTCGTTTTCGAAGAGAAGTCCGCAACTTGTAATAGCGGTAAAATAGAGTCCGTTGAATGGGTTAAGTCGATAGCTTATACGTATGCTGATAAAGCATGGCGAGAGTATGAGGTTTGTTGCGGTTAAAGTGGAGTAGTGGGCATTTCAATAAAAAAAGAGGGGGTGCGAAAAGCACCCCCTCTTTTTGCTCCCTATAATGGAAGAATTACTTTGCTACAGCTTTAGCAAGCTCAAGTGCGATATCCTTGTAAGGGTTAGCAAAGAGGATGATCAGCGAAACAACGAGTGAGTAGATAGCGAGGGACTCGATCATGGCGAGACCGATCATCATGTTTGTGAGGATTTTACCTGATGCGCCGGGGTTACGGGAAACGCCTTCAACTGCGCGTGCAACAGCCATACCCTGACCGATGCCTGTTCCGAGTGTTCCGATTGCCATACCGATGCCTGCTGCGAGGATACACATTGTGAAAAAGCTCATTTTATTCTCCTTCGTTTGGTTTATATTTTCCTAAATTGTATAGGAATAAATTTATAGTTAGTCAGAATTTTTCAGCCTTCAGCCTTTTTCTAGTGTGCGTGCTCAAGTGAGCCGCTGATGTAAATCATTGCCAGCAGCATGAAAACAAATGCCTGAATGAAAGAGACCAGAATTCCCATCATCATCATCGGCATAGGTACAAGGAATGGTGCAAGCCCGAAGAAGATCATCAGAACAAGCTCGTGACCGTTCATGTTGCCGAAGAGACGAAGTGTGAGGGAGATAACTCGGCTGAAATGACCGATAACTTCGATGAAGAACATCATCGGTGCGAGCCAGATAATTGGCCCCATGAAATGTTTGATGTAGCCGAAGCCGTGTTCTTTTACACCGACCACGTGGGTTGTAACAAAGACGACTACTGCACATGCTGCTGTGGTATTGATGTTTGCCGTAGGAGGGAAGAAGCCCGGTATCAGGCCGATCAGGTTAGATACGGCAATGAAGATTGCCAGTGTAGCGATTAATGGGAAGTACGGACGTCCATGCTCACCCATGGTCTCTACCAGCATGTTTTCAATGCCGCCGATAATAACTTCCATAAAGTTTTGTAACCCGCCGGGAACAGCTGAAATGGCTTTGGTAGCCACTACGGAAAGACCGGCAAGAACTAGAATAATAAGCCAGGTATAGGCTATCGCGTAGACACCAGCGTCAGAAATGTGTAACGGTGCGAGGAGCGATTTGAATAAACTGAGGAATATAATCGGATGAATCATTGTGCGTTTTCTCCTTTATCTGAAAGCGACAAATAAACTGACAGTGCTGTTATGGAAATTACAAGTATTGAAAGACCGGTCAGAAGACCTATTATGTTAATTCCAACCTTTAGCAACAGCAAAATTATTACGGCTGTAATTGTCAGCCGAAGAATATATCGGGCAATTGCATAGGTCTTGGGATTATCGGGCTGCTGTATAAGTATACGCTCTAGTATTGAGCGGAGCCAGAAGTTGTTGCCTAGTGCAATAAGCCCACCTGCTGCAACGCTGGTACCAAAACTTACAGAGCTGAATATCATTGAAATAATGGTCATCGTGGCAAGAATCAGCCAGCTCAGACGATTGAGGGTTGAGAGGATATTTCTTTCACTCCTCTCCATCATTTTCACTCCGACGAAGCTCTTTCGTAACCATAATCTGAATATTGCGAAATCCGGCAACTATGCCGAAAAAAAGAAATATGTAGAAAAACCAAGGTTTTGTGCCGAGCCATTCATCAAGCTTCAATCCAACAAAAAAACCAATAACTATTGCAGCAACAACTGAAATGCCGGTAGTCGATAGAGAACCGAGAGTCAGCAGAAGTTGCCGTTTATCCTCATTCTTTGCCATTAATTGCCTTGTAGCTCTGCAATTCACAGAGGGATAAAACCTGAACTTCTTAGCATAGAAATGATAATTGTGTCAACCGTTGAATCAGATAACGGTAAATCTTTTACAGCAGCCTGAAGCATTTCCCGGCCGCTTCAATGGTCTTATCCAGATCTTCTGTTGTATGCGCAATCGAAACAAAACCGGTTTCATACTGTGAAGGCGCCAGGTAAATGCCTTCATCGAGCATGCCGCGGAAAAAGGTGGCAAAAGCCTGTGTGTCGCTTGTTGCTGCACTTTCCCAGTCCGTAACCCTGTTTTTAGTGAAAAAGGAACAAAACATGCTCCCTACTCTGGTGGAATAGATAGGATAAGAGGCATCTTTGGCAGCTTTTGCAATTCCGGCCGCAAGGTAGGCGCTCTTCTCTTCAAGCTGCTGATAGAATCCAGGTTTCTTGATAAGGTTAAGTGTTGCAATGCCGGCGCTCATGGCGAGGGGGTTGCCGGAAAGCGTACCTGCCTGATAAACCCCCCCTGACGGGGATAGCAGAGACATGATCTCCTTTTTGCCGCCGAAAGCGCCGACTGGCAGTCCGCCACCGATGATCTTGCCGAGGGTTGTCATATCGGGCGTAACACCGTAAACCTCCTGGGCGCCACCGTAAGCAACCCTGAAACCGGACATTACCTCGTCAAAAATGAGCACTATCCCTTCATCGGTACAGAGTTTACGCAGCCCTTCGAGAAAGCCTGGCTCAGGAGGAACTGTTCCCATGTTGCCGGCAACAGGCTCGACAATTATGCAGGCAATTTCGGCAGGGTTTTCAGAAACGAGCTGCTTGACAGAATCAATGCTGTTAAAGGTTGCAGTCAGTGTGTTTTTAGCAAAGTCCTTGGGGACACCGGGGGAGTCCGGAACGCCAAATGTGGCGGCACCGGAGCCTGCCTTGACCAGAAGGGCGTCGGAGTGGCCATGGTAGCAACCGGAAAACTTGAGGATCTTGTCGCGCCCTGTGAATCCGCGGGCAAGACGGATTGCACTCATGGTTGCCTCTGTGCCGGAGCTGACCATTCTTACCATTTCAATGGAAGGGACGGCATCAATAACCATTTCTGCAAGTGTTATCTCTTTCTCTGTAGGAGCGCCAAAGCTGGCTCCACTATCAGCAGCATCCTTTACTGCAGCTACGACATCAGGGTGACAATGGCCTAGAATCATCGGCCCCCATGAACCGACATAGTCGATAAAATTGTTACCATCTACATCATAGACATTGCAGCCTGATGCTCTGGATATGAAAAGTGGGTCTGCTCCAACGGAGCGAAAAGCCCTGACCGGGCTGTTGACGCCGCCGGGGATAGATTTTTTTGCCAATGAAAAAAGAGCGGCTGATTTCGAGTAATTCATATTGAGACCTCACGGATTAGTGTAATAAACATCATGATTTTCTTGGAGTTAGCACAATTTTCTTAAGACTGTCAAGAATCATTACAGCCAGTAAAATTAAAGATATTTTTCCTTGACAAAGGAGGTTAAATGTCCTAAATTGCGCCCCGTTGTATACTGTATACAGTTCATGTTGGCATCGGCCAAGTAACTGATATTACGATAGTAGCGTTACACTAAACCAAAATGCAAGGCAGGCGGAGGTTCAGATGTTAGGGGTATATCTCCCGATTATTTTACTTTTGGTCATTGCTGTCTGTTTCGGACTCGGATCAGTAGTTTTTTCGGCGCTTATCGGTCAGAAGAAAATTTCCGCAGTCAAGCTTCAGCCATATGAATGTGGATGTGATCCTGTTGGAAGTGCGCAGGAGCGCTTTTCTATCAAGTTCTATATGATCGCGATGCTATTCATCCTCTTTGACATCGAATGTGTATTTCTTTACCCCTGGGCGATTCTTTTCAAGCGTCTCGAGGTTTTTGGCCTGATTGAAATGGGTCTCTTTATAGTTATCCTCTTCGTCGGCTATATTTACGTCTGGAAAAAAGGAGCCTTGGAATGGGAGTAGATAATCCGCTTGGCGACAACATTATAACTGCGTCACTTGACTCACTTGTCAACTGGTCACGTAAATCATCAATCTGGCCTATGACTTTCGGGCTTGCATGCTGTGCTATTGAAATGATGGCAACAGGTGCTTCGCACAACGACCTTGACCGTTTCGGTATTATATTTCGTGCATCGCCTCGTCAGGCAGACTGCATAATTATAGCAGGTACAGTAACGAAGAAAATGCTTCCTGTTATCAAAACAGTATATGAGCAGATGCCTGAGCCAAAATGGGTTGTTGCCATGGGAGCATGTGCATGTTCAGGCGGTATTTTTGACACATACAGCGTAGTACAGGGAATTGACGAAGCTCTGCCCGTTGATGTTTATATCCCGGGCTGTCCTCCAAGGCCTGAGGCTCTGCTCTTCGGGCTTATGAAGCTCCAGGACAAGATAATGTCCGAGCGCAATTCGTTTGGTTCGACTATCGGACTTGGCGAGCGTTATATACCGGAAGCTGCATAAAGTTATCACGACCAAAGGGGAAGGTGTGGCTGATATGGCTGAAAATAATCGTGCAGTAATCAAGCTTAAAGAGCGGTTCGCTGCTGACATAGTCGAAGTAAAAGAGTTCCGCGGCGAAGTTACCGTAACAGTTAAGAAAGAGAATATTGTCGAGATTTGCAACTTTCTCAAGACAACTCTTGCTTACAATCTGCTGACCGACGTTACAGCAGTTGATTATCTCGGGCAGGAGCCGCGTTTTTTGGTTGTCTATAATATCTATTCAATTCCCAATAAGGATCGCCTTCGTGTCAAGGCACAGGTTTCCGAGTCTGACTGTTCAATCGATACGGTCACGAAGGTCTGGTCGACGGCTGACTGGCTTGAGCGCGAGGTTTTTGACCTTTTCGGCATTACATTCAACAACCATCCTGATCTTCGCCGGATTCTCATGACAGACGATTGGGTGGGCCATCCGCTTCGCAAGGACTATCCGTTGCAGGGGCCTGATCGCGAGCCGTACAAAGGGCGCCTTTCCTAAGTTAAGAATCACAATTTAAACACTCTGCAGGGGTGATAAATCAATGGCTAATAAAGAAACAATGACAGTAAACATGGGGCCGCAGCATCCGTCTACACACGGGGTTCTGCGACTAGTAATCGAGCTTGACGGCGAGATCATCGAGAAGGTTACCCCCCATATCGGCTATCTCCACCGTGGTGTTGAGAAGCTCTCCGAACATCGTACATATCATCAGACTATCCCACTGACAGATCGTCTTGATTATCTTGCTCCAATGAGTAATAACCTCGGCTATGTGTTGGCAGTAGAAAAGCTGCTCGGACTGCAGATTCCAGAACGTGCTGAAACTGTAAGGGTTATTCTTGCAGAGCTTACACGTCTCAAATCTCACCTTGTCTGGATTGCCTGCCACGCGCTTGATATAGGTGCAATGACAGTCTTTATCTACGCTTTCCGTGAGCGTGAGAAGATAATGGAGCTCTATGAAAAGATCTCAGGCGCACGTATGACAAGTAATTATTTCCGTGTTGGCGGACTCTCTTCTGATGTCTATCCAGGTTTTGAGAAGGATGTGCAGGAGATCATAGATACTTTCCCCGGGTACATTGATACCTATGAAGGTCTTCTTACAAAGAATACTATCTGGCTCCAGAGGACAATTGGCAACGGTATAATTTCTGCTGAAGATGCAATTGATGCTGGCATTACCGGCCCAGCGCTGCGCGGTTCAGGAGTAGACTGGGATCTTCGTCGCGACAATCCATATACCGGATACGAAAAATACAGCTTCAAAGTACCGGTCGGCGAGAAGTGTGACACATTTGACCGTTATAAGGTCAGATTGATAGAGATGCGTGAAGCCATTAAGATTGTTTCCCAGGCGCTTAAGAATCTAAAGCCCGGCCCGATTCTTGCCGATGCGCCACAAGTAGTTTACCCGTCGAAAGAGAGTACTTACAACTCTATCGAAGGATTGATCCACCACTTTAAAATTGCCAGTGAAGGTTTTCCGGTTCCAGAAGGCGAAGTTTATCAGGGCGTAGAAGCTCCAAAGGGTGAACTAGGCTATTATATTGTCAGTGATGGCGGTAACAAGCCATACAGGATGAGGGTCAGGCCACCGTCATTTGTCAATCTCTCAGCTATTGAAAAGATGGCAAAGGGTGCAATGATCGCAGACCTTGTCGCAGTAATCGGAACCCTTGATATCGTTCTGGGTGAAATCGACCGCTAAACTCCCTGCAAAGGAGATGGATGTTCATGAGTAACGCAACCGCCCAAAATACAGCAACTGAAGAGAAGACCGAAGATGTTATCGATCTCACCGCTGCCAATGCTGTTATTGACAAATATCTGACTCTGCATGGTAACCTTATGCCTGTCCTTCAGGGAATTCAGGATGAATATGGTTATGTGCCAAAGCCAACAATAGATCTGGTTGCCGAACGTCTTAACGTTTATCCAAGTCAGATCTTCGGTGTACTGACCTTTTATGCACAGTTCCACCTAAAGCCTCGCGGCAGATACATCATCCGCGTCTGTGTAGGGACTGCCTGTCACGTTCAGGGTGCTACCAGAATTGTAGAGACATTTTTCGACAAGCTTCATATAGGTCATGCGGAAACATCACCTGATTTACGTTATACCTTCGAGAAGGTTGCCTGTCTGGGAGCTTGTGGTATGGCTCCGCTAGCAATGGTAAACGACTCAACCTACGGTGCAATGACCGTTCAAAAGGTCGAAGCAATTGTTGAAGACTACAACAAACGGCCAATGAAAAAGTAACAGCTCGATACTATTTCGGTAAGGGACAATCCAGTCATGAGCGAAAATGCTGCAATAAAAATACTTATCTGCCAGGGAACCGGCGGTGTTTCCATGGGCGCCAAGGAAGTTGAGGCGGAGTTCGAGCGAGTTATTGCCGAAAAAGGTGTGAGCGCAACTATCGGTAAACGTTGCGATGTCATCAAGACCGGTTGCCGTGGACTTTGCGCCAATGACGTACTGGTAGATATTATTACCGAAGAGCAGGGGCGGATTACCTATGACTTTGTAAAGCCTGAAGAGGTCGAAAACATCGTCAATGAGCACATTGTCAACAAGACGACTCTGGAAAAACGCAAAGCTAAGCCTTATTACAACACTTTCGTTGATCAGCAGATGCGCGTTGTCATGACCGGATGTGGTCAGATTAATCCTGAAAGTCTCGATGCATATCTTGCTGAAGATGGTTTTAAGGCTGTTGAGCAGTGTGTCAATCAGATGAATCCAGCATCAGTTATTGATGAAGTTAAGAAATCAGGTCTCAGAGGACGTGGGGGCGGCGGATTCCCTACTGGTATGAAATGGTCTTTCTGCGCGGCCACACCTGGTAATCTTAAGTACGTTATCTGTAATGCTGACGAAGGAGATCCGGGCGCATTCATGGATCGTTCCATTCTCGAAGGCGATCCTTACTGTATCATCGAGGGGATGATGATCGCAGGTTTTGCAATCGGGGCTGAATTTGGTTATGTCTACGTTCGCGCTGAGTATCCTTTGGCGATAGATCGTCTTCAAATGGCAATTGATGTCTGTTATGAAAAAGGATACCTCGGCCAGAATGTAATGGGTCTAGGATTCAACTTTGATCTTAGAATTAAAAAGGGCGCTGGTGCTTTCGTCTGTGGCGAAGAGACAGCTCTTATGGCCTCAATCGAAGGCGAGAGGGGAATGCCTCGTCCTCGTCCGCCATTCCCTGCGGTGAAGGGTCTCTGGGCTAAGCCGACCAATATAAACAACGTTGAAACATTTGCAAACATCAGACATATCATACTTAAGGGCGCCGAATGGTACGCATCACTTGGCACTGATACGACCAAAGGTACAAAGATATTTGCGGTAACCGGCAAGGTAAAACATACCGGGCTTGTAGAGGTACCTGCAGGTATGACAGTGCGTGACGTTATTTATAGCGTTTGCGGTGGAATTGCTAATAACAGGAAATTCAAGGCCGTTCAGGCAGGCGGTCCTTCAGGTGGATGTATACCTGCTGATATTCTTGACACCCCGGTTGACTACGATTCATTGATTAAAGCAGGCGCCATGATGGGGTCCGGTGGTCTGGTTGTCATGGATGAAACAACCTGCATGGTTGACGTTGCAAGATTTTTCCTCACATTTACCCGTGATGAGTCTTGCGGCAAGTGTGTTCCCTGTAGAATAGGTCTCAAGGCGATGCTTGACATTCTTGAGCGAATTACAGAAGGTCGCGGTGAATCAACTGATATTGAAAAACTTCTTGAGATGGGAACTACAATAAAGAAGGCGTCTCTCTGCGGTCTTGGACAAACAGCACCAAACCCGATTCTTTCAACAATCAAGTATTTCCGCCACGAGTATGAGGCGCATATAAACGAGAAGCGTTGTCCGTCAAACTGCTGCAAAGAACTGCTCAAGTGGGAAGTTATCACTGAGAAGTGCGTTAAGTGCGGTGCGTGTCTCAAAGCCTGTCCGGTTGATGCTATCAAGTGGGAAAAAGGCCAGGTCGCCGAGCTCATCAAGGAAAAGTGTACAAAATGTAAATCCTGCTATGATGCTTGCCGCTTCATGGCTATTGAGTAACGGTTTTACCTGAGAAATCCCGAGGGAGAACAGAGGGCAAGATGGTTAATGTTACTATAGACGACATACAGGTTTCCGTAGCTCCAGAAGCTACTATATACGATGCAGCCAAGGCAGCAGGAATCAGAATTCCGATTCTCTGCCATGACAAAAAACTTCATCCGTTCGGCGGCTGTCGTATGTGTCTGGTTGAAGTTGAGCAAATGAAAGGGCGTCTCATCCCTGCATGTACTACTCCTGTATCTGAAGGGATGCTGGTACGTACCGCAACTGACGAAATAATCAAGGCAAGGAAGTTAGTGCTGGAACTACTTTTACTAAAGCACCCACTTGACTGTCCTGTATGCGATGCTGCTGGTGATTGCGATCTTCAGAATTTGACTTACGAATACAAGGTAGAAAAAAATACCTTCACAGACGAGAAATTTCGTTGGGATATTGACTACGAAAACCCACTTATAGAACGCGATCAGAACCGCTGCATTCATTGTGGCAAATGTTCAAGGATATGTGACGAAATTGTATCATTTGGTGCATACTCATTTATCAATCGCGGTATAGAAGCAAAAATCGGCACTCCTTTTGATGATAAGCTCGACTGCGAATACTGCGGATCGTGTATATCTGTCTGCCCTGTTGGTGCACTCATTGCCAAACCATTCAAGTTCAAGGCAAGATGGTGGGCTCTTAAAAAGGTCAATTCCGTCTGCTCATATTGTAGTACCGGTTGTCAGCTTACCCTCGGAGTCAAGGACGACAAGGTTCTGACAACAATCTACAATGAAGATCAGGGCTTCCATAATGGTCAGCTTTGCGGCCGTGGTCGTTTTGGCTACCAGTTCATAAACAGTGACAAGCGACTGAAAACCCCTTTAATCCGCAAAAATGGATCCCTAGTCCCTGCAACATGGGACGAGGCTCTTGAACTGGTAACTTCGAAGCTTAAAGAACAGAAATCTGTCAATTCAGCATCTATTGCAGCACTTGTCACACCGAGACTTACAAATGAAGAGTTACTTCTTGCTGGAAAGCTTTTCAAAACAGCTCTTGGAACAGACAGTATTGATCATTCCGCCGGTTACGCCCATTCGGCTCTTACCAAAGGGATGAAGGAAAGTTTTGGTATTACCGCATCTCCTTCGGTTATTGCTGACATCAAGAAAACAGATCTGCTTCTCGTTGTAAAGAGTGATGCCTATGAAACTCATCCCGTAATAGGATTCGAGATAAATCTGGGTGTTAAGCGCCAAGGGGTCGACCTTCGAATCATTTCAGATAAATTCGGCAAACTTACTAAGTTGCCTGATGCAAAAACAATGATTCACAGGCCTGGTAGTGAAATAGTTCTTGTAAATGCCCTTGCAAAAGTCCTTGTCGAAGAAGGTCTAGCAGATACTTCAGCAAACGGTTTTGATCAGTTAAAGACCGCTCTTGCAGCAATATCACTTGCAGAAGCTGCTGTAACTACTGGAGTTTCAGTTGAGTCAATCAGTGCGCTTGCCCGTGACTATGCAAAAGCAGAAAAAGCACTCATTCTTATGCCTACTGGTCTAGCTTATCCTGGCCACAATGCAGAACTTGCCTATGCAATTTCAAACCTGGCCATTCTCACTGGTAAATTCGGTAAGGAAGGGTGTGGTGTACTGGTTCTCGGTGAGAAAAACAACAGCCAGGGAGCAGCAGACCTTGCCATCCATCCGACTACAGGTGGAATGGACGCTGCGGCGATTATTGGCGGCTGTATCAGTGGATCCGTTAAGGTCCTCTACGTTGCCGGTGAAAACCCAGTAGTTTCCTATCCCGATCGTGTCAAAGTTACAAAGGCGCTTGATGCAGTTCCATTCATGGTTGTTCAGGATATGTTCCTTACTGAAACAGCTGCTATGGCTGATGTTGTACTTCCTGTCAAATCATTTGCGGAGAAGTGCGGTACATTCACAAGTGCTGGTCGTGCTGTGCAACGTATTACAAAGGCAATCAAAGCGGTTGGACAGTCCAGAAGTGATAGGGAAATATTCTCTGCACTTATAGTTAATGTTTCAGGAAATACTGTCTCGGCTGATGCTGCAGAACTTCTGAAAGAAATTGCTTCTACCGTCTCTGGTTATGAAGGCCTTTCGT
The DNA here is from genome assembly GCA_013377075.1 of Geobacteraceae bacterium. GTDB lineage: Bacteria > Desulfobacterota > Desulfuromonadia > Geobacterales > DSM-12255 > VEOV01. The sequence continues at coordinate 16,480 of JACABD010000026.1, read as the reverse complement.
TCGATAAATTAGGTGATGAGGGCTGTGTATATCCGGTAACTTTATCACCGAAGCTTATAGCTGTCACAGGCATCAATACTGCCCCTGAAGATGGTAAATTTGCCCTTGTAATTGGCAGCTCTCTTTACCATTGCGGCACAATGTCGCGTTTTGGTGAAGGTCCAATGCTTGTTTGCCCAGAGCAGTATATTGAGCTTGGACGCAAGGACGCTGCGAAGCTGGGCGTTGTTGATGGTGACAGCGTTAAAGTTAAATCAGCTTCCGGTGAACTGACGCTGAAGTTAAAGGTAGCTCTCAGAATGCCTGAGGGTCTTGCCTTTGCACCATACCATTTTGATAAGAACTCGATTAATTCAATAGTAACCGGATCACCTGTAACTTACGTAACCGTCAGCAAATAGCAGTTTTGCCAAGGGTCTAACATCCTGTAAGAAGGGGAAGATGATAGCATGGAAATATTAGGACTGCCGCTCATATACTACGGAGCAATGATACTTAAGGTGCTTGTGGCATTTGTATTTGTCCTGCTTACTGTCGCATATGCAACGTATGCCGAGCGAAAGCTTATCGGGTTTATGCAGGTTCGAATCGGACCTAACAGAACCGGCCCAAAAGGTCTTTTGCAACCCATTGCCGACGGAATCAAGCTCTTTTTCAAAGAAGAGATTATTCCTGCTCAGGCAAATAAATTTGCATTTGTTATTGCGCCACTCGTTTCGCTAATACCTGCGTTCATATCTTTTGCGGTAATCCCTTTCGGTGATTCAATTACATTCGCCGGATACAAGATTCCCCTCCAGATTGCCGGTTATACTGACAGCACAGGATCAATACTCGATGTTAATGTCGGTGTACTCTATATACTTGCCGCCGCTTCAATGGGTGTTTACGGTATAGTGCTTGCCGGTTGGTCATCAAACAGCAAGTATTCGCTGCTTGGAGGACTTAGGGCTTCTGCTCAGATGATCTCTTATGAGCTTACTGTCGGCTTGACTATCGTCTGTGTATTCATGTTGTCGGAATCACTCTCCCTTCAGACAATAGTTGCCAATCAGGCAGGGCTTTTCGGATGGTATATATTCCGCAACCCATTCATCTTTGTAGCAGGAATTATCTTCTTTATCGCTTCACTTGCTGAGCTTAATCGCACACCTTTTGACTTACCAGAGGCTGAAACAGAACTGGTATCTGGTTTTTGCACCGAGTACTCCAGTATGAAGTACGCTATGTTCTTCATGGCTGAGTACGCAAATATGGTAACTGCAAGTGCTGTTACAACGACACTCTTTTTAGGTGGCTGGCACGGGCCGTTTCACCCGGTAATCAACTTTGTCGGAAAGGTATATTTCCTGCTCTTCGTGATGATGTGGATTCGTGCAACTTATCCACGGTATCGCTACGATCAACTTATGAGCCTTGGGTGGAAGTGCTTCCTGCCAATCGCACTGTTCCTGATTATGGGCAACGCTTTCTGGATAACACTGTTCAAGTAAGATTACCAACTTCCCGACTGACTCTCTGGAGAGGATACGCAAATGATAGTACCCCTGATAAAAGGTCTGCAAATAACGTTCAGTCATATGTTCAAGAAGGCCGTGACACTCCAGTACCCGGAGGAAAGGCCTAATGTTTCGCCTAATTTTCGTGGTCTGCACACCCTCAAGGTTTCTCATGACAGCGCCAAGTGTGTTGCCTGCTATCTCTGCCCTACAGTATGTCCTGCAAAGTGCATCACAGTCGAGGCTGGTGAAGATAGAAACCATGAGAAATTTGCCGCAACCTATGAAATTGACATGTTGCGTTGCATCTTTTGCGGGTTCTGTGTGGAGGCCTGCCCCGTTGATGCACTGGGTATGACTCAGGCATTCGAGCTTGCAAATTATAAGCGTGAAGATTTTGTTTTTTCCAAAGAACGACTGCTAGAAAAGAGATAAAGGAGCAGCAATGGAAACCCTGTTTTTCCTCATTGTCGCAGCAATAGCAGTAATCGCCAGTATTCTGGTGATTACAAACAAAAACCCGATAAACAGCGCTTTATCAATGATTCTAACCTTCCTGTGTCTGGCAGTTCTCTATGTAATGCTTGAAGCGCCTTTCATGGCGGCAATACAGGTAATTGCGTATACTGGCGCAATAATGGTTCTTATAGTCTTTGTAATAATGCTTCTGAATGTACGGACTGAAAGTGTAAGAAGAGGTAAGCATGCGATTTTCCTTAGTTCGATGACAGGCATTTTAATGCTTGTGCTTACATTTACAGTAATAGGTAGAAGTTCTCTCACCGGCATGAAGGGAGCTGTTGACACAGCCATGCTTACGAAATATGGGCATACAGAACTGATTGGAAAATACCTGTTCACCGATTATATTCTGCCTTTTGAGATTGTCTCGATTCTGCTCCTTGCCGCTATGGTCGGAGCTGTTATCCTTGCCAAGAAAAAACTGTAAGAGCCAGGAGATATATCAATGCTTTCCGTAAACAGTTACCTCTATTTAAGCGCAATACTCTTTGTTATCGGCATGATCGGTGTTCTGACTCGTAGAAATGCGATTGTTATTTTCATGTGCATCGAGCTGATGCTAAACTCCGTAAACCTCTCCTTCATTGCCTTCTCCAAATATCTTGGCAACATGGATGGTCAGATTTTCGTCCTTTTTATACTGGCTGTTGCTGCAGCTGAAGCAGCGGTCGGTCTTGCTCTTATGATTTCATTCTATAAAAATCGTGAGACGATTGATGTTGAAGATATGAACTTGTTGAAGTGGTAGTCGGTTGACCCCCTAACGAATCATTTTACTCTAAGGAGTCCGTAATGCTTGACAATGTATGGCTCATACCACTATTCCCTTTGATTGGATTTCTGATCAACGGCCTTTTAGGCAAGAAGATCAAGAATGAGGCGATCATCGGCACCATCGGTACGGTTGCTATTGGTTCATCTTTTGTGGTCTCTTGCGGGATACTGATGGATCTCATCGGACGTCCTGCAGAACAGAGAGTTTTTGAAAAAGTTATTTTTACCTGGATCCAGGCCGGAACATTCAAGGCCGATATGGCCTTCCTTGTTGACCCCCTGTCAGCTGTTATGATCATGGTTGTTACAGGTGTAGGCACGCTTATTCACCTTTACTCAATCGGCTACATGCACGGGGAAGAAGGCTTCTACAGATTTTTTGCCTATCTCAACCTTTTCTGTATGTCCATGCTTCTGCTTGTTCTTGGCGCAAATATGCTTGTCATGTTTATCGGTTGGGAGGGCGTAGGTCTCTGTTCTTATCTCCTCATCGGTTACTACTTTGAAAAAAAATCCGCTGGCGACGCTGCAAAAAAAGCATTTGTTATGAACAGGGTAGGCGACTTCGGCTTCCTCATTGGTCTGTTCACGCTTTACTGGTGGCTCGGCAGTAACCATAATGTCTGGACAATCAACTTCACAGAGATCAAGGCTGCCTCCCATCTCCTCCCTTATGGTGGTGTTGTGACGATTGCAACTCTCTGCTTTTTTGTCGGCGCGACTGGTAAATCGGCACAGATACCTCTCTACACCTGGCTACCTGATGCGATGGAAGGCCCGACACCTGTATCAGCACTTATCCACGCAGCTACAATGGTAACAGCCGGTGTGTACATGATAGGCAGAATGAGCTTCGTATTCATCAAAGCGCCTGAGACAATGCTTGTTATCGCTGTCGTCGGTGCTGCTACTGCTATATTTGCTGCAACTATCGGTACTGCCCAAAATGATATCAAACGCGTACTTGCATACTCTACTGTTTCCCAGCTTGGTTTCATGTTCCTGGCGATGGGTGTCGGTGCTTTTGGTGCAGGTATCTTCCACCTGATGACACACGCATTCTTCAAGGCTTGTCTCTTTCTTGGTTCCGGTTCTGTTATCCATGCGATGCACCATGCTCTTCATAAAGGACACCTCCATGACGATGCACAGGATATGCGGAACATGGGTGGTCTTAAGAAAGCAATGCCTATCACTTTCATTACCTTTCTTGTGTCAACAATTGCAATTGCCGGTATTCCAGGTTTCTCCGGCTTCTTCTCAAAGGATGAGATCCTTTGGCAGGCATTTGCCAACCCTTATCATGGCAGTGTTAATATTGTTCTCTGGGGTGTCGGCTGCCTTGCTGCATGCTTCACCGCATTCTACATGTTCCGTCTTGTTTTCATGACCTTCTTCGGTGAGTGCAGAATTAATCCTAAAGTTAAAGAATACCTGCATGAGTCACCACTGGTCATCACAATTCCTCTTATGGTTCTTGGATTTCTCGCAGTAGTCGGTGGTTTCATCGGTATGCCCAAGCTGATGGGCATGCTTCCTAACTACTTTGAGCATTGGCTAGATCCCGTTTTCGAGCTCGCTAATGAATACGGTAAAACTTACGCACATGCCGGAGCACATCACAGTCATGCACTTGAGTGGGGGTTGATGGGATTTTCAGTTGTTGTTGCCTGTATCGGCATAACAATTGCCTTTACCATGTATATGGCTAACAAGTCTCTCCCTGGGAAGTTTACTTCAACATTCCCTGCCCTTCACAAAGCTGTCTACAATAAGTGGTACATGGACGAAATCTATGATTTTCTCTTTGTAAACCCCTGTAAATCCTTCGGCAACCTTCTCTGGAAAGGGTTTGATGTTGTCATCGTAGATGGCGTAGTAAACGGCACAGCAAAGCTTGTCATGGCATTTTCTGCCGGCCTCAAAGGGCTGCAGTCTGGTTATATTCATAACTATGCAATGGGTATGGCACTTGGTGTTGTCGGCATTATCGCGTTTTACGTTTTCCGTTAACAGACTTAAAGACTGTTTGAGTTACTAAAGGAGCAGATTCAATGAATGAAGTTATCCTGAGCCTGATGACCTTTTTGCCGCTAGCAGGGGTTATTCTTCTGCTGTTCATCCCGAGCGGCAATCATACCCTGCTTAGAGGGTTCACACTGGCGGTTACTGTTGTGACGTTTATCGTCTCAATTCCGCTTGTGACCGGCTTTGTCACAAATGCAGAATACCAGTTTGTTCAGAGCGTTCCCTGGATACACGCTGGTCCCTTCAAGATGAACTACAAGGTTGGTATCGACGGCATCAGCCTCTGGCTGGTAATGCTGACAACCTTTATCATGCCGATTGCAGTCCTTTCTACATGGACAGCAGTAACAGAGAAGGTTAAAGGGTATATGGCTTGTCTACTTCTCCTTCAGGTCGGGATGCTTGGGGCATTCATCTCCCTTGACCTCTTCCTGTTCTACATTTTCTGGGAAGTAATGTTGATTCCGATGTACTTTATCATTGGTATCTGGGGTGGTAAAAACAGAATTTATGCAGCAGTTAAGTTCTTCATCTACACAATGGTCGGATCGTTGCTGATGCTTGTTGCTTTGATCGCTCTTTATTTCAAGGGACTCAACGCAGGAATGACCGACTTCAGTCTTGTTAACTTCTTCGGTCTAAATCTTGACCCTGCAACACAGACATGGATGTTTCTTGCTTTTGCTCTTGCGTTTGCAATCAAGGTGCCTATGTTCCCGCTTCATACATGGTTGCCTGATGCACATACAGAAGCGCCGACAGCAGGTTCAGTAATACTTGCAGCTGTTCTCCTTAAAATGGGTACCTATGGTTATGTCCGTTTTGCAATACCGCTCTTCCCTGATGCAATGGATAGATTTACCCCGCTTATCGCTACGCTTTCAGTTATTGGCGTCATCTATGCTTCACTTGTTGCAATGGTGCAGGAAGACGTAAAAAAACTCGTTGCCTATTCCTCTGTTGCTCACCTCGGTTTTGTAATGCTCGGCGTGTTTGCTCTTAATCAGATGGGACTTCAAGGCGGTATGCTCCAGATGCTCAATCACGGGGTTTCGACAGGCGCGCTCTTCCTTATCGTTGGCTTCATTTATGAACGTAGGCATACGAGACTTATTACCGACTTCGGTGGACTCGCCAAGCAAATGCCTATTTTTGCAACAATCTTCATGATTGTTACCTTCTCATCAATTGGCCTTCCAGGAACTAATGGATTTGTCGGTGAGTTTCTGGTTCTCCTCGGAGCCTTCGAAAGTAAGCTACGCTGGTACACTATTATTGCTTCAAGTGGCGTAATCCTTTCTGCAGTCTACATGCTCTGGATGTTCCAGAGAGTTATGTTTGGCAAACTTGATAATCCGAAGAATCAGAAGCTTGAGGACTTGAATGGTCGTGAAATTGCCATAATGCTTCCGCTTGTGTTCCTTATTTTCTTCATGGGCTTTAATCCGACTCCCTTTACAAAGACAATGGCACCTGCACTTGATAAGGTAATTGCCATGAGTCGCAAGGCTCCGGCACCTGCACCACAGGCTATACAAATGATGCCACAGGGTGCAATACCTGAAGGAATGCCACAACAGTCACAGCCAGTTGAAATGCCGCAAGGACATCCTGCAATGCCAACAGGAAAGCCTGCTGGTCATCCGTAACACGATTTTGTACATCCGTTAAAAAGATACCGGAGGATATAGATGGAAAACATTGTTATTCCAGCGATAAACTTGGCTGTGATAGCGCCTGAGGTGATACTCTCACTATTTGCGCTTGCTCTATTGCTAATAAATGTTTTTGTAAAGAGCGAAAGCAAAGCCTATCTGGGTTACCTCAGTATTGGGGGAATCATAGTTTCTCTCTTTTCTGCTGTCTCCGGATGGGGATGTCCAGCTGAAGCTTTCAGTGGAACGGTAGTTCAGGATAATTTTGCAATATTCTTTAAGGTTGTTTTTCTGATTTCAGCTGCAATGAGCATTCTGATAACTGATAAGTATCTTGAGCGCGAAAATTGTAATCATGGCGAGATTTACCCTTTAATTCTATTTTCTACAGTCGGTATGATGTTCATGGCATCAGGCACAGACATGATGACAATTTTCCTTGGACTAGAACTTCTCTCTGTATCTCTTTATGTTCTTGCCGGATTTAACCGGAACTCTATCAAGTCCAATGAGTCTGGTCTCAAGTATTTCCTTCTTGGGTCCTTTTCAACAGGATTTCTGGTGTACGGTATGGCGCTGACTTACGGCGCAACTGGTACAACCAAGTTGGCAAAAATCGCATCATACGTAGCACAGACTGGCATGAATTCATCAAATCTACTCCTGTTGGTAGGTATGCTGATGATGGCAACAGGTTTTGCCTTTAAAATCGCTGCTGCACCATTTCATATGTGGACTCCGGATGTTTATGAAGGTGCTCCTACGCCAGTTACTGCTTTTATGTCTGTCGGACCTAAAGCCGCCGGCTTCGCTGCATTTCTTCGTGTTTTTATTGTTGCTCTTCCTGCGCTTAAGCCTGAGTGGACGTGGCTTCTATGGGGGCTTGCAGTTCTTACGATGACAGTCGGCAATATTACTGCACTTTATCAGCAGAATATAAAACGTATGCTTGCCTATTCTTCGATAGCACATGCCGGTTACGTACTTGTTGGCTTTACTGCAGGTAATGCGGTAGGAACAGCCGGTATTCTCTTCTATATGCTCTCCTACGCATTCATGAATATTGGCGCATTTGCGATAATTATTCTTGTTGGTAAGAAAGGTGAAGAGAATAATAATGTATCTGACTATGCCGGTTTTGGTTACAAACATCCGATGCTTGGTGTGGCAATGTGTATATTCCTCTTTTCTCTTGCAGGAATTCCGCCGGCAGCAGGCTTTATAGGTAAATTCTATCTCTTCTCAGGTGCTATACAGGCTGGCTATATCTGGCTTGCAGTCATTGGTGTTCTCAACAGCGCAGCTTCAGTCTATTACTACCTCAGGGTAATGGTGTTTATGTACTTTAAGGATCCGACTGAAGAGTTTTCATGGGTCAAGCTTACTCCTGCCTTTGCACTCTGTCTTATAATCGCGGTTGCAGGCGTAATGATTCCAGGTGTGTTGCCTGGCGTATTCCTTGAGTTGGCTCAAAAGGCCCTGTTCATGTAACTTTTATTATATACTCTTGGAAAGCCCCTCTGTACATGCAGAGGGGCTTTTTTGTGATATTTCCTCCTATAGCATTGACACAATTCCTGCCAACTGTTAGGATTTTGAGCTTATAAATATATTCAGGATGATTGATGTTCAACGCTGCTCAAAACTTATTGGATAATTCCCTGCCTAAGGGTGTTACAGACTTTCTGCCTGAACAGGCTGAAAAAATCGGTTTTATTGAAAATATCATCAGTAAAACATTTGAATTATGGGGTTTTAGAAAGATAATCCCACCAATGATCGAATTCGAAGAGCTGCTTGCTGTTGGCATGGATGATTCACTTCGAGAAAAATCATTCAGATTTGAGGACAGGCAGAGTCATAAGCTCCTCGCAATCCCGCCGGATATAACCCCACAGGTTGCAAGAATTGAGTCAATGAGGATGGCAGGTTATCCACTCCCTCACAGGCTTTATTATAACTCCAGGGTACTTAGGCATGTAGAATCTCAATCTGGACGTAGCCGAGAACTTTACCAGTCAGGTGTTGAGTTGATTGGTCTTGACTCCCCCGAAGCTGATGCCGAGACAATTGCTATGTCAGTTGAGGCACTCAAAAAAATCGGTTTCCCAGGTTTTAAGATTGATCTCGGCCAGGTTGAATTCTTCAAGGGTATTATCGCAGCTGCAGGTCTGGATAATGTGACAACTGCATTAATACAGAGTGCGGTTGCCCGTAAGGATACCTCTGCTGTAAAAGAGGCTGTTGAATCACTTAGCATAACTGATTTTTCAAAAAGAGAAATTCTAGCACTTCCTCGTCTGTTTGGCGGCAAAGAAGTTCTTGATAAAGCCGCATCGATAGTTGGTAATGATCAGTCCAAAAGAGCCTTGGATAATCTTTTCCAGATTATTGATATATTGGAAATTCATGGCATCAAAGACGATTTGACCATTGATCTGGGTGAGATCAGAGGGCTTGCCTACCATACAGGGGTTACATTTGAAGGCTTTGTGCCTGGACTTGGAGAGCCTGTATGCGGTGGTGGCAGATATGATTCGCTTATGGCCAGATATGGCAGGTCCTGCCCTGCGACCGGGTTTGCCTTTAACGTCCTCAATCTTTTACATGCTTATGAAAAAATGGGTGGTTGTGAGATAGTCAAGCCGCCTGTAATTCTCATCTTTAATATGAATAGCAATAGAGCAGACGCCCTCTCACTGGCATCTGGCTTGAGACTTCAAGGGTTTCCAGTTGCAAGAGATATAATTCGTCGTGATATTGATCAGTCACTGGCTTATTCAAGGCAGATGGGTATCGGTTTTATCGTTGTAATCCCTGAAAACGATTTGCGTGATAATAATCTTGAAGTAATCAGGGTTGAAAATAGTGTTAAAAACTATGTTAAAATGTCTGATCTTATGGCAGATGCCACTTCAATATTTAAAACTCGAAACAATTAACTTAATACAAGGAGAACACTATGGCTAACGTCGTAGTAATAGGCGCTCAATGGGGTGACGAAGGGAAAGGCAAGGTTGTTGATATTTACACAGAGTATGCAGACAATGTTGTTCGCTACCAGGGAGGTAACAATGCCGGGCACACACTTGTTGTTGGCGAAGAAAAAGTAGTTCTGCACCTGATACCTTCTGGAATACTTCACGAAGGCAAACGATGCATAATTGGTAATGGTGTTGTACTCGACCCGGAAGTGTTCATCAGAGAAATTACCAACCTAAAGGCACGTGGTAAGATGATGGATGATTCCGTCCTCTGTTTAAGCGAGGGACTGCATATCATCATGCCTTATCACAAAAGGGTTGATATTGCCCGTGAAGCAAAGAGTGGCGATAAAAAGATCGGTACAACCGGTCGTGGAATCGGTCCTGCATATGAGGACAAAATCGGGCGCCGAGGTATCAGGCTTTGCGATCTTCTCGATCAGCAAATCTTTGAACGCAAGCTTAGGGAAGCGCTGGACGAGAAAAACTTCCTTCTGGAAAACTTCCTAGGGGATAAACCTTTCACTTTTGAAGAGATTTTCAGCGAATATTGTGGGTACGCCGATATTCTGCGTAAATATGTTGCTGACACAAGTCTGATGCTTCATAAGGAGGTCAAGGCCGGTCGCAATATCCTTTTTGAAGGAGCTCAAGGGACACTGCTTGACGTTGATCACGGCACCTATCCTTTTGTCACATCTTCCTCAACTTGTGCTGGTGGTGCATGTACAGGAACCGGTGTCAGCCCGAGGGAAATACACGAAATTATCGGCATCTCTAAAGCCTATGTCACGAGAGTCGGCAGCGGTCCTTTTCCTACAGAACTGATCGAAGAGACCGGTGAAAAAATGCGTCAGGCGGGAAATGAATTTGGATCGACAACCGGCAGGCCTCGCCGCTGCGGTTGGTTCGATGCGGTTGTGCTGCGCTATGCTGTAAGGGTTAACGGTCTGACAGGGGTAGCAATTACAAAGCTTGATGTCCTTGACGATTTTGACACAATCAAGATATGCACCGGTTACAAATACAATGGCAAGCTTATAGAAGAGATTCCCGCAACACTCGATGTTTTTGCAAAGTGTGAACCGGTATATGAGGATATGGCAGGATGGAAGACTAATATTTCCCATGTAAAGACTTTTGAGGAGTTGCCAGTAAATGCACAGAAGTATGTCAGGAGGCTTGAAGAGCTAATGGGTTGTGAAGTGGTTATGGTATCAGTCGGGCCAAGAAGATCAGAGACAATTTCACTTAGAAATCCATTCGCAGTGTAAAAAACGTAAAATAAGTCTTGACGATCGAAAACAACTTTGGTATAAAAATTAACTCGTCTCGACGAGCCGCTAGCTCAGTAGGTAGAGCACCTGACTTTTAATCAGGTGGTCGTTGGTTCGATCCCAACGCGGCTCACCATAAAAAGAAACAAGGCCTCTAGGAACTTCCTATGTGGCCTTTTTCTTTATTTGAGATATTATATCCAAAAGAGGGTTTTAGATTAAAAAGGGGTGCTTTTCCTAGAAAAGCACCCCTTTTCAGGTTTAGATATATTTAAGTGAATAAATCTAAACTACGAAGCCGCTCATTCATCATTTTGTGGGCAGATTCATCGAAAGTTACAACATGTAGTCAGTAGAGAGAAAATGCGACTTTCGCTCACGAACGATGGAGGTAATGATTTCCCGGTTCGACTCTGACTCCCGCGCTGCCACTACTATTCTGATAGAAAAAATACGCAGTGCATCGGCAACTGATTGGGTTCCATCAGCGGAGTTTTTGCGCCCATTGAACGGAAAACTGTCCGGACTCCGCTGACACTGGCTGTTTATGTTGATGCGGCAAACCTGATTCACCAGAGCATCAACCAGCTGAGCCAACAGATCGGTATTTTGCCCGAAGATGCTTGCCTGCTGACCGTAGTTTGAAGCAACCACATACTCGATTACTTCGCTGATGTCATCAAAAGGGACTACCGGGATAACCGGGCCAAACTGCTCTTCATTGTATACCCGCATATGCGGCGAAACAGGATACAAAAGCGCCGGATAATAGATCGAATCAATGCGGGTGCCACCGCCTGGATTGACGACTCGCCCACCCAACGACAAGGCATCATTTACCAGCCCCTCCAGATATGACGGCTTTTCCGGCTCAGGAAGCGGCGTGATGGTAACAGCTTCCTCCCATGGCATACCGCACTTCAATGCGTTTATTCCAGCTGTCATACGTTCAAGGAACTCTTCAGCAATCGAGCGGTGTACAAAGATGATTTTCAGGGCTGTGCAGCGCTGGCCGTTATAGGCAAGACTTCCCCTGACACACTCGGCAACAGTAAGCTCAAGATCCGCATCAGGGAGAATAATTGCGGGATTTTTTGCATCCAGACCAAGCACACAACGGAGGCGATGGGGGCGTGGATGGGCTGCCCGCAGTGCATCGGCAACCCGGTAAGTGCCTATAAAGCCGAGTACATCCACCTTGCCTGAGATCATCAGTGGCGGAACCACCATCTCGCCATCACCATAAACCGTGTTAACAACGCCAGCCGGGAATGAATCGCGAAAGGCCTCCAGTAGGGGCTGAAAAATAAGAATGCCGAAGCGGGGTGGTTTGAGCAGGATTGTATTGCCCATCATCAGCGCAGGGATCAGGGTTGTAAATGACTCGTAAAGGGGGAAGTTGTAGGGCCCCATGCAGAGCACCACACCAAGGGGGGCACGCCTGATTTGGCCGATGATCCCCTGGTTGATTACAAAACGTGATGAGGCGCGGTCAAGCTCTTTCAGGGCATCGATCGTATCGCGGATGTAGTCGACAGTGCGGTCAAACTCCCCTTCTGACTCTTTCAATGACTTGCCGATCTCCCATTGAAGCAACTTGACAATCTCGGAGCGCTTCAGCAGCATGGCAGCGGTAAAGTGCTGTACAGCCTGAATCCGCTCGCCCACCGACATTGTCGGCCAGACGCCGCGGCCGTTTGCATATGCCTGAACCGCCACTGAGAGTATTTCCAGGGCAGCAGCTTCTGTCAGTAGCGGTGCTTCGCCCAGCAGCTTCTGGACCATGCCAGTAGAAGTTCGTATCCTCACCGGAGAGTGTACTTTCTGTAGCGCCCCTTCCCACTTGCGCAATTCACCATCTATCAGATAGTAATTCTGCCTTATTGGTTGTCTGATATTCTGCTGTTCGGGGATGTTGTCCACTTCGGGAAAAATTGCTTCAAATTTATGTAACATAGTAAATCTTTCTTCACTTTATGAGGTATTGGTTACAATGTCTGCAAACCACTAGAAGAAGTCGGCAGAAGGACTAATCTTAAGAATTATTACCACGAAGCTACACGAATAAACAGTAAGAAAGCAGAATAAAAGGCCGGGCGATAAACATCCGCCCGGCTGCGAAGGGAGCATAAATGGCAGTTTGCGCCCGTTCAGCACATCTGATCAATTGTCCGGTTTAAACTGCCAAAGTAGACAGCCCATAGCCTGCAAGCACGCCTGCCAGCTCCGGTTCAAAGACAGCCCAGACCCTTTCCTGAAGTTCGGCAATAAACTCAGGTGTGGTTATATTGGGGAGTTTGATGTTCGGGTTCGGTTTTTCCCACACTTCTGCCGGGAGGGTGTACTCTGATTTGTCATACCCCTGTCTAAGTTCCAGCGCCAGCCCAAGCAGAAACGCCCTGCGCACGGCTTCTGAAAGCTCATCCGTGGTGACGTCAATGTTGAATTCGCTTTTGAGGCAGTCCAGTACCATCTGGGTGCAAATCCCCTTGGTGATGTCAAAAAACTTGCAGAGGCCAATCATGTCAAAGCCGACTATCTGCAGTTTTGTCCTGGTGATCCCCTCTACCCATGAATCCATGTCTGATTTGCCTTCGCGGGTCAACAGACCGTAAGTCCCCATGGACATGTGGCCTCCGGCAATGGCCCAGGCATAGCCAGGATTTGTCTCAGGTTGATAGGCAGGTAGTTCCAGGCCCTTCACATGGTAGGCGTATGAGGTCTCGCCGGTGCTCTCGGAGAGTCGTTTTGAGCCTTTGCCGATTTCCGGCATCTTGCCGTGTCCGGCAAGGTCGATGAGCTCCATTATTTTTGAGAAATCGCCAAAGGTGGCACCATTCAGGAGGGGCTTTTCCGGGTGTCTATCGTTATAGGAGAGGATATAGGATATGGTCACTCCAAGGGAGATTGAGTCCATGCCATAGTTGTCGCTGAGATGAATCAGTTTTGCTGCCTGACCTGCGTCATGGATTCCGATATTGGTGCCGAGCAGGTTGAGGGGCTCGTAGTCGAACTTGGCGAGAAACGGTCCTTTCGAGCCATCTTCTCTCTTTTCGTGGATGTTGTTGTGACAGGTGATGCCGCAGCGCATACATGCCTGGGATATGATGTCGTACTGTTTTTCTACGTTTTCGCGGAATAGCTTTTCAGGTAGATCGCCACCCTGGGGGCGGAAGTTGTTGGTGGGTACGGCATGAAATGCCTGGAGAACGTCGTAGGCTGCCCAGGTGCCGCCACCGCCACCCCGGCTGATGGGCTGAAGCCTCCCGGAGCCGCCACCTTTTACAACATTGATATTTACCTTCTGGACTTCAGGTGTAAGGGGTCTGATCTTGTCGCTACTCAACGCCACAAGTGCAAGGATGTTCTTGTACCCCATGAGGCTCCCCATGCCGCCGCGGCCGGCAAAGCGCATCTTGTCCTCACCGGATTTAAGCTGGTTATCGGTTGAGAGCGCTATTGCCCCCATATATACATTTTCCCAGTTCTCTCCTGCCTGACCTATTGTTGCAAAGTGAGCATCGCTGTACTCCTTCTGTATTACCATCATCTTTTCGTGACTGGTAAGACCAAGGAGATGATCAGCAGCTTTCAGCTCCACCTTGGGACCGTCTGGTGATTCGCTGATTATTGCGTAAAGCGGCTTTTCGGAGCGGTTCTCGAATATGAGTTCATCCAGCCCGGTCCACTTGAATTTAGCGCCAAAGTTACCGCTGCCGGTTGACCAGATTGCTGCTGGGAGCCCCTTTTTCGACTCCTTGATCGGGCTATAGCCGGAGAAGTAGGTGCGCATGCCGGTCATGGCGCTACTGCCGGTCAAGAGACCGGTATTGACGATAAGCGGATTCTGTTCAGAGTAGGCGTTGGTTATGCAGCGCTTTGCCAGTAGTTGGAAAGAGCGGCCAAAGCCGCCGAGGACATCCTCCAGGTTTTGGCAGGGAACATCTTCATGATGAATACTGCCACTCTTCAGATCAACAGTGCAGCGACTGTACAGCACTTTAGCCGGCTCGGAGGCAGGGTTTGTGGTGAGTATTTTCATGCGGTTGGCTCCTTGTCTTGGACGGTACATGTAAATAATTACAATTTTATTTTTATGTAGCTGAATCAGCCGCTACTTGTATGCTTTACATCGTAGATCCAACCAGAAAGGTTCCACGGAGCTCGCCTTTTGAAGATATGTCGCAAATTTTCACCGGTATCACGGGTATAGGGCTGTGCCAGGGCCTGTAGCAGGTTTCTTGCCGAGAAAAGACCGACTGTGTCATTAAACAGTCTTTTGATTCTGTTGTCGATCTTGTCTTTTTCCTCATTACCGGTCAATGGTTTACTGAAGCATCTGTTATGGCTCGGCAGGTAACGCCAGTTTTTTGCTCATGAACCATCCTTGTCTGCATCTGCAGACAGAGCAACTGTTGTTATTTCGGTCTAGCCACCGTCAATAAATGGCAGCAGGCAGAGGGTGTCGCCGTCTTTGAGCAGATCATCAACCCCTGCATGAATGTCATTGATGAGTACGATCCCGAGCAGCGAGCACGGGATCTTTAATCCATCAACTATCTCCTGTACAGACGTGGCAGGGGGATATTCAAAGACCTCTTCCTTGAATCGACCTATTCGAAATGGTCCGATCAGCTTTATTGATATTTTCATCTGCATAATCTATTTCTGAACAATCCCGGTGTCAACTTTTTAGCAGCAATCCGGTATAGGTGATGCGAAAAGGCCGCTTAGTCGGTAGTCCTTTTTATTTAACAGTGATAAATGGGATAAAGGCGGATAAGATCAAAAAGGAAAGACGCTTTTTGGGTTAAACCAAGAGCCTGTTTTAAGCTTTTATCCTGTCCATCACTGTAAATTTCTTTTGGATATTACGATTTCCAGAACAGGGTCAAGATGATTTCAACGAAGATCAGCGCAATGATGATCCACTCCAGCCTTGATGATCGCTGGGCATGGGAGAGGCTGGTGAATACTTCCAGAACGTCCTTGAGGGTGTCCGACTTGTGCTTGATCTCCTGAAAACGCTCGGCAATCTCGAAGAGGTTGGCCATTGTCTTGTAAAGCTGGTCAGCAGCCGGGTTGTCCCAGGTGATATCAGGTTTGTCCAGAACCATGACATAGGATATGGATGTATGCTTGAAGGTGAGGATGGTTGCTGCCAGCTTTGCCAGTTTGTCGTCGGAGATGTCAAGCTTGCCGCGCCTGAGCAGTTCGATATACTCCTCGACTTCGTCAAGTACGGCGTCAATCCGCTCTTCGATCTGTTCCAGCGCCACTGACTTGGCAATGACAAAACTGATAATGCCGACAAAGACATGACCGGATGATGGCATCACCGCGTAGTCATTGGTGATTACCGGTTTTGCGCTGTCATCTATCTTGAGCTGGTAGTCGTCCTTGTACTTCAGCTGGGGGGTGTCGCGGAAGATGTCACAAACACTCTTTAGCTCGGTGAAGAGTCTGCTTATCACCTCTTCGGGGCAGTTTACAAAGACTACTCCGCCGAAGTGGTAGAGGTAGACCATGAGCTGCTCTTTTTCCGGCTCATCGATCAGGGTGAATGTCACCGGACTGAGGAGCATCGGCTCTTCCCAGCGATAACGTTTCGAAATCCCCAGGCTGGCAGCCAGTTTATTGAGGTCGAGTTCACCATTCAGTGAGAACGCCCGAAATATCATCGATTCCATACATCCCCCCACATAACGCCCCCTATCCCCCGCTTAACTTAAAAGGGGGGA
>JACABD010000025.1:9999-52894 GCA_013377075.1 Geobacteraceae bacterium | reverse complement strand
TTTTTGATGGTCTTTGTGAAAAAGTACGGCCGGTCGGCCATTACGGCCACGTACCTGCTGACCAGTGTTGCCATCCCGCTCTATTTCATCAAGGACAGCCTCTTCCCGCCGCTGGTTGCCGAATCCGTCATTGACAAGCTCATCCTGGCCGAATTTGCCGCCGCAAGCCTCCTGATCTGTGCCGGCGCCGTCCTGGGGCGGCTTAAGATGAACCAGTACCTGCTGTTGGGAATCCTCTTCGTGCCGTTTTATGCCCTGAATGAGTGGCTGGTCCTGAATGGCGGACTGGGGCTGATCACCGGTAAAGTCGTGGATACAGGGGGCTCCATCGTCATTCACGCTTTTGGCGCCATTTTCGGTCTGGCAGTGGCGGCCTCCATGACCACGCAGGAGGAGTATGCAGCCCCCATCGAGTGTGACGATACCAGCGACCGCTACTCGCTTTTGGGGAGCATGGTTTTGTGGGTCTTCTGGCCAAGCTTCTGCGCTGCCCTGGTGGCACCGGCGGATGTGCCGGGGACGGCGGTCAACGTAATCCTGGCACTGTGCGGTTCGACCCTTGCCACTTACTTCGCCACGGTCAGACTGCGCGGGAAGATATCGGCGGCAGACATCGCCAATGCCACCCTGGCAGGCGGCGTGGCCATCGGCTCGACCTGCGATCTGGCAACTCCTGGTATCGCCTTTACCATCGGAATTCTGGCCGGTGTTATCTCGACCTTCGGCTTTGCCATCATTCAGGGGAGACTCACCGATCTTGTCAAGAAAGTCGATACCTGCGGTGTACTCTATCTCCATGGCCTGCCCGGCATATTCGGCGGACTGGCAGCCCTGTTTGTCGCCACCGGCATCAACAGCGGTGCCCAATTGGCCGGGATTGCCCTGACAGCGACCCTTGCCGCAGTTACAGGGCTTGTTTCCGGGAAAGTGATTGCACTCTTCGGTCACCGGGCAGAGCCGTACACCGATGCGGAAGAGTTTGATGGCGAATCAGAAGAAGAGGAACTGTTCACAGCACCGGTTGTTGCGGAGCTTGGTGCGGAATAGATCTTTTCAAGGGGTATTTGTTCACAGACAACAAAACTTGTAGCAATGACAAGAAAATCATCTGACATATGTTCAAGGAGAGAGCCATGCAAGAATCAAGAGAGAATAAAACCGTCGGCGAGATTGTCGCCACCGATTTCCGCACTGCCAGAGTTTTTGAAAACCATGGTATCGATTTCTGCTGTGGCGGCAAGGTTTCCCTTGCAGCAACCTGTGCTGAGAAAGGCCTCGATCTTGCTGCAATCACAAGGGAACTGGAAACGGTACAGACCGAACCGGTCGATCGGAGCCAGAACTATTCATCCTGGTCGCTCCCTTTTCTCGCCGACTATATCGTCAATACCCACCACACATATCTAAAGGAGAATGACGAGCAGATCGCCGCCTATGCCCGGAAGATCGCCACTGTTCATGGAGAGCACCATCCCGAGGTGATCAGGATTGCGGCCATCTTCGAGAAAATCGCAACCGACATGGTTGGGCATCTGAAGGAGGAAGAAGAGGTGCTCTTCCCGGCCATTAAAAGAGTCGATGCGGCCAGAGCATCAGGTGCTGAGCCAGATGAAAAGGATCGGGAAACGATCCGTGTGTCCCTTCTCAAGCTCCATGTCGAACATGAAGAGATCGGCGACGCAATCCACGAAATTCGCCATCTCGCAAATGGCTACGCCATCCCTGAAGGTGTCTGCAATACCTACTTGGTCACCTATCAGAAGCTCAATGAGTTCGAAGATGACCTCCATAAGCATGTTCACCTGGAGAACAACATTCTCTTTCTGAAAGCGGCGCTGCTATAGGCCAATCAGGTTCCCTACTGCTTGGGCAGATCAAACACCGCACTTTTGAAAGGAGCCATTTGATGGCCAATAAGGATATCATCAGAACTGACAATGTGCAGGTACGGGAGATGGAGCTGGCTACCGGGGAGGCAACCGGGTGGCACTTTCACACTCAGGTTAACGACTATTTTGTCTGCCTGGAAGGGGCTGTGCGGGTAGAGACGAAGACCCCTGACAACGCCTTCGTACTGGAGCCGGGGCAGCGGTTTCAGGTGCCAACCGGCCAGATTCACCGGGTAATCAACCAGACATGCAGAGCAGCTAAATACCTGCTGGTTCAGGGGGTCGGCAGCTACGATTTCTGCCCGGCAGAGCCATAAGCAGGCCAAAGAAAAGCTGGGATGAAGTCAGTGTTTCAGACTCCGATATCTTCATTCCAGAGTTCCGGCTTTTCGGCAATAAACCCTCTCATCATGGCAATGCAGAGTTCATCACCCAGCACTTCCAGCTGCACCCCCCGGGACTTCAGCCACTCCTCTTCTCCCATGAAGGTTCTGTTTTCACCGATAATTACCCTTGGAATGCCATAGAGAAGTATGGCGCCGCTGCACATGGAGCAGGGTGAGAGGGTAGTGTAAAGAACTGACTGTTTGTAAATGGACGCTGGTAGCCGGCCGGCGTTTTCCAGGGCGTCCATTTCGCCGTGAAGTATGGCGCTCCCCTTTTGCACCCGCCGGTTATGCCCCCTGCCTATTATTCTGCCGTTGTGGACCAGTACCGAACCGATGGGGATTCCCCCTTCCTTCAGCCCGAGCTGCGCCTCATCAACCGCGGCCCTCATGAATTCGTCCATGGTTCCCCTCCCCGGCAATGGTGTCGCACACCCCAAGCCAGTGTGTCTTCTCAGCTTCATCAAGCCAGCTGGCCTCGAAGCCGTTTTTTACCAGTGTCACAATCTCATCGGCTGAAAGGCCGAGTTCCCTGGCCACTCCCAGCAGATTATCCTGCAGATAGCCGCCGAAATAAGCTGGATCGTCTGAATTCACGGTAACGCAGACGCCGCGCTGCAGCAGCCGGCGAAGGTTATGGCCGGCCAGGGAGGCAAAGACCTTGAGCCTGACATTGGAGAAAGGGCAGACTGTCAGCGGCAGCCGCTCCTTAGCCAGTCTCTCAAGCAAAGAGTCATCCTCAATGGCACGGACACCATGATCAATCCGGCAGACATCGAGCATATCGAGAGCTTCACAAATATAGGCAGCAGGTCCTTCTTCACCGGCATGGGCAACTCGGCGCAGCCCGAGAGCCCTGCACATCGCAAAGAGTCGCTGAAAATCAGCTGGCGGATGCCCCATTTCGCTGGAGTCAAGGCCGACACCATCAATCAGCGCAAGGAACGGACGGGCATCGTCGAGGGTTTTGAAGCCATCTTCTTCCGGCAGATGACGAAGAAAGGACATGATCAGCTTTGAGCTGATACCGAACCGTTCCTTGCCAACTGCCATAGCCCGGCGGATGCCGCTCAGCACGGTCGCAAAGGGGATGCCCCTTGACGTGTGGGATTGTGGATCGAAAAACAGCTCCGTGTGAACTACCCTGTCCGCGGCGCATTTTGCCAGATAAGCCAGGGTCAGCTCAAAGAAATCCTCCTCGGTGACAAGGACGCTGGCTCCGGCATAATAGATATCGAGGAAAGACTGGAGGTTGGTGAAGTCATAGGCAGCCCTGACAGCTGCCACATCTTCATAGGGGAGAGTAATGTTGTTGCGCCGGGCCAGCTGAAAAAGCATTTCCGGCTCAAGGGTCCCCTCGATATGGAGATGGAGCTCGGTTTTCGGCAGGGCGCGGATCAATGTTTCAATCTGTTTCATACGGCTCCAGATAACCTGATTAGTCTGAGGCGGTTGATCAACTGCGCTCCTTTGCTATTGGCTCTGCTTTTTGGCTTTATGATCAAAAATTTCGGGGAAATTCTCAACCATGCATTCAGGACAGATTCCGTGGGAGAAGTGGCTTGAAGTCTTTTCTGTGATATATGACTCAATTGTCTGCCATGAAGCCATTTCTTCGGGGTCAGCATCAGATTTTCTTATTTTTCTGCAGTATGAGCAGATAGGCAGCAGCTTTTCAAGAGCGTTGATTGTTAATTTGGCTTCGTTCAATCGCCGGATGTATAATATTGACAGAAGATAGATGCCTGTACTTACCAGAGCTGTAACCCCTCCGACAATGATATGTTCGTAATCGAACAGGGCAATATCGGGGTGCAGCAGGCTGTCTACGATGGCGTTAAGGCTCCCCATGGTGATGATGATTACTATCAGAATGGAAGCCTGATATTTTTTGTTGCTGGCAAACTCAAGAACGTATCTGTTGATTTCCCTTTTCATAAGCCTTTCTTTTATATCCTCCAAAAAGTACGGATCAGGACATTAAAGGCAAAAGTAAAACCACCTGTTTATTAAAAATACTCCCAATCTGTTTGACCTTCAATGGCTATCTTGAAAGATCAGCTGACTTTAATATCAGAAAATGATTTGCTTTGAATTAGCCGTAAGCTCTTATATGGTAGCGATGTTACGGGAGTGTTATTCTTTTTTTTAGCAGCAGGTCAAAAGGAGACTGCGTGGGAAAAGTACTTAACCGCTGGCAAGTGGCAGTTGTCTGTACGTTGCTGATGGCAACTCTCGGCACTGTCTACGCCTGGAGCTTCTTCCAGAAACCAATCGTAGAGACATACCTCTGGACAAACAGCCAGGTAGCCTGGGTATTCAGCCTTGCCATCTGTTTCCTCGGACTGGCTGCGGCTGCAGGTGGCATGATGCTGCCGAAATTCGGGCCGGGGCGACTGGTTTTGCTTGGCGGAGCGCTGTTCGGCAGCGGTTACCTGCTGGCAGCACTGGCGCTAAGATTACACTCCCTGCCGCTGCTCTATCTCGGATACGGCGTGGTCGGCGGCACCGGTCTCGGTCTCTGCTATGTCACGCCGGTGGCGACAGTAGCCAAATGGTTTCCGGATCGTAAAGGATTTGCCACCGGCATGGTGGTCATGGGGTTCGGTTTCGGTGCCTTGCTCATGTCCAAGCTGGTAGCTCCTGTTTTGATGGCCCATTTTGACGGCGAACTGGTCAAGGTTTTTACCTCCATAGGCGCTCTCTTCCTGCTGCTGACTATCCCCACCGCAGCATTTATCACAAACCCGCCAAGCGGCTGGCTACCGACCTGCTACACCCCTCCGCCGTCAAGCCAGGCTACTGGCACTGATTCAAAAGAGCGGACTCCACTTGACTGCATCCTCTCACGGGAGTTCGCCCTGCTATGGGTCATTTTCTTCTGTAATATCGCCGCCGGTATTGCCATCATAGGCTTCCAATCCCCCCTTTTTCAGGAGATATACAGCAAGGCCGAACCATCGCTCGACAAAGAGGTTCTGGCACGCCATGGCGCCACATTGATTGCTGTCAGCTCACTCTTTAACGGCATCGGCCGGTTTTTGTGGGGGGGGATTTCCGACCGGATCGGTCGCACTGAAACATTCAGGCTGCTGCTGGGTTCCCAGCTGATCGCCTTTTTGCTTCTGATGTATACCAATAGCCCATGGTTGTTTGCGCTTCTGGTCTGCTACATTCTGCTCTGCTATGGCGGCGGTTTCGGCACCATGCCGTCATTTGTGCTCGACCGCTTCGGCAGCAAGCTCATGGCAACGGTCTACGGAACCATCCTCACCGCCTGGTCTGCAGCAGGTATCGTCGGGCCCCAGCTGGTGGCATTTTTCAAGGACAGTTATCCACAAGCTCTCTACCCCGGGCGGGCATCCACCTACAGCTTTGCCATGGGATGCGGACTCCTGCTGATTGGGCTCATCTTCACCCTGTTTTTGCCCGGACGCAAGAAAGATTAGGGCAAAAAGGACTGCTCTGCAAACAGCAGACTTCAATACAGAATTACTTCTTCCCCAGATAACGTGCCTTCAGGTTAAAGGCGATCATCCAGTCTGCCAGTGACCGCTCCGGCAGAATCTTCTTCAGCTGCGCAGCAATTGCATTGGCATCCTGTGAACCGGCGGCCAGCTC
Source organism: Geobacteraceae bacterium (assembly GCA_013377075.1). Lineage (GTDB taxonomy): Bacteria > Desulfobacterota > Desulfuromonadia > Geobacterales > DSM-12255 > VEOV01. Next base: position 46,998 of record JACABD010000025.1, on the reverse strand, counting down.
CCTGGCTTTTTTGTCAAAGAGGAGCAGATACGCCTTCATCTCCCGCAGATCCTTCTTGCCTGAGATGGGGCCGTGACCTGGAACGACCTTATCCAGATCCATGGCGAGCAGAGTATCAATGGTTTTGGCCCAGCCGGCAATGTCTCCGTCTGCCATATAGGGATGGAAATCGGTAAAGAGAATATCCCCCGCAAAGAGCAGCTTCTTCGCAGGGAGGTAGACCACCAGGCTCCCTTCGGTATGGGATGGCGCTGTGCGGATCAGTTGCACCTCTTCCCCGCCCATATCGATGTTAAGCCTGTCGCTGAAAGACATTGAGGGGACTGTGATCTCCGTGCCGACCATATCCTCGGCTTTCAGACCGTAATTACCGGCGTACTTGAGGATGTCGGCTCCGTTTTTCGCCAGAGACGCCCGGTCGGCATCATGGGAAATCACGGTGGCCCCAAGTTTGGCAAAGACGCAGTTACCGAGGGCATGATCGAGATGGGTATGGGTATTGACCACGTACTTGATCGGCTTGGTCGTCACCTTGCGGATATCGGCCAGAAACCTTGCCCCCTCCTTGGCCGAGATGAGGGTGTCGATTACCAGCACGCCATCCGTACCGATGACAATGCCGGCATTGGCTGCAAAGCTGTTGGCTGGCGAAGCATCCTTGACCCCGACGTAGGAGTAAACGTTATCTGCCAACCTGGTCAGTTCGGCAAAGGCGCTTTGGGTGAACAGAAGTGAGACAACAGCAACGGACAGAAACATAAATTTTTTCATAATAAACCTCCACTAAATTGGTTTAACTAGTCATCTCTACTAACGTTCCAGACAGTTCCATAGATTAAATTTAGCCTGTTTTGCATTTTCTCCCAGCATTTTATCATTCATTGCCAGAAACCGACCCTACCTGTCCCGCCCCAGAATCATATCAACCATATTCTTTCGCGGCTGATTGAACAGGCAGCCGACCCTATCCCGGAATTCATCTGCTGTAAGATGCTCCTGATGAGTTCCCCTCACAATGGTCAGATGGGGAAAGTTTCTCTCGATATCCTTGACATACCTCTCTGTAAAAGGGCAAAGAGCCTTCAGGCAGTATGACAGATGCAGAGTATCAATCTTGAATTCAGTCAGTGACCTTACCCTGTTGAGCAGTTTGTCCGAACCGGCCAGTGTCGGGCATCCGGGGCAGTTGATAATGCCGACCAGATCAAGCGGATCGTCTTTGCCATAACCTTCAAACCAGCCTCTCCGCTTGCGCAGATCCCCCAGACAGCCTGCTGACGAGCAGGCAAGATCCTGCGTGCAATTGGAACAGTTAAGAATACCTATGCGAGCCATACCACCCTCCAGATAAAAAACATGATGTTGCCATCATTCAGTTAAGATGCCTTGTCATATCCCCAAGATTCACCTTCTCCGCCCTCGTGAAAGTAACCTCCCGGACATACTGCATATCGTCCCAGAGATAATGGTTCCCCTTAAGCCCCCTGGTACTCCTGATCCTCGCCCTGAACCTCGACTTCTCCGCTTCGGTCGCCTCCCTTTTCTCGCCAAGCTCCCCGTAGAGCCGTATGGCAGGATTGCTCCTGAATATTCCCTGAAACAGGGATTTCAGCCAGAACCAGATGCTGCTGTTGACGGCCAGTATGCAGATTTTTCTGTTATGGTTTGCATGCTGCGGCAACCGGGAGAGATATTTTTCAAAGTAGAATCCGTCCTGATGGTGGCCAAGGAACAGGGAGCCGACCGGTGTCACAGTCGGGCAGTTTTCTTCATCCACTGAAGCGATCGAAACAAAGTAGTTGCTGCGGAAACAACTGGTAAAGTGCTTTCGTATGTCGTTCCAGTCGACTTTTATATCCATAAGTATCACTCCTGTTACAGCAGCGAAATCATCTTCTCAGCCACACTCCGCCCATGGGCACGGATTTCGTCAGCTGGCATCTCTTCGATCCCGAAAAGGCTCCGGTCGAATTCATAAAGCTTGCTCACATTGATGACCTCCGTCTGCAATCCCGGAATAGTACCGGCCATCATCCTCGAAGCACAGTACACCGGACACCCCTCCAGGGCAAGCACCCTCCCGGCATCGCGCACCAGCCCCCTCTGACCGGTGTTCTTGGTAAAGGCTCCTCCGAGGCAGATCCTGACGGTCTTTTCTGGTGCCAGCTCATGGCAGAGGATGTTGGCCGCCTGACGAGCCACCTCCCCCCGCAGACAGGCCCCCTCACAGCAGATGACGGCCACCGGCTTGTCACTCTGGCGCTCAGCGTAATCCTCGCATAGTTTGCAGCTCCCCTTTGCCTTTTCGATCATGATGATTTCATGCTCTGCATCTGCTTCAAACATCATGGCGGGTTCACAACAAGTTGTCTTTTTCATAATTCCTCCTTAGTTGAAAGTGCGCGAGATTTTTTTCTCCTCATGTTTCATCCGGCTGTGTCAGGAGTATTGGTGGCGGATTACGGTCTAAAGTTCTGAAAAACGGACTACAGATGAGCAGGCACGGGATGGCCGAAACGATCAGCGTCGCCACAACCATGGCGTTGAATCCAAGGAATGCGTAGAGAAAGCCGCTGCCGAGGCTACCCACACCGGCGGCTGTATTTATCAGCGTATCGACAAACCCCTGAATGCGTCCCCGCTCAACCGGCTGGAGCATTTCGCTGAGCATGCTTGAACCGGCCACAAAGCAACAGTTCCACCCCAGACCGACAAGAAAGAGCACAAGCATGAGCCAGGCAAAGCTACTGTTCATGGGGGTCATCAGGCAGGCTGCCACCAGCATGATGCTGCCGGCGATAATCATTTTTTTACTGCCAAAACGGTCGACGAGCCAACCGACAAAAAACGACAGCCCGTACATGCCGAACATGTGGGCGACTATGACCCAGGTGATGGATGTTATGGAGTGATGACACTGGTTCATAAAGACCGGAGTCACGGTCATGATCAGGAACATGGCCAGATGAGCGCAAGTGATTGCCGTAACCGCCAGAATGAACCGCTTTTCCCTGACGATCTCGCCAAGTCTCCTGCCGCCGGAAGCTGCTGCAGCAGAGCTGTCCTGCCCACTTGCATACTGCCTGGCTATATCGAGTGGATCGGGGCGCAGGAAGACGAACACCAGCATCATCGAAACCAGCAGCAACAGGGCCATGAAAAACCAGGGGAGCGTCATGTCCGGCAGACTGTGGGCAGCTTCAAAACGGTTAAGTATCTTCAAAAGAGGCGGTCCGATAAAAGCGCCGACTGTCCCGCCGAGGACGACAAGGCTGATGGCCCGGGCCCGCAGTTGGGGAGGGTTGGCATCGGCAGCGGCATAGCGCCCCATGTCCAGAGTCCCCCGGGAGATGCCAAGCAGAAACAGTCCGGCAAAAAACAGCCAGAGCATTCCGGAGAAGATGGCTGCGCCTGCTATAAGTGAGCCGATGATTCCGCAGAGCTGGCCGAGAGCCAGCCCGAGCCGTCGACCGTGACGCCCCATGAACCGGCCTATGGGCCAGGCACCAAGGGCAGCACCGGCCAGGATGATGGTTATGGGAACCCCGCTCAAGGCAGTGCTGCCGCTCAGGCGGACAGTTAGAATGGAACTGATGGTGAAGATGATGACGTACCCGGCAGAATAGAGGCTCTGGGTCGCGAAGAGGACACCGATGGTGCGGCGTCCGTAATATGCCAGTTTTTCTGTTAGCATGTTTTTCTCCATTTTTTGGAAAAGCAACTTCTTTAAACGGCAATTGTTACACTCACCCCAGGATTATCTTTGACAATCTTGTGGATCTTGCAGTTCTCGACAAACTTCAGCAGATCTGCTCTCTGCCAGCTATCCAGCTTCAGCTCGCCAAGATCGATCCGGACTCTGATTTCAGCCAGACTCGCCGTCCCCGGGGCAATAGCAGCTTCGGCATCTATGGAAAAACCGCTCTGGCCAAGATGCAGATCGACCAGATAGTCCCTCACATAATGCCCAAGACAGCCGCAAAGACTTGCCAGAAAGGTGTCTATGGGGTTAGCACCGTCGCCGCCCGTATCAAGCACGAAGCTCGAATGTCGGGTGGTGACGTAGGATTTTGTATCCCCTCTGTTTTCGATTGACGCCTTGTACATGGTATCCCCCTTTTCTGTTAATGTTGCAATTGACAGCCTGTCGGCTCTCCCCTCGCAGGTATCAGATTTCAACAACCTTGCCGTCGTATGCCGTCTCAAAGGAAAGGTTCGGCAGCCGTTCAAGCATGTCTCTGCCCATATGGGTAAGGATGAGCCGCTTTGGCTGAATCAAACCCAGATGTTCAATTAACGTTGCCAGGTCCAGATGTCCTCTGATCTTTTTTTCGAAGAAATATGCCTCTGCAATCAGCAGGTCAGCATCGCGCCCAGCTTCAATTAGCTCATCTGTCCATTCCGTATCTCCGGTATAGGTCACAACCCGGTTTTCAGCCGATATCCGGTAGGCGTAGAAATTCAGACCATCTGGACTGCCGTGATTGACAGGATACGGGATCAGCTGTAGTCTCCCGATTGCCAACAGTTCACGTGGGGCAAGCTCCAGAATGTTCAGAGAAAATTTCTGCCTGACCGATGACGAACCGGGAAAGGCTGTCTCCATGACAGCAATAAACGCATCTTTCAAACCGGGGGGGCCGACTATGGTCAGCGGAGCCTCCCGCTTGGAAAATTGCGCATCTAGCATTAAAAACGGGATGCCGCCAAAATGATCTGCATGAAAGTGAGTTATCAAAATCGTTTCGATTGATCTCGGGTCAATCTCCTGCTTCTTCAGGGCTATCAGCGAAGTTGCTCCGCAATCAATCAGGGATCCGCCTCCCGAAGTAGATAGATAAAAACAGGTATTGAAGCGATTTCCGTGGCCAAAAGCATCACCACTGCCGACAAACTGAAGTTTCATAATCTCCCTCGAAAAAATACCAATTTGTTGCTGCAACTATATTTTTTATTCTTTTCGAATAACAGACTCAGTAATCAAGATTGTTATTGATAGCAGTTGACTGTTTTTTAAAACTGCTACCATTCTAATTGTGTATAATTGCATCTGTATCAAACTGCCGACAGGGGTGTATCTTCAGGAAAAGTTGTAAAATGGAGGGGTCATGGAAACTTGCGTGCAAAGTGGAAACGGCAGAAAACTCCTTTATGAAGAGGTTGCTGCAAAAATCGGCGGGATGATTGACAATGGCACCTTTCGGGCAGGAGACAGGGTCCCCTCCATCCGGGATTTGAGCCAGAAGCTGCGGGTCAGCGCCAACACCGTCATGGAGGCCTATGCAAATCTGGAGAACATCGGGCGGATTGAGGCTCGCCCCCAGTCCGGGTTCTATGTCAGATCATCTATCCCGGAACCGGCATTGAAGCCGACAGTAAAATTAGAAACCGAAAAACTCAAGCCGCGCCAGATCATCGAAAATAATGTCACCATTCAGGTGATGCGCAATATCACCAACCCCACCCTGCTCCAGCTTGGCGGAGCAATACCCAACTACGAGCTGCTCCCGGCTGACAGGCTCAACAGAATCCTTGCAGCTGAAACACGACGTTTTCCTGTTCAGAGCATCTCCTATGCCGCAACAAAAGGGACAAAGCGGCTCCGTACCCAGATAGCAAAGCGTTCCATCAACTTCGGCTGCTCCCAGTCAGCCGACGATCTGGTGATAACATCCGGATGCGTCGAAGCCATTTCACTGGCGTTACAGGCGATTTGCCGCCCCGGAGACACGGTGGCCATAGGCTCGCCGGTCTACTACACCTTTCTCAATTTTCTCCGCTGGCTCGGGCTGAAAGTCCTGGAAATTCCCTCAACCCCCAAGGAGGGGATGAATCTTGAGGTCTTGAGTTATGCCATCAGGCACAATCCGGTACATGCCTGTCTGGCCATATCGAACTTTGACAACCCGGCCGGTAGTCTCATGCCCGACGAAAAGAAACAGGAGCTGGTCAGGCTCCTCGCCAGACACGAGATCCCCCTGATCGAGGATGATGTCTACGGAGATCTGGCATTTGGTTCTGTACGCCCCACAGCCCTGAAAACTTATGATGAGAAAGGGCTGGTGCTTTACTGCTCTTCATTCTCGAAAACCCTCGCTCCAGGCTATCGCGTCGGCTGGATTGTTCCGGGTAGATTCCGCCCGCAGATCATCCAGCTCAAAGCGCTCTTCAACATCGCCACGGCAACACCGAATCAACTCGCCATTGCCGAGTTCCTCACCAATGGCGGGTATGACCATCACCTGAGAAAACTGCGCCGCACCTACTCCCGGCAGGTCGACCAGTTCCGCGATACCGTCGGGCGTCACTTTCCCCTGGGCACACGGGTGAGCAGGCCGGAGGGTGGATTTGTCCTCTGGGTCGAACTGCCGGAAGAGATCAACACCATGAAGCTCTACGAAACCGCCCTGAAAGAGGGAATCAGCATTGCTCCTGGCCGGATATTCTCCCTTGGCAACAATTATGACAACTGCTTGCGGCTGAATGCCGCTGTCTGGTCGGAACAGATCGAACAGGGGCTGGAGACGCTGGGCGGGCTGGCAAAAGCCATGGTCTTGTAGCAGGTTTGATTCAGGAGCGAGGAAATGGATAATCTGGCAGAGATCTTCACACTAATCCCCATTCCTGCCCTGAAGCCAAGGCAGGAATGGGGGTTCCACGGGAATCGATGCATCTTGTAGGAGGATTATTGTAAATTCGTACAACTGCTGCACCTTTCGGCAGCCACATGGTATAATTATGCAAGCTCCACTGAAGGAGGAAAAACCATGCGATTACTGACAATTCTGCTTACCGCTGTCATCTCCATATCAACCACTCTCTTTGCCCCGCTGGCGCAATCTTCCCCGAATGCAAAAGCCAGGCAGCCTGTTCAGCTTGCTTTAGAAACAGCCATCTTTGCCGGTGGCTGTTTCTGGTGCATGGAACAGCCATTCGACCAGCTTCCTGGCGTACTCTCGGTAACGCCGGGGTATAGCGGCGGGCAGAAGAAGAATCCGACCTACAAGGAGGTTTCCGCAGGCGGCACCGGTCACGCCGAATCAGTACAGATTGTTTACGATCCTGCAAAGATCAGTTATGACAAGCTTCTGGCTGTTTTCTGGCATAATATCGATCCAACCGCAACAGACCGCCAGTTCTGTGATAGCGGTGATCAATACAGGAGTGCCATCTTCTACACCAGCGAAGCTCAGCACCGCACTGCCCTGCAATCAAAGGGAGCCCTTGAAAAAAATAAGCCCTTCAGGGAACCGATCGTGACCGAAATAACTGCTGCCGGTCTGTTTTACCCGGCTGAAGAGTATCACCAGCACTATTACAAAAAGAATCCGATACGGTACAAATACTATCGTAATGGCTGTGGACGTGACAACAGGCTCAAAGAGCTCTGGGGAAGCCAGGCAGGGCATTAAGGAGGAAGAGAGATGAGAATTTACGCAAGCATGTTGGTTCTGATACTGCTTGTAGCAGCGGTGGCATGTACCGGCGGCACGGCTAAATCACCTGATACAGCGGCAACTGTTTCAACAAATGGTGGCAAGATAAAACTCTACTCAGCAGCTGCAAAAGGATACATTATGAACGACAAGGTTATTAAAACCTCTGAAGAGTGGCGCGCCCTGCTCACTGCCGAGCAGTTCAATGTTACCCGCAAGCAGGGGACAGAGCAGGCTTTCACCGGCGAAACATGGAATAATAAAGAGGCCGGTATTTACCAATGTGTCTGCTGTGGCAATGATCTCTACCGCTCGGAGCACAAGTACGATTCCGGAACCGGCTGGCCAAGCTTCTGGCAGCCGATCGCCCCGGAAAACATCGCTACCCGCACTGACAAAAGCTTCTTTTCAACACGGACAGAAGTCATCTGCAGCCGCTGTGACGCCCATCTTGGCCATGTTTTTAATGACGGGCCAAAACCGACCGGACTGCGCTACTGCATGAATTCGGCGGCCATGAAGTTTGTGAAAACTCCGTGACATCCAGCGTCACAGGATTTGAAAATGAAAGCCCATAAGATAGCGCTGCGTGCAACTGGGTGACCATGGCTGCAGTCTTCTTTTACTTCGACCTGCAACGCTTTCTGACGCTGACTTCGATCCAGGCCAACCGCATGCCGCTAAGGACATTCTTCTTCGGCACCATGCTCGGCATCATCCCCGGTGGTTTTGTCTATGTCAATGCCGGTGCCAGCCTGGCTACCATGGATTCACTCTCCGGAATCGCCTCGCCCAGAGTGATCGGCCTGTTTGCGCTATTGCCGGTTATTTATAACAGGTTCAAAAGAGAGTAGTCGGCTGAGTGCGACATCTAATGGGGACAGGGCCACTTTATCCGGCAGGCTCTTAAAAAGCAGCCTGTCCCATTTTCCCCTTAAAAGGATACGACATGAACAATATGCTTATAATTCTGCTGATGGCGTGTGGAGGATTGGCGGTAGCCATACAACCATCCATAAATGCCCGGCTTGCACAGAAGATCGGGAGCTACGAAAGCTCACTGATCTCTTTTGCAGTTGGTACGCTGGCAATGTTTGTTATGGTGATGATCGCCGGACGCGGCAACCTTCGTAATGTTGTTGATACTTCCTGGTGGGAGCTGACTGGCGGCTTGCTGGGAGCATATTTTGTTACCATGACCATCATCGCAGTTCCACGGCTGGGAACCCTGGCCGTCATGTCCGTCATCATCGCCGGGCAGTTAACAACAGCCGCATTACTCGATCAGTATGGTGCGTTCGGCCTGCGACAAATCCCGTTAACATCTGTACGTGGAATTGGCATCCTATTACTCTGCATCGGAGCCGGCCTGGTCATTCGGAAATAGGGACTGCCTTTGAATGGCTAAAGAGAACGGGCAACTTTTTTCTAAAATAGACTTAAAACTAACCTTCCCACTTTTCCCTCTCCTTAAATGCACTCATGATTACGTCATCGGTTGCCTGATAATAATTTTCCATTTTTCGGGTGCCGTCCGCCTCAAATCACTTAAGTAAATTTCGTGGTGCTTACCGACCAACTGGCTGCCACTGTTTTCTATGAACTTATGCACCTTCTCGATTGTCGGCCCTTCCTCGGAGAAGTGGCCAATATGAAGTGTTTGGGCGGACTTTCCCTCACTGAATGATTCAAACCTTACGAGCGGCAAGGAAACAGGTTTTTTCTTTTTTGCCACTTCTGCCACTGCGTCTTCAACCATTTCACACGTAATGAACTCCGGTTGCATGATCATGACGGTCCATTGCCAGTCGTCCTTTTTTCCTAAAGTGAAGGCGGACGGGTCATCGGACCACCAGAGGGCCTCAAGCGGCATTACTCCATAGTCAATTGCCAATGGCCCCTTTTTGACCATGAACTTCAGCGTATAGGCAACCGGATAGAGCGCTTCGATTGCGTCACTGAATGATTGCGAGGTGTTGGGATCTCCTGCGCCGTCAACCATGAGGAAATTCATTTGTGGGACATCGACGCTGACAATTTCCTTTACAGAAGGCTGATACAAATGTTTCAAAGATTTCTTGAAGTCGATCTTTCCCATGACAAACCCTCCTGATGATGGTAGTTGCGTGAAAGGTTGCACTTTCAAAAAGGCTTTACGAGACCGGAATCCATATTTCGGTGCGCAGATTCTCCGGTTTGGTATTGCCTGCGTCGCGGTTCAGATACTTCTCAAAAACAGGGCGCTCGCCAAGTGTGCAACCGCTGGCTGGCAGCCACCCTGCGAAAATGTCACAATAGGCCTCTTTCAGCCCGGCGTATGCCCCCTTGTGTAGGAACACGGCATAGCGGCCGCCTCCAATGGTCTGTACTCCCACTTCCCCTTCCGGCTTTACCTCCCCGGAGAATGTAATGCAGGCATCATAGCGGATTTTCTCTTCTGCCGTGATGTCAGGATCATCGTGGCCGATGCCTATCATCTCCGTACCATCGCTCATCAGGCAGTTTTTACAGGCAAAGCAAAGAAGCGCCTCCCAGGCTGGTGAAGCGGCCTCGTTATATGCTCCAGTTTTCCTTACAAACAGCACCTTGGTTTCGCTACACTCCCTAATTTCCGGTTTCATGACAATTATCTCCCTCATAGTCGAATTTCCGGTAAAGGGGGGAATAGTTATGCGCTGTTGACTACGAAACTCGCTGGGGCTCATACCGAAGCGCTCGCGAAAGGCGCGGGCAAACGCCGCCGGTGTCTCGTACCCCACCGCCAAAGCCGTATCCATGATGCTGACACCGGTGAAGGCGATTCTCGTAGCAGCCCTCTCCAGGCGCAAGCGGCGCACATGGCTGGTTACTGTTTCCCCCACATGAGCACTAAAAATGCGGTGAAAATGAAAAGGGGAAAGGCAGGCTACCGCGGCCAGCCGGTTGATGGTGAGCGATTCATCCAGATTTTGGTAAATGTGGATCAGAACCCGGTTCATACGTTCCTTGTAGCTGGTGGTGGTACTGGCGCGCACTTTGATTCCTCCTTGCCGAATATAAGCACCGTAGCAGCAATTTAAAAAGCGCGCTGTTCTGAACTTGCGATTATTGCGTTCAAAAATACCTGAATTTAGCTCTGTTACAGTCTTGATATCTATAGCCCAAAGGCTTCAACCTGAAATCAATAGGCAAACTCGAAAACTATTGCAGGGGCGGTCAGACCTTTGATCATTCGTAGTTATTGTTCTCCCCAGGCAGTTCGGAATCAGCCCTTCACCGCCACCAGATAGATCCTGTTGAACAGAAGCTCCACCTTGCCGTTTTCAGCACCCTGCCCGGTAAAGGTATCCTTTACGATCCTGCGGAATTCATCGCAGTATGCTGCGTCAAGCCGGATTTCGTAGAATTCCTGATTCAGATAACCGGCAGCAGCTCCCGACTCGAAGATGGTCATAACCTCCGCCGCACTGTGAAGAGTCGTCAATTCCTCGATCCGGGCAAAAGGGACAGAGAAACCTGCTTCCTTAAATATCGCCCCGTATTCGTCCGCTGTCTCCAGAAAGAACCAAGGCGGCCTAAACCCAGCAAAAATCTCCTTTGTTCCTGTAGCGCAGGCAACTGCTTCAATGGCGCTGATAAAATTTGGGCAGTAGTTCATCCTGGCAGGGGCCTGAATACCCATCCTGCCCCCTTTACGCAGGGCATTGCAACAGTTAGCCAGTGCTTTTTGCGGCTTCCCGAACCACTGGAAAGCAGAGTTGCAGAGGATGACGTCGAATTCGTCGTCGAAAGCAAGATCCTCCGCCCCGATCACCATATGGGAGATATCATTTCCTGCTTGGCTAGCTGCCTCGCGAATCATCCCCTCACTGGGATCGACGCCTACCACCCGCCCTTCGGTCATCCCCCGCAGTTTGCGCGTCAGATTCCCCGTGCCGCAGCCAAGATCCAGAACATCATCAGCTTTGTTAATAGCCAGCAGCCCGAACAGCTTTTCCGCTGCGGACTTCTGGATCAATGAATCATGCTCGTAACGAGCGGAAATACCCGAAAAATCGGTGCTCATTTTAGTCCCCCATTTGCTAATGACCCCGGAATTGGCGACGATACTTTACAAACCCCAGCTTGTTTACCGATGAATATCCTTGCTGTTCAAAAAACCTATGTGCTGATTCGCGAGTTGCCGTACTCAGCAGCATTATTTTTGAACAGTCGCGAGTTCGGCACATCTCTTCCGCATGCTCAAAAAGTCGCCTGCCGATCCCTTGGCCACGCAAAGCTCCATCAACAACCACATTTTCCAGGACACCATATGGCTGAGCCCCGAACATGGCGTCAAGGCAGAGTGTGAGAAAAGCAGTGCCGCAAACTACGCCTTCAACTTCGCAGACAAATACGAAATTGTTTGAATCAGCGGCGATTGCTTCGAGGCGATCTTCTCGAACATTGATATTGGGATTTGTCACGAAAGATCGATACAGAGCTGCAATTGCAGCTGCATCAGTGCCTCTCGCTTCACGTATGACTACATTGATATCTTGCTTCATTTCGAGCCCTTTTATTAAATCGCAAAAACACTACCGTGAAAACCCACCGACGCTTCCGCCGGTCAGCCTCACCAGATCAGTGGCTGATATCTCCAGTGTCCGGTCAGGACGACCGATGCCGCAAAAGAGAGTCGGCAGGATTGTCAAAACATCATCTTCAATATAAACCGTCAGATCATCCCGGAGCATCAGCGGCGATACGCTGCCCGGATTGACTCCGAGCAGCTCCCGTACTTCATCCGGCGAAAGCGGCACAAGATCACGGCGGTTTACCCCTACAAGTTCCGCAAGCCGGGGGTAATCGACCCTTGCTGTACCCCGGAGCAGTGCGAGAATAAGCCCGCCGTCCTTCCTGCGAAAAGCTATGGTCTTGGAAATTCGCGCCACGTCGAATGGCAGCTGCTGTTCTGCGTCTGCCATAGTTAGAATCGCTGCGTGGGCATGGAGGACGTAAGGAAGATCACTATGTCGGAGCATTTCCAGCAAACGATCAGAGATGGAGTCCGACATTGCTATTTCTCCGGAAAGCTCATTGCCAACTTGCACCGTCGATACATTACCATTGCCATGAGCATCGCGCATATGGCAGCAATGACCGCAGGGAATAATACCGTTGTGATGGAATAGTTTTCCAGCGCCATAATGACGATGAGATTACGTATCGTAAAGAGAGCAAAAAAGAGCAATGATTCTGAATGGGGAAAATCATAGGCTTTTCTGACCGTCGGCCCAAAGCCGAGAACATCGACTGTCGTGAGAATAACAACCGCCCATGCCGGGTCGGAGGAAAAATACCAAAACGGCAATGAAGACAGCGCTGCAATAAAAAAGAGCCAGTCAATTTTGGTGATGGTAATATCCGCCCGCTTCAGATAAGCCAAAATGGCAATAAATATCGTAATGGCCCCTGAAACACCTATTGGCCAGGCTCCGGCGCCGCCTTTGCCTTCTACCTGCGCAAGAAATACGACAAATGTTGTCGTCCCCCAGATGACCCAGGAAAATACATGGGGCTTGATTGCGCCCTTGATTATTGAGCGGATATAAGGGAAAAACGCGATGAAGGTGAGAGCAATAGCAACGGCACTCAAAAGCTCTTTATAAAACATCTCACTACTACTCCTCTGCGATGCAGGTTATACGCTGTCAATTTCAACATTTACTCCCCCGTTCTCACTATTTGTGACGGAAGCGTTTGCTTAAAGGGGACGGGCTGCCTTATCTTCTCTGCGCAATAATTTCATGACAGTTTCTTCTGTTGGGCTCTACTATGATCTCCTTGCGCCCCGAATATTCAGCTGAATCGAGTTCTATGACATACAAGTCATTTGTCAATATGCCTGACATTGTAAAACTGCCGACATGGTCAGTCTGTGCCTTTGAAACGACAGCCTGCTGATTCTTCTTTTTCAAGATGACCAGCACATTCTTCAAAGGCGTAATACTGTCTTCACGCAGGACAGCCCCGCTTACGCAAGTCGGATAACCGTCAGCAGCCACAAAGAAATTCATAAAGTTCAGTTTCAATTTAAAATCGGAATTGCCGATCTGCTTGAAAGCCCCGTCCCCTCTGTATAAACAGCTGGTTAAGAGCAGGCAGGAAATTCCGGCGATTATGGCAGTTGTAAAGTGTCTGATCATTTTTCCTCAATACAATTTTTTCAACGGTGCGTCAGGCGTTTTTTGCTGCCATCTGAATAATGGGCTAAAGTGGACAAGCAACTATATCTGGAAAGGATCAAAAAGTAGCCTGTCCCCTTCTCTTTCCTTCATGAACGGCTTAGCCAGTGACCGGCGAAGACCGGTCTAATGGCATGTTGGATTTCGCACTTTGTTGATAGCGTCAATTACTGTATCGATATAACCTTTGTCAGTTGTCATATCGAGCAGCAGTTTCTTGTGATTCTTAAGTTTCAAAAACAGGTAAGTGCCTTTACGCAATGGGTTTGACTCAGCTTTTACGCAAGCTATCTCGTCAAATTTAATTTCTTTATTTAGACCTATTCCGAACATCTTCCGCCTAACCATCACGTTGAATGTTGCACGATCAAATATAAAAGCCTTTGAATATGTCAATCCGCCTATAATGGGAACGCACATTAAAATCACAACTTGTTCGATTGGAATGAAAAGTGGCAAGACCAATAGCTGCAAGAGAAGCAGCATCAGAAACACAATGAATTTTGATCGGCTTTTGCTGCGAAGACTTATTCTGTCTGGTGATTCAGAAAGTATCATCTGAGGCGAATATCCAAAGATACTCTCAAGAAACGAGGACATTGCGACCCTCCATTTATTTCAATCCAACGTCTCAAGGCGCCAGCGGCGGAGCGTCAGCGGGGACCACTGTCGCCGCTGGTTGTGCGTTGTTTCACTTACGGAACATGTTCACGTAGTGGATTCCCATACCTACAAAGCCTATTCCAATGCCAGTTGCAACAAGCATGAAACCGACAGGTTGGGAAGCATATACCGCAACTACCCAACCGCATATTGCCGCGCAACCGCCAACGACTCCTATACGAAGTCTGAATCGCCACCACTAAACTCCTAGACACTCACAGTTTTCATATAGGTGACTTTCAACTATGGCTTCACGCCACCAATCTACCCCGCAAACAAAAAGAAGCCGCGCCACCGAGTATTCCACGGTGGCGCGGCTTCTTGTCTAATCTTTACCCTCAACCATCTCCATCACATCTCCAACAGATCAAGATCAAAATAGTTGCAGGTTTTTAATACATTCAAGACTGATTAAAGTCAACCGGATTTAACTAAACCGGCCTCAACCCCTCCGCCACCACCTCGGCAATATCCCTGATCCTGACATTTCCGGAATTTACATCCTTGACGCCGTCCTCAAACATGGTCATGCAGTACGGACAGGCGACGCAGATGGTATCGGGGCTGCTTTCCAGCGCCTCTTTCACTCTGGTGACATTGATCCGCTCACCTTCGTGCTCTTCCATCCACATCCTGCCACCGCCGGCGCCGCAGCAGAAGGCGTTTTCGCGGTTTTTGCCAAACTCTTTCGGCTCTTCTCCGGTGACTTTTGTGATGACATCCCTCGGCTGCTCGTAGATGTCATTATGGCGCCCAAGATAGCAGGAGTCGTGGTAAATAATGCTGCCAAGCTCCTTGACTTCCCTGTTCGGCTTGATCTTCCCTTCTGCCAACAGCCTTTGCAGCAGCTCGGCGTGGTGGATCACCTCTATCTCCAGACCGTACTGGCGATAGTCGTTTTTCAGGGTGCTGAAGCAGTGTGGACACTGGGTGATGATCTTCTTCACACCCCTTGCCTTGAACAGCTCCACATTCTCCTTTGCCAGCTTATCGAAGAGGAATTCGTTGCCGAGCCTTCTGGCACTGTCGCCACAGCACTTTTCATCTTTACCAAGCACGCCCCAGCTGATTTTTGCCGCGTTGAGGATGGTTGCCAGGGACACGGTGACATGTTTCTGCCTTGAGTCAAACGTACCGGCGCAGCCGATGTAGAAAAGGTATTCAGTTTCTTTTTCGTCAAAACTCTTCACATCCATGATTGACGACCACTTCGTCCGCTCGGTCGGTGCAATACCCCACGGATTGGAGCGCTGCTCCATGTTTTCAAAGAGATTGAGCAGCTCTTCCGGGAACTGGCTCTTCATCTGTACCAGATGGCGACGCATCTTGATGATCTTCGGCATCTGCTCGATCAGCACCGGACAGGCTTCGATACAGGCGCCACAGGTAGTGCACGACCAGATGGCCTCCTCGGTGTTGGTCCCCTCCCCTTCAGCCCCTACCAGAGGGGTCTTTACAGGTGATCCGCTTTGCAGCTCTGCGGCATTAGCCATAAGGTTGGTTTTGATGGTGTGAATTATCTGCCGTGGATTCAGGGGCTTGTGGGTGGCGTTTGCCGGGCATGAATCCTGGCATCTACCGCATTCTGTGCAGGAAAATGAGTCGAGCAGATCCTTCCAGCTGAAATCTGTCACCTTTTCAACGCCATAGCTGTTGCCGATGGCAAACTCTTCCCGGGGTTGGGTGTTGACCTTTTCCAGGGAACCGAAGAAGCAGTTCGGGATTGCGGTGAGGATATGCATATGCTTGGAAATAGGGAGGAATACCATGAAAGCAAGCAGCACTGCGGCATGGGTCCACCACCAGAAGATCAACCAGGGAACTACACCGCAATTATTACAGCCGCCGCTGCTGCCGCATCCTCCACCGTAGAGCCCTGCTGCAAGGGTCGATACAGGCATCCAGGCTGCAAGGCGCTCACCGCGCAGGGCGATCTCGGCAGCATGGTAACCGAAATAGGCAATCATCAGGGTAGCAATGAAGGAGAGAATCAAAAAGCCTTCGAAGCTGCGCCCCTTGACATATTTCGAATCGAGATAATCGGGCTTGAAAAATATCCTTCTGGCAAAGGCGACCAGAATGGAGATCAGCGCCAGCATGGAGACTATGTCAAAAAGGAAGACCAGTGGGCCGCTGATGGGTGTTATCAGCAGGCGCAGCGAGATTGCCGGGAAGATGCCATTGAGCAGGAACTCGCCATTGGCAAGCAGCAGCACCAGGAACGCCCAGAAGAGAATGGAGTGATTGATGCCGAACGGTCTGGCCAGGACCTTTTTCTGGCCGAAGGCAAAAAGAAGCATCTCGACTATCCGCGCCGGGATATTGTCGAAGCGGTTCTCTTCTTTACCGAGACGGATCAGTGAAAACCTTTTCCAGGCAAGAGTGGCGAATATGACGGTTGCAATGATGAAAAGAGCGGTGAATATGGGATTCATTTGAGACCTCTTGCAGCCTTGATTTCACGCAGTCTGTTGGTGATTGCCGGAATGACCTGAAAAAGATCGCCGACAATACCGTAGGTAGCAACTTCGAATATGGGTGCATCCTTGTCGCGGTTAATGGCTATGACAACATCAGAATCCTGCATGCCGACCAGGTGCTGGATGGCACCGGAGATGCCGCAGGCGATGTAGATCTTCGGGCGAACGGTCTTGCCGGTCTGGCCAACCTGCCTGTCCTGAGGCATCCAGCCTGCATCTACAGCACTTCTTGACGCTCCGACAACGCCGCCGATCTCATCAGCCAGCTCTTTAAGCATGGCAAAGTTCTCTTTACCCATCATGCCGCGACCACCTGAGACGATGAACTCTGCACCGGCGACATCGACGTTGTCCTTCTTTTTGTCGCTGATGATCTCAAGGACTTTGACCAGAATATCTTCTTCCCTGACAGCGCAGGTTTCACGGATAATTGCACCGCTTCTGGAAAGAACTTTTTCAGCCATCTGCATGACCTGGGGGCGGACCGTTGCCATCTGGGGGCGGAATTTGTCGCACATGATGGTTGCCATGATGTTACCGCCGAAAGCCGGACGGGTCTGCATCAGGTTGCGCTTGTCGTCGATGGAGAGTCCGGTACAGTCGGCTGTGAGCCCGGTCTTCACCTCGGTTGCCACGGCTCCGGCAAGGTCGCGGCCAAGGCCGGTGGCCCCCATGAGAATGATCTCCGGCTTATACTTTTCGATCAGCTGACAGAGCGCTTTAAGATAGCTTTCGGTACGGTAGTGGCGAAATACCGGTGCATCCACCAGATAGGCATTGTCAGCGCCATAGGCAAAAGCTTCAGTGCAGAGACCCTCCACACCTTCGCCAAGAACTACCGCTGAAAGCGGCACAGCGAGCGTATCGGCAAGCTCTCGCCCTTTTCCCAGAAGTTCCCAGGATACTTTGGCAGCGTCTCCCTCGGTCTGCTCGATAAAAACCCAGACACCCTTGTAGGCAGAGAGTTTCTTTGCCAGCTCGGCAGCCTCTTCATCAATCTCTTCAGGGGCATCGGCCTCACCGGCCAGCTCGTCAAGGATCTTCTGTTCCTCAGGGGTGAAGACCATCTCCAGCGCCTGGGCCGGGCAGACCTTGACGCACTTGAGACAGCCGATACATTTCGGCTGATCGATAATAGGCTCACCGGCATCGTTCATGGAGACGCAGTTAACAGGACATGAGCTTTCGCACCTGGCTCCGCAGGCGATACACTTTCCCTCGATCAGGGATGCCCTGCCGCGGGGTTTTTTGATTGGCTTTTTTGCTTCAGTCATAAAATACCCTCTTAAACCTTTCTTTAACGCAAAGACCACCAGGAATCCGCAAGATACGCAAAGAAAAACTAAAAAGTTTTGGTTTTCTTTGCGCTTTCCTTGCGTCCTTTGCGTCTTTGCGGTTCAACAGATTTAGAATTTTTAGATAGAAAGTAGATCTTTACTTAAAAGTTTATCAATCAGCAGATTAGCCGTGCCGACCGGGTCGTGCACACCGTCACCGATCATCTCACCCTTGTCCCGCTGGGGGGAGAAAATCTTGCTGACCCAGGTGGGTGAGCCTTTCAGACCTATGCTCTGCTCATCAAGTTTCAGTGTCTGGTTGTTCCAGAACTCCACTTCCCGCTCCATGGATTCGAGACGCCCCGGCACTGTCGGGTAGCGGGGACGGTTAAGCTCCCTGACAACCGTAATCATCACCGGCAGTGGCGCTTCGACGATCTCGTGACGCCCTTCCAGTTTGCGGCTTACCTTTATTCGCTTTTTTATCGGATCAAGTTCTAGTATCTTGTCTACAAGGGTGAGCTGGGTACAGCCAAGGCGCGTGGCTATGCCGGGGCCGACCTGGGCAGTGTCGCCATCAATGGTCTGTTTGCCGCAGAAGATGATGCCGACCTCGTCGGTTTCGCCCAGCTTACGGATCGCTTCTGTGAGAACATTACTGGTGGCAAGGGTGTCAGCGCCGCCAAAGACACGGTCAGTAAGAAGAACTGCCCTGTCAACCCCAAGCGCAAGCGCCTTTCTCAGAGTGGCCTCGGCATTGGGTGGCCCCATGGAAATAGCGGTTACATTAAATCCGAATTTATCACGAAGCCTTAGTGACTCTTCGAGTGCATGGGTATCGTAAGGATTGACGATAAAGGGAATCCCCTCGCGTACAAGGGTGTTGGTAACCGGATCAATCTGTACCTGAGTTGTATCAGGAACCTGTTTTATACAGGCAACTATCTGCATGGATAACCTCTTTTGATTAGCTGATCATGTATGATAATGTATTAACATTGTGAAGACAACAGAATAGCAGACTGAGCTTGGCTGCCACTTTTCACAATACTGATTTTTTATTCTGGCTGAATTTTGTTTACCTTAGCGTAAATGGTCAGTAGGATAATAGAACGGCTTTTTTTAAATGGCAACAGAAATTTTAGCCGTAACTTCCCATGCTCGCAAAAGAGTAGATGTACTGCGGGTTGTAGTCCGGTGTTTTGCCTCTGTACATAAGCAGAGTACTGCCTGAAATGGTGAAACCTCTGGACAAAAGCATTTCGCCAGCTGAGAGGTTTTTTGCCGGGACATCAAGAACGGCTTCACTCGGTTTATAGCTATCTGATCTGATTTTATCGAACATTTCAGCCGCAGCACTTTCGCAAGCCGCGCCCCAAGGGCCGATATGCTGCATACCGGCAGTTAATGAACTGACTATAAAGCCATTTCCAGCCTTAAAGAAGCTGTAACCACCAGCCAGCGCATCAAGGATATGCGGTCTTTCGTCACCCCAACCGGCTGAATCTATTGTGCGGATATTTTCGCAGTATTCTATCCTGCCTGGTGATAGGAACTGACCGCCTGCACCTTTCCAGCGCTGCACAACATCGATTTGACGAAAGCCTAGCATCAGGTAAAGACGCTCACCATCGGCCGAGGCTGTCAACCAGACTGTTTCGCAGCCAGCAGAATCAAGACATTTCAACACACTTTCCATCAAAAATCTGCCGATACCCTGTCCTCTAAAGGCTGGCCTGACCAAAAGGTTGCCGATCCAGGCCGATCTTTTATACCTGATCGAAGTTATGAAACCAGCGGCCAGCCCTTTTTTGAGGCAGACCAGGCAGCCGCCTGGATAGCTTTTCAGAAGGAACTCTATTTCGCTCCGCGTGGTAATCCACCCTTCATGGGCTGCATGCCGAAGAAAATCTGCGATATGCCCCCTGTCAAATGGCACAATCTCCACTTTTCAGGTTCCCGAACATGACGCTTTTGCAAACTGCATATCCTGGCCGATCAGGCCCACTGCGTCAGCACGACACTGTTTGCAGTGCTTGAACTGGCCGATGATCTTTTCATTTTCTGCCTGAACCAGAGAGATCTCCTCGGCTGTCGGCGGCGTGATTCCGGCAAAATCGGCCTGGGGAATTATCGGCATGACGTTCATGACAAAGGCACCCATTGATTTCACCTTTTCAGCAATCAGCGGTATCTGTGCTTCATTCACCCCGGGGATGAGGACGGTATTAACCTTGATCGTCATGCCGTAGTCAGCGGCGCTCTTCAGACCACTAAGCTGATTGGCAATCAGGATCGAGGCAGCTTCCACGCCCGTAAAACGATGTCCATGATAATTGATATGGCTGTATATTTTCGCTCCGACAACCGGATCAAGGGCATTGATGGTAACTGTCAGGCTGTGGAGATCCAGCTCTTCAAGGTCGTCAATCCGTTCCGGCAGCAAGAGACCGTTTGTGCTCATGCATTTAATCAGGTGCGGAAACTCTGCACCGATCAAACGAAAGGTTTCAAAAGTTTCTTCGTTTGCCAGCGGATCGCCAGGTCCGGCAATGCCGATCACCTTGATGAGGTCGCCAAGCAACTCACTCGCCATGACTTCACGAACCTTCTCCATCGCTTCGAGAGGTGTGAGGATGCGACTGGTAACTCCCGGACGGGACTCGTTGGCACAGTCGTGACGGCGGCTGCAGTAGCCGCACTTGATATTGCATTTCGGCGCTACGGCAAGGTGCATTCTGCCGTTTTTGTGGTGATTGCCGCCGAAACATGGATGCCCCTGAATATTTTTCCTGCCGCTGCATGCATTTCCCATGATTTCCCCCCTTAAATGGAAAAAGCCCTGCAGAGAAAACTCTACAGGGCTCCATTGCCCGATACATAGATGGTCTATGGCCTACACTTTGCCTTAACTGTGCCAAAAAGCTAAAACCCTTGAATCATAGCCGGTTAGCAATCAGCTGTTATGTATACGCAATACATTATGGTCACAGCTGCGGCAGTGCTGTTTACTCATTAAGCAGATTTGATCCCGATCATAAGGCACAAAATCTGTTAACAGCCTATCTACGGGCTTTCACCTTCTGGCATGCTAAGTGAAGTTTTCAATTTCAGTTATTGAAACATCTGACTACCACCGGCTGCAATTAAAAGGGAGAAGAACATGGCATCAACGCTCACAGTAGAAGAGTCGGCTCTATATCTTTCAACAACACAGACAAAAATACTGATGTTGCTGAAGCAGGGGAATTTGAAAGGGGTTGAGACTGACGGCACCTGGTTTGTTGATGCAGACTCTCTGGCCTGCTGCAAATCCCACGGAGTTGATATGAAAGTGACTTCCGGCTGCGCAAGTTACTGCAATTCCGGCGGCTGCGGCTGCAAGTAAGCAGGAGGAAAGACCATGGGCATAACCGTAAAAGCTTCAGACCTGTATTATCGCTACCCGAAAGACACCAGGAAACGACAGGAAGCAAAGTTCTGCGGTAAACCTGACAGGTGCTTTTTCAACCGCGACGACCTCTATGATGTATTGCCGATGCTTGGAGCAGTCATGGACAGACTCGAAAGCGACGAGCAACGGACCCTTCAGACTGCCGAAGAGATCATGATTCGTGAACTGCCACGGTTCATTGAAAGCCGGGAAGATGTGTTCGATTTCCTTGTAGCCTGCACAAATGAAAAACTGGGGAGAGCGTGACAGCAGATGATGAGCTGTTAAATCGCTACAAGGCCGTGCTACTTGGCTTTGCAGTCGGCGACGCCCTCGGTGCGCCGGTTGAGTTCATGACCCCTGGTGAAATTGCCTCGAAATATGGCCGGCTGACCGAGATGGTCGGCGGTGGCTGGCTGCGGCTCAAACCGGGGCAGGTTACCGACGATACCGAGATGACCCTCTGTGTAGCCCGGGCGGTCACAACTTCAGGATGCTGGGGCCTCCGGGCCATTGCCATGGAGTTTTCAAATTGGCTCAAATCGAAACCTGTCGATGTAGGTGACACCTGTCGCCGCGGCATACGCAACTTCATGCTCAAGGGGCAGCTTGAATCGCCACCGAACCAGTGGGACGCCGGAAACGGGGCACTGATGCGGATGACACCGGTTGCTCTCTACACTTTTGGCAATAATGAACTGCTGCAAAAATACGCCATTGAGCAGGGACACCTGACCCACAACCACCCCCTCTCCGATGCCGCCTGCATCACTTATGGCAGGATGATCCATCTGGCGCTTAAAGGCGCTGAAAAGAGTCGCCTGCGCCGCGAGGCCGACCGGCTTGTCGCAGACTACCCGACCTTCAGGTTCGACCCCTACCCTGGCCTTGCAACCGGCTATGTCGTCGACACCATGCAGACAGTCTTCCACTACTTTTTCCGCAGCCGCTCTTTTGAAGAGTGCATCATCGCCACAGCCAATCAGGGTGGCGATGCCGACACAACCGCAGCAATAGCCGGAGGTCTTGCAGGAGCATATTACGGGCTGGAAGAAGTACCGCAGAGATGGCTCAGAAAGCTGGAAAAGAAGTATTTCAACGAATTAGCTGATCTGGCCGGAAAGCTTCTGCGCCTCTCCGCCAATCAGTGCATTTCAGCATGACATAACACCGCAAACAGATACAGTGCCAGTTAAACGGCGACTCCGGAAAATATCGGGGTCGCCGTTTTTTATTTCAGGCTGGATTTTTTATTGACAGCTCCGGGCAAATTCACTATGGTAGTCATATGACTACCTATCATTCAAAATCGGCAAATGAGCTTACCCAGCGGCAACGGCAGGTGTTGTCGTTCGTTACCGCTTTTGCTGACAGCAACGGCTACCCCCCCAGCCAGCGGGAGATTGCCGGACATCTGAAAGTGTCCGGAACCCTGCCGGTAATGAAGCATCTTGATGCGCTGGAGCGTAAGGGGTATCTCAAACGGGGGAGCATGAACCGGGGAATCACCCTGACAACACCAAACAGCCGCTCGACCTCCCTGCCGATTGTCGGCACTGTCCGTGCCGGTCAGCTCTCCACAGCCATTGAAGATATTCAGGGGTATTTTTCAGTCGATCATTTGGCAGTAAATGGAGCGGGATGTTTTTTCCTGAGGATCAGCGGCAACTCAATGATTACCGCCGGGATTCTGGATGGCGATCTGGCGTTGGTCCGTCCCCAGGCTACTGCAGAGAAGAAAGATATAGTCGTCGCCATGCTGGATGGTGAGGCGACCGTGAAGTGGTTTTACCGCGAAAGCGATCACATCCGTCTGCAACCTGGAAACCCGGACATGGAGCCGATCCTCATCTATCCAAAGGATGGAGAACTGTCCATAATCGGGAAAGTGACCGGTGTTTACCGGCAGTTGTAGCAATCAGTTGATTATTAAAATCAGACTTGAAGAGGAGATCTCACCATGGAACTTTCACTATGCGGCCTGGCAGTTGTCTTATTTGCTTTATGGGAGGAGTTTGAACTGGCAGTGAAGGCTGTTGGCAAAATGACCCGTAACAGCAGGTTGGCAAGCAGGACTGACAGGCAGCATGACTACATGACTTGCCTGCCGACCTGCCTGGCCAGTCTGCCACGTTATCAGAAAATCGCCTGATCAGACTGTACACATAATCCGCCTGACAAGGTACTCGCCGCCGATCACCAGATACTCCCCTTCCCCTTTCACGATGCTGTTCGGCAGCAATCCGTCAAAAAAGAAGATCTTTGAAAACGGGGCACGGATCTCCCATACAGTGTCTCCGAACTCCCAGGCCCGCTCCTCGTCACTGGTAAACGAGACAAGATTGTTCAGCCTGACAATCAGCTCCCGCTTGCTGACAGTCTCGACGAGTTCGTACTCAGCGGAATCATTGGTTCCGCGGTAAAGTATCATCTGTTTTTCAGCAAAACCTCTTCGCAACAATTCGTACTGACAGTATTCGTAAAGAAGGTCAAGCTGGGCATTTATGGCGTTTGTGCGGGCGCTCCCCCTGGTGCGATCCATGGCATAAACCATGTAGTCTTCTCCATGAATGCCGGAAATGGGAAGTTTATGAAAGGTTGGCCCAATCCCCATGCGACTCTCGACCCACCCCTTGAGCACCGCCCCTTCAACTGAGTTGGAATCCATCATCCAGCCGCGCAGAAAACGGAGGTAGCTGTTTTTGAGGCTCTTTCTGGCAATGTCCGTCTGAGTCTGGAGCTGATGGAGCTGGTACTTCACCGACATGTAGTCATTGAATACCTTGGCGCGCTCTTCTACGTTATCAATCGAATCCAACTTCTGGAAAAAGTTGCGGTTGGCAAGCCGCACCCCCTGTACTTCCAGAGGCTGCGGATGCTCATTAAAATGGCGGGAGGCGATGACCCATGGAGGGAGATTGCAGAGATTGAAACCGGAACCTGACATGGATCATCACCTTAACGAAAGGTTAAAGGCTGAAGGCTGAAGGTAAAATGTACCGCCATTACCCCCAGGTTTGGTTATAGTCCTTCAGCCTTCCACCTTCAGCCTTCTTTAAAGAATCTTTGCCACCTCTGGCAGCAGGGTGCTGATAGGGCCGCTTGCTGAGTAGACCGCTATCCCCAGCCTCTCCAGTTCCGCTTCTGGCGATTCTCCGATCATTGCAGTTACTATTACCCGGCAACCCCCCAGTGCCTTTGCAATAGACGCCAGTTTTTCCGGCATCATACTATGGGCGGGCCTGTCATCGGCGCACTCCTGCATGGCTTTGACCGTTTCAGCAAACTGCTCAGGAGCCAGATCCTGCAAGGTACTACTCCAGTTGCAATAGGGATCGGCAGCAACCTCTCCAACCAATCTGGGCGCTTCGCCAGAGAGCTCGAACAGAAGGAACCGCTCTGCCCTGCCAAAATGTGTATCGACATGAATACCGTCAGATGTTGTGACCGCCATCAACATGTTAACCTCCGGAAACCTTTCACCTTTCACAAAACAACCGGTTCAAACTCGAAACACTTTTTCGAACAGGTTCTGCCGCACGCCTGGCAGCCGATGCAGTTGCCCGGGTTCTCCACTTTCATGAACATCTTCGCTGAATCATCCTCATCCAGCTCCTCGAATGCCAGCACGTCATGGACACAGACTTTGTAACAGCGTCCGCAGCCGATGCAGGTCTCCTCGTCAAGTGACTTGATAAAATGCGGGGTGTACTCGCTCTTGTTTCTTCTTAATCCAGTGATGTAAGCCATGATGATCTCCTTTCGTATAACTACTTCGGTTAGTCGTCAAGAAATGACGCATTAGTATCCTTGTTGAGTGCTTTTTTGAGCCACGGTGGCGGATTCTCCTGCAAAACCGCTTGCAGTTTGGCAACAATATCGGCTACAGAAACCTCTTCAGTGGTCTTCATTGGATGAATCTTCCTTGCCACCAGCTTGGCTGCGGCCGGACCGCCGATCTGCATGGTGTAGACAATGGCGCAGTCTGCCAACGCATTGCCACGGGCAGTAATGCGATCCTCTTCATCACCGTCTGCCGATATGCCGCTGATGACTGCCACCTGCGAAGCCTCGTCAACTCCTATCTCCCAGACATAAAAATTCTGACACTGGCCGAAATGCTGGTCGATCATTTCGCCGCTGCTGCTGGTAAATGCGACTTTCATGGTATCTCCTCCTCGTCAAAAAAACGCCACGACCTTTTCAGATCGTGGCGCCATTGCCATCACTGTTTGTGTACTGCTTTAAAACAGATAGCACTTGACGTGCCAACTGGGTAACCAGCTGATTTTGTTACATAGTCGATCTTAAGCATCATTAGTTATGAGAAGTGATTAGACAGGCTGCTTCATAAAGTGGCAATCAGGAGTCTGACGGGCTTGGAAAGACCAGGTAAAACCTGGCTGAACGAGAATAGAGTTGTCGATTTTGAAGGGCAATAGTTGTTCGTATTATCTGGTTTAAAAAACTAATGGAACACGCTAGAATTAATTAAAAAAGGAGGGGGCCATGTGGAGTAATCAGAATTTTTTTCGCAGCCTTCTCGACAACCTCTATGACGGCGTCTACTTTGTTGACCATAACAGGATCATAACCTACTGGAACAAAGGGGCGGAGCGGATGAGCGGATTCACTGCCGATGAAGTCATCGGCAGCTGCTGCAAGGACAACATCCTCTGTCATGTGGATGCTGCGGGAAAACTGCTCTGCCTTGATGGCTGTCCATTGGCAGCCACACTTAAGGACGGTGAAGAGCGGCAGGCCGAAGTCTATCTGCAGCATCGGAACGGCCACAGGGTTCCGGTACAAGTCAGAGTTTCGCCGATTCGCGATCAGCACGATAAGATCATTGGTGCGGTGGAGATCTTCAGCGACAACAGCCGGCGGAGCTCCGATCAGGAGAAGATCGAAGAGCTGCAGCATCTGGTCTTCCTCGACCCCCTGACCTCACTCGCCAATCGCCGCTATCTTGAGGTGACGCTGCGCTCCAGGCTGGAAGAGCTGGTGCGTTTCGATTGGGGATTCGGGGTTCTATTCATTGATATCGACCACTTCAAGGAGGTCAACGATTCCTTCGGCCACGAAACCGGCGACGAAGCACTAAAGATGGTGGCCAAATCCATGTCAGGCTGCTGCAGGGTCTTCGACCTGGTCGGTCGCTGGGGTGGAGAGGAGTTCGTTGCCATCATCATGAACGTCGACAAGGAGGATATCCGCATCACTGCCGAGCGGTTCCGCAAGGTCATTGAGCAATCGACACTGAACGTCAGCGGGAGCCGGCTGCAGATGACCGTCTCTGTAGGAGCTACCGAAGCAAAAACAGATGATACCGCCGAAACACTCATCAAGCGGGTCGACGGCCTGATGTACCGCAGCAAGCTGGCCGGTCGCAACTGCGTCAGCTGCGACCGCTGATTCCATTCTCTTCCAGCTTCCTATCTTAGTTATGGGCCAACTTCTGCGCTTCCTTTGCATTGGCCTGAAACAGGTTAGCCACCTCGAAAACCAGATTCAGCGTCCCCTGATAGCCGATCCAGATTTTCTGGTGAGCGCCGAGACGGTCGAACACCGGCAGACCTGTGCGCAAATGCGCCCCGATCTTCAACTTTGCTGCTGCCTGACGACCATTGGAGTTGGCCACCAAAAGATCTGCCCCAACAGCTGCACTCTCCAGATCTTCCAGATCGCCGACAAAGAGATTATCGCATGGCAGCCCGTCAAGCCCCTTTGTACGGGTGGCAGAAATAGCAGTCTGGATCTCGCACCCCATTGATGCAAGGAAGGTTGTCATCCCTTTGAGGTGATCTGCCTCCAGGGCCAGTGCGACTTTCTTCAGGCCGAACTGGTAATGGCTGTCCACCATGGCATCCATGAGACGGCTGCGCCAGCGACGGAATTTTTCGGGCACAGCCCTGCCAGAGAGCTCTGACAGGGTTTCCATAAGCAGATCCACCTCTGCAAGGCCGGTCAGCGCGGTAAAGCCGAATGCCGGTATGCCGAACTTTCCCTGCAAAAAAGTTGCGCTATCGGCCAGGGAATCTCCTACGTAAATTGTTGCAATGCTGCGTCCGGCAAGCCTTATCCGCTCCACCGAAATTCCGCCGACAGAGAGTGCTGACACAGTCTCATCGATATGACCGTCCAGGGCGCAGGAGATATCCGGAATCACCAACGGATCGAGGCCGAATGATTCGCAGATCTCTTTCAACTCCTCCACTTCCGCCGGGGTCAGCTGGCTGCCGGGGAGGAGGTTCACCTGATTCTCAGATCTCTCGCCACCCTCAGCAATAGTAGCAACAATCGCCTTCACCGTTGCTGCATACCCCTCCTGCATGGAGCCGCAGTAGTCAGGGGTTGACGCCCAGACAACAGGCGTATCGGCATACTGGGGGTTTTCCTGGCGGAAATGGACAATGGCACTCTGCACATCATCACCCATGGTTTCGGTGAGGCCGGAGGTCATGACGCCGACAACTCCGGGCTGAAACTTCTCCATCACCCGGCCAAGACCTTTCTTCAGGTTCTCCCAGCCGCCGAAAATGGCGGTGTCTTCGCTCATACTGGTAGAGTTGAGGGCGATGGACTCCTTGAAATGCCGCGACAACTGTAGCCTGATGAAAGTCGAGCACCCCTGAGCACCATGGAGCAGTCCCAGCATCTGATCGATCCCCAGATAGGCCAGTGTGGCGCCGAGAGCAGGCGAGTTCTTCTGGGGATTTACAGTGGCATTCTTGGTCGGCACTTTAACCCGGGAATCCTTCATCGACTCTGCTTCAAGCCGCTCTGCATGGGCCTTCACAAGTGCAAGATCAGCAGCCGTCTCACCGGCATCCTTCTCCCATGGCGCTTTAGCGTTAAGCGTCTTCCAAATCGGATTATTTACCGTCAGATCAAGCTGCCGGGAGAAGGCCACCATCCCCTCATAACCGGCGTATGGGTGGGAGCGGCCATGGTTGATGTCGAGGAACGGGGTCTTTGTTTTCAGGGCAAGAAACTTGGTCTTGCCCCCGGCAACAATCAAGTCAGGCATCTTCTCGTACATGACCGACAACAGCCCGGCGGTGCTGGTATCCTCGATAATCTTTGCATCCTGATGCATCAGTGCTTTCATCCGGTAGAAATCTTCCAGGGTTGAGTTCTGGGTTCCGGCAGCCAGAATCTCTACCCCCAGCTCCCGCAGGGCATTGACCATGGACCAGGTCTTGACTCCGCCGGTAAAAAGAACCGATCTTTTGCCGGTCAGTTTTTCCCGGTACGGAGCAATGGCAGCCCGGCACTTCTCCTCTTCCTCGGCAATTAATGCCTCTACCCTTTCAGTCATGGTTCGCTTTTCCAGACCATTAATTGCATCGTCCAGCTCACGGGCAATGTCACGCAGTGCCTTGGCCGTATCGGTCATGCCGTAAAATGACTCCTCGATGTAGGGCATACCGTATGTCTTCTGCATCTTCTTGGCAAGATTGGTCAGACTCTTGGAGCAGATGATGACATTCAGTTTTGCCCGGTGGGCATAACGGAGATCCTCAAACTTCGCATCGCCGCTGATGCAGGATAGCACCTGAATCCCCAGGCGGTCGAAGAGCGGCAGCATCCCCCAGAGGTCACCGGCGATGTTGTATTCGCCGATAAGATTGATCGGGTATTCACCCAGCATTTCCGGTTCAGCCGTGCCAATGACGTACTTGAAGAGGATCTCTCCGGCAAGGCGATTGCCGATGTTCTTGTCACCGATAAAACCGGGGGTGTTCACCGGAATCACCGGGATTGAGACCTTCTCAGCAGCAGCCTTGCAGACTGCTTCCACATCATCCCCGGTCATGGCGGTAACGCAGGTGGCATAGACAAAAATTGCCTTTGCCTCCGGATAGCGGCCGGCAAGCTCCTGAATTGCTTTATAGAGCTTCTTCTCGCCGCCGAAGATGACATCATTCTGCATCATCTCGGTGGTAAAGCCGCGCCGGTAAAGCTGCGAGTCTGAAGAGCGCGCACCGCGGTTATCCCATGAGTTACCGGCGCAGGCAATGGGTCCATGCACCAGATGGATAACGTCGGTAATCGGCATTAAAACCACCCGTGCGCCGTCATAGGCGCAGGAGCGCTCCGTCCCCTCACCCGGCTCCGACTTCTTGCAGAACTTGGGGGCACCTTTCGCCTGGTCTATATCGCACTCAGGTGCGTCGTAATAGTCTGGTCTGGCCATACTGTTTTCCGCCTTTCCGGTTGATGCAACTGGAATTGCAGATGGCGTGCCAAACGCTATAATGCTGAATTTGTTGCGATTTAAATTACGGAAGATCTACAGGAGTGATTATGTGAAGCTAATACGCCTCTCATTTAGGCATAAGATGTGGAAACTGGGCAACACCAGAGCAGTTCGGAGCGGCCCGGCAGGAAGATAAGTATACGAGGGTTTTTACTGAACAACTTTTTGCAACACCTCTTTCAGCAACGACAGTTTGTAAGGTTTCTGGATGAAACCGGCAATTTCCTGGCCGCTGAACTGCTGGATAACATCCTCTTCACTGTAACCGCTGGAGATAATCACCTTTACATCCGGATTGATTTTCTTAAGTTCGCAATAGCAGTCGATGCCGTTCATCTTAGGCATGGTCAGATCGAGGATCACCAGGTCAATGTCGTTTCCGGCAGTGTAAATCTCTATCGCCTCAAGGCCTTCGCTGGCTGTTAGAACGGTGAAACCCAACCCAGTTAACAGTTCGCTACCAATCTCCCTGATCGCTTCCTCGTCATCCACCAGAAGGATGTTGCCGTGCCCCTGCCATCTGTCATTAACCACCAGAGTGCTGTTTCTCTTTGTCGGACTCCCCTTGGCAGGCAGCAGCACCTTGAAGCAGGTGCCGTTGCCAGGCTCGCTCCTGGCGTAAATGGCACCATTGTGGCTCCGGACTATCCCCTGCACAGCCGCCATCCCCAGGCCGCGGCCGGTGAACTTGGTTGAGAAGAACGGGTCATAGAGTTTTGCCAGTGTCTCACTGTCCATACCGCAGCCGGTATCACAGATTTCGAAGTAAACGTACTCACCTTCGCGCAGGTCACCGCTATGCCAGACCTCCTGCAGCAGTTTCTCATTACAATAGACAGTGCCGGTGGTAATTGAAATGACTCCGGGGGTGTCTCCGATTGCTTCCGAGGCATTGATCACGAGGTTCATAATGACCTGACGGATCTGGGTGGCATCCGCCTCCACGTGAGGAGTGTCGGGGGTCAGATTGAGCCGCAGTTCCACCTTTTTGGAGATTGAAACTTCCATCATTTGAAGCATCTCCTGTAGCAGAGCGTGCAGGTCTATATTTTCAATCAGAAACTTACCTTTACCTGAGTAGGCCAGCATCTGTCTTGCAAGTTCAGCGGCCCGGTTAGCTGCATTCTCAATATTAATCAGCCCCTGTAACAGCGGAGATTCAGGCTCCAGTTTCATCCGGTTAATTTCCACATTGCCGATGATGGCAGTGAGGATGTTATTGAAGTCGTGGGCTATGCCACCTGCCAGCACGCCGATGCTCTCCAGCTTCTGAGCATGGAGCAGCTGACGCTCCAAAAACAGTTTTTCTTCAGCACCGTTCTTCAGATCGTCGATATCGGTACAGGTTCCGAACCACTTTTTGACTACCCCCTGTTGATCAAAAACCGGCACTCCGCGAACCAGCCACCACTTGTAGACTCCGTCTGCCCGGCGCAGACGGCATTCCAGTGAATAAGTGTCAAGGCTTGCTGAGGCTTGTTCCCACGCTTGCCAGGCTTTTTGTCGATCATCCGGGTGGCACGGTTTATCCCAGCCATAGCCGATACTTTCCTCTAGTGCCATTCCGGTGTAATCCATCCATTGATGGTTGAAATATATGAACCGCCCGTCCGGATTGGTGATCCAGACAATCTGCGGCATGGCTTCGGCCAGTTCACGTAACTCCTGCTCGCTTTTTTTCAGGTTTTCCTCAACCTGGTGCCGCTCTTCGATATGTCTATTCAATCTGACGTTCAGCCGACGGAAGGTAAAAAGCAACCAGGCAAGAAACCCAATGATAATCGATGAAAACAGCAGAGCGAGGATCAGCGGTCGGTGGTTTTGACCGTTCGTGGGAGTATAGATGATCGGCGTCGGGTCGAATCCCTTTGGGATCATCCCCAGCTCCGCATAGGTTTCGCTGATCCGCTGCCAGCGTGTCGGGCTCTGATATCCCAGCTCTATCATGAGGGGCTGGATCAGCGTATCCATCTGATCAGCTTCAAAGAGCAGGTGTTCGCGGCTCAGTCCACGCGGATATTTTGCCAGGATAACCTCTGCCGTCTCCTCCCTGTTCTGCAAGGCATACTGCCAGCCTCGCAGAGTGGCTTTTCGGAAAGCACTGACGAAACCGGGTCTTTCTGTAACGTTTTTACCGGTGGTGAAAAAATTGTCTCCGTAAAAGTCGATGCCGAACGACATTGGCGAGAAGGTGAAATATGGTTCTCCAGCAAGCTCCATGATGTAAGGCTCATTGAAGCTGTAGGCGAGCATTACGTCTGCCTTGCCTTCAATCAGATCACGGGGGTCACCCCTATGGGGAACTTTAATTATCTGCTTCTCGTCTATCAGGTGTTTTTTGAGCAGAGCCTGCATATCGCCATGCTGGTTGGCGTACATGAACCGTTTACCTGCCATATCCCTGACCGAACGGATACCTGACTTGCGCGGTGTCATGAAGATGGCGGGTGAGTGCTGGAAAACCTGACCGACAACAACGAAATCCGCCCCTCTGGCACGATCAACCAGGAGTGCCGATGTGCCAGTGCCGAAATCTGCGCGACCGGCAGCGACATCCTTTTCAACCTCGGCGGTCGGTCCACCCTCCCTGATGGTTACATCAAGTCCTTCTTCCCGGTAAAAGCCCTTTTCAAGCGCCATGTAGTAGCCGGCAAACTGGTAATGATGCAGCCATTTCAGTTGGATGGTGGCTTTTTCGAGAGCATAGACGTTCGTTACCATCAGGAGGATGATCGCCTGGATCAAAGCCAGTAGTGTCAGCTTGCGTTGATATGTAAATACTATTGGCATCAAGAACCTCTTGGTAGACCTACATTATAGATTACAATTAACTAATTACAAGTTTGTGTCAAAAACAATGGTGGGGGCATAAAGAAAAGGGCACTCCGTAATGCGGAGAGCCCCTTTCATGCTGGCATTATAAACGTTTATCTGTTTGCGGTTATCTTACCGTATCGTTAAGAAAGAACCCTCTTCAGCACGTTTTTTAGACCGAGGGAATTATACGGTTTCTGGATAAAACCTGTCACACCAATATTGACGAACCTTTCGGTAACTTCCTGTTCACTATAGCCACTCGTCATGACCACATTAACACCTGGATCTAATTTCTGCAGTTCACGGAAACACTCAACTCCGCCCATTTGCGGCATAGTCAGGTCAAGAATCACACAAAAAATGCCCGGAGTGTTCTTGTATATCTCCAAAGCTTCACGGCCGTTAGAGGCGGTGATGGCTTTGAATCCGAGTTCCAGGAGCATTTCGGCACCAACATTCCTGACCGAGGGCTCATCGTCTACCAGCAGTACGGTACCACTCCCCGTCCAGACGTCATTTGGAGTAGGATCTATGGCGATCTCGGCTGGAGTGCTGCTGACAGGCAGCAGCACCTGGAAGGTCGAGCCCTGTCCAGGATTGCTGTAAACTTTTATACCTCCCTTATGCCCACGGACGATACCCTGCACCGCGGCCATCCCCAGACCACGCCCGGTGAACTTGGTGGTAAAAAAGGGATCGAAAAGCTTCGACATGGTATCCTTGTCCATACCGCAGCCGCTATCGGTCACCACCAGAAACACGTACATCCCTTCTGCAAGCCCTTCATCCAGCCAGAAATCTTTCAAGTAGGCCTTGTCACACTCCATAAAACCCGTAGTAATGGCGATTTCGCCATTATCATCACCAATGGCTTCCGAGGCATTTATTACCATATTCATGATGATTTGACGCAACTGAGTAGCGTCGGCATCGACAGCAGGAAGCTGTGGAGCCTGATTGAGCCGCAGTAACGCCTTTTTGGAGATAGACACTTCCAGCATAGGGAGCATCTCTTCCAGAAGGAGATTCAGATCCAGAGTCTCGATCAGGAAATTGCCTTTACCGGAGTAGGCCAACATCTGTTTGGCAAGATCTGCTGCCCGGCAAGCTGCCTGATCGATCTGTTGCAGATTGCCGATGGCAGGAGAGTCGGGACTAACCCTCATCCGCGCCAGTTCGGCATTGCCGATAATGGCCATAAGGATATTGTTGAAGTCATGGGCAATTCCCCCGGCAAGGATCCCCAGGCTCTCCAGTTTCTGACTTTGCAGCAGCTGAAGTTCGATTTTCTGGCGTTCTTGAGCAGCATGAACCAAATCGGTAATATCACGATTTGAAACCCTCCGTCCCAGGTTCACGTTATCCCTGACCACACTCCTGCACAAATGCTGGATCCAGCGGATTTCGCCATCCTTCCTGATAATCCTGAATTTAAGCTCATCACTGCCCGAGATCTCTCGGATAGCGGAGCAGCGATGAGCAGCATACAGATGTCGATCATCCGCATGAACGACGTCCATCAATAGTGACGGAGTGATGGAAAAATCCGCCACAGAATAGCCGGTGAACTTCTCGCACGAGGGGGAAATGTATTCCAGATTGCCTGACGGGTTGACCCAGTACTCCCAGTCCTGGGTCCAATCACAGACGGTACGGAAGCGCTCTTCGCTCTGCAGAAGTCTGTTCTCATACTCTGCATATTTGCGCGATGCAGACAGGATGCCCCAGCTCACCAATGCCCAGAGCAGCATAAAGCCGCCGATCATAAAGCCGCGTTCCCGGACTTCACTCGAATAGTATTCGCTCAGCGGTATGGAGATGGTAATCCCGCCCCGCACATCCCCCTCCTTATACCCCTGGTGTTCATGGCACTTAAGACACGGTTTTTCCGTCACGAACCGGGAAATGAGCCGCATGTAAGGCTTCCCCTCAATAGCGGTGATCTGTGAGCGTTCAACAATTCCTTCCTGTTCAAAGGCGTCAAGGGCGGCGCGTTCCCATTCATCCGGTGCATTAACCGGGTTGAGCGGTTTCAGGCTGGTCAGTTTACTGAGGATCCCCCTTTGGGAGGATGTCCGCATATCCTCAAATACCATTCTTGTCATGTAGGCAGGATTGATCAGGGTCAGGTGCCTGCCGTCCGTGGTAGTAACATCCCTTCCCTGAACTACAAGGTGCGGATTGGGTGCAGCCTTGTCAATCGGCACATAAACACCCCCCATCCTGGCTGCCCAGGCGCGATAGTCAAGGTTAAGCCGGGAATAGTCACGAGCCTCGTTCTCCGCCAGATTGACCACGTAATGCCGGTGCTGAATGAGCATGAGTGTCAACAGGACAAGAATGACAACCGTCCAGTAGAGAAGTAACCGATAGGTATAATTTTTATGACGTCTGCTTCCCGGTAGTAAGTTCATTGGATTCCCGCTCAAAAAACATATCGTTCCCAGACTACATAATGTTACATCTGAATTATTAATTTACAATTAGTTGCAAGTAAAAAACGGCCACTCCCGTTTATTCGGAAGTGGCCGTTTTTTACTTTTTAAAATCCACCTGACAGTGAGATTTTTGCGTCAGATCAAGGCAGCCTGCTTTTATCCAGGAGCATGGATTTTTTGTCCTGGCAAGGCTGTCGAGGGTCTGTGCGGAGGCGTAGCACAGCTACGCCGCACAAACATACCCGAAGACTTACGCAGCCAGGGCGAAAAAGCCGCGATCCTCCTATCTCATCATCTCGAAGAAGCGCTCTTCACACGTCTCATCCTTGATATCGATAAACTTGTTGCAGATCTCGGTGACCATATTGATCACCCCTTGATAGCCGATGATCGGGTAGCGGTGCTTGTTAACCCGGTCGAAAATCGGGAAGCCGAAACGGAACAGGGGGATTCCGGCATCGCGGCAGGCAAACTTGCCGTGAGTATCGCCGATCATGGCATCAACAGGATCGGTCATGACGAGGCTGCGCATGTGCCAGAGGTCCTTGCCCATATAGATTTTGCACCCTTTGCCGTACATTGAGCCGTCAAGCAGCGCCTGAATCTCTTTTTCGACCTTTTTACTCCCCTTGCTGCAGAGGATGTGCCAGGGCATGGCGCCCATCTCCAGAAGGAAAGAGACGTAACCGATCAGCTGATCCGGATCGCCGTAGAGAGCGAACTTCTTGCCATGCATGTACTGGTGGGAGTCGGTCATGGCGTCCACTGCCCTGCCCCGCTCGTTCTTGATGCTTTCAGGCACCGGCTTGCCGGAGAGGTCGGAGATCTTCTTGATAAGCTCGTCGGTCTTGGCAATCCCCAGCGGCATCGGGATAGCCGAGTGCTTGCCGGAGTAGTTGTCCTTCAGCCAGGCAAAGGTCTTGGTAGCTGAATAGGGGCCAAGACTGAGGGTCGCCTTGCCATTGATGGAATCCGCAGCATCATCAAGCTTGGTGCCGCCCGGATAGGTGTGGTAAGTGCCGTCGCACGGCGCATCAAAGACATCGGAGATGTCACCGAGGATGGTAAGCGGCACGCCGAACTCGGCAAAGAGCCGCTTGTATTCACGGAAGTTGCCGGTATTGGCATCAAAGCCCGGGATCAGGTTGATCTTGCCGGTGCAACGCCCCTCCACCTTCTTCCCTTCGGTCAGGGTATGGAGAATGGCATTGAGCATGGCATCATAGCCGTGGATGTGGGAGCCGTTGAAGCTTGGCGTATTGGCAAACGGCACCGGCATCCCCTCCGGGATGATCCCCTTGTTGCGGGCATTCTTGAGGAAAGCGACCAGGTCGTCACCGATGATCTCCGGCATGCAGGAGGTAAAGATGGAGACCATCTTCGGTTTGTAGATGGCAATACAGTTCTCCAGACCTTCGTGGAGATTGTTCTGCCCACCAAACACCGCACCATCCTCGGTCATGGAGTCGGACACGGCAGGTGCCGGCTCGCGGAAGTGGCGGTTCAGGGTGGAGCGGTAGTAGGATGCGCACCCCTGGGAACCGTGCACAAAGGGAAGTGATCCTTCAAAAGCATGGGCCACCAGCTCTGCCCCCAGCGGCTGACAGGCGTGGGGCGGGGCAATAACCAGCGCTTCACGCTTGAAGTTAAGCTCCTTGTACTCTTCGGTATTGATCCATTCGGCAACCCGCTCTTTTTCAGCGTCGGTAGTTTCAGTTACATATTTGACAGCGGCTTCTGCGCTCATAGTAGACTCCTCTCCGGATACAAATCCGTATCACGGTAGATTTTTTTTAGTTACCTTCCGGCGTCGGATTTCGAGGTCAGATCGGTAGCTCCCGAGGCGAGCCGCGGAGGGGTAGCAGCGCTACCCCGCACAAGGACGAGCCGAAGGGTACTGCCGAGCTGGCCCGAAGGCCGGCGTCGTTAAAAAGGCGATTCCACCAGTTTCCAGGTCGGGCTATTGACCGCCATGTCGATATCGCG
>JACABD010000025.1:0-9899 GCA_013377075.1 Geobacteraceae bacterium | reverse complement strand
CCCTCGCAGTTGCAGGGGATGATCGGCAGATCAAGCTCCTTGGCAGACTGGCGGGAGGTGGAGTTGATATCGTCGCCGATAAGACCGACCGGACATTCGGACAGCACCGAGATTCCTTTGGCCAGGGGGAACAGATCCTTGGCTTCGATCAAGAGTTGCTTCAGTTTTTTGTCGCCGCCGTAGACTATGTCCTTTTCCTGGAAATCGGAGGTGAACTGCATGGCAAACTGATCGACCCCGAGCTTGCCGGTCATCAGGTTACGCCGCGTACCCCAGGAGTACCAGCCGCAGCCGACGGGGCCATGGGAGACGTGAACCATATCGCGGATCGGCCCCCAGACAACCCCTTTGGCACCGGCATAGGCACAGCCACGGGCGGACATGACACCAGGAACGGTCTTCTTGTTGGACTTGACGCAGGCAGAACCTGAACCCTGGTCATTGGCACCCAGGTGGGGAGCACGCTTCTTCTTGGCTTTTTCCGGATATATTTCGAGAGTTTTGGCAATCAACTCTTCGGTCGACTCCTTGGTGATACCTTCTATGGTCTTTATAGGATGTGACATAAATGGCTCCTGAACTGTCTTTGAATTTAAAACCCACTGGCGAAGGATTTTGAGGTCAGGTCTGCGTCGGGCAAGGATTTCGGCGGAGGCGTAGCAACGCTACGCCGCACAACGATAATCCGCAGCCCGGCGCGGAGATGGCCCAAAAGCCTTCGTCACTTCGCTGCGGCCTCTGCTACGCCGACAACCGACTCATCTTCCGCTTCCATGATGCCGAACTCCATAAGCAGATCTTCCAACTCTTCCATCTCCAGCGGAGTCGGAACCACCAGCATCTTGTTATTGAGAATCTTCTCGGCCAGATTGCGATACTCCTGTGCCTGTGGATGTTCCGGTGAGTACTCGATAACGGTCATGCGGCGCATTTCGGCTCTCTGCACCTGATTGTCACGGGGGACAAAGTGAATCATCTGAGTACCGAGTTTTGCTGCCAGGGCACTGACCAGTTCAAATTCCTTGTCGGTCTTGCGGGCGTTGCAGATCAGGCCTGCCAGACGAACCTTGCCGGAGGACGCATACTTGAGAATACCCTTGGCAATATTGTTGGCAGCGTACATGGCCATCATCTCGCCGGAACAGACAATGTAGATCTCTTCAGCTTTGCCTTCACGGATCGGCATGGCGAATCCACCGCAGACAACGTCACCGAGTACGTCATAGAAAACAAAATCAAGATCGTCGGTATAAGCGCCGTTCTCTTCGAGGAAATTGATGGCTGTAATAACGCCACGGCCGGCACAACCGACACCCGGCTCCGGTCCACCGGACTCGACGCATTTGGTGTCGCCGTAACCGATCTTCATAACATCTTCCAACTCCAGGTCCTCAACAGTTCCCAGTTCACGCACCAGATCCATAACCGTATTCTGCGCCTTGGCGTGGAGGATCAGACGGGTTGAGTCGGCCTTGGGGTCACAGCCGACGATCATGACTTTTTTGCCGAGATAGGCAAGTCCTGCCACCGTGTTCTGGGTTGTGGTTGATTTGCCGATGCCGCCTTTACCGTAAATAGCTATCTGTCTCATGATTCTCTCCTTTTTTGCGGCCACTTATCCGTGATCCGCATCTGGTATTTGCAGGGCAACAAAAAAGGCGCCCCATTTATTAAAAATGGTTGGCGCCTTTGCCGTGAAACAGTGAAATACAATCTTTGTATTTTAATTGGTTTTGATTTTAATTAAGCATTGACCGTGCCAACGATTCATAACCGAATACATTCAGGTAGTTAGCTGGATTAACTGCGAAATAAATGAGAGTCAGGGGGGAAATTGGGAATGGAATGCGCCAGCAAAGCAGGCAGCTGCCGCACAATTAATCAGCCAGGCAGAATTCGGAACGCAGAAGCCTTGATGGCAGCGTAAATTGTACTGCCTGGAGTTATACCCAGCTCATCAACCGCATCCTGAACGACCTCGGCAATCAGGCCATTGCCGCTGCAATCAAGCTCAACACCGATCTTGCGCCCTGAGCTGAAGAGACCTTTTACGCGGCACTCCAGCAGATTACGGGCACTGATGGCCTCAGGGTGCTGTTTGAAAAGGATAATCTCTTTTGAGGAGAGCTCGGCCAGACTGTTATCCCTGCCGGAGTCAGCTGAAAGCAGCAGCCTTGAATCTCCCCATGGGTATGCTGACAGCCCGTTAACGGGCGAAGGACGGCCAAGTTGCAGCAGATTGATATAACCGGCCTGATTCTGCCCCATACGGCTTCTGGCAAGCTCCTCACTGCTTGTCTGCGCGACCATTCTCCCCTGCTCAAAAACCAGCGAGGTGTCGGTCATGAGGCGCATTTCAAGAAGCGAGTGGGAGATGAAAAGGTACGGTATTCTGAAATGCTCACTGACACTTTTCAGGTAAGGGATGATCTGGAAGCGGAGGTTGTCATCCAGGGCAGAGAGCGGCTCATCCATGAGCAGCAGCCGCGGATTGGCCATGATAGCCCGCCCAAGGGCAACCCGCTGTTTCTCGCCGCCGGAGAGATTGGTCACCCCTCTCGTCAAAAGCTCTTCCAGCTTAAGGACCGTTACCAGGGCATCGAAGTCAATTGTGCGATACTGAACCGGGCAGCGTTTGAAGCCGTACAGGAGATTGCTTTTGACGCTTAAATGGGGGAAGAGGCAGTGCTGCTGAAAAACCATGGCAATGCGCCGCCGCTCCGGTCTTAGGTTGACTCCTCTTGAACTGCTGAAAAGGGTTTCGCCATCAAGAATAATCTCTCCGCAATCGGGCTCAACAAGGCCTGCCAGCATACTGACCAGAGTCGATTTGCCGCTTCCGGAGACGCCGAAGATACCGATCCGCTCCCCACTGGCACTGAAATCAGTGGAAAGGGCAAAAGCGCCGAAACTCTTCTCCGTTTTCATGACGAGCTGCATCTAGCCTCTCCTCGCCAGTTTTTTGGCTGTTACTTCGTGGATAAAAAGAACTGTAACGGAGATAGCCACTGACACAAGGCAGAGGGAAAGAGCCATGGTTTCACTGGCTGGAGAACTGGCATACTCATAGATCGCCAGGGGGATGGTCTGGGTGACGCCGGGAATATTACCGGCAACAATGATGGTTGCGCCGAATTCACCCAGACTGCGGGCAAACATCAGCGAAGAGCCGGCAATCAGGCCGGGAAGCGACAGAGGCAGAATCACCGTCAGCATGGTGTCATGCCAGCGGGCGCCCAGAGTTCGGGAGGCATTGAGCAGTTGTGGGTCAATCCCTTCCATGCCGATGCGCAGTGAGCGGACCAACAGGGGGAAGCCGACCACTGCCGAAGCGATCACCGCAGCCTTGAGCGTAAAAATAATACGGATACCGGCATCGTTCAGTAGTGAGCCGAGCCAGCCATGTTTTCCAAGCAGCAGCAGCAGAAAATAACCGACCACTACGGGCGGCAGGGTGAGCGGCAGGTTGACCAACACCTCCAGAACAACCTTGCCGCGGAACCTGACAAAGGTTATCAGGTAGGCAAAGGCAAAACCGAACGGCAAGGATAGCAGGGTCGCCGCAACCGACACCTGCAGCGAGAGCCGGATGGCATCATAATCTGTGGAAGCTAAGGGAATCATGGTCTACCTTGTACCATCAAAACCTACCTGGTTGCAAAACCGTATTTCGACAGCACCGTCTTTGCCTCACCACTATGAAGAAAGGCGATGAAAGCCGTTGCATCCCTGTTTTTAGCCCCGGCAACAGTCAAAGCCATTGGATAAGTCACCCGTGGATAGAGTTCCTGCGGCACGGTGAAAAGAATCCTTGCCTGTTTTGCCAGCAGAGCGTCAGTTTTATAGACGAAGGCGCCATCCACTTCACCGCGCTCGGCATACATCAGGCATTCACGCACATCTTTCGCCATGACCAGCTTTTTTTCCAGCTGCCTGTCAATTCCGGCCTTCTTGAAAGCGTCCATGGCATACTCACCGGCAGGAACACTTTTAGGACTTCCAATAGCGATCTTCTCCAGCCTTGTCAAATCCTTCATTGAAGCGGCCTTACCGGGTGCACCGGCAAAGACTAGGGTATTGTAGGTAAAGATGCCTATACTGGCGCTGTCAGTCAGTTTTTTGTTTTTCAGGTAGTCCATCCACT
The DNA here is from genome assembly GCA_013377075.1 of Geobacteraceae bacterium. Classification (GTDB taxonomy): domain Bacteria; phylum Desulfobacterota; class Desulfuromonadia; order Geobacterales; family DSM-12255; genus VEOV01. Next base: position 5,755 of record JACABD010000025.1, on the reverse strand, counting down.
CAGTATTGGCCGAGATAAAAATGTCTGCAGGGGCTCCGTTTTCAACCTGTTTGGCCAGCGCCCCGGAAGAACCGTAGTTCTTTACGAATTTCACACCCGGGTTCTTCCTGGCATAACTTTCGGAAAGCTCGTTGATGACCTCCTTCAGGCTGGCGGCAACAGAGAGATTGACATCGGCGGCGATTGCCGGTGCTGCCAGCAAAACCAGACATAACAGGGTTGCTGACAGTTTAAAAACGTATTGCATGCAATGAACCTCCAGATAATATTGATGCCGGTGGTAGCGTATTCAGCCGGATTGCATCATCAGCGTCAGACAGTTTAACATGCATACACCGGATTCGTTATAGCCAACAAGATATAACTCCTGGGAAAAAGCGGGACAGCATCATTGCTGTCCTGTTTGAAACAGATCCTAACTGACGCCGATGATGACGCTGGATGCCTTGAACAGGGCACAGGCGTGACCGCCGACCTTCAGCTCCAGTCGGGTGCCGCTGTCATGGGTGATGACGGCACTGACGATGTTGCCGCCGCCGATTTCAATATCCACCTCGGTGTTGACCGGGCCTACGATGATCTTGGCAACCGTGCCACAATAGATGTTACGGGCACTGATCTTGGCATCATGGAGATCGGTACCGATAATGACCGAACTGGCCTTGATGATGGCATAAGCTTCTGTACCGACCTTCAGCCCCAGGTTATCTATGGCGCCATTGGTTACAGTCGCTACCAAAGGGGTCCCCCCCTTAAGGTTCAAGATAACTTCAGCATTAACAGCACCTTTAATAATATTGCTTACCGTTCCTGCAAATGTGTTACGTGCGCTGACTTTCATGGTAATCCTCCTTAAATACCGGTACAGGCTATCGGTATCTCCGAGCCTGCTCTCCAGATTATCCAGCATTGAGTTCATTTTTGATTAATACTACAGCAATAAATCTGCCATATAATAAGATTACGCCAATTCCATGCTGATAAAAAGATCAAAAAAACCATTGAGCCGGAGCCGATAGAGAAGGTAATCGGTTGAACAGTTTGCTGTGACTGTTCGTCAGAGCTCCCTGTATCTTCAGGTGATGCCTGTTTATCAATCTTCGGCGCTTACCCTTTTGTGGCCGTCCTTCCCATCTGCCTGCCCGCAGAGATATTCTTCCTGAAGTGAAGCTCCATACCATTTGAAAGCTGCATGAAAACTGTATGAATTTGCGGCCGGCGTATATAACGATTGACCGCTTATTTTGCAGTCGCATAATTTCGAAGCGGTACTCCTGGTTGCTATCGGCAGTAAAGTTGCATTGAGTTTCTGGTACGAAGGAGAAACTTCCATGGAGTCTACTGACAGGGAAAATGCAAAAAAGCTTTTTGAAAAGTATCGAAAGCAGAGGGATGGCATCAGAAACTGCCCGGAAATGGCCTCAATCTGCCTGATCTGCGGCTCGATCCACGTTATCGCAAAGGAAGGCGATTCCGGAATGCTGATCTGCCGCAACTGCGGATTTTCCTGGTATCGATATGAGTGCTCTGCCTGCGGCAGAACTGTTGACGGGCGGGACCCGAAGAATCCGGGTTGCCGGAAGTGCGGGATGAGAATCTGCACCTGTGGAAGATGCAACTGCGGGTTGGATATTTCAGCTACAATTTAACAGTCGACAGAAAATTCCCTATCATCTGCCCCACCGTAGCCCGATAGCTCTCCGACCGCACCTCAAATTCAGTCACAAGCTCTTCAACTCTGCCTGAGGTGGATTTATTCCAGGCTGACCAGCAGCGAATGATATCTTCCGTCACTTCGGGATGAAACTGCACCCCCCACGCTGAAGCGCCGATACGAAAGGCCTGATGGGGGCAGAGCGCTGAAGAGGCAAGCAGGACGGCATCTGGCGGTATATCGAAGCTGTCGTGATGCCACTGGAAAACATCAAATTCATTGGCAATCCCCTTAAAGAGCCGATCATCCGCCCCCTGAGCAGTCAGTGATGCCGAATAATGCCCGAACTCCTCCCATCGGCATGATTCCACCTTGGCCCCCATGGATGCTGCCAGGAGCTGGCCACCGAGGCAGATACCAAGATAGGGTATTTTTGACTCTACAACCGTCTTGATCAGGCTCTTCAGGTCAGACAGAAAAGGGTATTTACTGTCATCATGTGCCCCCATGGCGCCACCCAGAACTATCAGCGCGGAAATGTCGACAAGCTTTGGAAGCAGGCCGTCACAATAGGGATGATGGATGATATGGGGGGTGGCAAGATGCCCGGTTATTGAGCCGGGCGGTACTTCAGAGCCGTTCTGGATAATCTGGAGCATAATGGATTCCGAATTTTCAGTATTTCCTGTTTACCCGCAGGATCAGGTTCCCTTCAAAAAGGAGCGGATGACGGCGTATATCTAACTATTCGTGATAACGGTAAACCGGTCATCAAACCAAGGTTCCAGCAGCGGTCCTACATCCTTCCAGAGAAGCCCGCCGCCGCCACATCCCGGGCGGGGGACAATTACCTGCTGCCAGCCGGCAGCATCAGCAACAGCCCTTAACTCCTTTGCCGAACGGGCGATGATTCTTAAGTCAGGTTGGGACCAGGCAGTCTCCTCCACCGGAAAACTTGCCAGACAGCCCCCCAGATCAAAGACATGATTACCATGGATCTGAATCAGCATCCCCAGCTTTTCAGAAAGCCATGGATACCTGTCGACCGCCTGTTTAGTCACCCCGCATCCCGGAACAGCCTGCCAGGAACGCGTCAGCGACCCGTTGGTTGTCAGGACAACCACTGCACTGCCGGCATACTTCCAGATATCGCCCTGTTCTTCACGCATGACCAAAACCCCTTATGCTGCCTTCGGCATTGTTTCCCAGCCGAGATAAATCCCCATCAGCTCGCTGTTGGAAAGATCACGCTTGCGTTTCCCGGCCATTGTCCGGGCCCTTTCCAGAAGCAATAGAGCGTCCTTACGGCCGATGACGATACCGAGACTGCGGTAACGCTCGACCAGGCCGCTGCTGCCGGAATGCTTGCCAATGGCCATGATCCTCTCCAGCCCCACTTCAGCCGGATCAAACCCCTCATAATTATGTGGATCCTTGATGACTCCATCGGCATGGAGCCCTGATTCGTGGGCAAAAACCTTTTCACCCACCACCGGCTTGGAGACGGATAACGGCCGGTGGGAAGCCTTGGCGACAAAGAGCGACATCTCCCGGAAACGGTGGGTATCAATGCCGGTTTCAATGCCGCAGGCATGTTTCAGCCCCATGATGACCTCTTCCAGGGCAGCATTACCTGCCCGCTCCCCCAGACCGTTTATGGTGGTATTGACAAAACGCGCTCCGGCCTTGATTCCGGCAATGGCATTGGCAGTTGCCATGCCAAGGTCATTATGGGTATGAACCTCTATGTCGACCTCCGGGACCGCTTTGCGCAGATATGAAATACGGTCGAACATGGCGAAGGGATCCATGATGCCGAGCGTATCGCAGAAGCGGAAACGGTCCCCCCCGAGGGAGCGGGTGATCTCCATCAACTCGACAAGAAAAGATATGTCGGCCCGGCTGGAGTCCTCACCACCGACAGAGACGTAAAGGTTGTGGCTCTTGGCAAACCCAAGGGCAACTTTCAGCTGTTCCTTGACCGCTTCGCGATCTTTTCTCAGCTTGTGGATGATCATCTGGTCGGAGACAGAAAGGGATATGTCTACGGCCTGCACACCGCAGGCGATACTTGCCTCTATTTCAGGCACTAAGGCACGGTTCCAGGTTATCAGCCGGGCGTTCAGACCGAGATCGACCAGAGCCTTGATTCCGGCCTGTTCATGGGCTCCCATGGCCGGAATACCGCATTCGATCTCCTGGACGCCGATGGAGTCGAGCATCCGGGCGATGGCGATTTTTTCTGCACGGGAAAAGACCACGCCGGCAGTCTGTTCGCCGTCACGCAGGGTTGTATCATCTATTATCAGGGATTTTTCTGGATTAGCTGACATGACTCCTCCCTCTGTTAATACCGCCTGACTGCAGCAGTTTAATGAGGGAGGAGCATAAAGTGTGCCTTCGGTGAGGATGCTATTACTTCAAAGCGCCGATCAGCTCCTTCACATCAGCAACATTGTGTTCAATCAGCCACTGCTCCATCCCTTCGGCTATCTCCTGGGATGCGGCCGGGGTGAGGAAACTGGCGGTGCCGACCTGAACTGCCGTTGCACCTGCAAGGATGAACTCAAGGGCGTCGGTTGCGGTCATGATGCCGCCGATGCCGATGATCGGCACCTTGACGGCCTTTGCCACCTGCCAGACCATACGCAGGGCAACGGGCTTGATGGCTGGGCCGGAAAGTCCGCCGGTGATATTGGCCAGCACCGGTCTCCTCTTTTCAAGATCAATGGCCATGCCGGTAAGGGTGTTGATAAGGGAGATCGACTCTGCACCGGCATCTACACAGGCTTTGGCCATGAGGACAACATCGGTGACATTGGGGGAGAGCTTCACGATCAGCGGCTTGGTCGTTGACCTGCGCACCAGGGAGACAACTTCCGCAGCGGCAGCCGGATCGGTGCCAAAGACGATTCCACCCTGTTTTACATTGGGACAGGAGATATTCACCTCGACTCCGGCAACACCGTCAATCCCTTCGATACGGGCTGCCAGCTCGCCGTACTCCTCGAGGCAGTTACCGTAAAGATTAGCAATGACCGGTGTATTGACATTTTTCAAAAACGGCAGCTTCTTGGCGATGAACGCCTCAATGCCCACATTCTGCAATCCGATGGCATTGAGCATCCCCCCCGGAGTCTCGACGATACGGGGTGTATTGTTGCCTGCCTTGGGCTTCAGGGAAAGCCCCTTGGAAATCATCGCGCCGATTGACTCAAGGTCCATGTACTCGCTGAATTCTTCACCATAGCCAAAGGTTCCGGAAGCGGTCATCACCGGATTACGCATCTTGATACCGGCTATCTCAACTGTCATGTCAGGTCTTTTCATTTAACACTCCCACGAAAGATCAGTAGATTCGAACACCGGACCATCCTTGCAGACGCAGCGGTAGTCAGGGGTCTCCGCAGAGTGGTTGACACCTTTCACCACGCAGCCAAGACATGCACCCATGCCACAGGCCATGTACGCTTCAAGGGAGACCTGACAGGGAACCTGCATCTCCTCTGCTATGCCGGCAACAGCACGCAGCATCGGGAACGGGCCGCAGGCAAAGAGCCGCTTTGGCTTGGCATCGGACGCAAGGTGCTTCATCATCACCTGGGTGACAAGGCCACGATCGCCGAGGGTGCCGTCATCGGTGGCAACGTATGTTTCCACACCGAGCCGCTCGAATTCGGTAATGCAGAGCACATCCTCCTTGCTACGACCACCGGCGAAGAGCCGCACCTTGTGCCCCTTGACCAGCTCCTTTGCCAGCAGATAGAGCGGCGCAAGACCGACCCCGCCGCCCACCAGAATCTTCTCCTCCACATCCTCGCCATGGATGAATGATTTACCGAGCGGGGCAATGATGTCGAGGGAATCCCCCTGATGGAGATCGGCCATCATGCCGGTACCGCGACCGACAACCTTGTAGAGAATTTCGAGAAAGGTCTGCTGACCGCAGTCGGTATAAGGGGTCATGAATGTCCCCATGTCGTAGATGCCGAATGGACGGCGCAACAGAGGATCAATGGCCCGGCTCACCTTCACCATGACGAACTGGCCGGATTTTGACTCAAGAACCTTGGGGGGAGCGGTCATCCGCATCCGGAAATA
>JACABD010000024.1 GCA_013377075.1 Geobacteraceae bacterium | reverse complement strand
GCGGAAGTTGTCAGATATGCAGACAGTGAGGTGACGATCAGGGTTGATATCGCCCAAACGGGGATTCTGGTTTTCAGCGATCTTTATACCAAGGATTGGCAGGCAGAAGTTGACGGACAAGCGGCGAGGTTGTACCGGGCAAATTATGCCTACCGGGGTGTTATCGTCCCTGCGGGGAACCATTCGGTACGGTTCAGGTATGATCCACTGTCGTACAGGGTTGGGAAATACATTTCCGTTTCTGGAGTGTTATTACTGCTGTTGTGTGGTATTCACGCGGTTGTCAGTTCCTGGCGGCAAAAACGATGTGCAGTCTTAAAGTGATACAGGTCGGAAGTTTATATGATTTGGTCAGATGACCTCAATGAGTCCCAAAGAGATACTGTGAGACACATTTCGATACGTTTTCATACCCGGTAGCGTTCGGATGTCCATCTTGATCATAAAACATGGTGCTTTCCCATGTGCATTTCTCCAAGGCAGGGTAATAACGGATTCCCAACGGCTCAATTTCAGCGGCAATATTACTTGTCATGTATCGTTTGTTTTCGACTTCGTTTTTTGCAGGTAGATGAATCAGATGCATTTCAGCCGATGGGAACTCTGCTTTAATTGCTTTTAAATTGGTCAAAGCGTTATCTATATTAATCGAATTGTCGGAATTAGCTGAAAATGTTCCGAGAGCCTTTTTGCCATATTGAAATAATTGTGATTTGCCCAATAACCTGAATAGCCGTGAAGACACGTTTGCCTGGCCATTCACTGGGGGCTGATTTTTATTATTGACGATTTCTTTTGAGATACGAAGTATCTCATCGTTGGAGATGTCTATCGGCACGATTCTCCCTACAGCCAAGTCTATATATCCGCAAAAATAAAAGAAAATTTCTTCCTTATCAATAACCGGATACCAGCAAGGACGATTGAAATCATCTGAAATCGCCACTATAACTATAGAAGTGATATCGATATGCCTTTTTAAATCTATCAACAACCGATAAAAATGTTCGAAGCTTGTGCCCTCAACTCCAAGATTATATAGTTCAATTCCTTGATTATTAATGCGTTCACGCAGTTTTGGGACCCAAGGTTCCCCGCCGTGAATACCTGCCGTGAATGAATCACCGACAAACGCATAATAACTCTTTCCTTTAATCGATTCTTTATTATAGTCCTTTGTATCAATCAATCCGAGGTTGTTAGTTTTGAACTTTACATCGTAAACTATTTTATTGTCGTAAACAGCTATTTCTCTTATGTGTTGATGAGGATAATATCTTACCGAGCCACTTGAATATAATTTGAAAGTTGGCGAACTGAATAGCAGACTGCGTTCAATTGATTCATGATTCGGGTTCAGATATGACAATATGAGCTCACAAAGAGCTATTGATATTGATAGCGATATAAAAGAAATGGTGATATTTGAAAATATATTTTTAAGTTTCATGGCAGTTCTGCCTGTACGCGCGTAGCCCTGCGAGTGCTTCAGCTCTTTTGCCAAGCATCATACATGCATCCTTCTGGGGAGGAAACCTTTTTGGCTATTCCTGTTCGCGCCCTGGCATACGGGCTCAGGAAGATCCCTTCCGTTCCGGAGTGTCATTCGCGCTGTTTTGTGATATTAACTAGATTGTTTGGCTTAATGGTGCCGGTTTCTGTCTCCACTCTGGTGTCGGGATACGGCATGACCAGATCGAAGCTACTGCAGTGCTGATAGAGTCGCTCCAATTTTGATGTGGTTCAGTCCCTTGCAAGGTGATGCTGGCGGATGGAATAATCTCTGGATAACTGGATAATGAGTTGAAGATCAGATGGTTTTTACTGGCAATAATTCCCTTTCTTTTTTGTCATAATGCCACCGTTGCCGGACCGGACGGCGATGTGTATCTTGCCGTATCCCACAGCATCGTCGAAAATGGGACATTGAATATCCTTCCCGAAACACTTCCCCTCGAAGTCCCCACCCAGATAACCAGAACACACCATGCGCCAATCCACCAGAATATCGGCGGCGTGCTCTTCATTCTGCCTGCGTCACTGTTGGCTGTTGGAACTCATATCGGCGCAATAGGGATTCAAGGCATGCCGCCACGCTTCTACGATATCGGCTACCATGAAGGTCTGTGGCTCGGCTGTGTCACGTATCTGCTGGCAATGCTCTCCTGCCTCATGATCTACCGGGTGGCACGCCTCAATCACGGCAAAGCGTCGGTCATTGCCGCACTGCTCTTCTGCGTCTTCGGCGGGCCGCTTTTCCTCTACACGGTATTCTATCCCTGCAATACTAATCTCCCTGCTGCATTCCTGGCATCTCTGCTCCTCTACACTCTTCACTTCTCAAACAAACAAAATAAGTTCTCATGGGTGCTTGTCGGAGCTGTTTTCGGACTCGGCACTTTTGTAAGACTTGAGTTTGCAGTATGGCTGGTCCCGCTTGTATGGGCTGTTTACAGCAGTGACAGGCCTGAAAACAACCCCTGGCAGGAAATCTCAAAAAGAATCTTTTGGGTGGGGATTGGAGCAATGTCATTTGTTCTCCCTGGAATCCTTATCAAACAGATAATTTTTGGGCAAATGGGCAACTCCTATTCGATACAGATGGATCTGGCAAATTTATCTAAATCCTATCTGATGCTGTTTGGTGCACGCAATGGTCTGTTTGTTTTCTGGCCAGTTCTTTTGATAGCGTTGCTCGGGTATGTTGTAAGCTTGCGAAAAAACTCGCCGATTTATCATGCCATGTTCGTGTTATTGCTTTTTCTGTCGATAATCTGCGGGACTATCATCTTCTGGAATGGGGAACTTGGGCACTCACTCGGTCAGCGCTGGTTCCTTGTCGGGTTCCCCTGTTTCGTTCTCTTTCTGTCCCGGTTGTTCGACTTGTCGAAGAGGCATTTCTACTGGCTTCTCACCGTTTGTGTTGCCTGTACAATTTGGGCTTTATTCCTATGGGCGGCATATGGGGTGAAGTGGCCCTTTCCGGGTGATGTCAGCGGTTTTTTGATGCCGGTCCATGTGTCACGCATGTTTCACGTATTGGCCACCTACTTTCCGATGTTTTGTAAGCAGATATTGCTGACGGCAATTTTCCCGAAACACGTTGACCTCTTCTGGTTGTGGCCCCTCTTTTCCCTGGTGATTTTAGCAGGTTTAAAGCTTGGTAGTTTCATAGATCCTGAAAAACGTTTCGGATTTGGTCTTGCCTCAATTGCCATGGTGGCGCTGGTGACGAATATGTTTCTGATGAGAGCAGGCAGTCGTGGAGAGCAGGCGTATCAGAAGGTTGTAGCCCAAAATCCGCAGGCAACATTTGTTGCCAGAAACTATGAAGTCAATTTTGAAATACTTAGCTCAATGGTTGATTCCATGGCTTTTTTCATGGAATTGGGCGATTATGAACATGCCCGCTACAAGAAGGATAAAGCCCTGAGTTTTCTCTCTGTAGAGGCCCCGGATCAACTGGATAATTTCAGGAAATCGTGTGGCGCCCTCGAACTGCGTAAAGAGCTTGGTTGGTATAGGCTCTTTCCTGAACAGGTTCATTTTGAGCTGTTGAACTGGTACCAGTCTGCTCTTGCTGATAAAGAAAAAAATCGCCAACCCGAGGGTATAGGTCGACGCTTTCTTTATTAAACCGAGCTTGCGTGTCTGGAGTGAAAACCAATGTTAGAAATAACTCAGAAAGATCTGTCCAGTAACCGGCCTTCCGGTATTATCAGAAAAGCTTCTCTAGCTTTTAGCTGGGGTCTACTCGTTTTACTCTACATCCATACATTTACGATGATCTGGAAATACAGTGTTAACGTGCCATATTGGGACGAATGGGAGTACTTTACTGCCGATGCATTGCCTACTGGCCTGACCTGGCACTGGCTGTTCAAGTTCCATAACGAGCACCGGATCGTCTTCACCAAGCTGCTGGCCTGGATGAACCTGAAGATTTTCGGTCTGAATTTTGCTAGACAGCAGATCTTCAATTTCGGTATTTATGGCTGCCTTCTGGCCGCAGTCTTTTTTCTCAAGGTGCGAATAGCCGGGAAAGACCGATTTCACCTTTTCCCTCTATTTATGCTGTTTCTGCTATCCCCACTTAATTACGAAAATCATCTTTGGGCCTTCCAGTCACAGTTCCATCTGGTTATGATCTTCTTTATTCTGGCGCTGATTAGCGCATTCCCGAAACGTCTGAGCGGATTGTCTATGCTCAGTTTTGTCATTCCTGTGGTACTGGCAATCTACTCTTTTTCCGCTGGAGTGATCTTTGCCGTTGTCTGTACTGGTTTTGTCCTGACATATATCGCGAAGAGCTGCCTCGGAGATTCGGGGATAAAAAGCAGACTGCTTTTCCAGTCAGCCATTATGTCTGCCATTATCTGCATCGCGCTTCTCTGCTGGTTCCAGGGGTATAGAAAGCCGCCTCTTCATCCGGAACTGGTTACACCGTTCAGCACGGTTTTTCTGGATTTTTTCCTCGGATTAGCCGGTTTCGGTTTCGGTTACCGTCCACCGTCCATGGCGGCAGGGCGCCTGATCGGTGGTATCAGCCTGATTAGTGTACTGTTCCCGGTGCTGCTTCTCTTTGCTGACAAAAAAAAGCGTTGGCTACCATCTACCTGGACGGTAATGTCAGGTACTACAGCTACGCTTGTTCTGCTCGCCACAATTTCCATGGCCAGGGCTGAAATTGAGGTGCCTACAGTCTCCCGTTACAATGAGTTTGCCGTCATGCTGGTTCCACTTGCTGCTCTTTCCTGGTGGTTGGCTGTACAACAAAAGAGTTTGCGAACCACGATTTTATCGCTATTTTGGTTATTCTGTCTGGTCGGTTATTTTGACAGACAATCTTTTTCTTCATATGATCAGGTGCGGTCACAGAGAAAATCTGCACTGGAATGTATTTCTCAGTATTACGCTGGTTCTGGCGACGGGATTTGTCCCATGACCTATGATCAGCCGATCAATGGCTTTCTGGACAGGGCAAAACTTTTGCGGGTCGGTTTTTCTAGTGGATCAGACTTTTCAGAAAAACTGCAACTTGAAACAAAGTGAGGATAGACAGGATACCGTGACTAATGGAACCGAAAACAGACCTCCTGTGGACTCAGTCTCGATTATTATGCCTACATACAATGAGGCAGGCAATATTGCCGAGTTAATGCGGGCAGTGGTTGAATGCGTCAGAGGTTGCGGTCTAAACGACATCGAAGTTATTGTTGCTGATGACGACTCCCCTGATCTCACCTGGCAGATTGCCGAAGCGACGATAATTTCCGGGGCAACGGTCAGGGTGCTTCGGCGGATGGAGAACCGCGGTCTTACCCCATCTTTGAATGATGCCATTTCGATCGCCGAAAAAGATGTAATAGTCTGGCTGGACTGCGATTTTTCCCAGCCGCCCGAGTTCATCCCCCAACTTCTTGAGAAGCTCAGGGAAGGGTTTGACGTTGCGGTTAACTCCCGTTACCTGCCTGGCGGCGGAGAAAACCGCACCGGTGACGGTTCCGGCCTGCATCTTTTTTTGAGCAGATGCCTTAATTACTCGCTCCGCTATCTGCTGTCCCCCTCTTTTACGGACTACACCAGCGGCTTCATTGCTGCCCGCCGCGAGGTGTTTCGGGATATCAGGCTTCGTGGAGACTACGGAGAGTACTTCGTCGATCTAATCTATCGCATTATTCTGGAAAAACGGTTTTCAGTGGTGGAGCTGCCATATGTTATGCAACCCCGTCGGAGCGGTATCTCCAAAACCGGCACCAATCTGCTGCACTATCTACGCCGTGGACGTAAATACATTGCCACAATCATTGAGCTAAGGAAGCTGCGACTGGAAAGGGTATAAGTGGAACACTCTCTTTATGAACAGATATTTCGTCTTCAAGGGGACCATTGGTGGCATTTAAGCAGAATGCGTTTTCTTGATGTCCTACTGAGAGATGTCCCTGAAGCAGAACGGGTTCTCGATGCAGGGTGTGGCCCAGGAGCGATGCTTCATTATCTTGGTAGATATGGTGAAGTGACCGGTCTGGACTGTTATCCTGCTGCGCTTGAAATGGCCAGATCACACTTTGCAGGTGAACTCTTTGACGGTGATTGTAGCTCCATGCCGTTTTCTGACGGCTACTTTTCTTTTGTATTCGTCGGAGAGGTTCTTTATCACCGGAATATTGCAGATCTTCATAAGGTGATGGCGGAGTGTGCCAGAGTACTGAAGCCCGGAGGCTATCTTGTTGTAGTTGATTCTGCCTATGCTGCCTGTTATTCGCACCATGACAGAATCGCTCACGGTGCGAGGCGGTTTAATAAGGGTGAGCTTGTTGAACTGTTTCACGGAGCAGGGATAAAGGTGTTTCACAGTACTTATGCATATGCCTTGCTGCTGCCGGTTGTCTGGATTGTTAGATATTTGAAAAAGCTGTTGAAGCTGGTCGGTCATTCTGGCGGGGAGTTGAGTAGGACTTGGGGACCGGTTAACCTGATGATGATCTGGTGGTTCACTCTTGAGGCCAGCATTGCTGGTCGATGGGGATTGCCGTTTGGTCTTTCAGTACAGGTGTTAGGGAGAAAAGATGCGCATACTGCTCCTTAATCCACCGGCAGAGTTTACCGCACGTGAGTACATTGATCCTGACAACCCATCAGACAAGGGTTTGCTGGAGACAGGGGATTTTGGAAAGTTCCCTCCCCTTGGGCTTTTATATATCTATTCTGCTCTGAAGAAACAGACTCCTGAAAATGAGATCTTCTTTCTAGATTGCATTGCTGAAAAGGTTGGACATACGGAGCTTGGAGACAGGGTTGCTGCAATGAAACCTGATCTGGTAGGCGTCACCAGTTTCACGGTCTCAATGTACGATGTCTGTCTTGCCGCACGCAGCATAAGGATTCAGGTTCCGACAGTTCATATCTGTCTCGGTGGGCATCACCCGATTGCTTTTCCATTTGAAGCAGCAGCACTGCCGGAGTTCGATTCGGTCGTAGTAGGTGAGGGGGAAGTAGCATTTCCTGCTTTGGCAAAAGCGCTGGCTGCGGGGGAAAGATTTACCGGTATCAGGGGGGTGTATACCGCCGAGTCGATCCGCTGTTTTCAGGGAGACATGCTAGAGGATGACAGGTATCTGACCCGGAACATGCCTCCTCCTGCTTATATTGATGAGCTGGATTCCCTGGAACCGCCTGATCGTTCCGTTATCAGCCACCTGAAGTATCATAGCATTGTCGGTGCTTCGGAGCGGCTTGCAACCATGATAAGCAGCCGCGGCTGCCCATGTTCCTGTACATTCTGTGATGTGCCATACAAGAAGTACCGGCAGCGTTCCATCAACTCCATTGCTGACGAAATCGGTAGCTGTCTGGCAATGGGATATGATGAGATTCACTTTTACGATGATCTTTTTAATATATCATCGGAGCGGGTGATTGCTTTTTGTGATGAGATAGAGAGGCGCGGCTACAGGTTTAACTGGGACTTTCGCGGCAGGGTTAACGGCGTTACGAGAGAGTCTCTCCTGAGAGCCAAAGCTGCTGGTTGCAGGATGATTTCATTCGGGGTGGAGACTGGCAGCGACGAGGGGTTGAGGCTATTGAAGAAGGGGTGTACCGTTGCCGAGATCAGGCAGGTTTTCAAGTGGTGCCGCGAGCTGGGGATGCTTACCATTGCCGACTTTATGATCGGGCTGCCTTTTGAAAGGAGTGCCGATGACGTTCGGCGTAATATAGACTTCATGCTGGAGATTGATCCGGATTATGCCCAGATTTCGATACTGTCACTCTTTCCGAATACCGAGTTGTTTGCCGATGCCGTAAAGAAGGGGTTGGTAGAGAAAAGCAGATGGCAGGATTTTGCCTGTATTCCTGCCAGGAATTTTTATATTGATCACTGGGAGGAGCATATTCCGATAAAAAATCTTTTGGATCTCCAAAAAGAGGCTTATCTCAGGTTCTATCTCCGTCCGAAGTACATCTGGCGAAGTGCCCTGGCCACAGGTACATGGCATGAATTCAGGGCAAAATTGCAAGGTGCGCTGAAGCTGTTTCGAGGGTGACAGGATTATGAGAGGAAAGATATTGCAATCATTGCTTGCAAAAATAGTCGTATTTGTTCTGGTTTTTTCAGTAGGGGGGCTAGTCTACAATCTCTGCGAGAGAAAAAATTATACGCTGATTATACTGGCTAAGTCTCTGGAGGTCGGAACTGGGAGAATTCTTATTGAGCCTGTAGGAACAGGAAAGAGTATCAGTAAGAGTTTTCAGATAAAAGATGCGACAGGGAACCAGTCGATCTATGTTGTTGAGCTCCCGGCAATGAGTGTTAAATCGCTACAAGTTCTGCCAGTTGCAAATGTTGGGAGTTATGCTGTTGACAGGATAATGCTTACCGGTGATGAAATAAGTTACCGCTGGGATAGTGATGGTGTATGTACCCAAAAACTACGGCGAACTGTTTCGCAGCCTGAGGATGTATGCTCAGGAGAGTTTCCTGAGTTGAGTGTGAAGAGCGATGGGTCGATAGTCATAACCAGTATCACTGAAAGGGGGATGTTTCGGTCCAAGAGTGAGCGGGGCGGATTGGCTGCAATATCTGCACTGTTGTTTGCATTGGCTGTTTTTTGGTTGAAAGCTGCGCTTCCTTCTGGCCAGGGTTGTGAGTGGCGTCGTCTGTTCTGTTCCAGGGTGCTGTGGTTGACGGTTTTTGCACTCATTGGCTATCAATTTAGTTTGATTTACAGGTATTCGGTGGATGTTCCCTATTTTGATGAATGGGTATATTTCAAGTCCGGTGCCTTGATAAACGGCCTCAATTTGAAATGGTTGTTTAGCTTTCACTTTGAACACAGGATTGTATTCACATACTTACTTGCTTGGTTGAACCTTAAACTGTTTCATCTTAACTTTGTTGTGCAGACAATATTTAATTTCTTCATTTTCATTGGGCTGCTGCTTCTGTTTTACCAGTTTTTACGAAAATATTTCACCAAGGAAGGATCACTGTTTTTGCCAGCATTTATGATCTTTTTGCTGTCACCGCTCAATTGGGAGAATCATATTTGGGGGTTTCAATCGCAGATCCACCTGGGACTACTGTTTTCAATCATTGCTCTTCAGTTTGCCTTTGACTTAAAGAAGTTACTTCGCGCTACTTTCATCTTTACTGTTTTTACACTATTTGCGATTTATTCATTCTCGTCAGGCCTTGTACTTGCTTTGGTATGTTTAATCATAAGATCAATCTATCTGGGAATTAGTATAAAGGATAAACTGATTGGATCTGTCGCCGGGTACATCTCTATTGCAACGGGATGGGTGCTGGTGGGCGTCGGCGTGGGGTTCTGGTTTAAAGGATATTTTGAGCCAGGAAGAGGTGCTTTGCTTAAAATAATGGGGGAGCCAGGAAACTATTATTATGGATATCTGGATCCTGGAACGTTGCCATTAACATTGCCCTCACAGAAGGAATTCTGGGTGTTTTTTATGAATGTACTAAGTTTGGGATTTGGTTTCGAGTCTGAAAATGTGGTCCCGGGAGTAGTTATCCTTTTTATTACGATTGCTCCGACTATTATGCTGTTGACAGACTGCAAGAGGCGTTCAGAAGCGTATACATGGCAGCTGATTGCTATTATAACTTTTTTGATACTAACTCTTGCGGCTATTAGTATGGGGCGTGCCGGATACAGTCTTTCGAAACATTCGCGATACGCAGAGTTTGGAATGTTTCTGATACCTGCCGTTTCTGCTGCCTGGTGGGTTGTATTAAGATCTGCCAGGGGCAAGATACTATTTTTGTCTGTTTTCTGGATTGCCTGTTTTGTCAGCTTTGCAGATCACTGGTCTGCGGACAAGTATCTAGAGATGAAGCAAATCAAGCTATCAATGAAAGATTCAATTGAAAACTATTATCGTGGGGTAGGAGATGGCTATTTTATGGAGGCTAATCCGGAGGCTTTGGATAATGCAAGAAAGCTGGGGGTTAGTTTTACGAAAAGTGTTGTTTGGAGTGGTGTAATTGGCAAATAGTGTGAGAATTAAGCTGTTCGTAAGGTGATGACAGAGAATTTTGCAAATATTCTGTGATTAGTTATTATAAAATGGATATATTTTGTATGGACGAAAAACGATACATTGAGCGGATAGATTCTTATATCCCGGCGCTTGACGGAGTCAGGGGGTGGGCGATTATCATGGTTCTTTTTTGCCATGTTTTTACTGACCCAGTTTTTGGACAATATCTCGCTGATAATGCTTCGAAGGTAAGTCAAACAGAGTTTATTGCCAAGAAATTAGCGGCTTATGGGTCTTTAGGCGTTGACTTTTTTTTTGTACTGTCTGGTTTTCTGATTACGGGAATATTGTTGAAATCGTTGCAACACAGGCGTTATTTCATAAACTTTTACGCTAGGCGTACTTTGAGGATTTTTCCTCTTTACTACCTGTATATTTCTTCAGTTTTTTTTCTATTTCCCATAGTCATTGCTAGCTTCAGTAGCACAATACCTTCATTTTACTATATCTCCTACTACTGCTATTTCCAAAATTTCTGGACTGATCCAAGTGCCAATGAACTGCTTCAGAGACTGCTCGGGCCAATGTGGTCTCTTGCAGTTGAAGAGCACTTCTATTTTGTCTGGCCCGCAATAATTTGGTTTTGTGTGGCAAGAAGAATGTCCCACGAGGAGAACTATTCATATGGCGTGGACGGTTTTAAGTACTTAAGAGCAGTTACTGTATTTCTCATTCTTGTTTCTTTGTCTTTAAGGTGCTACGTGTTTATTCTTACGGATATTGATAGTTACTGGTCAGGTTGCTGGACATTCTGCCGGACAGATTCAATACTGATTGGCGCTCTTTTAGCCATAAGCTTGAGGACACCAACAATGTTGTTTTTGAAGAAATGGCGATTTTATCTTTTATCTGGTTCGTTTACGTTATGTTTGACTATGGTAGTTATAGATGCAACTATTGTTTTTAAAGACCGTCCGGCTACAAATTCATTTGGTTATACCGTATTTGCTGTTTTCTTTGCGTGTGTATTAAATTTAATTCTGTTTTTACCAAGGGACAACCTGTTCCTGAAGTTATTCGATAACCGGGTGATTCGTCTATATGGAAAGCACAGCTATGCCATTTACCTGACACACTCACTTGTGAATGCTGTTATCTGTGGCACTATGTTCCAATATTGTCGGTGGGGATACTTTCATGGTGCCATCGTCTATTTTATTCTTTCCCTGGCAGGATCACTGCTTGTTTCATGGATAATCTGGCATGTTTTTGAGAGACATTTTCTGGAACTCAAACGTTTTTTTGAGGTGAGCCTTAAGAAAGATTCGATTAAATCACTAAAACTATGATTTCTTCTGTTGCTCCTGTTTAAATCAAATCCATATTTGTGCAATGGTCGGTATATGGTGCTTAGAAAACTTGATTCCTTGCCAACATTGAAATATCCTGCATCATGCCTGTAACATTCCGTTGGTCAACTCCAGTTTGTCTTCTTGTCTTTATTCTTGTCGTCGCAGCTATTCAGTTATCTTTAACTTATCCGCTTGATGCCGACACTGCATATCACGCTGCTGTCGGACGGCTTATAAGCCAGCATGGGATTCTCTACTCTTTTCCCTGGACACCGTACAGCTGGTTTGCTGATCATTATGCTGACAAGGAGCTGATTTTTCATCTGCTATTTGTACCTTTTGCTTTGATGGGAATAAGCTGGACTACTGCTGCTCAAATTATCGGAACAGTTGCGGGAGCTACAGTTCTAGTTACCATGTTTCTTATTTTGCGTGCTGAGAAGGTGTATGCTCCATGGCTCTGGGCACTTATACCGCTGACTGCTTCGTTTGAATTTCTCTACCGTTTTGCGCTTGTCCGACCGTTTCTCTTTTCTATTTCGTTGGCATTTGTAGTGCTCTGGTCAGCAGTGAGGGAACGGCTCACTCTTTTGGCTGTAGTCTCTGCACTCTATCCATGGTCCTATGTAGCTTGGCATTTGCCGGTGATATTGGTCGCAATTGTCGAAACCGCTCGATGGGTCTCAGTCGGCTGTCTTCGCTGGAAGCCTATGGCTGTCAGCATTGCCGGGATTACTACAGGACTCTTGCTGCATCCTAACACTCTAAACCTGATTCGCCTGACATGGATAGAAATTGTTGGCGTACTTTTCCGATCCAGTTGGGGGAAAGAGTCTGGTTTCGAACAAGGAATAGAGCTGTCTCCGACGACGATTGATATCTGGACTCATTGTCTTCTTCTCACAGTTATCATGCTTGCGATTGCCACTATTATTGCCTGGCGTAACCGCAAAAAAGATGTAGTTACGCTTGTATTTGTTTTATCTGCCCTTTCGTTTGGGGTGCTTACGGTCAAATCCTACAAGTTTGTCGAATACTTTGTGCCGCTTTCGGTTGTTGCATTTGCTCTTGCCATGCGTCACCGGCCATGGCGCTTCTTACCGATTATTGTAGTGCTGATGTCAGTGGTCTATACAGTCACCCTTAATGCCGACTATATCGTTGCTATGACAAGGCGGCAGGATGATATGCCAACGGCATCAGCGGAATTTCTCAGAAGAACTATCCCAAAGGGTGTGCTGGTATTTTCTCCAGAGTGGATATTTACCGGTACGCTGATGATGGCATTGCCCGAACTGCGCTTTGTCGTTGCTTTGAACCCCAGGTATTTTTATGAGAAGGATCCTGACATGTATCGACTCTGGTTCAGACTCACTCATGAACCTCCTCCTGATACTGCGAATCTTATCCGTCAGCGATTCAATACCAGATACGTACTCTGTCTTAACAATGAAGGTAATCGTTCTTTTATGAGTACTCTTTCTCAGACCCTCGGTGTGCAAGCTTTTATTCTTGAGAATGATTGGGTCCTTTTTGATATCGGGGGGAGTGGTAGCTCAAGATCTGTATATGAATGATAACCGCTACATAGAGCATATAGATGGTTATATTCCAGCTCTCGATGGTGTCAGAGGGTGGTCTATTGTAATGGTGTTGCTATGTCATGCTTTTACAGACCCGTTATTTGGACATATTCAGACCGAATCTGCTTCAGAGTTAAGCAGGATTGAGTATATTTTCAGGCACTTGATAGCATACTGTTCTCTTGGCGTTGATTTCTTCTTTGTCCTGTCTGGTTTTCTTATAACAGGAATTCTTCTTAAGGCATTACATTCCAGGCGTTATTTCACTAATTTTTATGCAAGGCGCATATTGAGAATTTCTCCTCTTTATTACTTGTATATCTCGGTGATCTTTTTTCTTGTGCCATTTTTTGTTAATAATGTCAGAGGCGAAATCCCCTCATATTACTATATTTCCTATTACTGTTATCTGCAAAATTTCTGGAACGATATAAACAGTAACGGACTTTTGCAGCACCTCCTCGGGCATTTGTGGTCTCTTGCTGTTGAAGAGCACTTCTACCTGGTCTGGCCCCTGATTGTCTGGGGTTGTGTCCTAAGCAATAGTGGTGGCACAGAAGCCACTTCTGATAGAGGCAAGGGGCTACGCCGTTTAAGGTCGGTAACAATATTTTTGCTGTTGTTTACAATGTTTTTCAGAAGTGCGGTTCTTGTTTTCAGTGATATTGAACTTATACGGGTTGGCTCATGGACTTTCTGCCGGATGGATTCAATCCTTGTTGGTGCCTTGCTGGCGATATGTTTAAGGTCTCAACTGAGACCATGGTTGGAGAAATGGCGGTTACAACTTCTCTTTGCTGCAGTTGTATTATGTCTGACTGTGATAATTATTGATGCAACTTTTGTGTTTAAGGAAAGCCCGGCAACAAATACTTTTGGCTATACTCTGTTTGCCGTCATGTTTGCTGCTGTAATAAATGTGATTCTTTTTTTACCGAGAGGTCATCTGTTCCTTACGGTATTTGATAATAAAGTCTTTCGACTTTACGGCAAGCATAGTTATGCAATTTATATTTTCCACCCTTTAGTTAATACTATCGTCTGGATAAAGCTGCTTGAGCAGTATCAATGGGAATATTTCCCTGCATCGATCAGCTATTTCATCCTTTCAATCAACGGATCGCTGTTGGTTTCATGGGTGCTATGGCACCTTTTTGAAAAACATTTTCTCAGGCTTAAGCGTTTTTTTTGCAAAGAGGTTGTCGGAACCGAGCAGCTAAGGCCTAAGGACGTTGTGCCATCAGTTGATAAATCAGGCAGATAACCTTAAGTTGTTTTCGTTGACAACTGGTTTAAAAATGTCGTGACATTCGCTCTTTTGACAGGTATTCACCATGGTTACAATATGGTGATTGCACTTGCTCCTGTTTTTGAACATCCATATAATAACCCTGGAATTAAGTGCGCACGAGGCAGAGTAAAATAAAATCAGATAAAGGTGGTTTTTATGCAAAAAATAATTGTTGTGGCAATGGTCTTTTTATTGTCTCTTCCGGCGTATGCTGCCAAGAAGAAGCCTGTCAACAGACCGTTGACCGAAGAGCAGAAGTCACTGTATGCGGTCGGACTTGTTCTGGCGAGGCAGCTGGAAGTGTTCGATCTGACCCCGGCTGAGTTGCGGATTGTCAAGCGAGGTCTTAATGATGCCGCCAAAGGGAGGAAACCTAAAGCAGACTTTGCTACTTATAGTAAAAAATCTCAGGAACTTGCGACTACCAGGCGGGATGCCCACGGAAAGAAACTTGCTTCTAGGGTTCCTGTGTTCATTGCGCATGAAGCGGCGCGGGAAGGAGCTGTTACGACAGCCTCCGGGCTCATTTTTCAGTCACTCAGGGAAGGGGAGGGTGAATTCCCAAAACCGACTGACAAAGTCAAGCTTCATTTCAGGAGTTCACTCATTGACGGGAAAGAGATGGAGAGTACCTACAAGAGTGAGCCGGGGGAGTTTGTGGTTGAAGAGGTTACAAAGTGTCTAGCCGAGGGGGTACAACTGATGAAGCAGGGAGGTAAGGCGAAGCTGGTCTGCCCACCTGAGATTGCCCTGGGTAAGGAAGGTAATGGAATTGTTCCGCCAGATTCTACTATTGTGTTTGATGTCGAGCTGCTTGAGTTAAAGAAATAATAACGAAGAAGGTACATAATCCATTCCGTTGACATGCATGTTGCTCTTTGATGCTGTACGGATGATTTCAGACACATACCCATATGCTCAATAAAAGTGAAATATCCCCGCTGCCGGTTGCTCTGATGACAGCAATGATCTGTCTGTTGATATTTCTTCCTGCGCTCAAGTGCGGCTTTGTAAACGTTGATGATCCTGCGTATGTGCTGGATAATCCGCTTATCCGGCAGATCAGTTTTGAAAGCCTGTCCAGGATGTTTTTCTCTCCCTATGCCGGCTGGTGGATGCCGCTTACCTGGTTATCCCTGGCTATAGACTATTATTTCTGGGGATTGAACCCGGTCGGTTATCACTTGACCAATATTCTGCTACATTCTGTAAATACTGGCATTGTCGTGCTGATTGCCGACAGGTTTGTAAAGCTTCGGGCTGGGGCAAGACGTGAAGGTTATCTCTATCCGGTGATTCTGCTTATTGCCGGGCTTTTTTTCGGGATTCATCCGCTACGGGTGGAGTCGGTTGTCTGGGTGACCGAGCGAAAGGATGTCCTTAACGGTCTGTTTGTTTTTTTGTCCATACTTTTTTATCTGCAGTACGCAGGACGAAGAAGAGGGGGGACTTCCAGCGGCACCCGCTTGCTGTACCTGTTGTCGTTCCTCTGCTTTGTCTTTTCGCTCATGTCCAAGTCAGTGAGCGTAGTCCTTCCTGCGCTTCTGGTCCTCTTTGACTGGGCTTCGGGGCGGCTACAGGAGAGTTCGCTTGGCAGACTCATTTTTGAGAAGTGGCCTTACTGGCTGGCTACAATCGTCGTAATACTCTCAACCTTTTTCTTCGCAGCTCAGAGCCGGCATCTCGTTTCGTATGAGGCTTTTCCGCTGCCCCAGCGGGTGGCGGTCTCAGGAAATGCCCTCTGGGAATATGTCCGGATGCTGGCACTCCCGATCGGACTCAGCCCCTTCGATGTCATTCCAGATCCAGTGCCAGTCTCATATGTGGTTAAGGCCGTTTTTTCGGCATTGGTACTTGTCTGGGGGGCTATTTACGGATGGAAGAAGTTTCCGCTCCTGACTGTATGTCTTCTCGGCTTTCTCTTGCCACTCCTGCCTGTGCTGGCAATCTTCCAGAATGGTGATCAGTCTTTTGCAGACCGGTTCACCTACTTGCCATCGCTTTTACCGGCTGTTTTCCTGGCGCTGTTTCTTTGCATGAGAGTTCGCTCTACACAAGAGGTCTCCAGTCACTATCCGGCAATTGCTTTGCTTTTCGCAATTATGGTCGTATTGATGATATCAACGGTCAAGCAGCAGAAGATTTGGCGAACATCTGAATCTTTCTGGACAAGAGTAATCCAGATAGAACCGCTGGCAATAAGTTACAAGGAGCGGGGTAAACTGTATCTTGCGTCCCGCCGTTACGATGAGGCCGTGTCCGATTTCTCTGCCGCTCTTGACAGGGTAACTCCAACGCTGAGGCCGTATGAATACAACTTTTACGCTTTCCGGGGCGAGGCTTTCCGCCAGGGGGGCAAGCATTCCGAAGCGTTAAGCGACTTTACGACAGCGATTTCACTCCATCAGCATCCCGTATATTATTATCATCGTGGTCTGGTTTTGAAATCAATGGGCAGAGCCGTAGACGCAGAAGAGGATTTCCGCCGTGCTGGCCCCGAATCCGGTCCGATTAGCTGGTTTGAATAGGGGGGCTTCTTGAGTAATGAGATGACAACGGATGAACTTAAGGCCGGAGAGAGTAAAACGCTGGCCAATTCCCGGCGATCGATCTGGATAGGTCTGCTTGTTATTACCTGCCTGACAGTATTATCGTATTCATCGGTCTTTACGGCAGATTTTATCTGGGATGATGATGCACACGTGCTCAGTCTCGAACAGCTCGCTTCCTTTGGCGGGCTGCTAAAAATCTGGTTTGTACCCGGGACGACGATTCAGTTCTATCCACTGGTATTCACGGTTTTCTGGGGACAGATTCACCTTTGGGGGCTGGACCCTTTCTACTTTCACCTGGTAAATATTGTTTTGCACGCAGGGGTTTCCCTGCTGTTCTGGTACTGTCTGACATTACTGGATATTCCCCGCGCTTTCTGGGCAGCCTGCATCTTTGCAGTTCATCCGGTTCATGTTGAATCTGTTGCCTGGATTACTGAACTCAAGAATATCCTCTCAGCATTCTTTTACCTTCTGGCATTTATCAGCTATCGGAGATATTCTGTTAGCAATTGCAGTGACTTCGGCAATCGCAGAATGACCGGATTGTATTACGTGACATCATTAATCTTTTTCTGCTTCGCCCTTTTAAGCAAGACAGTCACCTGCACCCTGCCGGCAGTACTGCTTCTTCTCGCATGGTGGGAAAACGGTCGGATCAGACGCAAAGACGTTCTTCAAGTGGCACCGTTTTTCCTTCTTTCTGTTGTTTTAGGCCTTCTGACAATGAAGGTCGAGGCGGATTATCTGCTGGCAAAAGGACCTGAGTGGGCCTTCACCATTACTGAGCGCTTGCTCATTGCTGGACGGGCAACCTGGTTCCATATCGGTAAGATGTTATGGCCCCACCCACTGGTATTCAACTACCCGCGATGGCATCTGGATGCCAGCCAATGGGGGCAATATTTTTTCCCGATCTCTGTCATAGTCGTACTCCTGCTCCTATGGCTCTACAAAGGAAAGATCGGTCGAGGGCCACTTGCTGCATGTCTGTTCGTAATCGGGACAAACTTCCCTGTTCTCGGCTTTTTGAATGTATATTCATTCCGTTTTTCATTTGTAGCAGATCATTACTATTATATTGCCAACTTTGGCGTTATTACCCTTTTCTGTGTCGGTTTTAGCCAGCTGAACAAGAAACTGCCATCAACGTTTGTGCATGCTGACAAGGTCATTTTCAGTGCCATTATAATTATTTGTTGCCTGTTGACATGGCAGCAGGGGAAGGTCTATCAGAACAACCAGACTCTGTTCACTGATATCATATCAAGGAATCCGGCCAGTTGGTTCGCATACAGTAACCGTGCGGCCTATTATTCTAATGCTGGCGAGGACGATCTTGCTATGGCTGACCTTGAAAGTTCGCTGAGGATTAAACCCGATGAGGCGGATGCGCTGCATCATCGCGGCATAATCAGCCTGAAACGCAGGGAATTAGACAGGGCCTTCACAGACTTCGATCGTTCTATCATTATTCGTCCATGGCGCATGGACTATTATAAGAATAGAGCTGTTGCATATAAATTTGCAGGACGACTTGATGAGGCCCTTGCAGATGCAGACCATATTGTCAGCAAAGGCCCACTCGATGTTCAAAATCTTCTTCTTAGAGCTTCCATTCTTGAACTTAAGGGCGATCATGCCAGAGCTGCTCTAGATCTTGACCTGGTGGTAAGGCTCGAACCGGAAAACTTTCAGGGTCATGCCAACCGGGGCCTTGTATACTATCGGCAGGGTCGGTTCATGCAGGCAATTAGTGAATTTGAAGAGGCATTGAGGCTGGATCAGGGTTCTGCTGAATCCTACTACAATAGAGGCCTAGCGTATGTGGCGAAAGGTTCTGTTGGCCTTGCAAGGGGTGACCTGTTAAAGGCGCGCGAGCTTGGTTACAAGCTGGACGACACGGAAATAAGTCGAATACTTTCTTTGCATGTCGGAGAAAAAGTTTTAAACAATGAACGCCGTTGATTGCTTTAGCCGGGTTTTGTGACGGTCGGTAGTTCATTTAGGGGAACGGGTGACTTATCAAAATGAATATTAGAAAAGATGCAGCGGTCAATGTCGCTCTGATTACCGGCATCACATGCTTTCTGGTTTTCTTGCGATCTGTGGCCTGCGACTTTATCGATTATGATGACGCCCGATTTGTCATACACAATAGCGGCATAAGAACGCTGGATTTTCAGATGATAATCACGGCATTGACCCACCAGTTCTCAGATGATTACTGGGCACCGTTGACCTGGATTTCATTTGCTATAGATTATCATTTCTGGGGGCTTAATCCTACCGGCTACCACTTGGTCAATATTGTAATCCATGCAGTCAATGCCGGGCTTGTTGTGCTGTTGGCAGACAGATTACTGAAAGACCGCTGGGAATCTCCGGCGGAGGGGTATCGGTATCCTGCCATGCTCTTCTTTGCTGGACTGTTTTGGGCGATACACCCATTAAGGGTCGAATCAGTTACCTGGGTTTCTGAACGAAAGGACGTGCTTTATGGGATGCTGGCTCTTGGTTCGATTCTTTGTTATCTGAAGGATGCACAAACGGAAGAAACCGGTAGCAGAAGATACTATCTCTTATCGCTTATATTATTTCTGTTGGCATTGATGGCAAAACCGACGAGCGTCTTTGTCCCCATGCTTCTTCTGGTGGCAGACTGGTACCCTTTGTGCCGATTCCACAAGGGACGCTTCGTAAAAGTTCTTGCGGAAAAAGTCCCTTTTTTTGTGCTCGCGGCAATGACAACCTGGCTGACAATTTTCAATATGAGCCTTACCAGTGCTCCCTACGCGTACGCCCAGTTCTCATTTTCAGACAGGCTTGTAGTTTCAGGTTATTCGATTGTCGAATTTTGCCGTTTGTTTTTCTATCCGATCGGCATTCACATTTTTAACACAATAGCTCCTGTTCTTGCCGATCCAGTTCCCGCATATGCCAGAACTGTCATTGTTTTGGCTGTTATCGGCTTTGCTCTCTGCATCAATAAAAGAAAGCCGTCTGTCACTGCTGTCTGTCTTGCGTTTCTCATCCCTTTGCTGCCGACATTACCGTTTTTTCAGGTAGGGGTCGATGTTGCCTACTCTCCGCGACACTCCTATCTCCCATCAGTTGTGCCAACCATTGTGCTTGTATTTATTCTTTTTCAGGTTTTCGGGAAAATACCTGGAATAACCAAGCGGACTCTTGCATATGCTCTGCTTGCTGCCGTTAGCATTAGTTTCATCGGTATGACAGAGCACCTTATCAGCTCCTGGAAGAACGCCGGTACCGTCTGGACAAGGGTGATAGAATTAAATCCAGTGGGGCGTGCCTATAGTTATAGAGGGTTGTATTTCATGGAAAACAGATACTATTCAGCGGCAGCAGACGACTTCAGGATGGCCGCTGATAAGGCGGTTCAGGCTGGAAACCCCGAGGCATTCAAATATGTTGCAATGAGTGGTGGCGCATTCATAAAAGCTGAACTCTACAGGGAGGCGGTAGAGACCTTCTCGGTCGCAATCAGGCTGAATCCGCGACCGGTCTATTACTACCATCGTGGTTTGGCACAAAAAAGACTTGGGAAATTACAGGAGGCAGAAGAAGATTTCCGCTCTGCTGGTCAGGAAAGAGGAGAGATAGAATACTAGAAACTCTATGTTATGAAAGTCGATACCTGATTCCGTATTTGATGATTGCTGCCAGAAACTTCGGGCCATGTATCAGGGCGATCGACTTCATCCTGCCGCCGAATCTCTCTCTTTCATGACTCTTTACTTCTCCTACGCCCATTTTCTCTATCAACGCATAATAAATCAGCTCGATTTCTATTTCGAAATCTTTGGATGTGCAAGTGTGCTTTTTGACTACGTCACTTCTGAAAGCCTTGAAGCCATTTAGTGCATCAGTCAGATGATAGCCAAAGAGTAGCCTGAAAGCGCTGGTTAGAAACAGGTTCCCGAACTTTCTTGTCGGTGTGTATTCATCGCTTTGCCCCAGTTGCCGGGAGCCGATGACCAGACCGAACCCTTGCTCCATTTTTTCAAGAAAGCAGGGGAGTTCTTTTGCCGAATGGGAGTAGTCGGCATCCAGCATGACAATTATATCGCCGGTAGCAGCTTCAAACCCTTTTGCCAGTGCGAATCCTTTCCCTGGTCGCACCTCTTTCAGGACTCTTGCTCTTTTGGCAAGACCAATGACAGCGGTGTTGTCAGTGCTGTTATTGTCAACTACTATTACTTCGAACTGGTAATTATTCAATGTCCCAATGGTTTCTAACAGTTCGTCAAGGACTTTCCCTAGAGAGTCTTGTTCGTTTCGAGCGGGAATGACAATGCTGACGAGTGGCGGAAGGGGCATGTCAGTGTTTGCCGGGCAGAGATGCATCGATCCCTTCGAGAAGACTACAGCCCGAGATAAAACTAACGAGCCGGTCGATACCTTCACGAGGAGATATCTGCGGTTGCCACTGTAGTTCAGTAGAGGCTTTGCCGATGTCGGATACGTATGCCTTCTGGTCAGAGTGTCGCCACTCTGCAAAAGTTACTGCCGATCTCTTGCCAGTAACGTTGTACAGGATGTCGAGAAGTTCGATGATGCTTACCGTAAATTCCCGTCCTCCGCCAACATTAAAAACGCCGTTAGGAATTTCTGACACTAGAAATCGCGCATAGAGATCAACCAGATCACTGATGAACAATAGGTCTCTGATCTGCTTTCCATCTCCGTAAATGGTTATTGGCAGACCACGCAACGTGGCATAAACCAACCAGGCGACCCACCCCTGGTCTTCGACACCAAACTGCCTTGTTCCGTAGATGCAGGACATCCTCAGGTTGCAGGTTCTGATCCCGTAGCGATGGGCGTATTCCTGGCAATAGATGTCTCCGCTAAGCTTGGAACAGCCATAGGGGGTATGTTCGCAACGGTCAATCGGGAAGGTCTCTGGAATGCCATTTCGATAGGCATCTTCGAAAACGTAGCGGGTACTGTTCTCGACAATGCCGACATTGTTGACGTTATTGCCGTATACTTTATTGGTGGAGCAGTATACAACCGTGCCGACCCCATTTGTCCTGGCTGCTTCAAGGACATTGAAGGTGCCCACAACGTTGGAGGTGAAGTCTTCGGCAGGGTTGAGCAGTGAGGCAGTTACAGCGGTCTGAGAAGCTGCGTGGAATATCAGGTCGCATCCGGCAGCAGCTTCGGAAAGCACTTTAAAATCTCGTATGTCGGCTTTAACAAATCGTATGTTTTTATATTCCGCCAGGTGATTGATGGTGTAATCGTAATTAAAAACCGGCTTGCCGAGGAGCGTTCCCCTGCTCAGATTGTCAATTACCACGACCTCATCGCCTTTGGCTGCGTGGTATTCGGCTATGTGGCTGCCGATAAACCCGATTCCACCTGTGACCAGTATTTTCATCGATTTCCTTGAGAATTAGTTTGCGCTACCTTTTTCGGTTGTTTTCTTTGCCCAAGGCAAAAAAATAACATAATATAATGACGATCATTTTCTTTACAAGCATCAAATTGGAATTACTTCTTATGATGAAGGGGCAAAATGCTGGGTCGTTACCGTAATTGCACTCAAAAGGGTGATCAGGCGCGCGAGAGTTTTCCTGATCTGTTACCGATTGTCTTAACAGTGGCCATAGTCTGCTTTGTTGTTTATCTGCGGGCACTATCATGCGATTTTGTTAATTGGGAGGATCAGGACTACGTTCTTAACAATCAGTCAATCAGATATCTGGACATGGATTTCCTCATCTGGGCATTTACCTCTACTCCAGTTAATTCTTTCTGGCTGCCACTGACTTATATATCTTTTGCTATTGACTATTATTTCTGGGGGCTCAAGCCGTTAGGTTTCCACCTGACTAACATTTTGCTTCATGCAATAAATACCGGACTGGTAGTTTTAATAGCTGACGCTCTTTTCAGAAAGATACTGAGTGATCATGAACGATTGTTACAGAATAAAAAGCTCTATTCAACTTTGCTGATTCTTGCCGGATTGCTGTTCGGAATTCACCCGACAAAGGTGGAGGCGGTTGTGTGGGTGACTGAGCGAAGGGCGGTGCTAAATGGAATGTTTAGCCTTTCTTCAATATACTTTTACCTGCGGTATGTTGACTGCATTGAAAAAAGTCAGGCAAAAGCTGTGCTATATTGCAACTATGTTCTTTCCTTGAGCCTCTTTCTGCTTTCTCTTATGGCTAAACCAACAAGCATTCCCATGGCGGGAATGTTGCTGGTTCTGGACTGGTATCCGTTAAAACGCCTGCTTAAAGATAATTGGAAACGGGTAACCTTTGAAAAGCTGCCATATTTTCTCTTTGCAGTCATAGTAATTTCCTACACCATATTGCTTCATTCGAAGGCAGACGGTTTTAACCCTTTACGGGAGTTCCCTCTCAGTATTCGGGCGATCGCTGCCGGAAATGCTGTTTTCGATTATTTGCGTATTATGCTCTTTCCTATAGGTATTCTTCCTTATTATGATCTCCCGAAACAGATTCCTCCGATATTTATCTTAAAGGCAATCAGCGTCTGCTTTTTTCTCAGTGGAATTATATACTGGCGTTACAGAATGCCGCTTCTGGCGGTGTCCGTAATTTCATTTGTTATACCCATAATTCCGACGCTACATTTTTTTGCCGGAGGGGCTCAGGTAATTATCACTCCTCGGTACACTTATCTGCCGTCATTGTTGATTTCTGTTGCTGCTGCTGCAATGGTTGCAATTGGCTATGAAAAAGTAGCATTGCGTTGGAAACGGTGGATGAAATTGGCGCTGACTTTAGTGTTTAGCCTACTCATTTCATTCTATGTGGTTGAGACACAACGACTTATAGCTGACTGGAAGAATTCAGGTGCTATGTGGTCGAAGGTTATAAAAAAACGATCATTTGATAAGGCTTATTTCTACAGAGCTCTCTATTACGTAGACTCCGGAGATTACGCAGCAGCTGTTGCAGATTATTCTACCTGCCTGCAGATAGCACAGCGGGACAGCTCTCCGGATAGTTTCAATTTTTATGCTTTCAGGGCAGAGGCCCTGATCAAGTCAGGACTATATTCTGATGCGCTCGCAGATATCGATCTTGCTATTGCGCGATTTCCGCATCGATTGTATTTTTACCACCGTGGTCTGGCGCTTCAGGGCCTGGGGATGCAATCCGAGGCTGTTGAGTCTTTTCGTAGAGCAGGCAATGCGACCGGCCAGATGTACTGGTTCCCGCCAGAGACTTCTCCTGATTGAATGAAAAACTTTTTTGCTGTAGTGCCTACGGTAAAACCACAGGAGTCAATCTTTAAATGAAGATCATCTTTGCAGATCTTACTCATTCCGGTCATAACTGCAACGCAGTCCCATACGGGATTTCACTTGTGGCAGCAAATGCCCTAGAGAAGATAGGTTGTGAAATTTCGGTCGAACTGGTGATAAATCCTGTCGAGTTTGCCGAAATGCTACTGACGTCTGAGCCTGGTATTGTCTGTTTTTCAACATTTGTCTGGAATTATGAAATATCCAGAGCTTTTGCCGGGCGGATTAAAGCGAGGTATCCCAACTGCATAACAATTTTCGGTGGTCCGAATTATCCGATTGACCCTGCCCGGCAATTGGATTTTCTGCAAGAGAACCCTGAAATCGATTTTTTTGTGTATCGTGAAGGAGAGGCTTCATTTGTTGGGCTATATCAGGCTTTACGTGAAGTTGCTTTTGACATACAACGTCTGAAGTCGCTGCTAATTTCTGTCCCTGGCTGCCATTATTATCACGACGGGTTGCTGATCGCCGGCTCTCCGCTCCCCTTGATTGATCCTCTTGATTCATTGCCTTCCCCTTACTTGACAGGCCTTTGCGACAGGTTTCTTGACGCGGGGAACTCAGCTGTTATGCAGACTGTTCGTGGCTGCCCTTTTAGCTGTACTTATTGCCAGGACGGCGCAGATTACTTTACGCCGGTCAGGCGCTACAGCGATGGCAGGATACGCGATGAACTGAGGTATATCGGCGCAAGAGCCGCTTCATCTACGCTGTTTCTTGCGGACTCCAACTTTGGTATGTATGAGCAGGATCTGGTGACTGCACAAGAAATGGCAATGGTCCAGGAACAGCACTCATGGCCTGAGTTTGTTGTCAGTATTTCCGGCAAAAATAACAAAGAGCTTGTACTCAAAACTGCTGCAACTATTCGTGGTGGTATGTTCAGTGCGGCAATCCAGTCATCAGACCCGGAAGTGCTACAGAACATAGAGCGTCACAATGTTTCTGTCAGCGACCTGATTGAATCTGCATCTGAACATGACCTCCAACAGGCACACAGCTTTTCCGAAATAATTGTAGCATTGCCCGGCGACACTTTCGCCGCACACTGCAAGTCAGCTGCGGATCTCATGGATGCAGGAATTCATGTGGTTCGCTCCCATCAGCTGATAATGTTGCCGGGCGCTGAACTCTCTTCAGCTGAAAGTCGCAAAAAATACGGTCTGGAGACAAGATTTCGCGTTATACACAATACGGTTAACCCGTATTCTCTCTTTGGGGAGACATTTTATGCTCCTGAAGTTGATGAAATTTGCGTTGCCAGTAACTCCATGAGCTTTCAGAATTACCTGAAGTGCCGCTGCTTTGATCTGACTGTCGAGACATTCTATAATAACGGTGTCTTTGCGGAGCTTCATACTCTGCTCAAACAGCAGGGTATCTGTATCTCGGCTTTTGTCATGGAGATAAACAGGTGTGTGTGGGATAATCCTGTGCTTGCAGAACTTTATGCAGGCTTTATGGCAGATACTCAGGAATTGTGGACAAGCCGCGAGGAGCTGAATGCCTTTCTGCAAGAGCCTGGAGTGCTAGAACGTTACAAAAATGGAGAACTGGGGCGAAACGAGCAGCTTGCATACAAAGCTCTGGCCCTGTTCGAGACGATGGAGACGCTCATTGATATTGCGTATGAAATTGCAGGGAGGCAGCTACAGCTTTCAGGGGTTATGAATTCTGAGATCGGTGACTACCTCGATCAGTTGAAACGTTTTGATCTACTCCGCAAACAGAATCCCATGTCGATCAGTGAAGAAAGAACCGGTGAATTTCATTACGATTTCTACAAACTTGTGGAGTCAGGATTTCAAATATCTCCTCTTGAATGCAGGCTGAATGAAAAAATTGAACTGAATCTTTCTTCAACATCCAAGCATAAACGCTTCGCATCTGAAATGAATGCTCTAATGGAAGCTGGCCTTCAGGGCTATGCAGTAATAATAAGTAAAAATCCAAAGATTCGCGAATATTTCAGGGAAGTCTCTCCATCTGGGGGCAACTCTTAAGGGATAAATTAATGTCAAAAGTCCTGATAATAAAGCTCGGCTACTCCGAGACAATTGATGCAGGTATCGGTAAGGTTACAAGTCTTGGTGATGTTCTGCGGACAACGGTTATCCTTTACCCGTTTGCTGACGATCATGTCACCTGGCTGGTGGATGAACAGGCGTATCCGCTACTGAAAGAGAATCCACTGGTTAATCGCATTCTGACCTACGATCTTTCCTCTGTCCTGCAGTTGCAGCGAGAGCGTTTTGATACGGTCATCAATCTTGAAAAAGTACCTGGCGTTTGCGCACTGGCTGACTCCATATCTGCCTGGCGGCGTTACGGTTTCAGGTTTGATGAGATGCATGGCGTTGCCGAAGCATATGATGGCTGCGAAAAGGTTTTTTCCCTGTGCAAGGATGGTGATCTGAAAAGAACTTATCAGGGGAGCTGGCAGGAGTCCCTGTTGCAGATAGTTGGCGCAAAATGGGACGGACAGGAATACATCCTTGGCTATCAACCGAAGAGCTCGGAAATCTATGACGTCGGCCTTAATTGGGCCGTTGGCTCTAAATGGCATAATAAATCATGGCCAAAAGGGGGGTGGGATGAACTCAAGACCCTGATGGACGGCAGTTACAGCTACTCCATGCAGCAGGGGATGGATGACCTGTATGCGTACATGGACTGGATAAACTCCTGTCGTCTGCTCGTAACCAATGACAGCCTTGGCCTGCATATCGCCCTCGCGTTACGGAAAAAGATAGTTGTCCTCTACGGTCCGACCAACCCAAACGAGACCTGTTTTTACGGCAGAGGTGAGGCCCTTTTCCCTGATCTCAATCGTCCTTGCATCCCCTGTATCGAACAGGACTGCTCCCAGGAGACTCACTGTATTGATTATATCGCTGCAACAACTGTTTTTGATTCTGTTAAGCGTCTCATGACTCAGGGAGAGAGCGATTGACGTATTATTTGCAGTGATGTTATCTTGTCCACATGTCGCATACCGATCTATTCAGAATTGACAGTCATAAGCTAATCTTTCATCCCCATCGTGTTGCACAGTGGCTTGCCGGCAGTAATATTTATCCTGTTTACATGGAGATATCTCCTGTCGGTTGCTGTAATCACCGCTGCACCTTCTGTGCGCTGGATTTCGCCGGATACAAGCCTCGCTTCCTTGATAAAGAACTTATCGGACTAAGGCTTACAGAACTCGGATCCCTCGGAGTAAAGTCAGTCCTGTATGGTGGCGAGGGGGAACCTCTTCTTCACCCTGATATTGCAGGGATCATACAGGAGACCTGTGCTGCCGGAATTGACACGGCACTATCGACAAACGGAACCCTTTTGACATCTGCCCTGGCAGAACAGATTCTTCCCTCTTTGAAATGGATCAAGGTCAGTGTCAATGCCGGCACTCCTGCAACATATTCTGCTATTCACCGGACCCTACCGGAGGATTTTCAGCAGGTTCTTTCCAACATTGCTTCTGCTGCGCAGTTTATCAAGAGTAGTGGTTTGACGTGTACCCTTGGTGTGCAGGCGGTACTGCTCCCTGAAAATGCCTCAGAGATGGAGCAGCTTGCCATGCTTGTAAAAGAGGCAGGTGGAGAATATCTGGTGATAAAACCGTATTCTCAACATCATAAAAGCCTTACTCGCACGTATGAAAAAATTGATTACTCACCATTGCTCCATCTGTCCGAAAAACTTGACTCTTTTAACGATGAAGACTTCAGGGTTATTTTTCGTAGCAACCCTATTAACAAGATGCAGAATGTTGAGCGGGGCTATGAACGCTGCCTTGCTCTCCCTTTCTGGTCGTATATTGATGCTGGCGGAAATGTGTGGGGATGCAGTGCATTTCTGGAGGATGAGCGTTTTCTATATGGGAATATTTACGAGGAAGATTTTAAGCGTATATGGGAAGGGGAAAAACGCTCAAAATCGCTTGAATTTGTTGCTTGTGAACTAAATAGTGACTGCTGCCGCACTAATTGCCGGATGGACGAAATCAATCTTTACCTCTGGGAACTTACCCATCCTGGCGGGCACGTAAATTTTATTTAAAAGGAACAGAATGCATTCGGACCAGATGTCAGACATGGCGCGCAGCATAAGGCGCGATATTATCGAGATGGCATACTCCTCATCTGCCCCGCACGTCGGTTCCGCTCTTTCCTGTGCCGATATCCTGACAGTACTCTATTCAGGCATACTTAAGCTTGATCCGTGGGATAGCCGCGATAAATTCATACTGAGTAAGGCCCATGCGTCAACGGCACTGTATGCCGCACTTGCTGCCAAAGGGATCATGCACCGTGATTTGCTTGCCACATACTGCAAGCCTGGTGGTTGTCTGCCAGCTCACTTGGATATGACAGTTGCTCCCGGAATTGAGTGCTCAGCCGGTTCTTTAGGTCACGGTTTCAATATCGGGCTTGGCATGGCGTACGGGTTCAAGCAGCAGCGATCCGCTCGCCGGGTCTATGCGCTGGTTGGTG
The DNA here is from genome assembly GCA_013377075.1 of Geobacteraceae bacterium. Lineage (GTDB taxonomy): Bacteria > Desulfobacterota > Desulfuromonadia > Geobacterales > DSM-12255 > VEOV01. The sequence goes on along the minus strand of JACABD010000024.1, from coordinate 30,284 downwards.
ATGGCGAAACACAGGAAGGCTCTATCTGGGAAGGCGCACTGTTTGCTCCAACTATGGGGCTGGATAACTTTACGGCAATCATTGACTGCAACAATCTGCAGGGGTATGGCAGACCTACAGAAGTTTGCAGTTTTGAGCCTGTTGCAGAGAAGTGGCGAGCTTTTGGCTGGCAGGTCTGCGAAGCAGACGGCCATGACCATGGTGCGCTGCTTGCGGCCTTCGCTGAAGATAGCTGCGGCAGGCCAAAAGTTGTTGTTGCCCGGACAATCAAGGGGAAAGGTGTCTCTTTCATGGAGAATGAGCTGATCTGGCACTATTACATCGTGACGGCAGAGCACAGAGCAAGGGCGTTGGAAGAGATCGGATGAGAAACTCGTTTATCAATACCATTATCGAAGCCTGCAAGACTCGGGATGATATATTCATTCTCAGCGGAGATGCCGGTCTGGGTGTGTTCGATCAATTCAAGGAAGAGTACCCGAACCGTTTTCGTAACATGGGAGTCGCGGAACAGAATGCCATCAGTTTTGCTGCCGGGCTGGCTATGACCGGTTACAAAGTGATTGTCTACAATATTATCCCCTTCGTACTTTATCGATGTTATGAGCAGGTCCGCAACGACATCTGCTATCAGGAGCTGCCAATAGTCCTTGCCGGGGTGGGCAGCGGTATAACCTATGCGCCGATGGGGATGAGTCATTACTCGGTAGAGGATATCGGGGTTGTACAGACACTTCCCAATCTTGTAACGATCTCCCCGATGGATCCGGTAGAAGCAACAGTGGCAGCCCTCTATTCACTGGATAGCTTGAGTCCAGTCTATGTCAGGCTGGCGAAGCGCGGCGAACCGACTTTCAGTCGTACTGTCCCTTTAAATATCACCTCCCCACATATTGTCAGAGACGGCAGTGGCACTGCAATCGTGTTTTACGGGTCAATCGCCGCAGAGGTCATGGCTGCAGTTGATTTGCTGGAAGAAAGCGGCTTCAGTCCGCTGGTCATTTCTGTTCCGACCGTGCAGCCGCTCGATGTTGCTGCTCTCCTGACAATGCTCTCTATGGTAGATCATGTCGTCAGTGTTGAAGAGCACTTTGTCAATTGTGGGCTCGGCAGTATGCTGGCCCGCGTCAGGTCGGAACATCCTGTCAGCTGGGGACTTACCCTGATGGGGATACCACCCGGTTTTATTCATGAAGTCAACAGCACTGAAGGGTTACGCAGGTCTTTCGGTATTGCTACCGCTGATATTGCCAATACTGTTGCGTCATTACGGAGGGGATAGTTGTGGGCTGTCTCAGAAATATTGTTACACCTCTGCACACTGTAACCAGTCGCGACTATCTGGCAAGAATGGTGGATGCCAAGGTTGAATGCATGCAGGTTGCCCGGCGCTATGATGAGGATTTCTGGGATGGCGACCGCCGTTACGGCTATGGCGGTTATAGATATGACGGCAGGTGGCGGCTGGTTGCAGAGAAACTTGTTGAGACATATAACCTTCGCCATGATGCTGCAATTCTGGCTGTCGGTTGCGGCAAGGGTTTTCTTCTCTATGAACTGCAACAGCTTTTGCCAAAAGCAAGAGTCTGTGGTTTTGATATATCTGACTACGCCATTGTCAATGCCAAGACCGAGATCTCTGACCGGCTTTTTGTTCACCGCGCCCAGGATTCGTATCCTTATGCCGATAAAGAGTTTGACCTGGTAATTTCGCTAACTACTTTGCATAACCTTATATTACCCGATTTGAAGTCCGCTTTGCAGGAGATAGAAAGAGTCGGGAAAAACAGCTATCTGGTGGTTGAAGGGTATCGCAACGAACAGGAACTCTTTAATCTGCAGTGCTGGGCACTGACCTGTGCCGTTTTCCTTTCTCCGGAAGAGTGGATCTGGCTCTTTAACGAATTCGGTTATAGCGGCGATTACGAGTTCATTTACTTCGTTTAGGATTATCAGTCGGGGAGATCAGGATGGGGCTTTTGTATACAAGAATGAAGATTTTTCACTTCAGGGAAAAACTCGAGTCGCTTTCAATGGCGTCCGATGCAGTTCTCCCCCCAGTCAACGTCAGAATAAAGCCGACAAATGTCTGTAACCATAACTGTAGCTACTGTGCGTACCGGGCTGAAAATCTCCAACTTGGAGAGGATATGGATCTGCAGGATTTCATCCCCCGGGAGAAGATGCTGGAGATGGTTGATGATATAGCTGCGATGGGGGTTAAGGCGATAACGTTCAGCGGCGGTGGTGATCCTTTCTGTTATCCCTATCTACTGGACACCGTTGAAAAGCTTGCCGGAACCGGAGTGAAATTCGCTGCGCTGACAAACGGCTCGCTGCTTGACGGCCGTCTGGCCGATGCTTTTGCCAAACATGCCACCTGGTTGCGGATATCCATTGATGGCTGGGATGATGCAAGCTATAGCGCCTATCGTGGCTGTCCGGATGGTGAATTCAGCCGGGTTATGAAGAACATTGAAAACTTCACAAAACTTGACGGTTCGTGCTATCTCGGTGCCTGTATTGTCGTTGACCGTCGCAACTGCGGCCATATTTTCGAGCTTATCAGTAAGCTGCATGCTGCGGGCGTTGACAGTGTCAAGGTTGCGCCCTGTATTGTCAGCAACAGTGCTACTGAGAACAACCACTACCATGAACCGATCTTTTCAATTGTCAAAGAGCAGACCGCGAGGGCAATGACTGAGTTCTGCGGAAAAGGTATCGAAATCTTTGACTCGTTCCATGCTCAGCTGGAATCTTTTGAAAAGAACTACCACTGGTGTCCGTATTTGCAGATATCACCGGTCATCGGTGCTGATCAGAACGTATATTCCTGCCATGACAAGGCGTACAACCTGACCGACGGACTGCTTGGTTCAATCCGTGACAAAAGCTTCAAAGCGATGTGGCAGGCAGATAAAAGCCGGTTTTTCAAGATAGATCCATCGGCAGTATGCAATCACCACTGCGTGGTTGATTCAAGTAACCGGCAGATCCTCGAATATCTCGATGCCGATGCCGGACATATCGATTTTGTCTAGAATGGCGCAAATACTATGAGGATACTTGTTACCGGTGCCGGCGGTTTTATCGGGCGTATACTTGCCGAGGGGCTGCAATCAGACGGTGGTCACGAGGTTGTTGGCCTCTGCCGGAGAGATGTCCCTCCAAAAGCTGCGCCGGGTGTAACCTGGATGGTCTGTGATCTTTCGCTGGGAATTCCTGCTCTGGATCCGGTTGATTACATCATACACACTGCTGCGCTCCCGGATTCCGAGTCGTTGTCGACCAGTGAATTCATCGGTAGAAACCTGGCAATGGCTGAAAACATTGCTCTCTTTGCTCAAAGAGTCAGCGCCAGAGGGGTCATCTACACCTCCAGCGTCAATCTCAATGGTGACGTCCGGAGCGGATTGCTGGATGAAAACAGTGACCGGATTAATCCGTCGCGTTATGGAGTTTCAAAGTATCTGTGTGAGACCGTTTTCGAGTATAATAAGAATTCCTTCCCGACAGTTTCTTTGCGGTTATGCGGAGTTGTCGGTCGCGGAGCACACGCTTGCTGGCTGGCACAAGTTCTCTCCCATGCGGTTAACGGAGACGATATACCTGTTTTCAATGAAAAGCGGCTTTTTAACAACCTTGTTCACACTGATGATCTGCTTGATTTTGTAAAGCGCCTTGTTTTAAAGGGTTTTTCCGGATTTAATGCATTCCCGATAGCATCTGAAAATCCGATTTCGATAGGAGATGTTGTTGCTGAAATAATTAAAGCCACCGGTTCATGCTCAAATAAAAAAAATGACGGCATTACTGATAATTCGTTCATGATATCAAACAGATTCGCAATGGAGCATTTCCAATATTCACCATTGACTGTAATTGAAAATCTCAAAAAGTTCGCAATTACGCGAGCATAGTCAAAAAATATCCAGATAGAAATTCTAATTATTATGGGAGCTGAGTAGGTGCAGAAACTTTTTGAAGGGGTTTTAGAGGTTGTTGAGGATGCAAAAGTATACAGTTCTTCAGAGATGCGACTTGCTGCTTTGACCGGGTCATCTCTGGACCTTACCCTTTTTATAGCCTGCTATAACGAAGAAGATAATATTACCGGCACCCTTGATGAGGTGTCAAAAGCAATGTCCGGACTGGATTTTTCATGGGAGGCAATCATCATAGATGATGCTTCAACAGATAGCTCTGTTCCGATCATCAAAAAATACATGGCAAATCATCCCGATTATCCGCTTGTTCTTGTCACATTGGCGAAAAATCGTGGCCTAGCACAAAACTTCATAGAGGCGTCATTCCTTGGTAACGGCAGATATTATCGTCTGATTAACGGGGATAATGTTGAGGATAGCTATCAGATCGAATCAATACTCAAGCATATTGGTGAGTCAGACATTTTGATCCCGACACATACTCAGGGGAGCAACAGAACGCTCTTTAGAAGGCTCTTGTCGCGGTTTTTCACCTTTCTGGTGAACACAATAAGTGGATACAGGATCAAATATTACAACGGCTGCTCTGTTCATCTGCGCTACGATGTGATGCGATGGCATATAAACTCCTACGGTTTCGACTTTCAGGCAGACCTGATAACAAGGTTACTGGATCAAGGGAGATCTTATGTAGAAGTTGCGACCGTATGTGGGGAGCGCCAGCACGGGACATCCAATTCGCTCACTGCAAGAAATATAGTTTCAGCTGCTCATTTTTTGTTTGGACTCGTACTCCGTCGAATATCTAAAAGAAACAAATGATTTTTCATATGGTGTCAGCAAATAAATGATCTCACCTATTGCAGAACAGAGACATATCCTCACTGAACAATTGCCCAAAATTGTTCTGCCAGATAGTTATAACTATATTGCTGTATTTCTGACTCTTGAATGCAATCTTGGGTGCAGTTACTGTATCAACAGGTTCGGTGAACTTGCGGATCCAGTAAAACTCCTTTCAGGCGATGAATGGCTGGCTGGGATCAATCGTCTCGTTTCTGCGGAGAATCTCCCTTTGACTCTTCAGGGGGGGGAGCCTACTCTCCATCCTGATTTCTATCGTGTCGTGAACGGAATACGATCAGACCTGAATATCGACCTTCTGACCAATCTCGAAGTACATCCGCAACGGTTCATGGAGAAGATATCTCCGGAACGGTTGAAAAGAGATGCTCCGTATGCTTCAATTCGGGTCAGCTATCACCCTGAAACAATGAAGATCGAGGCGCTGGCTGCCAGGGTGTTGTTCTTTCTTGATGCTGGTTATAGCATTGGCATCTGGGGGGTGTTGCATCCGATCTGGGCCGCGGAGGTGCTCCGAGCACAGAGGTACTGTCAGGAACTCGGTATCGACTTCCGGACAAAGGAGTTTCTCGGCGAGCATGAAGGCGTGATGTCTGGACATTATTCCTATATTGATGCCTGCGACCGTAACGTCAGGAAGGAGGTCCAATGCAGAACAACCGAACTGCTAATTGGGCCGGGCGGCGGAGTCTACAGGTGTCACAGCGATCTTTACGAAGGGCGAGCTGCGCTTGGCAATATACTTGATCCAGATCTTGTCATCTCAAATGATTTCAGATATTGCGACTGTTTCGGATTCTGTAATCCGTGTGATGTCAAGCTGAAGACGGATCGTTTTCAGATATTTGGCCACACTTCTGTAGAAATACTTTTTTAGGTAAGTAGACAAAATGCCAGAGTGCATAAAGAAACTACTTCACGAGCTTAGTCCCCATCGAGTACAAATTCTGATTCTCCTGATAATTGTTTTTGCTCTCTACGGAAGAATCCTTGGGCACCGGTTTATCTACTCCTGGGACGATTTCAACTACGTAACCAACAATTTTGACATCCAGGGTTTCTCCTGGGGACATATACGGGCGGTTTTCAGCAGCTATTATCTCGGTAATTATGCGCCGGTGCAGATGCTCTCTTACATGGCAGACTTTGCATTATGGGGGTTGAACCCGACCGGGTTTCTGCTGACAAATCTTTTACTGCATCTGTTTACCGGACTATTGGTATACCGGTTGTTTCTCCGATTGTTCACGAAAAATTATCCAGCTTTGTGGGGGAGCGCAATCTTTTTGCTTCATCCGGTTCAGGTTGAGTCGGTGGCGTGGATATCTCAGCGCAAAAGTCTTCTGTCCATGGTTTTCTTTCTTGCTTCCTGGGAGTGCTATCGTTACTACAGGGACAAAGGCTACAATCGAGGCTTATGGTATTTTGCATCCCTCACTCTGTTCGTTCTTGCCGGTCTAAGTAAATCTGTCGTTGTCATCCTTCCCCTGGTTTTCATCCTCTACGATTTCTGTTTCCCGCCGACGACAGCCCGTAAACACTGGCTTGACAAGATCCCTTATTTTGCCCTGTCAATACTGCTGGTGCTGATAACAATGTCAAGTCAGCAGCCTGACACAGCAACGTGGGGAAGTCCGTCTGCCGGAGGCATCACTGCTTATCATGGCGGGAGCCCATGGGCAACATTTCTGACCATGCTACCGGTCATCTGTCGCTATCTTTGGATGATTATCTGGCCGGTTAATCTGAGTGTGCTCTACGACCCCCCGGTCTATACCTCTGTCTCTCTGCCGGTGATTCTGTCATTTATGATACTGCTGCTTCTGGGGGTACTCTCGTGGAGACTCTTAACGCGTGACAGACGGTCAGGATTCTGGGTGCTTTTTTCTGTTGTTGCGTTCATTCCGGTTTCGCAGCTGATCCCGATAGTCACCCTGATGAATGACCGCTATCTCTATTTCCCGATGATAGGTATTGCCGGAATTTTCGGTCTTGCAGTCGCAAGTATTAATGAGAAGTATGGCTCAAGAGTAGTCTGGGTACCCACTCTGGTCATCATTATTTTTTCGATACTCTCCTATGTGCGGGCAGGGGTCTGGAGCGATGACATCACTCTCTGGCAGGATGCGGTGAAAAAGGCGCCGGGGAAAGCAGAGGTCTGGCAGAATCTGGGGCTTTCCTTGCAAGCTTCACCCGACAACCGTAAAGCTGAAGCTATCGCTGCTTTTGAAAAATCGATGGAAGTCGTGCCAATGGATTCGACACTCTATCTTCTTGGTAAAGCAGAGCAACAGCGAGGCAATTACAGTAAAGCCCTGTCTCATTTCGAAATGCTTATTGCCCTGCGACCTGACAATGTAATGGGCCTTACCGCTCTGGGTGACATGTACCGGCTTTTGGGGGAGAGGGATGCTGCCCTGTCATGCCTTCTTCAGGCGCAGTCCTTGCAGCCGGAGGCTCTGCAGGTGTCCATTGTCCTTGGTAAACTTTATGCTGATCGGGGAGATCTGCAGCAAGCCCGAAACAGTTTCCTTCGGGTGGAAAAAGAGGTGCAGGATGGGGAAATTGCATTTGAACTTGCCTGTCTTGAAGCGCGGCAGGGGAATTCGGGCAATGCCCTGTCATGGCTTGAAGTGGCATTTCAGCGTGGATACCGCGATGTAAAAGAGATTCACAGCAGAAAAGAGCTTTCCAGACTCAAAGATGAGCCGCTTTTTGTCACTTTGCAAACCAGATTCTTTACAGACAAGGGGCCGAAATGAACTCCTGGCTGAGGTTCAGACCTAATCTGCTGCCACTGCTGCTAATAGTTGTGGCAACCACTGTCGTGTATGCTGGTATCCTCGGGCATGATTTTCTGGTTACATGGGATGATAATTTCTATGTAACTGAAAATCCGGATTCCTGGGGATTCTCCTGGCAGAATATCCGGGCCGCGTTTTCCAGCTTTTACATCGGGAATTATGCCCCAGTCCAGATACTTTCCTATATGTTCGACTACAGCTTTTGGGGATTGAATCCATTTGGCTATCTTCTTACAAATATCTGCGTTCATATCCTGAACGGCCTTCTGCTTTACCGGCTCCTGTCTCAATGGCACAACGACCGTGTACTTGCGCTTTTTGCCACAGCTGTTTTTCTTCTGCACCCGGTTCAGGTGGAGTCGGTGGCATGGATATCCCAGAGGAAAAATCTACTGGCTCTCTTCTTTCTTCTGCTGGCCTGGGAGGCGTATTGCCGGTATCGTAACGCACAGCCGACGCAACGCCGTCTTATCTATCTGGCGTCGGTGGTTGCCTTTGTCTGTTCACTACTTGCCAAATCAATGACAGTAGTGTTTCCACTCATGCTGGTAATGCATGAAGTCTGTTTCCATCAGCCAGACGGAAAAAAGCGGTATCTGGACAAACTGCCATATGTTCTGGCTGCTGTTGCTGTTGGGTTTATGGCAATTTACAGTGAACGTCCGGATATCGGCAGCGGCGGACGAACCGGTTTCCATGGCGGAAGTCTCTGGGCAACATTTCTGACCATGCTGCCGGTTTTCTGCAAATATCTGAAAATGCTGTTCTGGCCGTTTGGCCTGACCGCCGAGTATGCTCCGACCATTTATACGACAGTTGCAGGGGAGGTTGTCTTTGCAGGGATTCTGCTCGCGATTACAGCCATATGCGGTTTCCTGCTGTTCAGATATGACCGACGCCTCGGATACTGGATCTGCTTCTTCTGGGTCGGACTGCTACCCCTTTCCCAGATTGTGCCGATGCTTTCATTGATCAATGACCGGTATCTGTATATCTCCATAATCGGAGTGGCCGCTTTTGGGGGGGGAGCCTTTTCGCGGCTGTCCCGGCTGCATGACGGCAGATTTGCCACCTTGGCTGCTGTTGCAGCAATGGTTTTGCTCTGTGGGTTGGCTGCGATCTCGTACAGCCAGACTTTGATATGGAGAGATTCCATCTCTTTGTTCAAAGATGTAGTGCAGAAGACCCCTGCCAGTGACCGGGGCTGGGCGCTGCTGGCAGATGCCTACCGTATGGCAGGAGATGTTGAGTCGGTCAAAAAGACCTACGAAAGTGCATTAATAGTAAATCCGGTCAGCCCCATTGCTCTGAGCGGATTAGGCAATTTCCTGACTGAACAGGGCGACCTGGAGGCGGGTAACCGTATCCTCTTGCAGCTGCTTCAGGTAAAACCTGATCATGCTACCGGTTGGTTGATCCTTGGAGATAACCGTCTCAGGAGAAAGGATTATACCGGTGCTGACCAGGCTTATAAACGCTCTCTTGAGATCCAGCCGGGAGCGTTTATCGTCTATCTTCACCTGGGGAGCCTTGAACTGCAGCGTGGCAATACCGGCCTGGCTCGCAACTATTTTAACAAGGTAGCTGTCAGGGATCCATACAACTCGGTTCTCGCTTATCAGCTGGCCTGTCTTGAGGCCCTTGACGGCCGTAATGATGAGGCTCTTTTCTGGCTGAACAATGCCTTTCAGAGAGGGTTCAGGGGGTATGCAGAGCTGGGGAACAGCGAATTTCTGAAAAACCTCTCGAACGATCCACGGTTTGCCATGCTTATTCAGCAGTATTTTTCGCAAGAGGGACTTAAATGATTCGTCTTGGCAGCAAGCAGGGGGCAATGGCTAACGCTATTTTTCTGGATAGAGCCAAAATAACGGACTGCTGGCAGAGATTCAGGCCCCACCTGCTACCATGTATGCTGCTTGTCGTTGCGACCCTTGCGGTATACGGCAGAGTTCTGGGGCATAACTTTATCCTTAATTGGGATGATAACAAGTACGTTCTGGAAAATCAGGATGTACAGGGTTTCTCCTGGGACAGGATCAGAGTGGTTTTCTCCTCCTATTATGTCGGAAATTATGCTCCGGTCCAGATGATCTCATACATGTTTGATCATGCGGTCTGGGGCTTATGGGCAGGAGGGTATCTCCTGACCAATCTTGCACTTCATGTCTGCAACGGGCTGCTTCTCTACCGGCTGTTCCTGAGGCTCATTGGCCGGCAGGCTGCCTGGATAGGGGCAGCGCTGTTTTTACTCCATCCTGTTCAGGTCGAATCTGTTGCCTGGATATCCCAGAGAAAAAATCTGCTGGCGATGTTTTTCTTCCTCCTTGCCTGGGAGTTCTATATTGTCTACCGGGACGGGGATGTCAGAAAGAAACATTTTTTTTACGCTGCTTCACTGGTAACCATTATGCTGGCGCTCCTCTCAAAATCAGCCGCCGTCATCTTTCCCATGGTGATGGTTATTTTTGACCACTGTTATCCTTCGGAAAAGGTGCACCCCAGGTTTCTGGATAAGATTCCTTATCTTTTCGTCGCTGTGGCAGCATCTGTTCTGGCAATCCTCAGCCAGACCCCTGATTACAGCCATTGGGGTGCCGGGGGTGGGCGTTCCGGCTATTATGGCGGGGGGCCGGTGGCGACGTTTCTGACCATGCTTCCGGTCTTTTGCAGCTATATCCGAATGATTGTCTGGCCGATCAATCTCAGCGCCTTTTACGCTCCGGCTATTTACCAGAATCTGAACCTCCAGGTGTTGGCAGCATTGCTGTTTCTTGCAGCAATTATACTGCTCATCTGCCGCTGGTACCGTTTTGACAGGCAGATTGCCTTCTGGCCTTCAGTTGCCATTGTTGCCATCCTGCCTGTTTCGCAGATTGTGCCACTTATAACCCTGATGAACGACCGCTATCTTTACTTCCCGATGGTCGGTGTTGCCGGTCTTTCTGCCTGCCTCTTCAGAATACTTTTGGGCAGAGAACGCTGGCAGACGGTTTTCGTTGCCTCACTCTGGATTATTTTAGGAGCGTTGTCCGGACTCTCTTTTCAACGGATTGCTGTCTGGAAGAACGCAGAAACTCTCTGGAGCGATGCCGTCAGGAAGTCACCCGCCAGTCCGGTTGCCTGGGGTCTGTTGGGACAGGCTCTGCATAACTCACCACGGCCGAGGCTTGCAGAAGCTGCCAGCGCATACAGGAAGGAGCTCGAGTTGAAGCCGGACTCGAACATTTGCCGCTACAATCTTGGGCTGGCGTATACTGCTTTGAACGATTATGCCAATGCCGACGGGACATTCAGGGAGCTACTCAGGCGGTCCCCGGAAGATGTTATGGGGTGGGCCGCGTTTGGGGATCTGGCGCTGAGGCATTCTGACTACTCTGAGGCCGAATCCCGCTACAGAAAGGCTCTTTCACTGCAGCCGGACGCGGTTCAGATATATCAGAAGATCGGCAACCTCCAGCTCATTCTTGGCAGGATTGGCGAAGCGCGTACCACCTACCTGCGAATCGAAGAGCTGCAGAAAAGGTGCGATCCCTTCAATGCATACGAACTGGCGCGTCTGGAGGCAATTGCAGGAGATACCACGGCATCGCTTGCCTGGCTTGAGGCCTCATTGCAGAGAGGGTTTAATAACTTTTCCGGAATTATGGGCGACGAAGAACTGACTCCGGTGAGAATTGATGGCCGTTTCGAAATTTTGCTGACAAAATACTTCCCGAAATAGCGGACAATGTCACTTTTTCGTGCCAAAAGCTTCAGGGCGGGCAGCGAATTAATTTTGGCATTTGAGAGTCAAATGCCATATTATCACCAACAGAGTAACACCAAAGCATTAAGAGGGTATTTTCGATGAAAGCAATTACACTCATTTTCTTTTTATTGTTTGGCGCGACTGCATACGCAGCTGATGAAGGCGATGGCAAAAAGGCTGATCTGCCTGCAACCATCTCCGGTCAGATCATGATTGACGCAAAGACACCCATGTCCCACGGAGTTATTCTCCTATTCGACAAGAACCTGGGCCCGCCCCCTTCAATGGGCAGATACTGGCGGGTTCCTGACCTGATAACTCCACTCGGTAAAGATGGTAAATTTTCTCTTGAGGTTGTGGATGGGACTTATTACCTGCAGTTTTCCCAGAAGAATCCCAAAGCTGAAATAGGGCCTGCGATTGACAAGGAGTATTTCTACTTTCACGGGGATTCTGACGGCAATGCCACTCCTCTGGAAATTGTAAACAACAAAGGACTGAATCTTGGCAGACTCAAGGCATTCCTCTGGACACCCGATATAGTGCAGCGAGACAAGGGTATTACCGCCGTTGAAGGAGTTGTCGTCGACACTGAAGGTAAACCTGTTGAGCGGGCAGTCGTGCTTGCCTATTACAATCCGGTGGGGCAGGGACGGCCAATATTCATCTCAGATAGAACCGACAAAAAAGGGCGCTATCAGCTTCGCACCAATGATGGCGGCACGTTTTATCTCAAGGTCCGCAGTGTTATTGGTGGTGGTAAGCCTGCTGCCGGTGAGTATCTTAACACTACCAAAGAGTTTGAGCCGCTTCCGGTTACCCTTAAAAAAGGCGAAAAACTGAAAGACATTACCCTGAAAGTCATGCTTTTCACCAGACCCCAAGAAGAGATAGCTCCTCTTGAGAAACGCGAGTGGAAAGTTTTTGGAAATGGCGCTCCCAAGGATGGTAAATGAAAAACCCCGAAACCCTCTACCTGATTGACGGCTCCTCCTACATTTACCGTGCTTACTTTGCTATCCGTCACCTCTCTTCACCGACCGGTTCACCTACTAACGCCATATACGGCTTTACCCAGATGCTCTTGCGGGTGCTTAAAGAGCGTAAACCCGAACATGTCGCAGTGATTTTCGATGCCGGCAGAGTTACTTTCAGAACTGAACTATATCCGGAATACAAGGCGAATCGGGCTGCCATGCCCGATGACCTGCGCCAGCAGATCGAGCCTATCAAAGAAATGGTCCGGGCGTTCAATATCCCGGCGCTGGAGTTGACCAATTACGAGGCCGACGACATAATCGGCACCATTGCCCGCGATTGTCGGGAGCGTGGGCTCAAGACCGTGGTGGTCACCGGTGACAAGGATCTGATGCAGATCGTTGCTGACAATGTCACCCTGCTCGATACCATGAAGGAGAAGGAGAGCGGTATTGCCGATGTTCTGGAGCGCTTCGGCGTTGAACCGGCAAAGGTCATCGATATTCTCGGTCTGGCCGGTGACTCTTCCGACAACATCCCCGGAGTGCCGGGGATCGGCGAAAAGACGGCAATTAAGCTTGTACAGGAGTTCGGCTCCATGGATGCCCTTCTGGAGCGGGCTCACGAGGTGAAGGGTAAGACCGGCGAGCGCTTGCAGGAATTTGCCGATCAGGCCAGGCTGTCACGCAGGCTGGCGACCATTGATGACCATGTGCCGATCAGCTACAGGCTCGATGACTTTACCCTTTCACCCCCTGATAATTCTGCCCTGACAGAGCTTTTCAAACGCTACGGCTTCACTACCCTGATGAAAGAGCTTACCAGCAGCTCGACCCTGAGCAGCCAGAGTTACCGGACAATCACCGACGAAACCGCATTCAGAGCCGTGCTCCAGGAGTTGTCTATTGCCGGGAAATTTGCCATCGACCTTGAGACCACCAGCCTCAATGTCCGCGAAGCCGCCATAGTAGGCATTTCCCTGTCATTCAAGCCCCACGAGGCGTTCTATATTCCTGTCGGACATTGCGAGCCTGTCAGCAAAGGGGAGGGGCTCTTTGCCCAGAACACGCCGCCAGCGCTCATCGTGGGTCAGTTGTCGCTGGAGCAGGTGCTGGCAGAGCTGAAACCGCTCCTCGAAGATCCAGACAATAAAATCATCGGCCAGAACATCAAGTACGACTACCAGGTGCTGCGCCGCTACGATCTGACCATTGCCAATATCTGGTGCGACACCATGCTGGCCGCCTACCTCAATAACCCCTCGCGCCAGAGCCAGGGGCTTGACTCCCTGGCCGTAGAACTGCTTGACCATAAAATGATCAGCTACTCGGAGCTGACCGGCAAGGGGAAGGAACAGATCGGCTTTGCCGAGGTGGCTATCGAGAAAGCAAGCCGCTACTCCTGCGAGGATTCGGACGCCACATTCCTGATTCACGAAATACTGATGCCGAAAGTCAGTGAAGCCGCTATGGACGGGCTTTTTCACAATCTGGAAATGCCCCTTCTCACTATCCTTGCCGAGATGGAGCTGACCGGCGTCCGCCTCGATCTGCCGCTTCTTCTCAAGCTCTCCGCCCGATTCGGCACTGAAATGGCTTCCCTTGAAGCCGCCATTTGCGCCCTTGCTCCGGAGCCGTTCAATATCAACTCACCGAAGCAGCTGGGTGAGATCCTCTTTGACAAGATGCAGCTCCCTTCGGGGAAGAAGACCAAGACCAAGAGTGGCTGGTCAACCAATGTGGAGGAGCTGGAGCGGCTTGCCGAGGCAGGCTACGAGATTGCTGCCCTGCTGGTCAAATATCGAGGCGTGACGAAGCTGAAGTCCACCTACACCGATGCCCTGCCAAAGCTTGTGGATCGGTCAACAGGAAGGGTTCACACCTCCTACAACCAGGCTGTAACCAACACCGGCAGACTCTCCTCCTCCGATCCTAATTTGCAGAATATCCCGATCCGCAGTGTCGAGGGGCGGCTCATCAGGCGGGCATTCATTGCCAAAGACGGACACAAGATCCTCTCCGCCGACTACTCCCAGATCGAGTTACGGGTGCTGGCCCATCTGTCCGGTGACAGGGTGCTCTGCGACGCTTTTTCCAAGAACGAGGATATTCATACCCGCACCGCAAGCGAGGTGTTCGACATCCTCCCCGGGCTGGTGACTCCTGAGATGCGGCGACAGGCTAAGACCGTCAACTTCGGTGTCATTTACGGCCAGAGCGCTTTCAGCCTGGCAAAACAGCTCGGCGTCTCCCGCAAGGTAGCTGAAGAGTTCATCGACAACTACAAGCTGCGCCATGCAGGAGCCATGGAGTTTCTGGAGAGCTGCATTGTCCACGCCCGCGAGCATGGTTTTGTCACCACGGTTCTCGGCCGCAGGCTCCCAATCAGCGATATCACCAGCAGCAATTTTAACGTCAAGAGCTATGCCGAGCGCAACGCCATTAACTACCCGATTCAGGGATCAGCGGCGGATATCATTAAACAGGCAATGGTACGGATCGACAGGCGTCTCAAGGCGGAAAAGCTTACCAGCCGCCTTATCATGCAGGTCCATGACGAACTGGTCTTTGAAGTGCCGGAAGAAGAACTGATCCATATGGAGCAGCTCGTGGCCCATGAAATGGAGAGCGCGGTGGAGTTTTCCGTGCCACTGAAGGTGGATATTAACCATGGCGCCAACTGGAGCGAGGCGCATTAAGGGTATTCGCATATGAAAAAAATCATCAAACCCCGTAAGGGGCTGAAAGCAGGGGCCTCGCCAGGGACTCTGGTTCATGTCGGCGAGGTCAGGCAGAGTGCCACGACGCTCACGGTTGCCGAGTATGGCAATGAGAAGATTGAGACACGGCGGCTCGATCCGGAAAACCTGAAACTGCGGGTTGCACCTGAGCCCGTAGTTACCTGGGTCGATGTGGAGGGGATCAGCGATCTGCCGCTCATGGAGAAGATCGGTGCAGGTTTCGGCTTCCACCCGCTGGTGCTGGAAGATATCGTCAACACCGATCAGCGGCCAAAGAGCGAGGACTACGAGACCTACCTTTTCATGGTTGTGAAGATGTTCACCCCCTCCAACGAAGGGACTCTCTCCGAGCAGATCAGTCTTCTCTTGGGGAGTAACTGGCTGGTCACCTTTCAGGAGGGGCTTGACGGCGATCCGTTTGCCCAGGTACGGGATCGGCTGAAGAACCCTGACGGCAGGCTCAGGACAAGGGGGGCTGATTATCTCTGCTATGCCCTGATTGATGCTGTGGTTGATAACTACTTCCTGGTGCTGGAGGATATCGCCAACCGCATAGAGGATCTGGAAGAAGAGCTGATGAATATGCCGACTCCTGAAACCCTCGCCAGGCTTTATCGACTGAAGCGGGAGGTGCTACTGTTGCACCGGTCCATCTGGCCTCTCAGGGAGGTGGTCAGTGCCCTCATCCGCAGGGAGTCACCCCTTGTCAAGGAGACAACGGTCACCTATTTGCGGGATCTTTACGATCATACCATCCAGGTCATCGAGACCACCGAGACCCTGCGGGACATGCTCTCCGGCATGCTTGATATCTACCTCTCCAGCGTCAGCAACCGGATGAACGCGATCATGAAGGTACTGACCATTATTGCCACCATTTTCATGCCCCTCACCTTCATTGCCGGGCTCTACGGCATGAACTTCAAGCATATGCCTGAACTGGAGTATCCATTGGGGTACCCTATAGTGCTTGTGCTGATGGCAGGGGTGACAATAGGGATGCTGATTTTCTTCAGGAAAAAGCGGTGGTTGTAGGGCAAAGCCCTATCTTAAAACAGCAGTGATTTAACGTAAAGAGGCGGAGACCCAAAGGAATTCTAAACCGGGATCAGTCATCTTTATCAATCAAAAAGAACTTGGCTCATTGTTATGTTGGTGCAGGTAAAAAGCCAGTAATTCAAGCTGCTTAGCATCGGTGTTGGCAAGTTTTTGCTTGACATTGCCGTCGCGTTGATGTTATCAACAGTGACACGATAATCAAAAAGCAGCAGATATACGACAATACTAAACCATCTGTGAAGATGGGGCAGAAGCCCATAGGGTCTCAACGAGACAGCCGGGTTACCGAAATATCAGGCGATATTCCGGTAACCCGGCTTTTTTTATTGCTGCTTCAGACAGATTGCAACTTGTATAGATATAAAAGAGGAGAAGTGTCGATGCTAAATATTAATAAAAAAATCCACGAACTGGCTGTATTTATCGAGTTTCTGGTCGGTTCGGGATTAGCGATTTTCTTTCACATGGTGCTGAAAAACGAAGTTGCCGCCTATCTGGTATTTGCGTTGGGCATTCTGCTGTCTCTGGTAACATATCTGATCAGGGAGGATATTGAAAAATCAAAGGTTCACTTGGCAGATCAATTTCGCCATGTCCACGAAATCCCCCTTGCTCTGGCGCAGATCAGTGACAGTGAGTGCAAGGCAAAGGCCGATGAACTTGTTGCCGCTACCCTTAAGAGTATCAGTCTGCTACAGGAGGGGTATATCCCGCTAGATGAGATGGAGTTTTACCATGAGGGGGCCAGGCTCAGTAATCAGTCGACCCGTCAGATAAAGGCGGTTTCACCGTTAACGTCCGGATGGTTTAATCGAGGTGCTTTGGTTAATTTCTATCAGGCAAACCTGCGTGCTCTTGATCGTGGGGTGCAGATTACCAGAATTTTTGTTACCAGCAGGGATGGGTTGCTTGATACGGATGTTCAGAAGGTGCTGCTTGCACATCAACAGGACGACATTGATGTGCGACTGGCGTTTCGTGAGGAGTTGCCACCAACTATTGACATCAGCGGACGTGATACCAACAGCTCCTTTGATTTTGCCGTCTATGACGACAGAAGTGTCACCGATGTTTATTCCCAGCCGGGTAAGTATTACGGCAGAAAATGTGGACAGGCGGCAGAAATTGCCAAGTATCTTCATCTGTATGAACTGATTGAACATTGCGCCCATGAGGTCATGGTTGAAGATGACCGTGTTGTGCCGGTGTTTCAGGCTGCCATTGGCTGAGGAAGTTCAGCTATTATGGTTGATGTGGCTGTAGACACTGTGGCAACATAATGACTACAATTGTCTAAAGGAGCCCAAAATGAGACCGATCCGCAGGAGTGACCGGGAGATAACCCGGCAAGAGGCAGAAGCCATACTGGTGGGAGCTGAATACGGGGTGCTGTCTACCGTCGGGCTTGATGGGCAGCCCTATGGCATCCCTTTGAGTTTTGTCTTCAGAAATGATTGCATTTATTTCCACTGCGCCATCAGCGGCCATAAGCTGGAAAATATCGGCTATAATTCAAAGGTTTCCTTCTGCGCTGTCGGCTGTACAAAAGTTCTGCCGGAGAAGTTCGGTACCGAGTACGAGAGTGCCGTGGCATTCGGCGTAGCCTCGGAAGTGAGCGGTGCTGAGCGCTATGATGCCCTGCTCTGGCTTCTGGAGAAATACTGCGGCGATTATATGGAAGAGGGGAAACAGTATATTGAACAGAAAGATAGTGCTACCAGGGTCTTCAAGATAGACATCGGACATATCAGCGGCAAAGCACGGAGATAGTCTGGTAAAAGCTGTCAGGCCAGATTCCACGGAGTTGCGCAAGGAATGCAAATATGAGTGACTATCTCTCTTTTACGAAACTTTTTGACAACTACCCCTGCATCCTCGGCGAGGGGGCAGTCATCGAGCGGCTGCGCCGCCATAGTCGCCTGGAGCTGGATCCATATCTGGTTAATTCGGCCTTTGTCTATGAAGCCGGGAAGCGTGCGGCTCTGGAGAGTATCTATCGCCAGTACCTGGAGATCGGGCGTGAATCCGGCCTGCCGCTGCTTCTCTCTACCCCGACCTGGCGGGCGAGCCGGGAGCGGATTGAGGCTGCCGGTTATGGTGGGAAGGATGTCAACGGCGACAATGCCAGGTTTCTCCATGAACTGGTGAAAAGCTATGGAGAATACGGGAAGAAGGTTATGGTCTGCGGTCTGATGAGCTGCCGCGGCAATGCCTACCTGCCCGCAGAGGCGCTGGCTGTCCAGGAGGCACAGGAGTTCCACTGCTGGCAGGCCGGAAAGCTGGCCGATTCAGGGGTTGATTTCCTCTTTGCCGCCACCCTGCCTGCCCTTAGTGAAGCCACCGGTCTCGCCCATGCCCTTGCTGCCACCGGCAAACCCTACAGTGTCAGCTTTGTCGTCCGACCGGAGGGAACGCTGCTTGACGGGACGCCGCTGAAAGATGCAATAGCCGCCATCGACGCCAGTGTCAATCCCCGCCCCTTTGCCTATATGATCAATTGCACCCACGCCTCATTTGCCAGGTCGGCGCTGCTCCATGAAACCAACTCTTCAGGCATCGTGCGGCAGCGGGTTATGGGCCTGCTGGCCAATACGGCAGCACTAACCCCTGAAGAGCTCGACGAGAGCGATACTTTAGTGGAGGAGGAGCCTGTCTCTTTCGGTGCCTCTGTTGCCGCACTGCATGGGGAGTTGGGGCTGAAAGTTCTCGGTGGATGCTGCGGTACAGACGAACGGCATATCAGATCCCTGGCTTTGCAGCTGGTGAGGTAATGGTGATCTGAATCCGTCCGTTTCAGACAAACGGATAGCCGTTCATACGCCGCCTTATGAGGTGTTCCACTAGCGAGTATGCCCGAATGAAGGGGACTTTCAGACGGATAAGATCAAAAATGTCCAGCATGATATGAAAGATAAGCCCTGCCAGCAGGTATTTGAGGAGTGGGAAAAAGATAGAGAGTATGGCCACTGTCAGAAAAAATTCAGCGGTGTGGAAGATGCAGACCCCAATGTACGGAATTGAGTAAAGATGCTCGTCAATAGCCTCCCTGAAGAATCGAAACATCCCAGCAATGTCATATCTGCCAGTTTTCAGGGTGTAATAAATCTGATGGTCGAAGTCGATGAGGACGCTGCCGACGCAGAAGGCTGCCGTTTCTACCGGGCTGCTCAATGCCAGTATGGGTGAGGCGACCAGTGTTGTGGCTATGAGGTGGTTTTTTAACTTCATCGGCTACTTTCTCTGTGTCGCGGTTGGTTGCTCCCAGGTGAAGGTTTCGCCTGGTGCAAGGGCTTTGGAGATATCCTTTTTCAGAAGTTTTCTGGTTTCCAGTGAAAAGGTGTCTGATGCGCTTGTCCAGGCAGGGATCGGGACATAATGCATCGGGATGGCCATGAGCGGATCGACCAGGGCGACGGCTCTTGCAGCACGTCTTGCCCCCATTGAGAATTTGTCGCCGGTGCAGACCATCATTATATCGATCTCCCCGTAATCCCTGACAAGAGCCATGTCGCTGAAAAGATCGGTATCACCGGTATGGTAGATGGTCGGTCCGTTCTTGATGTTGATTACAAAACCGATGGCCTGTCCGGCATAGGCGATATTTTTTACATTCTGGCTGACACGGTCTGTCTCAATGCTTGAACTGTGGACTGCAGGGACAAAGGCAACCCTGATTTCTCCATCAAGCAGTGTTATGTCCCCGCCGATGTTGCCAGCAGTTTCCTGACTGAACTGCTTTTCCGGAAAATTAGCATATTTTATCATTGCTCTGCCAAGTTCCTGGGTGGCAACAAGCTTTGCGCCTGTTTTTCTGGCGAGTTCGGCACTGTTGCCGACATGATCCCCATGCCCATGGGTGACGAAAATGAGATCGGCTCTCATATGGGATTCTAATTGCTCTTTGCCTTTCGGATATGCGGAATTGGTGAACCAAGGGTCTATGAAGAGTACTCTGCCGGTGGGAGTTATGATGCGAAAGCCTGATTGCCCAAGCCAGGTTATTTCAGTTTTTTCGCTTGCAGCTGATGAAAAAGCTGTGAAAACAGATAAAATTAATATAATTAGAGGTGAGAGCAATTTTTTCCTCATCACTACTCCTTTTTGGGCTGTATTTTGTATGTAGTATATCAGAAAAGTTTTTTTTATCGAGGGATAAGAGGGGGGTGTATGGATCCAGCTACTGAAATAAATATGCCCAGACAGATGCAGATAAACCTTTTGCTTGTTCAGGGGTCAGCTGCTGTCGCCGGGCTTATAACAGATGCTCTCGCCGTTAAAGAAACGGTTTACATTGTAACTGAAGTTGCTTCCATAGCCGATGCAAGAGCCTGGCTTGATGACAATACTCCTGATCTGGTAATTGCCGATCTCAATCTTCCTGATGGCCGAGGTACTGTTCTTTTGCCGTTTGACAGGGGGAGTGCACACTTTCCGATCATTTTTACAGTTGATCCGGGGAACGAGGTTGATGTTGTAGGCGCCATTAAGGCAGGTGCAATGGATTATGTTTCAAAAACTCCTGATGCGCTGGCAAATATCGCCAAGACAGTTGAAAGGGCTCTACAGCAGTGGGGGTATGTTGTCAGGCAGAGACTGACTGAGGATGCCCTGAGGGAGAGTGAGGAGCGTTTCCGGTCAATTTTCCAGACAGCTGCTGCCGGAATGGTTGTTCTCTCAACAAACAAGAACATTGTTCAGGTAAACCCGTCCTTTGCCGCCTTCATCGGCTATGAGGAAGCAGAACTTTTAAACAGAAATATGGTTGAGATAACCCATCCCGATGACAGGGATAAGGTAATCTCCATGTATGATGATCTCTTTTCACTGAAATCCGGCTCATTCGTTTGCGAGAGGTGCTATGTTCGCAAGGACGGTACTTCAGTGTGGGGGCATGTCTCAGTTGCCTGTGTACTTGGCGGGGATTCACGTCCGGCTTATGCAATCGCACTTGTTCAGGATATCAGTCTCAGAAAGGAGCTTGAAGAGCAGCTTTTGCGGACGAACAGGGAGCTTGATGCCTTTGTCCATACGGTCTCCCATGACCTCAGATCTCCTTTGACCCCTGTCATAGGCTATGTACAGTTCATTCTGGAGCATTATGAGTCAGATCTGCCTGACGCATTGAAAGAGATGTTACACGAGGTGTTGAGCCAGGGTGAGAGGATGCATCTCATGCTTGAGGATCTGCTGACTCTTGCTACTGTCGGTAAAGTGGAGTCTCCTGCACAGCTTGTATCCGGGGATGAGGTGCTCAGGGAGGTGATGATGCGCTTTTCACCAGGGCTTCCTGAAGAGGATGCGGCGATTGTCTGCTCCTGGATTCCGGATATGATGATTCCAAAGACACTGTATCTTCAGCTGCTCGACAACCTTGTCGGCAATGCCTCTAATTATGCGGCTGGCAAGCAGATAGAGATATCGGGCCAGCGCAATGGTTCTATTGTACGGCTTATGGTCAGGGATCATGGTTGTGGAGTTCCGGATGATGAAAAGTCACGTATATTCGAGCTTTTCTATAGGGGGTCAACAGGCCGGTCTGTCTCAGGCACCGGTATCGGCCTTGCCACAGTTCAGAAAATCGCCAGAACGTATAACGGTCTGGCCTGGGTTGAAGACGCCCCCGGAGGCGGGAGCATCTTCATTGTCGAGCTGAAAGGAGTTTAAATCTTTACCAGTTCGTACTCCCTGCTCCCTATCCCCATCTTTTGAGCATGTTCCAGCTGAACCTCCCAGTCAATTTGAGGATATACCCCACGAAACTTGTCGCCCCCCGGTTCATGGCCGTTTGCCAGCGCTGTGCCGACATTGCCCTTTGCGCTGTTTACCAGGTCTGCGCAGGCCTGATCGATGGCAACCGGATCGGTGGAGGCGCAGATGCCGATGTCATTTACCACCGGAGCGTCCGCGTGTCCGTAGCAGTCGCAGGCCGGAGAAACCTGGGTGATGAAGTTTATGAAAACGGACTTGCCCGACTTGCCCGAGAGGGCACCGGTAGCGTACTCGGCCATTTTTTTCATGACAAGTGATGAACTCTCGTTCCATTGCACATTGATCGCCTTCTGGGGGCAGGCTGTGATGCATCTGCTGCAGCCGACGCAGATTCCGGGATCGATACCTGCTTTCCTGTCGGTAATGGCAATGGCATCGTGAGCACACGACTCAAGGCAGATGGCACAGCCGTTACAGAACTTTTCTGAGACCTTTGGGGCAACTGTGGAGTGCTGCTGCATCTTGCCTGCACGGCTTGAGCAGCCCATTCCCAGATTTTTGAGCGCGCCGCCAAATCCGGTCAGTTCGTGGCATTTGAAGTGTGAGACGGTGACAAGGGCGTCAGCCTCGACAATTTCCGAGCCGATGCTGACCTTTTTCAGCAGTTCGCCGTTTACCGGCACACTGACTGCGTTCTGCCCCTTGATGCCGTCACACATGATAAGCGGGGCATTGACGCATGCATAGGCAAAGCCGTTTTCTATGGCGCACTGTAGCGCTGATACAGCTTCTTTCCGCTCACCGGGATAAAGGGTTGATGAGTCGGTAAGGAACGGTTTGCCACCTGATTTCTTGATCTCTTCGACAATCTTTCTGATGAAGACCGGGCGGACAAAAGCATGATTCCCCTTTTCTCCAAAGTGTAGCTTGACGGCAGTCAGGTCACCTCCTCTGATCAGTTTGTCAAGCTCGCAGCAACCGAGAAGCCCGGCAAGCTTGTCAAAAAGGTTCTCCTTGTGGCCTGCTCTCATGTCGGTAAAATATACGGTGCTACTCATTGTGGCCTCCTCTTTTGCCTTTCGATAAAGATGTCACTGATTATACCTGCTCACGAAAAAGATCAAACAATTATTGCCATTGGCTGAAAATATGTTATGAAACTCATATAGACAATTCTCATTATGACAGGTGTAAAACAATGGAAACTAATAGCCCGGAACGTGAACTCTGGATACTTGGACTCGGCGAAAGAATTGACAGGGGGGCGGTGGTCTGCAGCTATCTTGCAGAGGCAGGCTACCGGGCTCGTACGGCCAAGATTGAGGAACTTTCGACAGCAAGGCCTCTGGGGATTGTACTGGACATATCCCCCTACTCCCAGGACGGATGGGGTATCCTTGCTGCACTCAAGAGTTCTCCGGAAAGCAGAGACATCCCGGTGCTGCCGGTTTTCCTCAGCGAAAGGGGGCGGATAGGCGGTGCATTCCCTGTTGCCGGATTTTTTCTCACGCCGATAAATACGGATCATCTGGCCGAGAAGCTGGCTGTCATGGGGCTTTCCGAGGATGCTGACGAGTACGATCTTCAGGCAATGCTTGTTACCCGAAAGGGGGATGAGGTTTTCGGGAAGGCAATGACTGACATCGGCTTCACTCTGCTTAATGCCTACTCTGCAAAAGAGGGTGTCGCCATAGCAACCATCAATCACCCTTTTCTGATTTTTACATCTTTCATGCTTCCGGACAGCTCGGCATTCGAATTTCAGGAGAGGTTGAAGCTCTACCCGCAGACGCGCAATATCCCTTTCTTTGTTCTTCTTAAAGATACCACCAAGGAGGGAGAGAGAATTGCAATGAGCAGAAGCGTAGAGTCTCTTGTGAGAAAAAAGGAGCTGACAAAAGAGGAGTTCCTCGGCTGTTTCAGGCGTAAATAGCTTTTGATAGCATCAGTGTTGACGATCCCTGTAAAGCTTAAAATATAGGCAATATTCTTGATGTTGCCAAATAAAGCAGCACCTGCTTTCCGGGCAGTTTCTTTCATCTTTTCCAGACTCTAGCTAAAAGCAGTAAAATAAACCCTTCAGCAGCCATAAACAATGAAAACAAAACTGAAAATAGGTTCACTGGAACTGGCAGACAACTTGCTACTTGCACCAATGGCAGGGATTACCAATCTTCCCATGCGACTTCTTGCCAGAGAGCAGGGGGCATCGCTCTGCTTTACCGAGATGGTCAGTGTCAACGGCCTTGTCAGGGATGGCAGGAAAAGCTTTGATCTGATGCGCAGCACCGCGGATGACAGGCCCCTGGGGGTTCAGCTTTTCGGGGATGATCCTGAGCTGCTTGCACTTGGGGCAGAGCTCTCCGCAGGTTATGCCGATCTTATCGATATTAACATGGGCTGCCCGGTAAAGAAGGTGGTTGGCAGCGGCGCCGGAAGTGCTCTTTTGCAAAACCCCGAGAAAGTAAGGGCCATTGTCCGCCGGGTGCGGGCAGCTACAAAGCTCCCCTTTACCGTGAAAATCCGCTCCGGTTGGTCCTCTGACAGTCTTAATTATCTGCTTGTCGGCCGGATTGCCGAGGACGAGGGGGCCGATGCCTTGACCCTTCATCCACGGACAAGGGCACAGATGTTCGAAGGCCATTCTGACTGGTCACATCTCGCCGAACTGAAAAAATGCCTTAAGATTCCGGTGCTTGGCAGTGGCGATCTTTTTACGGCTGGTGATGTCATGGCGATGCTGGAACAGACCGGTTGCGACGGGGTGATGATTGCCAGGGGGGCACTTGGTAATCCGTGGATATTCAGGGAGTCACTTTCACTACAGTGCGGCCTGTCTCCACAAGCCCCTTCGCCACAGGAGCGTTTTGACACAGCCTTTAAGCATCTGCAGCTTTTTGTCTCTGAATGTGGCGAAAGGATTGCCTTGAATGAGATGCGCAAGCACCTCTGCTGGTATGCACGGGGACTGAGCGGTGCAGCGCGCTTCAGAGGATATGTCAATCAGATTGAAAGCAGGATGGAGATCGAGGCGGCAATGAGAGAGTTTTTTATGCAGAGTGACCATGAATCGTGAAAATCTGCCAGAGTTTTATGCAAACGTAATTGACAGCGTCGGCGACGGTGTTATCGTTATCGACCGGAACGGGTGCGTCGTCCTTATGAATCCTGTTGCAGAGGAGATTTCAGGGGTTTCCCGACGGACAAGCTCTGGCCAGCCTTTCAGTTATATCTTCAAGGCTGATGAGGAGCTTGTCGCCATGGCGCAAAAATCCTCTGATACCGGGATGTCTATTTCAGATCATGAAAATATCGTTCTAAGACGTGGAACAAGGAGCATTCCGCTAAGTGTCACCGCCTCGCCGCTTCTTCTGGCTGACGGGGTGCGGGCCGGAACCATTGTCCTTCTGCGGGATCTCACAAATATCCGTGAACTAGAAGAAGCGGTGCGCAAGGCGGACAGGCTCTCAGCACTGGGAACCCTTGCAGCAGGCCTTGCCCACGAGATCAAGAACCCTCTGGGCGGCATCAGAGGAGCGGCGCAGCTTCTGGAAATGGAGCTTGCAGCAGATGACGAACTGCGTGAATGTACCCAGGTAGTGCTCAAAGAGGTGCAGCGGGTAAACCGGATCGTTGAGGAACTCCTTGATCTCTCCGCACCACGTGCTCTTGATCTCAAAGGGGTAAATCTGCACAAGATCCTGGCGCACATAGTCTTTTTGCAGCAGCAGGCCACCGACGGACAACGTATAGTTTTTCATCGTAATCTCGACCCCAGTCTTCCTCCGGTGCGTGGTGATGAAGGGAAGCTGACCCAGCTTTTTCTTAATCTCATTAAAAACGGAGTTGAAGCTGCCGGAGAAGGAGGCTCTGTCGAGATCTCCAGCCGGATTGTTTCAGAGTACAGCCTCAGCCAGCGTGGGGAACGTCCTTCGCGCATGGTTGCCATCGAAGTTGCTGACAGCGGCACCGGAATCTCGACCGAAGTAATGGAACGCCTCTTCACTCCGTTCTACACCACAAAAGAGCGTGGTACCGGGCTTGGCCTTGCCATCTGTCAGAAGATAGTTGCAGAACATAACGGAATGATCCGTGTAGAGTCCCAGCCGGGACGCGGTGCGCTTTTCACGGTACTTTTGCCCCTTACACAGTGAGGTTGATATGTCAATAAAGAGGATTCTGGTAGCTGACGATGAAGAGAGTATGCGCTGGGTGCTTTCAAAGGCATTGCGCAAAAAGGGCTTTACCGTTGATCTTGCCCGTGACGGAGAGGAGGCTATGCGTCTGATCAGGAGCGAGAGCTACGACCTGGCAATCCTTGACATCAAGATGCCAGGCATTTCCGGCCTTGATCTCATGGACAAAGTCCGAGAGCTGAAAAACGATCTGCTCGTCGTTATCATGACCGCCGAAGCTGGGATGAAAAATGCTGTCGAGGCAATGAAGAGAGGGGCTTACGACTACCTGACAAAGCCCTTTGACCTTGATGTCATGGACGCAATCATTGAGAAGGCAGACCGGGCCCGGGAGATGACCATGCAGGTGGCTACCCTCAAAGACGAGCTTAAAGAGCGCTATCTTCTTGAAAATGGAATAATAGGCAATTCCGCAGCAATGCGAGAAACCTACAAGACCATTGGCAAGGTCGCACCAAGCGACATGACTGTCCTGATCCAGGGTGAGTCTGGAACCGGAAAGGAGCTGATTGCAAAAGCGATCCACTACAACTCAAAGCGTTTGGTGAAACCTTTCATTGCCATGAACTGCGCCGCCATCCCCAAAGAGCTCCTTGAGTCAGAGCTGTTCGGTCATGAAAAGGGCTCCTTCACCGGAGCTGGTGAGCGCAAGCTCGGTAAGTTCGAACAGGCAAACGGAGGCACAATCTTTCTTGACGAGATCGGCGATATGCCACTTGATCTTCAGGCCAAGATACTCAGGGTCTTGCAGGAGCGCGAACTGACCCGTACCGGCGGCAGTCAGAACATAACCGTTGATGTCAGGATTGTTGCTGCCACCAACCAGGATTTGTTGCAACTGGTCCAGCAGAGGCTTTTCAGGGAAGATCTCTACTATCGTCTTAATGTCGTTCCGATCAATCTTCTTCCGCTCAGGGAACGGCGTGAGGATATCCTGCTGCTTGTCGATCATTTCCTGCAAAAGACCTGCATTGAGCTTGACATCCCGATGAAGCAGATCGATAAGAGAGCGCGGGAGAAGCTCTCTGCCAATTCATGGCCGGGCAATGTGCGGGAGCTTGAAAACTCAATCAAGAGGGCGGTTATTCTCTCTTCAGATCCGCTCCTCACGGTCGATGATTTTCCTGTGCTGGCTGCACCAGACGGAGCTGCGCTTTCAGGTGACGATGTCTCGTTGGAATTTCTGGTAGACAGAAAGCTGAGGGTCTCCTTTGTGAATGTGGAAAAACTTGAGAGCGGTGAGCTCTATAATATGGTCATAGAGCAGGTTGAGAGGCCGCTTATCAAGTTCCTCCTCGAAAAAACCCGCTGGAACCAGGTTCGTGCCGCCAGTATTCTTGGCATTAACCGCAATACGCTACGTAAGAAAATCGCCGAACTGGGGATTGAGCTGAAAAAAGATTAACGATTAAAATGAGAGCCTAAATAACAGGCTGTTATATGAAAAAAGTATAGTTAGCGGGGCAGGGCGCATAAGTGCTTTGCCCCGTTTTTTTGTAAACCAAAAAAACGGTAATTAGTCCTGAAAACTGTCGGTAAATGCCATTATATGCCATTTTCAGCAATATTTTTGTGGTACTGCAATAAAAAGTTGACAAACGGTAAATGCGGTGTAATAAGGTGGCACTCATACTTGGATAACGTATATTTGTTAATTAAATCAAGTGCATGTTTTGGCGCCTACAAAGCGTCTCGGGAGGGGTAATGTTACCTCATGCCGGACTATCAGATAAATAATAATCCGCTTGATGTCAGGTGATAAAATTGACGGAGCGGTTTTTTGCGTTTTAGGAGCTTAAGAATTACGAAGGCGTCTGGCTGGAGCTGTTGTAAATCGGGGTGGGCGCACATTATGCGGTTTTGGAGGAATATTAAATGATCGAATCATCTAATCAATCTGCGTCGGCACTAAAGGATCAGGGGAAATCATTCTATTTGTATATCGGTGCAGAAGATGACCCTAACTGGAGAGTCGCTCTGGCAGCATGTAGTATGACAACCAATACAATACCGCTCCGTGTGGACAGCTTCAATACTGTCAACGATATGGTGCTGCCTCCGGGAAACTATGTTGCCGTGGCATTCGACTGGAACGGCAAACCAATCTGTTTCCTCAGCGAAGAAGAGGCGGGAAACCTTGCAGTGGTGAGGAATAAAATTACAGGACCCCAGGCATGATTGACAGGAGGCAGGAGAACATCTAAGGAGGAAAAGATGAGATTCTACGACAGTCATTTTCACGCAATGACCCTGGCCCATCCCAACATTCTTGCCTTTATGCAGCGGATACACTGGCAGGCCCTGCTGCTCGCCTCGCCCCTGGCTCCACTGGCCGCCTTCCTTGGCAAGAAGAAGATCGACAGAGTCATGAACCTGCTCTCTGTCATGGAGAACGACATCGGTGGTTTTTTCATGCTGGTGGAGTATTGCCTGAAGAGCCAAGGGACGGTGCAGGATGGTAAGCTGATCATAGGTCCAGGCAGTTACGACACCATTGTAATGACCCCGCTGATGATGGATTTTGGTGATAAGAACATCCGCACCGAGACCTTTTACAAAATTCCTCCACAGAAACCAATCAAACAGCAGGTGGAGGATGTTTTTAACGGCATCGCCGCCTACTGCGCCAGCGAACTGGTCAAGGTTACCAAGGCCGACGGCAGTGACGATTACAAGGTGATTCTCCGCCAATCCAGGCCGATCTTCGAGATATATCCTTTTCTTGGCCTCAACACCGAAAACTATGAAGATGGGCCCACTGTCACCAGGTTGCTGAACAAATATTTCAGCGGTTACCGTGGCTGTTATGACGACTTCCGCGCCAACCTGGGCAAATTCGACGGTGACCTGGCTGCCATGGGGAGCAACTTCTTTGCCGGGATCAAGCTCTATCCCCCCATCGGTTTCGACCCCTGGCCCGATCAGAGCGACAAGCGGGAAAAGGTGGAGGCGCTCTACAGTTTCTGCTGTGACAAAAACATCCCGGTCACGACCCACTGCAATGACGGCGGCTTCGTGCTGGTCAAGGATGCGGAAGACTTTACCAACCCGGCCCGCTGGGAGCAGGTGCTGGAAAAATACCCCAGGCTGAAACTCAACTTTGCCCACCTCGGGAGCCAGAGCAAAAAGGACTATTTCTTCATCAAACGCCACGACTGGCGCGACCGGATCATTGCCCTCATGGGGCGCTTCCCCAATGTCCATGCCGACATCTCCTACGTTGCCCAGAGTGACGCTTACTATCAGGAACTCAAGACCCTCTGCAACGAACACCCCATTCTTTTGGAGCGGCTCCTCTTCGGCAGCGATTTCATGATCAACCTGCTGGATCTGGAGTCGTACAACTGCTACCTGGAGCTGTTCAGGGATACTGGCTATCTGAATATTGCGGAAAAGGAGAGCCTCTGCCGGGTGAATGCAGAGCGGTTTTTGTGGGGGGAGACACAATGAAGATTTACATCAAGGCTTTGGCAGTAACAGTGACGCTTTTCACCTGGACAGGGCTGAGTTACGGCTGGTCATGCCCGACCCACAGCTTTATCGCCCATCAGGCAGGGCTCTCCAGCCCGGATACCGCCTGCATTACCGATGCTGCCCGCTATGACAACTATAACCTTCTGGTGCAGTTTCATTATCACAACGCTGCACCGGGGACGGTCGTAACTCCGCAGTACATCGATCAGTATACTGTCAGCAAAAGGGAGTATATCCCCAAGGGCGATCCGGGTGCGAAGCCGCTTGAAATAATGGTTCCGGCAGATTCAGGGGTTCTCTACTGGAAAATAGTCGATCTTTACCGTAAGCTGAAGGCAACTGAGTTCCCGTCTGAATACAACTACGCCCTGATGACCATTTCCCACCTCATCGGCGACCTCTCCCAGCCCCTGCACAACTTCCCCTACATGAACGAACCGGCAAGCGACGGCAAGGCATATCCCAAGGAAGGTTCATGGGCAGGCCCCAAAGAGGTCCATGGCGCCTTTGACAACAGATTCGACGAGATCATGCCGGCAATAGGCAAGGCGCGCATGGCCAACAGCATCAAGGTCTCCTCGGAAGATGATCTGAAAAGGGAGATCGCCAAAATCGCCAACGCCTCGATCGCTCTGGCCAACAGATGCTACAGCGAGAACCAGCGGGGGATGAAGGCCGAAGAGGTAGCAGCCCAGGTTGCAAGCTCGATTGTGCTTCTGAAGGCGGTGATCGGGGATACCAGGAGGGTGGTTGGGGAGTGAG
>JACABD010000023.1:13659-59049 GCA_013377075.1 Geobacteraceae bacterium | reverse complement strand
TATGTCCGCCAGAACACCGGTCTGGGCATGGCAAAGGCTATTGATCACTGATCAACAGTTTAATTATTTGTAAAAAAACGGGGGCTGAATCATCTGATTCCGCCCCCGTTTTTTATGTGATATTTCACACTGCAACCGCTGCGGAATATGCTACAAATAACCATGGAATCCCCTTATACAACGAAAGGCGGCAGACACCCATGGAATGGCACCCTGATCAATTCCCCTACATAAAAAAACTTACCCCCGATTACGAAAAGGCGATCGCCACCCTCCCCCTTCTCAATATCGACACGCTGCTGATCCCGTCCCCCTACATTCTCGACAAATCCATCGACATTGATTACGAGCACAGTCTGGTCTGGGACGAGCGAGGGGAACTGCTCGGCTTCATGCTTGTCTATGCGACACCGGACCAGAGCAAATTTCATATCTACCGCCAGGTGACCAGCCCCTTTGGCAAGGGGAAAGGAATCGGTACAGCCCTCGTCCACTATCTTGCCGAGACAGTAGCTCCTGAAGCCCATATCTACCTCTACGTCTGGGACAAACTCATCAGCTCCATTGATTTTTTCAAGGGGAAGGGCTTTGTCATCGAAGACCTCACTGTCTACCGGAAGATGAAATTTCACCTCATGTCGGTAACAGCCAGCAGACTCCGACAGAAGGTGGTTTCATCGAAACGCCCGGAAATCTCCATTATTGAAGAGTTTTCAAAGGTCCGCCACGACGTAAAAAAGTCCCTCAGGGTTCTTTTTGACCTCTCGGCCATCATGTCGGTGGACAACATCAACAAGGTTACCGAAGACATAAACCGTGAGACCACGGCGCTCCTCAATACCCTCAACATGTACGAGGACACCACCCACCTATCCCACAAGGTATCTATCAAGGATCTGCTTATAGAACGTGTCATCCCTTTTGTGGAGGCGGTTGACAGCAGCTGCGAAGTGAGGCTGATCCTCAAAAACAGAGTTGCACCGGTAAGCGGAAGTTACACCAAAACCAGCCGCGCCCTGATAAATATCGTCGCTAATGCCATGGATGCCATAAAATCGGCAAACAGGCGCGGTCTGCTGGAATTTGTACTGGAGCAGCATAATGATACGGTCACCCTCACCATCACTGACAACGGTATCGGCATAGCTGCGGAGCGACTGATGACGGGGGCTGACAAGATACCACTCTTTGTCGGCAAGACTACCAAGGGGAGCATGTCCGGCGAGGGGATAGGCACTACCCAGACCTACTCGACCTTTGGCGCTGACAACATTGTCGTCGAAAGCATCGAGGGTGAATTCACCAGCTGGATCATTACCATGAAGACAAGCGCTGACAAGGACTCGGCACTGCTCGCAGATCTTGGCAGCCGCTACATAAGGTTCATCAACTCAACCAGGAAAATCGGCATAAGCCCGGAGAGCAGCAGAACCGATATTGCCACCTTTATCTGGCAGCTCAGACAGATGGAGCTTTTCAGCTATGACCTTCTCTACCACTTCAGCAGGTACAATAACCTGCGCGACATCTACCAGAGTGTGATGCTCTACCGCTTTGGCGGCAAGCCATTTGAATCCCTCAGGACTGAAATCAAAGAATGCCGAATCGACAACCCGTCTATCGCATCCTGGCTGCTGGGGATGACCAGACGCATCAGTAGAAATGAGACCTACCTCTCCGAGCACGTCCCCTTCCAGGAGTATAAGGACGTACTATTCCAGAGCTATGGTCAGGCTGTTGGCCGCACCATGATCTTTACCATGGACCCGGAGAGTGGCAATTTTTTCACAACTGACAGGAAGTTTGCCGAGCACCTTGACTTTGTCCCCTATCTACGTCGCAACAAGGATGAACTGCTACGGGGTGAGCTGATCGGTGATGTCAGAAATGTCAGCAGCCCTATCTATCTGGGGGTCTGGACAGTAAAGAATATTGATGACCTGCACAACAAACTGCAGCTGATCCGAAAAGGGGCAGAGCAGCTGCTACAGATGGGGCTCGACAGAGAGAAGCGCATCGCCTTCTACTCAACCACCTACAACAGCTGTGACTGTGAGATAAACACCCTGAAGAGCGTCACCCTGGGGGAGATGGCTTCGCTGGACGATGCTGACATGGGGAGGTTTATCAGGCAGGCAGACAACGAACTGAGCGGCGCCCTGCTTACCACCTGACCCCGTTGCGGCCCCATTTTGCTCAGGCAACAGTAACTTAAAAAAAAGAAGCGGCCATAACAGCCGCTTCTCTCATCAATTATCCACTACATCTGCTTATTTCTGATTAATTCCGCTCAGCTTCCATACACCCGTTCCAACCGACCTTGTGAATGTCCAGAACTCCTCGAACTTTACAGGGTCGGTCTTGCTGCCTGAAACGACCTGACCGGAAACATCATCTGTCGTATAGTCGAGCAGATTGGCGTAAATAAGCGCCGTAATATAGTCCTGCCCCTGCTCCTGCCACGCTTCGCTGATCTCAACGGTTCTTACGGCAATATTTTCGAGTCTGTTAACCTTTTTCTCGCGAATAAGACGATCAAGATCCTCCTGGAAGATACGGCGCATTTCGTCGGTAATGATGGCGTTTACCGGCGAGAGATCGCGGTTCATCCAGGCACCCTGAACTTTAAAGAACATATCCATAACCTGATCTGTAAAACGCTCTTCGCTGAAACCGGCATCCATCTGCCTGATATGAGAGAGTCCGCGGTCAAGGTCATCCTGGGTGGAGAGTTGAGCCTGCTGAGGTGTTACGTCATAGGTATTCGGGATGGAGTTGTAACTGGTGTACTCACCCTGCTGCTCTTGCTGACGCTTTGATTTAATATAGCGGTAGATAAAATAGCCTATTCCGGCAAGCAAAAGAATTTCGAAAAGGCCTATACCTCCGCCTCCACCACCCATACCGCCACCACCGCCAAACCCCATGCTTCTAAAGAGCATGCCGCCAAGCATTCCGCCGACAAGACCACCGGCCATGCTGCGCATAAAACCACCACCTGCTGGCTGGGGCTGCTGATAAGGTGGCGGAGTCATTGGACGTGCCTGCTGCGGAGCAGCCTGATAGGGACTTGGAGAAGTTGATGGCGATGCTGGTTGTGAATAGCTGCGTGAACCGCGGCTTCCCATGGAGCGGCTCCCACCACCGGCTCTGGCCTCAGCTTCAGCCACCATGAAAAGACCGGCAGTCAATGACACCAGAAGTGCTGCGCAACCAAATAAAGCTAGTTTTCTTATCATATTCCCCCTCATCTGATTCCTGTTTTGATCAATGGCCAAGCGGCCAGATATTAACATAGATAATCATCCCCTCAAGGAAAATAAAGGGGTAAACAGATTATGATGAAAATAATTTTTTGGCGGTCTATCAAGAGAGCACAACCCTTGCCTCAGGGTTCAGCGGATTATGTCTAACAGCAAGAGAATAAAGATAAGGGTAATCGCTTTTCAGGTGTTGGAGGTAAACGACCCACTGCTTCAAGAGATGGGTATAGGCCCGTCTTATGTCACCGGAAAGGTGGTCCATGTCCGCGTCCGGGAGACCGACCAGTGACTGCCTGTACTGGAGTTCCTCCAGAAGATGAAACACCGCCCAGAGCAGTTCGGTAAA
Source organism: Geobacteraceae bacterium (assembly GCA_013377075.1). GTDB lineage: Bacteria > Desulfobacterota > Desulfuromonadia > Geobacterales > DSM-12255 > VEOV01. The sequence goes on along the minus strand of JACABD010000023.1, from coordinate 55,440 downwards.
GCCGTCATGCTCAAGCAGGTTGGGATTTTCCAGAAGACCGAGCATGAAATTGCGTTTGGAGACAAAGAACGCTTTCAAATCATCCATGCTGCAGAGGCGACTATCCATTCGCATATCACCTTTATCTAGAAAATGCGATAGTCCTGTGAACTCGGCATCGCTCCATTGGGCAGTTATCTTCACCCGATCAGCGAGCCCTTCTTTATCCATAAGAAAACAGAAACCATCCTTCAAAAAGGGGGTCCCCACCTCGCTAAAAAAGACGCCGATGACCATGTTCATCTTCTGGCGCAGTACATCCTTCTCCCGCTGCTTGAGTATCCGCTCAATCATGAAGGTTACAAAAAGGACGTAGATCGGCAGAAATGCCAGATTGCCAATAAAACTAAAGCCTATCTCCCGCTCATTTCCGAAAACAAAATAGTCAATGCCGTAAAGAGTGAGGGAAGCCAGCAGCATCAACAGAACCATAACTTCTGAACGTTTATGTAATTTGAACATGACTACTCCAAAGTTTCAGTTAGCTCGCAGCGCCTCGACAATATTCATTCGTGCTGCCCGAAAAGCGGGAAGCAATCCGCCTGCAAGACCCATAAAGAGTGAAAACAATATTGATTTTACTACTACGTCTAATGAAAGTGTAAAAGAAAATGCCAGTTCTGCAAATGATTGCCAGTTCATGGTTGAAATCGTCAGCAGTTGCAGAAAAGATGCGGCAAAAACACCGGCCAAACCGCCAATCAGACCAAGGAAAAGTGACTCCATGACAAACGCCAGCAGAATGCTGCGCCGCTGAAAACCAAGGGCCCGCAGTGTGCCGATTTCAACTATTCTGTTGGCAACTGCAGCATACATGGTGATCATGGCACCGATGACAGCTCCGAGGGAGAAGATCACCGTCAGTGCCATCCCGAGAATACGGAGGAATTTGGCCATCGCTTCCGACTGATCGAGATAGTACTTCGTTTCCCGTTTGGCCTCAACCGTCATACGTGGATCTTCCTCAACAGCCGCTTTGAAGCTGTCAAAAAGAGATATCGCCTTCAGCCTGAAAGTGACCGATGAGTAGACGGGCCGGCGGAAAGACTGCATCAACTGGTCTGCATCCCCCCATATTTCTGAAGAGAAACCGGTGCTGCCGGCATCGAAAACACCGACCACAGTCCAGTCACGCATGGCAAAGCGGAGATGCTCGCCGATCCCAGTACCTTCGAAACGTTTTGCAATCCCCTGACCGGTAATAATTTCCGAAGAGCCCGGGCGGGGCATTCTCCCCATAACCAGTTTCACCTGTGGGCGTATTGCCAGCGATGCCTCACCAATGCCACGGATAACGACATTGGCAGGCTTACCGGTTCCCCTCTTCAACAGATTGATCAGCACCACCAGCTCCTTTGCCAGAAGCGGCCTGCCGTCAGCGCCGATTGCAACTTCAGGACGGCTCTCGACTATGGAAGCCTGAATCCGCTCCACACCGCTTTGCACCTCCGACTGGGCGGCACGCCTTATAACAACCACATTCTCCGGAGAGCCGGTCTCCACAAGGGTCTTCTGCAAGCCGTCAGCAAGCATCAGCGTGGCTGCAAAAACAAATACAACCATGCCCATGCCGGAGGCGGTAAGCACGGTTGTCATCCGCCGTGTCCAAAGATTTCGAAAGCTGTATGAGATCGGGATTGGCATAGGTTGCCCGGTTCCTTGCTGGCGTTTATAACAAAACCATCTTTGTCAGGCCTGTAAACATCAGTGTAAGATCAAGCGTTACTTTAAATGACTTTATTTATCAGACTGTGACAGCGGCAGTTTTACTTTAAAGCTCGTACCAACTCCCTGACGACTCTCAACTGTAATCTCTCCATCATGGTCCTTAACTATACCGTAGGAGACGGAGAGTCCAAGCCCTGTCCCTTGACTTCTGGTGGTGAAGAACGGGTTGAAGATCTTTTCGAGATTTTCTGCAGATATTCCCGTACCTGTATCGCTGACAATAACCTCGCACCCTCCGTCATCAGCCGCACTACAGTCAGAAACCGTCAACAGGCCGCCTTCTGGCATTGATTGTACTGCGTTAAGAACAAGGTTGGTGAACACTTGGTGCAACTGGTCGGAATCACCCTCAATCTCGACATTTTGGTCCAGACATCTCTCAATGGTAATCCCCTCCAGAGGGACCTGATGACCGACCTGGGAGAGAATTTCCTCAAGCATGGAAGCAATCTCCACCCTGCCGATCCGCTTGTTTTCGCGCCGTGCAAATTTGAGCAGATTAGCAACAATCCTCTCTATCCTGCCAACGGCTCTGGATATGATGTCGACCTCTTCAAGGGAGCTGGAATCCGGGGGTAGATCCATCTGCAGCAGCTCACTGTTACCCCTGATTATGGAAAGCGGGTTGTTGATCTCATGGGCAACACCGGCTGCCAGCTCACCAATGGCGGCCAGTCGCTCGGCTTTGGACAGATCCTCCTTGGCCTCGACGAGAAGCCTGCTCTTCTCCTCAAGTTCTGCTGTGCGGATATGAACCTTCACCTCCAGGCTCCTGTTGAGCTCAAGGATTTCGGTCTCCTTTTCAGTCAAGGCCGCAGACATCCTGTTGAAGGCGTCTGCCAGATCACCAATCTCATCGTCACTTACCTTTTCGATTCGCTCACCACGGCGTCCGGCAGCAAGATTGCGTGCAAAAGACTCAAGCTCCTTGATCGGATATGCAAGGCGGGAAGCGGCTGCACGGGCAACGACAGTTCCCATCAAACCGCTGATCAAAAGTACAGAGCTGATCAAAAGAATAATATTAAATTTCAGACGGGTATATGGTTTCTCCAGCATACCAACATAGAAAGCGCCAAGGGGCGCACCTTCAAGTGAACTAATCGGTTCATAGGCACTAAAATACCAGTCGTTCACCACAAAAGCCCGGTCAATCCACTTTTCGTTCATCAGCACAACCCGCCGGTAAACCTCCTCGGAGATCCTGGTGCCGATGGAGCGCTGACTGTCAGAGCCGATGACATTGGTGGCAATGCGGACATCATTGAGAATAATGGAGGAGGTGGCCGAACTTTTGTTATCGGCTTTGCCACCTTCTGAAACGACATTTTTTATCCTGTCTACCAGCTCGTTGTTATTGTTAAGAAGGACTGCGCAGTAGATAGCACCGACAATGGCCCCACCTCGTGCCCTTACAGGTGCGGCGGCAATGAGAAACATGCCGCTATCCTCAACAGTTTTGGTTGAAGGTACGGCAAATTTAGTTGGACGGATATTTATCAGCGCCCGACTCGTAATATATTCCCCTTCCTTTTCCAGCCTTGACTTGGGCAGTACAGTTGTACCGGCAATGGTTTCCCCTTTCAAGGCACGTTTGACAAGATAATCCCTGGAAAGGTCATCACCGGTAGTAGTGCGGTTATGGGCACGGAAGACAACTGTTCCGCCAGCATCGACAACGCCAAAAAGATCAAGTTTTTCGCTGTTCAAAAGCGGCTCAAGAACTGCGCCAAGGTGGGCTTTATCAATCTTTTTCAGAGAGTCGGCAACGTAAGGGGTTGTTGCCGTAAAGCGGACAATATCGCGGAGGTGGTCTATCTCGCGCTGGTAAATCTCCCGGGCTGCATTCAAGTCACTGCGGACTTTCTCCTGGGCCTGGGAACCTATCTTTGTCAGGAGGATGGAGAAGCTGGCTATGGTGCAGATGAGTATTGCCACGGAAAGTGGTAAAATGGTGGCAACCGTCAGCTTGGTTCTGATGGGAAAGCGCCGTTTCAACATGGCAATACGCCTCGCAAGTCAGATGCGTCGAGGGATAACTGGATAAATCTCATCGACTGCCCAGCCCGTATTCGACAATTTTCCGGTCAAGGGTTTTGCGCGATATTCCGAGCAGTTCCGCAGTTTTGCTCTTGTTCTGGCTGTTTGCCTCATATACAGCACGGATATGCTCCTTTTCCAGAGCCTCCAGCGAAAGTGAACCGCCACTGGCATTTGCAAGCTGGGAGCCATCCTTTTTCCAGATTGGCAGCGTGTCAACAGTAATTTCATTTGTACGGGCAAGAATGACGGCGCGCTCCATGACATTCTCAAGCTCCCTGGCATTTCCCGGCCACTGGTAGTTTATCAGCATTTCCAGAGCAGCCGCAGAAATTGCTGTCACCTGTTTTTTCATCCGCTTGGAAAAGCGCTCAAGGAAATGCAACGCCATCGGCTCGATATCATCAGGACGCTCACGTAGCGGCGGCAGGTTTATGGTAATAACATTCAAGCGGTAGTAGAAGTCTTCACGGAAACGGCCTGAGCGCATCTCCTGCTCAAGATCCCTGTTGGTGGCAGCCACAAAACGGATATCCACCGATTGTGGCCTGGTGCTGCCGACAGGAATGAACTCCCCCTCCTGAATTACCCGCAGCAGTTTTGCCTGCACAGCCAGGCTCATGTCACCTACTTCATCGAGAAACAGAGTGCAGCCATCGGACTCGGCAAGAATACCCTTCTGGGTGGAAAAGGCTCCAGTAAAGGCACCACGGACATGGCCGAAGAGCTGACTTTCCAAAAGTGTCTCGGTCAGTGCGGCGCAGTTAATTGAGTAGAAGGTTTTCCCACGGCGCTGGCTCGAATTGTGGATGGTTGAGGCAATCAGCTCCTTGCCTGTTCCCGATTCACCAAGGATAAGAATATTACTGTCACTGGCCGCAACCTGCAGAGTGAAGTCGTAAATTTCGCGGAACTGGCGGCTCCTGAATACCAGTTGTGGTGCCTTAACCTGCAGATCCTCCTTGAGCTTGCGGTTCTCCTCCTTAAGCTGCTGCCGTTCGAAGATATTGGCAAGAATCCCCAAAAGCTTCTCCTTGGGGAACGGTTTGGTGATGTAGTCGTAGGCTCCGAGTTTTATGGCATCCACTGCCGTATCTATGGACCCGTAGGCGGTCATTATGACCACCGGCAGATCGGGCCTTATTCTTCTGGTCTGGTTAAAAATAGTCAGACCATCCATATCGGGAAGGCGCATATCCTGTAGGAGCAGATCGGCAAATCCGGAGCCTTCGAGTCGACTGATCAGCTCAGTACCGGAGCTGTAAGTCTCCACATGATACCCCTCACCTTCAAGTATTTTCTTCAGATAGCGAAGGATTTCCGCCTCATCATCGCAGATTAGTATTTTTGCCTTTGCCACAATTCCTCCTCAGAAACAATCAAACTTTCAAATCAAACCCCTCTAAATCTCCCCTTAACAGGGGAGACTTTAAAACCTCCCCCCTGTCAAGGGGGGATAGAGGGGGGTTGGTTTAGACGTCAGTCACATATGGACAAAAAGATACAGATAAAGACAAAAGGATGCAAGAGTGGAATAGCCTGAAATATAACTTACCGAGATCACAATCACAAAACATCGTAATTTCGGCTAATTAGCGGATCCAAAAACAGTTACATTTATCATTAAACTTTGGCAAGGGAGTTGCTGTATTGGTACGAGCTTTTTGCATCAGGGCTGACACTCTACCAAAAAGGACTGAATATGAAAAAAGACGAAGAGTATTTCTGTGCCGGAGTAACCCGAAGAGATTTCATGAAAACGTGCGCATCCGTCACGGCAATGCTGGGGCTACCGTTAGCCATGCATGTAAAGCTTGCAGAAGCAGTAGAAACCAACAAGAACCCGGCTGTTATCTGGCTTCACTTTCAGGAGTGCACCGGATGTTCCGAATCGCTCCTTCGCTCGTCCCACCCGACAATATCAACCCTGATTCTCGACATGATCTCCCTCGACTACCACGAGACACTGATGGCAGGCTCCGGACATCAGGCAGAGAAATCCCTCCACGACTCCATGACCGCCAACAAGGGGAAGTATATTCTCGTAGTCGAAGGTGCTATCCCGACTAAAGATAACGGCATTTACTGCAAGGTAGCAGGAAAGACCTCGCTGGAAAGTTTGAGACATCTTGCAGAAGGTGCGGCAGCCATAATCCCGGTCGGCACCTGCGCCAGCTACGGCGGCATTCAGTCAGTAGCACCGAACCCGACCGGAGCAGTCGGAGTAAGAGACATTATCAAAGACAAGCCTATCATCAACATCCCCGGCTGCCCGCCAAACCCCCACAGCTTCCTCTCAACTGTCATGTATTTCCTCACCTTCAAGAAACTGCCTGATCTTGATGCCCTGGGCCGACCAATGTTTGCCTATGGCCGCAAAATTCACGAACACTGCGAGCGTCGTCCACACTTCGACGCAGGCCGTTTTGCACTTAAATACGGCGATCCAACCCATGCTGAAGGTTACTGCCTCTACAAGCTCGGCTGCAAAGGGCCTGAGACTTTCGCCAACTGCTCGGTACAGCGTTTCAACGACGTCGGTGCCTGGCCGGTTTCGATCGGTCATCCCTGCATCGGCTGCACAGAACCTGATATCCTCTTCAAGAAGCCTATTTCAGAAAAGGTTCAGATCCACATGCCGACACCACCTGACACCTATGCCAATGTAAACCTCAAGGATAAGGGCAAGGGGGCTGATCCTCTTACCACCGGAGTTCTCGGTCTTGCCGCCGGGGCAGCCCTTGGAGCCGGGGCAATGCTGGCAAAGAAACTTCCTAAAGACAGCGACATGGGTGATGAGGAGAAAAAGGATGAGTAAACAGAGCCGCAGAGGTTTTTTGAAAACAATCGGTTTTGGCGGCGCTGCTCTTTTGACCTGCAAAGCCGGTATTGCAGGCGCATCAGAACATGGACAGGTCAATAACGAGGCGCTGGGAATGCTCTATGACGCCACCATGTGCGTCGGTTGCAAGGCCTGCATGACCGCCTGCAAACGGGTAAACGGCGATTTTGGCAATCTATCCTATGAAAAGGCGCCATTCGACAAGGATGGCATCTGGGATGCACCGCAGGATCTTTCCGGCAGCACAAGGACTCTGATCAAACTCTACAAGGAGTCCGATGCAAAATGGTCCTATGTTAAATACTCCTGTATGCACTGCCAGAAACCTTCATGCGTCTCGGTCTGCCCGGTAAGCGCCATGTCAAAGGACAAGATTACCGGAATCATCGACTACAACAAGGACACCTGCATCGGTTGCCGTTACTGCCAGGTCGGCTGTTCTTTCAACATTCCTAAATTCCAGTGGGAAAAGACCGTTCCACAGATCGTCAAGTGTGACCTCTGCAAGAGCACTAATCTTAAACAAAAAGGGATCACCGCCTGCGCCGAAACCTGTCCGGTGGGAGCGATCACCTTTGGCAAAAGAAAGGATCTACTGGAAATTGCCCATACCCGCCTGAAAGAAAATCCGGGCCGTTATATTCAGTCCGTTTACGGCGAGCACGAACTTGGCGGCACAAACCACCTCTATCTGGCTGCAGTACCGTACAACAAGCTCGGACTCCCTGTTCTGCCCACAGCTGCTCCTGCCGAGTTTTCCGAAAGGATTCAGCACACCATTTACAAAGGCTTCATCGCTCCGGTAGCTCTTTACTCAACACTCTGCTTCATAGCCATAAAGAACCAGAAGAAGCAGGATGAAATATCCGACCAAAAGAAAACAGCGGATGAGAATTCCGGCAAAGGGGAGGAGCACAAATAATGGCCGGACATCATGAACAGTTCATCAAACAGGAAGGGAAGATCTTTACCAAATCCTTCTTTGTCCTTCTTACCCTGACCCTCATTGGCTTCTTCTTCATCGGTGTCCGCTATGTAAAAGGGATCGGCGCAGTATCAAACATGAGCGACGGCTATCCATGGGGAATCTGGATCGCCTACGACGTTGCCACCGGCACAGCCATTGCCTGCGGTGGTTATGCAGTCGCAATCCTCATCTACATCCGCAACCACTGGAAATATCACCCGCTTATCCGCTCAGCCCTGCTCACATCACTCTTTGGCTACGGCCTGGCCGGCTTCTCGGTCATGATTGACCTTGGCCGCTACTGGAACTCATACGGCTTCTTCATGCCGTCCCGCTGGCAGATCAATTCAGCAATGTTCGAAGTTGCCCTCTGCGTCATGACCTACACCCTGGTTCTGGCCATCGAATTTCTCCCCGCAGTGCTCTGGTCCATGGAAAACAGCAAGGGGAATACACTAAGGAAGGTAACCACCTGGCTCCATCCACGCCTTGTGCCCGATGAAGCAAAAATGGCATCAGGGCTGGAGTGGGTAAAAAGCTCTGCAGCCTGGCTCCGCCCGCGTCTTGAGAAGTTTCTGGTCTTTTTCATCGTCCTTGGCATCACCCTGCCGACAATGCACCAGTCATCTCTCGGTTCACTGCTGCTTATCGCCGCCACCAAACTCAACCCGCTCTGGCACACCGGTTTTCTGCCACTGCTCTTTTTGATCAACTGCGTTTATATCGGCTATGGGATCGTCATCCTCGAATCGATTATCTCCTCATACGGTTTTGGCAGGTCCTTTGAGGTTAAAGAGCTGAGCGGACTTTCTAAGATTATCCCCTGGCTGACTCTTATCTGGCTTACGGTCAGAATAGGTGACCTGGCATGGCGCGGCCAGCTGGCAGCAGCCGTGAAATTCGACTTCTACTCTAACTTTTTCCTTCTTGAGTTTCTGCTCATAGCTTGCGGATCATTTATCCTCTTTAGTGAAACAATGAGACGCTCGCCCCGCTGGCTCTTTATATCAGCGGCAATGATGGTGCTCGGCGGAGCTCTGTACCGTTTCAACGTCTATCTCATCGGCTTTAATCCGGGCCAGGGATGGCACTATTTCCCTTCGTTCGCCGAGCTCATGATAACTGCGGGAATCGTCTCCCTTGAACTTCTTGGCTACCAGGTTCTTGTCAAGGTTATACCGGTTCTGCCGAACCCGAACCATCACGCTAATGGGCACTAGTACATAACGCCCCCTGTCCCCTCTTAGCTTAAGAGGGGGGACGTGCTAACGCAGCTCGTCGATTGATAAGGCGTCCCTCCCCTTAAGATAAGGGGAGGACAGGAGGAGTTATGAAAAAGTTCATCACGTTTCCAAAAAACATTCAGGAGAAATAAAATGTCAAAAAGAATAACTCTGGATCCAATCACCCGCATAGAGGGTCACCTGCGTATTGATGTTGAAGTAGATAACGGCAAGGTTTCCAAAGCATGGTCGTCAGCCCAGATGTGGCGCGGCATCGAGACCATCCTCAAAGGCAAACCGCCAGAGGATGCCTGGTCGCTAGCACAGCGCTTCTGCGGCGTCTGCACCACCGTTCATGCTATCTCTTCAATCAGGTCGGTGGAGAACGCCCTCAAGGTTGAAGTACCGATGAATGCCCAGTACATTAGGAACATCATGATCGCCCAGCACTCGGTTCAGGATCATATCGTCCACTTCTACCACCTCTCCGCCCTTGACTGGGTCGACATTGTCTCGGCACTCAAAGCTGACCCGAAAAAGGCTGCCCAGATCGCCCAGAGCCTCTCCGATTGGCCGGGAAACTCCGAAAAGGAGTTCAAGGCTGTTCAGGACAAACTGAAAGCCTTTGTTGCCGGTGGCAAGCTCGGCATCTTTGCCTCGGGTTACTGGGGACATCCGGCAATGAAACTCTCTCCCGAAGTGAATCTTATTGCCACTGCCCACTACCTCAAAGCCCTCGACTACCAGCGGAAAGCTGCCCAGGCAGTCGCCATTCTCGGCGGTAAAAACCCCCACATCCAGAACCTGGTGGTCGGCGGCGTGGCTACAGCTATCAACCTCGAAAACATGGCCACCCTCAACATGGAGCGGATTGCCTATCTGCGCACCCTCATGGAAGAGACCCGTGATTTTGTGCAGAAGGTCTACTATCCTGACATGATCGCCATTGCCTCATCCTACAAGGAGTGGTTCAAATACGGCGCCGGTGTGACCAACTACATGGCGGTTCCGGAGTTCCCTGAAGACACCAAAAACACCAAATTCGCCATGAACGGTGGCGTCTTCTTTAACGGCGACCTGAAAACCTTCAAGCCGATCACCACCCATCAGGACCCATACCTGATCAACAACATCAGTGAAGGTGTTGCCCACGCCTGGTATGAAGGCTCTTCGTCACATCATCCATGGGAAGGTGAGACAAAACCCGAGTACACCGACTTCCAGGAGAACGGCAAGTACAGCTGGTGCAAATCGCCACGTTTTGAAGGTAAACCTATCCAGGTGGGCCCACCGGCTCAGCTCTTTGCCGCCTACGCTACTGGGAATGTGAAAGTCAAGAAGCTGGTAGACAGCACCTGTCAGAAGATCGGCATCCAGCTCTCCGACCTCCACTCAACCATGGGTCGCCTCGGAGCACGGGCTATCAGAGCCCATCTCCTCTCCGATATGGCTATTGATCAGCTTGATAAGCTCGTTGAAAATCTCGGCAAGGGAGACAAGACCTACGCCAACCATACCGAAATTCCAAAGGGCGAATACAAAGGGGTCGGTTTCCACGAGGCACCCCGCGGCACCCTCTCCCACTGGATGGTTATAGACAACAAGAAGATCAAGAACTATCAGGCCGTAGTGCCATCCACCTGGAACGCTTCTCCACGTGATGAGAAAGGGGTCATGGGACCATACGAGGCATCACTTGTCGGCAACCCGGTAGTCCAGGAAGACAAGCCGCTTGAGGTACTGCGCACCATCCACTCTTTCGACCCGTGTATTGCCTGTGCAGTGCATACGATTGATCCGGAAGGGAAAGAAATTACAAAGGTAAAAGTACTATAACGCCGCTTTTGGCCGATTTCGGCGTCAGGCATCGCAACCATCTTGTGCGGTGTAGCGCTGCTACGCCTCCGCGTGGTTGCTCACCTTCCTTGACCTCGGCTCAAAATCGGACGTTATTATGGTAAAAAAAGGAACCTTATGAAAACATTGATTTTCGGCGCTGGTAACCTGCTTCTTTCTGACGAGGGATTCGGAGTTCACGCCATCAGATATCTGGAAGAAAACTACGACTTTCCCGAAAAAGTCGAGCTATACGACGGCGGCACACTGGGGATCATGGTGACCCACAAGTTTGAGGAAGCGGATCATATCTACATACTTGACGTTATCGAAGGGAATGGAGCACCGGGTGAGCTGAGGCGCTATGAGAAGGATGAGATCATGCTCGACAAGATTCCGGTCAAGCTCTCACCCCATCAGATCGGCATTCAGGAGACGCTTTTGATGAGCGAGCTGCGCGGTTTTTGCCCGGAGAAAGTCACTCTGCTCGGTGTTATCCCTGCATCACTCGATGCCAGCGATCAGCTGTCAGATGTCGTAAAGAGCAGGCTGAAAGAGGTAGCCCAGATCATCTCTGCGGATCTTGCTATTAATGGAGTTATCGTAACAAAAAGGGGGGAGTAAATGTTTGGTATCGGTATGCCGGAGATGTGCATCATTCTGGCCATCTTACTCATCGTAGTCGGCCCGGGGAAACTGCCCCAGCTAGGGCAGGCGCTTGGCAGCAGCCTGAGAAATTTTAAAAAAGCAGCAACGGAAGAACCTGTCAAGCTACCGGAGCAGTAAAATCAGATCATAGATATGACAAGGCCTGCAGAATTCCTCTGCAGGCCTTTTTATCTGTAAATCACCTGCTAACCGAATCGGTAAATCATCCGGCCTTTCTCATACAGCTCAATATGTCCATCCTGGGAGACCTTGATAACCTTCCCGAAAAAAGAGGCTGCACTGGCCGCAGCAGTGCGCCCGCCACCGGTTATAACCTCGCGAACATGGGAGGTATCAATGATAAAACCGGTCTCCACCAATCTGCCGTTATTATTAAAAACCGTCATGCCGTCTGAGGTCAGAATCCGGAGCAGTGTGCCGCTCTTCTTCAGCTCGGTGATACTCCTTCGTTTCGCCCTGTTAACCAGAGCCCTGCAGACAGGATCATCACCGCCGACAGAGCCCTTCTTAAGTGCTGCAAGCCCCCTGCTACCGGCGCCATTGATCAGGATAACCGTACCATGCCTGCTTTTGGAAAGGGCGTATGCAGTCCAGAGCAGATCGTCGACAGAAGTTTCATCGAGTACGCCACAGAGAAAAGAGCGGAAAATATCCGGGTCGAATATTTTCCACCCCCCCATTCTCCGAACAAGAATCCTTGCCGGAGAGGTAAGTACTTCGATTTCAGAAGATTCATTGACAGTAAGGGCAAAACTGCCAATCCCGCATCGGTTCACGATGGAGAAAAGTTCGCGCTGGGTGAGGCGTTCCACACTGTTCTGCCCGGCATGGTCACCGATCCTGAGTGCTCCAGACACCTGCATCTGAATATTGGCAATAAAAAACTGGTTCGTACCATCAATCAGTCGATAAGTCAGTGGATTGTCGAAGAATCTGGTGGTAACTACCTGTGGGGGAGTGAGCGGCACCAGCACATGGGAGCGTAACTTCACGATACTCTTGAGCTTTGCCGGTGTAGTCCGGTGAATGATGAAACCGGTTGTTGCCGGTGTCCCTTCGTACCTCTGGTAGGAGAGCTTCTTTAGCAACTGGATCAACTGCTGAATAGGCCAAAAACCTTTACTACGATCACCACGCAGTGAGCGGGCAACGGTTATGTCCATGATCGAAGCAAGCAGTGCGGTACGGAAATGGGCAGCAAAACCTTCCAGCTTGAATCCTGTATAAAGACCGGCAAAAGCAGTCATCAATTCACGGGAAAAGGACTCCTCTGCCTTGGTAAAAGGCAAATCCGGACGACGGGCAAGAAAGGTGTAACTTCGGTTCTCAATGTTGACCAATTGCTGAATACAGTCGTCAGCCTGAACCTCACCTTCAAGCAGATCAACATCTGCTCTGCCCAGAAAAGAGCTAACATCACCCCTTATTGCCTCAAAAACAGTTACAGGCACAAGCCACCTCCGACACACGAATCAATTATTAAGATTATACAGTGCTTTAAAATTCAGCGCTAACATAAATCCACAGGGTGCCGATCGTAACCAGTTTGCAAGTAAAAACTAGCAATCCACGGAGCCTGTCCTGAATATAACTAGATAATTTCCAACGGTGCCATTCAGCGATCAAATCAAAAACACCGTTAAGCCCTGTAGTGTTAGGCTTCACAGCGTTTTTACGTGTAAGAGTGTGGAATGTATGCACAAGACTTTTTACGGCCTTGAATTTGCTGTTAATTTATCTTGTCAAGGGCAGACCCCGTATGTATCTGTTATCAATTTTCCCTACCCCACATAAGCTCACTACATACCTCATGATTTGTCGTTGACTGGCTGCTATTCGGGGTGATACATTCTCGGTTAATAGGCATTTACACATTATTCGTTTTACATAAAACCAACCACCCTACAAACAACTCTTTCAAACTGACTTAACACCGCTATCCTTTATCACCTGTAGCATCAATCGGAAAAATGAAAATACTCGTACCTACACCAATGTTATCCATGGAGACCTACTAATGAAAAGAATTTCCGTTTTCGGCCTGCTCCTGCTACTTTTTCTTGCTGCCTGCACCCCCTTTATGTACGGCGTTCCCCAGGCTAACTGGGACCGGATGAGTGAAACTGAGCGCGTGGAAGCCATGAGAATATATGAACGGAACGAGCAGGCGCGTCGTAAAGCTGCTGAGGAAATGGCACGGACCCGAGCCATCGAGGAGCAGACGAGGCGTCTGGCTGCCGAAGAGCGAGCCCGACATGAAGAGCGGGAACATCAAGCCGCATCTGAGCGCCAACAACGGGAGCGTGAATTGGCTATCCGCGATTCCAGAGGCACCCACGAACATTTAATAACCCCATTTATTAGCGGTAAAACACTGAGGTGGGAGACAGATGCACTCGGAGGGCAAAACGGTACCATCCACGTAACGTCTACAGAAGGTTCAACCTTTTACCTGGATCAGAGAAACAATAAAAATACGGCTGCCGGTGTAGTAAAACTGGATGGCATGTTTAAAGATGGTAATGTAATCATCAACAATAGAAAGTGGGGTGAAACCTGGGTCGGAACTGTAAATAACGGGGTAATCTCCGGTAAAATAAACAATAAATATGCTTTTCTAATATTCGACAAACCGGAAGCTTCGGTTACTATAAAGGAAAGGGCCCACCACTTGCCAGCGTTGTTTGTGAGCGGAAAAACATTACGTTGGGAGACAGATGCACTCGGGGGACAAAACGGTACTATCGATGTAACATCTACAGAAGGTTCAACTTTTTACATGGATCAGAGAAACTATAAAAATAGGGCTGCAGGTGTAGTAAAACTGGATGGCACGTTTAAAGACGGAAATATCATCATCAACAATAGGAAGTGGGGCGAAACCTGGGTCGGAACTATGAGTAACGGGGGCGTCTACGGTAAAATAAACAATACCTACAATTTCAGGCTCTTCGAGTAGAAGTCCGTCTCAATCTTTTATATCGACAACTCGAAACCACGATCAGGGGCCAAGTCTTAAAATCTCAAATTTGAGTTTTGGAGACTTGGCCCCCCTTCAAATCGCCTTATCTGAAGACATGTTTACCACCATACCATTACCTGCCTTTTTCATTCATTCATACCAAACAAACCAGCAGCACCGTAGCCACTATAAGCAGCAGTCGATGCCCAAAGTAGCTGATGCTGCTCAGGTTGTACTCTTTCGCCAGACTGGAGAGGGAGCTGATCGAGAAGAGACCACCGGCTATGATGATGGGTGGGACAAGCATTCGCAGCGTACCGAGCTCCGGTGTCAACCGTTCTGCATCGAACAGCCGGCCAAGATGGAATCCGCGTAGCATCCAGGGGACAAGATTTTCTCCCCTCAAGACAAACTCCCTGAAGTAAAAGATAAAAAGTCCGGTCAGGGCGATGGGAATGTATGCGGTTCCGCAGATGGCAAAGGATGCTTTCCACCTCTGGCGCCGCACCCCAATGGAGAAGATCATTGCACATGCTGCAAATGAGCCTGTTATGAGCATGGCCGTAAAGAACTCCCCCATGCTCCAGAGAGCCGATTGAACGCGACCGTGATAGAAGTACGGCGTTAACTTGACGGCGATAATCAGCCCGACAACGGTGATGCTGAACATCGCCTCAACAAAACCGCTGCGGCCATGGTTTGAGAGGCCGCTGGCAGGGCTGCGCAGGTCAAGCTCCATGGAGTGGTGGGGGCAGTTGCGGACGCAGTCGAGGCAGAGAACACAGTGGTCGGAATTATCGATCCCTGACGGGTGCAGCCCCATGGGACACCCCTTCTCTTTGACACAGTCATCAACCTTGCAGCGGCTTGCACAGACATTATGATTACTGTGCATCTCCAGAAAAGAGATGCGCGAAGCAAGACTGACGATCCTCCCGAGGGGACAGAGGTGCTTGCACCATCCACGGCGGCCAAGCAATAGGTCGCCGCCGACAGTGCTGACAAGGAGAATCAGCAGCAAAAGACCAGTGGCGTATGGGTGGGAAAACATCCCTGTTGCCTGTTCTGCAAGGAAAATAATAACAAAGAGCGAGAGACTGATGGCAGTTCCGTATTTCTGCAACCACGATGACGGCTCATGCCCCACGCCGATGCGTGTGCCGAAAAATTCTCCCATTGCCTCAAGCGGGCAATAACTGCACCAGCCACGGGCAAAGAGAAACCCGGTCAGAAGCAGAGCCGGCCACCAGAGGGTCCAGACCGCAAGATTTGCGGCATTGTCAGTTTCAGCCCCAAGCAGCGTACCGAAGAGAACCAGCAGAAAGAGCGGCACAGTTGTCCAGCGAAGCAGGCGCGGGAATTCCGGCCGCCTGGCAAGCCGCTCCAGATCCGGCAGAGAGAGCAGATTGAGCCGGCCCGATTGGAACTGCTTTCCCTGAAGAAAAATATGCTCGGAAAGTATCGCTTCCCCTGAGCAGACCAGCACGGCACGGCTCAGGACCTGATAAAGCTCGGTGCCGTTCAGGGGCCAGTCGTGGTCAACCAGGCGGTTATGGGCATCCTGGGAAAGCCTGACCACCCCCTTGTGATACTTGCCATTGAGGGTGCGGAGCAGGCTTCTGGCAATGACAGGTATATCCCTTTTGCGCTTGCGCAGCGGTGACATGACAATGGTCTCCTGGCAGAGCTTTGCATACAGGGCTTCATTGAAGATGCCGCTTTCAGCCTGCCTTGCCAGGGGTGCGCCACTGGTTGCGATAATCCTTACCGGGCCGTTTCTGAAAGAGCTTTCCCCTCCCCTCCCCTCGTCAATATATGACAACAGCGAGCTTTGCACCCCAGCTGTCAGGCAGTCGATATTGCGCAGGATTAAATCGCCACCCGATGCCAGTTCAAGCATACCTTTGCGAGCCCGCACTGAGTCTGCCTTTTCAGCTGCTTTGCCAAAGAGCGCCAGAGACTGACTCAAGCCAATTGAGTCAGCACACTTTGACCGTTCCACCAGCGGAGCCAGAGGTGGCGGCGTCGCACAGTCGAGGAAGAGCACCGGCCTGACAGCACCGCCATGAAAATGAATCAGCCGGGCAGCAAGATCCTTCCATGTGCCCGGCTCGCCCAGGATGAGGACATTTTTTTCAGAATTACCGAGAGCTGCCAGACGGCTGTTGAGATTTCTGACCCAGGCGGAATTTCCCGGAAAGGAGCCGAACTCCGGAAGCAGCTGCCAGCCGCTCAGATTGGTCATTACCTCCCTGTGTTCGCTTTCTTCACGGCGATGACGCTGGGCCCAGCTGCCAAGCTGCATGGCCAGATACCTGCAGAGGTTTGCATAGAGAAGCGGTGCCTCTAAGAGCAGACCCTCGAAATCCTCCCGCGGCAATTTGGCGACAACGACTTGTGCTGTGATGGCCCGTACATCGGCAGTGCGCGGCTCTCCGGTAAGTATGGCACGTTCGCCAAAATGTTCGCCAGGGCCGATTTCGACAATATTGAAGATCTGCCCGGAGGAATCCGTCAGTTCGACCCGTACTGTGCCACTAATGACGAAATAGAGTGAGTCAGCCTCATCACTTTTGGACAAAATGACCGAATTGGACAAAAATACACATTTTTGCAGACATAAAGAGATACGCAACAGGTCGCTTTCGACAAGGCCGGAAAAGAGGTTAATCGATTTCAAATCAGATAATGGTATGTTCACTACAGGTCTGTTCCCGCTGAAATTCAAGGCTGACAAAGGATGGAGTAAAACTGAAATGCTTGCTGGTCATATAACTTGTGCAATTAGGAAGCCATTGAATACGACAAGGGCGTATACATGAAATTTTGGCACGGGATTGGCTATACCATGAATACAAGTTATCAAATTGAAAAAAATCAGGAGAGTAAGACAATGGGTAAGATGAGAGAAAATCCAAGATATAATGTAATTTCAATGCGAATCAGTGACGAAGAGCGCAAGGACCTTGAAAGCCTGGTAGAGCGCACCCACAGAAGCGTTTCCGACATCATGCGTGAAGCGATGAGCGTCATTGCCATGCAGTTTGAACAGAATGAGCTAAGAAGCGCCAGCTGAAACCCGCCACCACAAAAACAGCCCCAGTATTTGATACGGGGCTGATTTGTCTGAATCTTCCAAACTAGTAAAAGAGCAACAACAGATTGCAGCTTCTTCAGCAGCGAATTAGTGTTGTCATCCCACCCTACCCAATCCGCCTCAGCCCCTGGGCAATCTGAATCGTCGCCCCACGCCAGGTGGGGAAGATTCCGGCAACAAGCCCAACAATAAGGGCGGCAACAAACTGGAGGATAACCGTTGACGGCGCGATCTGGAATACGGGGAAAAACTGTGAGAGCGTGCTCTCAAGCCAGCCTGCTGCCGGGAATGTGAGCAGAACACCTGCAATGCCGCCAAGCATGGCGATGAACAGCGACTCGCCGAATACCGCCCCTGCAATATGATACCCCTTGAAACCGAGGACTTTCAATGTTGCATACTCTGCGATCCGCTCCCTGGCGGTCATTGCCATGGTGTTTGCTGCAACCACCATGATGATGACGATGACCACATAGGAGACAATCTGGATGGCTATCATGATGGCCTCGGTCATGGCGACAAAGCTGAGCTGGAAGGCTTTCTCCGTCTCGGTGCGTGTTTCAGCAAGGGAGTTTTTGAAGGTGGCATCTATCTCCTCGGCAACCTCTGCCGCCTGATCCGGCCTTGCTACGGCAACAACATAGATACCGACCTGATCGGCACGCCTTGGCACTGTTTTGCGCATTGTCTCATTCAGGTAGTCCCAGTTGAAGAAGAACTGGGATTCATCGGTGCTCTTCTGGGCCCCATGGTAAATGCCGCGCAGCACAAAATTCCATTCACCGGGAAAGATCGTCCCTTTCAGCGATATTCTGTCGCCGATCTTCCAGCCATACTTTGCAGCCAGTTTTCGACCGGCAACAGCACCGGTTCGGTCAGTAAGAAAGCTTTTTTTCTCCCGCTCATCAAGGATGAATTCCGGATAGACTTTGAGAAATGATTCGGGCTCAACAGCGAAATTCGGGAAGAAGTTCTTCTCTGTTACATAAACACCGCCAAACCAGTTCATCGTGCTGACACCGGTAACACCGGGGACATGGCGAATCCGCTCTTTGTATGAGACAGGCATGGAAAAGACCAGGGAAATGGAGCTGCGCGTCACAAGCCGCGTGGATGAAGATGCTTCAACACCCAGATACCAGAGGCTGACAAGGGTCTTAAGCAGTCCGAAGGCAAGGATGGCGATTGCAACACCGGTGACAGTAAGCATGGCGCGGAGTTTATGGCGAAAAGCGTTGCGGATTATCAGCTTGATGATAAACATCGGCTACTGATGGGAAAAAGAGGATGAAACCAGCTCCCCTTTTTCAAGGTGTACGATCCGGCCGGCCTTTTCGGCTGATTTCGGGTCATGGGTCACCATGATGATGGTCTTGCCGAAATCCTCAACCAACCTGGACATGAGACCAAGGATTTCTGCGGCGGAAACTCTGTCCAGATCACCTGTAGGCTCGTCAGCAACAAGGATCGGCGGGTCTGCAACCATTGCCCTGGCAATCGCCACTCGCTGCTGCTGGCCTCCGGAGAGTTCCGACGGATAGTGATCCATCCGGTCACTGAGGCTGACAAGGGAGAGCACTGTCTCCACATGTTCTTTGCGTTTCTTTCTGGAAAGACCGGTCAAAAGAAGGGGGAGTTCGACATTCTCAAAGGCGGTGAGCACCGGGATCAGGTTATAGAACTGGAAGATAAAACCGACATTGGCAGCCCGCCAGGCAGCCAGATCCGATTCGGAAAGGGTGGTGATATCGACGCCGTTAACAGCTATGATTCCGCTGTCAGGCTTGTCGATCCCGGCAATGAGATTTAACAGGGTGCTTTTACCCGAACCGGATGGGCCCATGAGAGCAAGGAATTCACCGGCAACTATGTCGAAACTTATCCCTTCAAGGACAGGAATCATCTGACTGCCGCGATAATAGCTCTTTGAAACATCGATTAATCTGACAATTTCAGAGTCGATAGCCACCACCTTTAATCAAGAGAGAATACATACATATCTTTATCCACACCGCCAAGAGCATACCTGCCGTTAGGTGTCATGGCAAAGGAACTAACTCTCTTGGGCGAAGTGAATCGTTTCAGTTCGGCGCCACTGGTTGTATCCCAGACAATCATGGTTCCATCACTCTTTTTGGAATCTGAAGAGGCAAGCCTTCTACCGTCTGAGCTGACAGCAAGGAATAGCACGTCATTGTTATGACCGGAGAGTTTGCGAATCTGGCGGCCTGAGAGCGGATCCCAGATAATGACCTGCTTGTCCTCAGCCCCTGAAAAAAGCCACTTGCCACCGGGGCTATAAAGTATGGTCCTGATATTGCCGTCATGTCCCTTGAGGCTGTGGATTTTTTCGCCTTTTGCACTGTCCCAGATCGAGACTTCATTATCGCTACTGCCGGTTGCGATCTGCCTGCCGTCAGGGCTTGCTGCAAGAGCAAGTATTTCCCTGCCGGTCGAGACCCTGAGCGGATCCCCGCCACTTTTATACTCCCAGACAAAGAATCGTTTACTGTCAGTGCCTATGGCAACGGCAGAATCTCCGGCAAAGACAATAGATGTTATCTTATCCCTGACCTTCTGCTTGTAGATCGGCTTTTTGTCGACAATACTCCAGACTATCGCTTCCTTGTCGTTTCCACCAGTCACAACAAGTTTCGAGTCAGGGCTGAAGGCAACTGCATTCAGTGCCCCACGGCTGTCTTTGAAGGTCTCTATCAGATTCCAGGTCTTGATATCCCAGAGGGAGATATTGCCGCTTGTATCGACAGTAGCGGCAAATGAACCGTTGTTTGCAACAGCAGTAGCCTTGATATCATTTCTGGTGCCATTTAATATTTTAAAAACACCGGCAGGCAGAGAAGTTTTAGGAGGTGGCGGCGCTACCTTGACCGGCGCAGGAGCAGGCTCGGTACTTGGTGCTGGAGACGGTTCGGACGGCATATCATCTTCGGCAAGAACGGCACTGACAAGATGACCGACCTTAATGCAGTTCTGGCAGTTCTCCTTTTCAATATCACCGATTGAAGTCTTGTCCTTTACCTCTTTGATTCTGATGACCCCCTTCTCGATTCTTTCAACAGAGAGGATCTCCCCGGTCATTGGATGCTTCAACGGTTTGCCTTCGACAAAAACCTTGAAAACCATTCCCGGATGAATACCGGCCTTACGTCCAAGATCGATGACCCCCTTTTCACCTGTTCGCTGGACCACATATCCGTTCAAGGGAAAGTAGCGGATCATCTTGTCAGCAACCTGCTTGACAAGGGCGTTAAGGGAGGAGGTTGAACTTGCCTTGACACTTTCAGCAATTATTATGGAACCTGTCTCGACATCTATGAGCCGGGTATTCAGCTCGAATGTTCGATCATAACTCTGTACAGTGCCGCTCACCACGGTATTGACTCCGAGAAGACGTCCAAGTTGCGATGCGCTCCTCGGATCGATAAGCCCTGACGCACCGATTTTCTGTTCATCGAGAATCTGCTGGAGAAGGCGGCGTTCAATGATCTCGAAACGACCGGAATCAACAAGGGTAGTTGTAAACCATTCAGCTACTATCTTGCCGATATCGCTGGTTTCAAACTGGCCGTTCTGCTGAAAGTCGAGAACTGCAACCTTGATTTTTCTGAAATCGGAAGATGGCGCCGAATAGGCTGAGGCTGCAAAAAGTAAAATGCATACGGGCAGCAACAGAATCAGGGAGTTCAGTCTCAAGGCAATCTCCCTGACAATCGGTTTTGAAAAGGTATTCTGCATTTGCGCCCCCGGTTTACTTTTGTGCGACTTTAACCTTTGTTCCGTTGGAAAGCTTGCCAAGGGGCTTAAGAGCTACTTTGTCACCGACTTTGACCCCTTTCACCTCAACCAGATCACCACTGCCGCCAACAACTTCAATCTTTGTCTCAATGACCCTGTTATCAACAAGCAGATAAACGATCTTTTTACCATCACTCTCCAATGGCGCGTTTTTAGGCAACATGACCCTGGGTTTTTGCTCCTCGCCGGTCACAGCACGCTCAAGAAATGCAACCTTGGCACTCATCTCAGGGAGAATCCTCTGGTCACGATCAACAAAACTGACCTTTACCATCACCGTTGCCTTGCTTCTGTCAGCTGTCGGCACAATCGAGTGCACAAGACCCTTGAAGCGGTTATGGGGAAGTGCGTCAAGGAGGATTTCACAGGGCTGCCCGATCTTTACCTTTTCCAGGCTCGATTCCGAGACATCGACTTCGACCCGAAGGGAGGCAAGATCGGCAATGGTGACAACAGAAGCCTTGGCATTGGCAGCCGCACCAAGGGGGGTGACAATATCGCCGACATCGGCATTTTTGGTAAGGACTACAGCATCAAAGGGGGCTCGGATTTTTGTGTAGTCGACAGACACATCAGCTCCCTGAAGCGCTGCCCTTGAGACGGATATATTAGCTTCTGCCGCAGCCAGTGCGGCTCTGGCGCGGTTTTCCCGTGCCTCGGCAACGTCATAGTCAGCCTGGGCAACTATCCCTTGCGCCAGCAGTTCCCGGTTTCTCTTCAGGGAACGCACAGAATCCTTAAGTTCCACATCAGCCTGGTCGCGGTTTGCTGCTGCCGAACCGACCAACGCCTTCGCCTGTTTCTGCAACGCTTCTGAATCAAGCCCCTCAAGCCGCGCTATCACCTGGCCGCTTTTTACACGGCTCCCCTCTTCCACACCGAGCCATTCCAGGCGCCCGGTAGCCTTTGAAGCAAGTGCAGCCTTTCGCTGGGCAACCACATAGCCGCTGGCATTAAGAAGTGTGAAGGAGCTGCTCGGATATTGCATGGTGACAGTGGCTGTCTCGATCTCGATTGCACGCATGGAAACAGCCTTGAAAATGAAGGCAATCAGCACCACTGCAAGCAGCAGCATGATGATATAGCGGCGCCGACTCTTCGAAGAACCGGTTGCGACCTGACTCCCCCTGTCAATTTTCAGCCTGGAAATATCTACAGTCATCAGTTTGCTGTCTTAAATATGCTGTTACTGACCACCATGTCAACCACCGGCAGGGTTGGCACATTTTCCAGCCCATAGACAGCTTTCAGGTCGATATCCTTTGGGACCGCGGCCAGCAGAGCTTCAGCAATTTTCTGGTCTGCCTGGCGATAACGAAGCTTTACCTCAACAGAGATACTCTTTGTGCCAATACCGGGATTAACACCGTAATAGACATCCTTATGGCCCTTTGGCGGTATGGTGTCGTGTCTGGAGAATGAAGTAATCACCCAGGGATGGACGGAGAAGTGGAAATCACTCCCCATGCCGTCAGAGTTGAAGATTCTGACATCATCCGGAAGAGTGCCATCCCCCTTCACCTGGCCTGTGGAAAGGACAACCTTGCCATTTTCATCCCTTGCCACGACCTCAAGCCACATCTGGCGGATGTTTGTAAGCGATGTCGGCAGATTGTGACCGGCTCTGATGTTCCTTGTCCGCACCTTTATTTCGGCAAGTGCACCGTTTCTGTAAACCGGTGTAACTTCAAGATCAGCGGAGCTTTTCAGCCTTTCAATGGCCATGTCGTACTGAGCCATAAGGTTTTTAGCCAGTCTGCTGTCACCGGAGATTTTTGCCGCTTCCGCCCCCAGGTATGAGAGGAGATAGTTGGCGCCGTTAAAGTAGTGACGATATTCCTCCCTTTTCGGTTTTCTGAAGGTATCAGCAACCTCAAGAAAAGTCTTTGTGTCAACCATGTGGCAGTCCTGACAGAGAATATCAGCCTGGGCATAGGCCCCGGCCTTCCACTCGTTCTGAGTCGCCTCAATAGGAAAGTGTGCATCAAAGTGGTAAACATTATGGCATGATGCACAGATCTCGGATTTTAGTTTAAAACTGGTCTGTTCGCACTGGTGAAAACCGCCGCCGCAGTTCTCGGAAGGCTTGTATGGAGCCCGTTTCACAGGTTTTCCATCCTTGCCTGGAGAAAGAAACATTGAACCATTTTCAGGCTCATGGGTCGGGGTCTGCAGATGAGTAACAGCGCTGATAGAATGGCAGATATCACAGGAAACTCCGGCCAGAGCCATTTCCGAAAGACCTTTAAGCCCTGCCCCCTTGATTTCACCGGTCACCATTCCTGCAGGAGAGTGACACCCCTCGCACTGGCGGGTTATTGTGTGTCCGACAGCCTTGCCAGCCTTGTTAAGCTCACCCTGATAGATTGGATCGATCAACGCCATGTTATGAACTGAGCCCTTCCATTCGTTATACTGTCTTGGATGACAGCCTCCGCAGGTCTGCGGCGGCGTAAACGGCACATCGCTCTTATCCCACTGAATGAGCGACGGATAGTAAGTATATTGTGCCTTGTCAAACGAAAAAACTGCAGGTTCAGCTGCTGCCGAGACTTGTAGTGCGAATAAAATAACCAGTGATAAAATCGGTAACAACTTGGAATAACTCTTCATGCTTCCTCCTGTAGCCAGCTTAATGCAAACTTATACCAATATGGCAGCATCTTTTTTAATAAATATTCTACCATCTGTCAATATATACACGTACTAAATATAGCATCATGTTAGTATATCTACTTGAAAAAAAGTAAATATGTTCTATTGTAACCGAACTCACAAAAGCATTAAAAGAACTTCCAGGAGAGGTTTTTATGAGCACAGAAACCGAGCATCTCAAACAACAGCTTGAGTTCAGAAAAAAATTCATGGAGCGAATTAATGACATTCACTCCGCCACAAACCTCAACGACATTCTCATCCTCCTCAAAGACAGCATAGCTGCTCTTTTTGATGCTGACAGGATGACTATTTATGTTGCTGACACGAAACGCAATGCTCTTATTTCCCGTGTAAAATCAGGTGCTGAAGTTACCCAGATAATCGTGCCGATAAACTCCAGCAGTCTTTCAGGCTACTGTGCTTTGACTGCAACAGTGGTAAACATAAAGGACGCCTACGATCAGCATGAACTTAGTATGACAGGCTCTGATCTCAGATTCGACATATCATGGGATCAAAAGACCGGTTACCGGACACGTCAGGTTCTCTGCGTTCCAATGAAATTCAATAGCAACCTGATTGGTGTCATCCAGCTTATAAACAAGAAAGGGTCTGAAATTTTCAGCGAAGTTGACCTTGGCTATGCAAATGAACTTGCGGCATCACTCTCCATAGCAATCTATAACATCCACCGCCTCAATGCTTCGACCAAGCTGATACGCGCCAAGTCAAGATACAACTATCTTCTCGATAAAAACCTTATCGACGAAAATGACATACAAAAACTCTCAGCACACCCGGATGCCGCTTCCATTGGCCTTGACCTTCTCATAGTTCGTGAAATGAAGATCAGCCGCGATGAAATGGCAAAAGCATTAAGCCTGTATTTCGGCACCGAATTCATTGAATTTGATTCAACCCTCCCACATATCGAGGAGATCCTCTCGAAGATTAAATCCGATCGTCTTAAAAAAGAACGCTGGGTTCCGGTAAAGGTGGAAAACGGCATTCTTCATCTCGCCATGGAAGACCCGACCGATCTTGGTAAACAGGATCTCATAAAATTTGTTTACCCCGAATACAAAAGGCTCAGCTTTGTCGGCGCATTCAGGGATGACATCGAAAAGTTCATTGACAATTTCTACAACATTTCTTCAGCCGGTGAGTCAGGTTCAGGAAGCATTCATGAACTTCTCAGTAAACTGGAGTCCGGTGAAGAACCGGATGTCGAGTCTGAAGTACAAAAAGTTTCAGAACAGGACAGCGTAATTGTCCAGCTTGTCAACAAGATCATCTGTGAGGCCTATAACGCCAAGGCATCTGATATTCATATCGAGCCATATCCAGGCAAAAATGACGTCATGGTGAGGATAAGGATCGACGGCAGATGCAAAATCTATCAGCGTATCCCCTACAAATACAAGTACGCCCTGACTTCACGGATCAAGATCATGTCAGGCCTTGATATTGCCGAACGACGCAAACCCCAGGACGGTAAAATTGACTTCAAGAAATTCGGCCCGATTGACGTAGAACTGAGGGTTGCAACTCTCCCTACAGCCGGACAACTCGAAGATGTTGTCATGAGGATACTTGCCTCCGGCGAACCGATACCTTTTGGGAACCTCGGCCTTACCGAGAGGAACATGAAGGCTTTTGAACACGCAATAGAAAAACCATACGGACTTATACTGGTAGTCGGGCCGACCGGCTCCGGTAAGACGACCACCCTGCACTCGGCAATTTCAACAATCAACACCCCTGAAACCAAGATCTGGACAGCAGAGGATCCTGTTGAAATCACACAAAAAGGGCTCAGGCAGGTTCAGGTCAACAACAAGATAAACTTTACATTCGCAACTGCGCTTCGAGCATTCCTTCGTGCCGACCCTGATGTCATCATGGTTGGTGAGATGCGGGATGAGGAGACAACAGCAATGGGGATTGAGGCCTCACTGACCGGCCACCTTGTGTTTTCGACACTGCATACGAACTCGGCACCGGAAACTGTTACCCGCCTTCTTGACATGGGGATGGATCCGTTCAGCTTCTCCGACGCAATTCTTTGCATACTTGCTCAGAGGCTTGCCAGAAGGATCTGCACAAACTGCAAGGACAGTTACAAGCCACATCCTCAGGAGCTAGAGGATATAATCGAGGAATACGGCAGAGCAGACTTCGAAGCAACAGGGCTGAACCCTGCCGATATAATACTGGTCAGACCTGTCGGCTGCCCAAAATGCAATGACTCAGGATACAAGGGGAGACTTGGCCTCCATGAGATACTTACAGGGACTGACGAAATGAGGAGTCTGATCAAAAAGAAGGGTGAAGTTGAGTTTATCCGCCGCCAGGCAATGTCTGACGGCATGACAACACTGAAACAGGACGGCATCCTCAAATGCTTCCAAGGACTCACTGACATAAAAGAGGTTAGGAGAGTCTGCATCAAATAGCGGCACTAAATTGCCAAAAAACGTCAATATCGGTCAAATTCAGTAAATTTACCAGTCGACCATTAATAGATTTTAACTATATTTTAATCCTTCTCCAGACAGCTTGAACAGTTCCGAGAATTTTACTGGTCGGATCCGGCTTGAAACTCGAATATGAAGAGTTATCAGCAGAACAGAAAACCTCATCCCCCTTCCTCCTGAACCGCCGGAGAAAAGATTCACCCCACTGCCCTACAATCAATATTATCTCTCCTGAAACCGGCTCTGTATCCGGTTTCACAACAACTATATCACCATCTCTGATGGTCGGTGACATGAAATCCCCGCTATAGGTAAAGGCAAAACAGCCAGGTGTGAACTGCGGTAAAGAGATATATTCCGCTACTACATTGGCTGAAGTTGATTCAAGTGAAACAGGTGCTACCTGATAAAGTGGAATAGCATTAACAGGCACTGATGGCAAAACTGGCCTACTTTTCTGATACATCTCTCCAACGCCACTTTCGAGCCATTGTGAATTTATCTCATAGAGATTTTGCAGTGCTATTACCAGAGTATTTGATGGCACCTTTCGCCCTTTTTCTATGGAGCAGATAAACCCCTGTACGATACCAAGCGAAGCCGAAAAAGCCTTTTGTGTCATTTTTCTGGACCTGCGTATTTCTCTGATTCGGTCTCCAATACTCTCCACAGCACCCCCCCGCATTATCGCATAGAAATATTTTTTACGACTTATTCGGCATCAATATTGCTCAGTAACACCATATTCAAATCTAAACTTCACCAAATATTTAGCAAGCTAGTTTTTACCAAATTATCGTCATACCTTCAACCATTTTATCTCATAGAGATATTTTATTAAATCAAGCCGGGATATCGAGGAGAACATATTATGAAAACAGACATTCTTCTTATTGAAGATTGCCATGAGGATGCAGATCTGGCCGTACGCGTATTGAAACAGGAAAACCCATCAATAAGGATCAAGGTTATTTATGATGGTGCGGAAACCCTGGATTATCTGTTTGATCCGTCAGGCGAAGTCATAAAAAACCTGCTGCCAAAGGTTATTTTTCTGGACATAAAGCTGCCAAGACTGACAGGGCCACAGGTGCTTAAAAAACTTAAATCACATGACGATACACGAAATATTCCTGTCGTCATCATGAGTTCATCCAGCCAGGAAAGGGATCTGAGCGAATGCTACAATCTCGGCGCAAACAGCTACATTGTCAAACCGATTGATTTTCAAAATTACCAGTCCATGATCATAAGTTCTTCACGTTACTGGCTCAACTACAACATTACCATGCCGGTATAGTGCAAAACACCACCACCTTTGACTCTGATTAAAGAGGCCTATCGTCAACCTGCTACATTCTCAAGGTTGACGAAATCTCCCTTGTCGTGCTAAATACAACAATGGAGGCACAGATGTCTTTTTTCAAAGA
Source organism: Geobacteraceae bacterium (assembly GCA_013377075.1). Lineage (GTDB taxonomy): Bacteria > Desulfobacterota > Desulfuromonadia > Geobacterales > DSM-12255 > VEOV01. Next base: position 27,656 of record JACABD010000023.1, on the reverse strand, counting down.
AGAGTTAATCAGGCTTCAAAAATCAAGCCTTCTTCGCTCACTCAAAACAGTAAATCCCTTGCCGTCTGGACATGCAACTGTCAACGGCAGGGATGTCATCCTTCTCTGCTCCAACAACTATCTTGGACTCTCAGATCATCCGGCACTTAAAGCCGCTTCAATAGAAGCAATAAACAGCTACGGAAGCGGCAGTGGCGCCTCACGCCTTGTTTCAGGAAACCTAGCGCTCCATGAACAGCTCGAAACCAGCATTGCAAGGTTCAAGGGGACTGAATCAGCCATTCTCTTCAACTCCGGTTACGCTGCAAATACCGGCACTATTCAGGCATTAGTTGGCAGAGGTGACACAATCTATTCTGATCGCCTGAATCATGCCAGCATTGTTGATGGAGCGATTCTCTCAAGGGCCCGCCTTGTACGCTACCCCCACAACGACCACAAAACGCTAAGAGAACTTCTTGAACAAGACAAAAATACCGGCAGACGGCTTATAATTACAGATGGCATATTCAGCATGGATGGTGACATTGCCCCGCTAAAAGAACTTGCAGAAATCAAAAGAGATTTCAATACACTTCTTATGGTGGATGACGCCCACGCCACCGGTGTCATGGGGAATCATGGAAGAGGCAGCGCTGACCTTCTCGGGGTGACCCGTGATGTTGACATTCAGATGGGTACGCTTGGCAAAGGGCTTGGAAGCTGCGGCGCATATGTGGCCGGCTCTCGGGAGCTGACAGACTATCTTAAAAATTGCTCCAGAAGCTTCATCTTCTCGACATCTCTGCCACCAGCCGCCCTTGCGGCGTCAATTGCTGCCATCGACATTTCTACATCATCTGAAGGGGAGCACCTAAGAGCTGCACTTGAGTCTAATCGCGCCCTCTTTGCAGGACTGCTCGAAAAAGCCGGTTTAAATACCATGGGGAGCTGCACACAGATTCTCCCCGTCATGGTCGGCGGAGCAAAAGAGACAATGGAATTTTCCAAAGTTCTTCTGGAAGATGGTGTTTTTGTACAGGGAATCCGCCCTCCCACCGTTCCTTCAGGCAGTTGCAGACTAAGGTGCACTGTAATGGCAAATCATGAAGAAAACGATCTAAGATTCGCAGCTGCAAAGATCATAGCCTCAGCCAGAAAACTCGGAGTCATCAACTGATGCCGACTATTAATGCGAAAGACGGATCAACGATAAGCTTCAGCGACACTGGTTCCGGCGTTCCAATACTTTTTCTTCATGGCTGGATGATGTCAATGAAAGTATGGCACTACCAACAGCAGCTCTCCTCAAAACTCAGGGTAATCACCATGGATCTGAGTGGCCATGGCCGCTCCCAGGCTGATGAATTCAGCTACAGCTCCTGCTTAAGCGATATAAAGGCTCTGATGGACTATCTAAACATTGAAAGATTTTTCATTGCCGGATGGTCAATGGGATCTCAACTGGCAATAATCTCTGCAATTGAACTTGAAGAAAGGGTGGCAGGACTTGTTCTTATATCTGGAACACCAAAGTTCAGCAATTCGGATGACTACTCCTGCGGCCTGCCAGAAGACGAGGCCCGCGGGATGAAGATTCGCATAAAACGTGATTACAAGGAAACATCCGGCCAATTTTTTAAAAACATGTTTTCTGAACAGGAGGTTGCAGTTGCCGATTTAAAGGCAATTGCCGCAAACAGTGTCAGCATACTCCCTCCTCTGAATATTGCTCTATCAGCATTGAAAGTACTGACAGAGTGTAACCTTGTGGATCTGCTGCCGTCAATTACCTGCCCGGTACTTCTGATACACGGCAGCGATGACACAATCTGCCCGGTAAAAGCATCCGAGTTTGTGCAGAGCCAACTTCCAGATTCAACCCTTGTATGCTTTGAACATGCAGGCCACGCTCCATTTTTGACCGAACCGGAAAGGTTCAACTTTGAAGTCAGTAGATTTATTTTTAGGAGAGTAGATGACTCAGATTGAAAAAGAACTTGTGAAAAAGTCATTTGGCTCTCACGCCGGACAGTATGACTCACTTGCAATTGTCCAGCAAACGGTCTCTGACAGATTACTTGAAATAATACAGACTTACTCTGAAAAGCCTTCCAATATCCTTGACATAGGTTCTGGTACGGGAAGATTGCTTGAGAAAATTGCTATTCTCTACCCTGCTGCCCAATTGACAGGGATTGATCTGGCCTTTGGAATGACAAATGTTGCCAGAGCCAGAATGAAGGCAATTGCAAACTCAGACTTTGTCTGCGGTGATGCTGAAAAGCTCCCGTTTCGGTACAGCTCATTTGACCTGGCAGTGTCGACCTCGACCTATCAGTGGATATCTCCCCTTGCATCCGCGTTTGCAGAGGTTTACAGGTCGCTAAAACCTGGCAGCAGTTTTATTTTTGCCCTTTTTGGAGAGAAGACACTTTTCGAATTGAAAGAGTCCTACAGGAATGCGTTGATCGAGACAGGAAAAAACAGTCTGGATAGAACCCATAGTTTTGCGTCTATGGATCAAGTAGATGCAGCGATGAACAGCGCAGGATTTGATAAAGTGAGGTTGTTTGATGGAGTTGAAACCGAGATGCATCCCGATGTACCCTCCCTGATTCGTTCGTTAAAGGGCATTGGCGCAGGGAATGCATCTCGAAAAGGAAACAGTGGCCTTTCAGGAAGAACTGACATGCTCAGGATGATGAATATTTACAGAGATAATTATGGAACTGATTCCGGCATACGGGCTACTTATCATGTGGTCTATGGAGTCGGCGTAAAATAAGTGAATCAGGCAAGAATCTCGACAATCTTCTTTGCAAGAGGGTCAACAACAGAATAAAAGACCTCTGCCCCTCCTCTTTTCCCCTCAATGATCCCCTTGTTCTTGAGAAGCGCCAGGTGCTGTGAAACCGTAGCCTGCGGTAATCCGAGACACTCCCATATATTTTTAACATTGCACTCTTTCGTGCATAGACCTGATACTATTTTCAGCCTGACAGGATGGCCCAGAACTTTCAATATCTCGGCCTCTTTAACAAACCCTTTATCTTTATCAAATGCCATAGCAGCCTCCATATTTTTGAAAAGTATTCATATATCTAAATATTCCCTGCAAATTTGTCAAACAATATTTCATTAACAGCACTGACTCCGCCAGATTGCTTCTTGTCAAGCAGCTGCAAATCAGCTATATCTATGAAACAAGGTAAATTTATGCCAATCCATAGACTTGTTTTATCAACTTTAGCCCTACTCCTTGCCATCTCCCCGGCGCTCTCCTCTGCTGACATATACAAATATGAAGACAGTGAAGGTGTTCTGCACTTTACAGACGCCCCAACTGATCATAAATTCAAAGTATTCATGCGTGATATTCAGAAAGACAAGAGACTGAGAACAAACTTCGGTTTGGGTAAAATATCCAGAAATCCCGCTGAATTCGACCATATAATCAATTCATGTGCCACTGAGTTCGGTGTAGATAAAGCCCTGGTAAAAGCGGTGATTCATGCCGAATCCGGATACAATCCAAATGCCCTGTCAAATAAGGGAGCAGCCGGGCTCATGCAGCTCATGCCCGGCACAGCACATGACCTCAAGGTTGCCGACTCGTTCAACCCTTCTGATAACATCCGTGGCGGGGTACGTTACTTGAGGTTCCTTCTTGATACGTTTAAGGGGAATGTAACACTGGCTCTTGCCGCCTACAATGCAGGCCTCACCAAAGTTGCAAAACATGGCGGGGTTCCTCCTTACGAGGAGACAAGAAACTATGTGAGCAAAGTTTTGAATTATCAGAAAAATTACGCAGCTAACTAAAACCGGTTATATAAATGACTCAATCTGCGATAAAGCCGCACTCAATCTGGAACATACCTAACATCCTCACTATGATAAGGATCGCGGTTATCCCTCTTATGGTCTATCTTCTTCTAAATGGAGAACGTGAGCCCTCTTTCTGGGCAGCAGCCCTCTTCTCAGCCGCATCATTTACTGACTGGCTCGATGGTTTTGTCGCCAGAAAAATGGGGATTGTCACTGTATTCGGAAAGTTTCTCGACCCTATCGCTGACAAGCTGATCGTAATGACTGCACTGATAATGATCATCCCCCTTGACAGGGTTCCGGCATGGATGGTTCTTGTCATACTTGGTCGTGAAATTATTATTACCGGCCTGCGGGGAATTGCATCGTCGGAAGGGATTGTTATTGAGGCAAGTGAGCTTGGGAAATTCAAGACCATCTTTCAGATAGTTGCCATAATTGCCCTGCTGCTGCACTACGACTACCACTGGTTTTTTTCTTCAGAGCAGCCACTTCTCATTGCAAACATGCATAATGTGGGGATGTTCTATCTCTGGATCGCTTTTGTCATCACAATCTGGTCAGGAGTTGATTATCTTGCAAGATTTATCAAGATAATCACCAGGGCCTGACTCCATTTGTACTTACTTAAAACCTCAACTGGCAGTTCCGTAACCGCCAACCTTGAAGCTGAAAACACCTTTTAAGTAATATGACGGAGCCGGTCTGACCTGAGAATCATAATCGGTGACTGTCACATCAAAACTGCCGCTTACATGATCTGACATAACTGAATCGCTGGTAAATGTAATTGTCCCTTGCTCCACTTTTTTTAAGCTGGACTCTTTACCGTCAAGGAGCAGAAAAGTCCCTGGGAATTTCTCCAAAGCCCCTCCACCTTCTATTGAAAACGTTTTATTCAACTCTGGAAGTACTGCTCCGGATTTCTGGACATCTATTCTGTAGACACAGCGTGAATTGATGTCAGTGATTGAATTGGCAATACTTGCCTGAATCGACCAGAAACTTGCATTGTCAGTTGAATAGTAGAATGTAGGAATAGACGCGAACTTGTAGTCGCTGTCGGAAATCTGAAAATAGTTAGTCTTCAGCAAGGGAGAGGAACCCTGATGTGAACTGATTGTTGCAGAGGCAGTTGATGGTGCAACAGACACGCCACCCACGCCACCACCACCACCGCAACCTTCCATGGAAAGAGCTGAAAGCGACACAACTGCCACCAGTACTGCTCTCAAAAGCTTTCGCTGAAGATTAATCCCTTTATTTACGTGATGGAGGTGAGCATAACCCTCCTCTACTAGAACCTCCCCGAGTTTTTTCTGCGAGATCTGCTGTTTTTTCAGTGCATCGGCAAGTTGTTCCCGCGTGATATGGCCACAGGAGACGAGCAACTCACCAAGCCTGAGAGGTGTTGGCGTAGTTACCCCCTGCTGCTGAAACTGCTGAAAGCGAAGAACAGAATCGACCTGACTGCCGGTTAACAACCCCATCCTGACGAGAATATCGCCTAGCTTTTCACCTGTGATTTTCTGTTCTTCAAGGGCAAAATCGAGCTGCTCCTGAGTCAACTTCCCTGTCAAAAGAAGAAGTGAACCCAGCATCTTTCTGATGCCGGCAGCAGACCTGATGGCATCATCCAGGGTTGAGAGGTGATCCTGAACAGAAAGAGCAGCCTCCAGATCAGCCTTTTCCAGAACCCCCATATTAACAAGCACCTGACCAAGCAGCTCGTTTGAATGCCTCTGTACATCAAGTGCCAGCGCAAGATCACCTTTATTGATAAAACCACCATCAATAAGAATCTGCCCTATGGGACGCCTTATTTTCTCATCTATTGCCATGACCGTATCCTTATAATTGAGGGTTTGGTAAAAGAATTGTAGCGCTTCTGTTCAATAATAGCACAGTTTTTTTACATAATTGTTTTACCAGCAAAAATTTCTGTATCAATCATATCGACAAAAAATGCTGTTTCTAAATTCATTCTTGTCGCATTTTTTTTAAAAATACATATCATGCAAACTGTTACCCTGATTGATGATCGCACTCTCCTTCTGTAGCGTTTCAAACCCGCTCAGGCGATCGGCAGACTGCTCTGGCACCAAAGGGAAATCATGAAAAAGAATAACCCCACCAAAAACGTTGATACCGATTTCGCAGACAACGAAACAATTCTGTTCGGCAACGTCCATGAATCACTGGTCAAAGACAGTGATATAGTCTCCATACTTTCGCTGGCTGTTGAACAGAGTCCTATCTCCATTGTCATTACCGACCTTGCGGGAACAGTCCAGTTTGTTAATCCAGCGTTCTCACAGATAACCGGCTATACCCCCGAAGAGGCTCTCGGCAGTAATCCGCGAATAATAAAGACAGAATTGAATCCGCCTGAGCTGCACAAAACTCTCTGGGAAACCATAATCGACGGCAGAATATGGGAGGGGGAGTTTATAAACCGCAAGAAAAACGGTGCAATTTTCATTGAACAGGCAAAAATCACCCCTATTAAAAACCATGAGGGAAAGATCACCCATTACATTGCTTTCAAGGAAGACATTACTGCAAGAAAGTTGGTAGAACAGGAACTTCATCGACTCAACCAATCGCTATTGGGGAAAATCGATGAAGAAGCCCGGAGAAGAACAGAACAGGAACGGCTGCTTGCCAACCAGGCAAGGCTGGTAGCCATGGGAGAGATGATCGGTGCAATAGCTCACCAGTGGCGCCAGCCACTTGCAACACTCGCCATGATTGTCCAGCGGATGCATGCGGTCGGCTCAATGAAATCTATATCGCAGGAACAGCTAGATGAGTTCAAGACGAACGCAATGCGACAGATCAAATATATGACTGACACCATTGAAGAGTTTCGCGGCTATTACAATACAGACAAAATTACCGAAGAATTTTCTCCTTACAAATGCATAGCCGATGCCATAAAACTCTTTGAACCCCAGTTCACCCCAACAGGAATCAAGGTTCAAATCAAGACAAACGATACCGTAGATCAAACTACCATGGGCTTTCCCAACGAGTTCAAACAGGTTATCCTTAACCTGCTCGGTAATGCCCGTGATGCCATATTGGAATCCAGAACAAGCCATGGCAAACCGGCAGTTGGACGAATTACCGTAGAAACATCAATCAAGAGCGGCAATATGATGATTATTGACATAGGTGACAACGGTTGCGGCATCCAGGAAAATATTGCCAGTCGTATCTTTGATCCCTATTTCACTACAAAAGAAAAGCAGATGGGGACCGGCATAGGACTTTACATGTCGCGGATGATAATGCAGGAAAGTCTTGGCGGTTCACTGAGCCTGCAGAAATCAAGGGATGGCGCAGTCTTCAGAATTAAACTCCCTTTGAGGGCAATGAAATGAGCGACCTTAAACAACTGACAATATTACTGGTTGAAGATGAAGACGAACTGCGCCATGAAACGGCGGCCTTTCTGGAGCTGCATTACGCCAGAATCTATCAGGCTGGAAACGGTCGTGAAGCGCTGAAACTATTTGAACAGAAGCACCCTGACCTGATAATCAGCGACATTAGAATGCCGGTCATGGATGGTCTTGAGCTGGCAGCAAAGCTAAAGACACTCTCTCCTGACACCCCTTTCATCTTCTGCACCGCCTTTTCAGAAACAGTTTACCTGCTAAAAGCAATAGAGCTCGGGGTAGCCGCCTTTATCCGCAAACCTGTAGATACTGACCAGATGCTGGACATTATCGCCAAAACTGCCATACCGATACTCCAGCGCCGCGAAATCATGGAACTCTCCGAAGAGCTGGTTAACTCAATTGCCGTTCAGCTTGGAGGCGGAAAAGCTCAGCAGGCAGTAGCAACCCAGGTTGCCAGGGTTGCCCACAGCTCATTCAATATCCTGCTCCAGGGTGAAACCGGCACTGGAAAGTCACGTCTGGCGGGTATCATACACTCCTTAAGCCAACGAAGAAAAGGTCCGCTTGTCACCGTTCAGTTAGGCGCCATACCTGAGCAGCTTGTCGAAAGCGAACTCTTCGGCCACATAAAAGGCTCATTTACCGGCGCAGACCGCACCAGAACCGGGCTGATCGAGACTGCAGCCGGCGGAACCCTTTTTCTCGATGACATTGAAACAGCTCCTGCCGGGGTGCAAGCAAAACTTCTGCGCTGCGTTGAAGAAAAACGCTACACTCCGGTCGGCAGCAGCAGCGAAAAAACTGCCGACGTCAGGATCATATCCTCCAGCAACTGTAACCTCAAAGGGCTTGCAAAGAACCGCCTTTTCAGGGAAGACCTCTACTACCGGCTGGCAGACTTTACCCTGCGGCTGCCTCCTCTGCGGGAAATACCTGAAAGCATACTGCCAATGGCTCTCACCTTTTTGAGTGACACCTGCGCTGAACTGGGAAGAGAACTTCCGCCGTTAGATGATAATGCTGCCAGTCAACTCACAAAAATGCCATGGCCCGGCAATATCCGCCAGCTAAAGAGCGTAATAAGGCAAGCCGCGCTATATGCGAAAGAAACAGTGACCATATCGGATCTTGCTGCTGATACCGACCATCATGAACACTCCCCCCTGATTTCAGATCTTTCTCATCGTCCAGCGCCGCCACCTTTCCCCTGCGAAATGGACAAACTGGAAAAGTGGTCGCTTGAACAGGCTCTCCTTTACTGCGGCGGCAAGCGAATGAAAACCGCTGCCATGCTCGGTATGAACTACTACACCTTCCGCCGTCATCTTGAAAAGCATGGAATTGCGGCCAGCGACTGACTTTTAATACAAAAGCCGGTCTATGATTTAGTCGAAATATCAGTCAGTTAACTCACTTTATCCCCTATCCCGGCAGACTTACTATCCAATCTAGATATCTATTTTCGATATCTTCCTGAATCACTCGATAAACATTACCCCCCCCACAACACATAACTTATCGTAATTACACACCTTTTAATTATCATTAAAGTGGCACGGTAAATGCTCTAATGAGAACATGAAAAAAGCCACGAGTTCATCCCCAGAAAAGAAGCATGAAAACATATGCATCTATGCTGTCACGCCTTTTACGGACTGTTACTGCCATAGCATCAACAGCAGCTCAATCCCGAAAATTGCAAGATACTGCATGGAAGGAAGCCCGGACTGCCCGGTCTACGAAAAAGTGGTCACCGGGGAAAAGTCGCCAGGCAAGGGGCAATAGAGCGTTTCACTTGCAGATTCATGAACAATATTAACCATCTACAGGAGTACCAGTGAACGAGAAAATGATTCCAAATACAAGCAGGTTGCACCGGCTACACCCTCCCGTCCATGGAGGTGGCGGGAAGCCGACGGGCTATGAACGGATTGCAGACAGCACGCAATCGATCAATAGCAGCAGTTTCACTCAAACATCAAAAGCAGCTAAATATAACCAGCAAATAAAGATGACAAAAGGAGACAACTTATGAACGGAAAAATCAGAAACATTCTCGCAACATGCGTAGCAATTGCCATGCTTGCCCTGCCACTGGCAGCCTGGGCACAGCCGAAGGTATCAATCTCCATCAAGGCTGAAAAAGAGGTGACCGTAACAGCCAATGGCAAACAGGTGAAAAAGAAGGTTACGGCAAAGAATTTTCAGCCTGGAGAAGAGATCATCTACACCGTGAGTTACAACAACACCGGGAATGAAGCGGCCAAGGACGTAAAAATCACCGATCCGATCCCGGCAGGAACGGCCTATATCCCTGGCAGTGCCAGCGAAGTAGGTGAACTGACCTTCTCGATCGATAACGGCAAAAACTACAAAAAAGCGACACTCCTCACCTACGAGATGAAATCGGCTGACGGGAAGATGCAAAAGAAAGCAGCGACTCCCGAAGAGTATACCGACATTAGCTGGGTAATCCCATCAATAGCCGCAGGAGAGAAGGGTTCCGTACATTTCAGGGTAAAGGTTAAGTAGACATAAACCACAAACCATTAAGGCATAAAGGAGATAAACATGATCGACAGAATCAGAGCCAGACAACCAACCACTACTTCGGAAAATGGAGCCGACAATGAACAGTAAAATCAGAAATTTCAACAAACAGCAAAATCAGTCAAAGGAGAAGAAAATGAACATCACACCATCAAGATTTCCATTCAGAAAAACCATGTTAACAGCCTTGGCGCTCTCAGCTCTGCTGGCAACAGGAACTGAGCGCGCGGATGCGGCTCCTCTCAACCAGGCAGCAGCAAACGCAACAATCCTTAACAGAATTACTGTTACGTACAAGGATACTGCGAATGCCAGTTACTCGCAGACCGCATCCGCAACTGTCACTGTTCTACTGCAAAAAGCTGCACTCAACGTAACCACCCTCTCTGATCTGACTGTAAATGCCGGATCAGCAGCTCTCTACCAGTATTACTCACTTACATCCACCGCAAACGGCACTGATAATTACCAGATCACACCTACTTTCAGCGCCGCATCAAATCTGAGTGCCCAGACCCTTGATTATGCAGTCTATCGTTACAACGGCACTGCAATGGCTGCAACCAACACGGGCACCCAGATCACCACTGCTACCGGCACAAATACACTTTCCAATGTCGCCATTGGCTCAACTATCGGCATTGCCTGGGACGGAACCAGCAAAATTTCAGTTCCTTTTGGCTCACTCAATGGCATCACCACCAACACACTGCTTATGATTAATGGCAAAGGGCCTTTCGTTGTTACCGGAACTTCAACCGGCACTGCCCCGGCCAACCCAGGCGCAGAAACAACCCCGGCAACAATAACAATCGCTGCATTCGCAGGATTGACTGGCGTGTCTGCCGGGCCTGCGCTAACCACTCTTAGCTCTTCTGACATCGTCGGACAGACTATTGCCGAGCGCGTCTACCTGCAGGTTACTGTTAATGGCACTATTACCGCCAGCGGAACCGGAACAGGTAACGGCACTATCATCGATACAATCGGCACCAAAGACTCAGCCGGTACAAGTCCAAGTACTAATCTAACAAACACCACAACCTTCAAGGGAACCCAGCTGACCATCAGCAAAAAGGTTGCTAACTGCACCTCAACCGGCGCTTCCTGCGGAACATATGCTGCTACTGCAACTGCGCTGCCTGGCGAAATTCTTCAATATCAGGTCACCGTTCAAAACCTGGGAGCTGGTGATGCATCAGTGGTCTCAATTGGCGATGCTATCCCGAACTACACCTCCATGGTTGCCGTTGGCACAACTACCTTACTTGCTGCTGACACAGATAATTTTGCAACTATAAATGCCAACAATATTCAGGTTGGCGGCACAGGTACAGCAGGAGTCGGCTATGGCAAGCTGACGTACGGCGCAAATCCTCGTTCACAAGCAGGCAATGCCTTTAACTTCTACCTTGGCACAGGCAGCGCTGTAGGAACAGGCGGAACACTTACTGGTGGCGGGTCGGTATATACAATCATTTACCGTGTGAAGGTCAACTAATTCAATAGATTAACTCCGCCCTTTAAAACGGGGGCGGGTTCTTCAAGGAGAAGCCATATGAAACGACTTTTCAAAATATTACCGTTGCTTTCACTAGCAGCTGCCCTCTTGCTCTCGACAGAATCGGCCCAAGCGGCAACGATAGCTGCCAACACCCAGATCATCAATACCGCAACCCTTACCTATAACGATGGTACCGTCAAAACATCACAGGCAACGGCAGTTGTTCTTTACGCCCTCGTGCCGGCCAATCCGACAATCAATCTGGGACCGACACCAACCCCAATTCCTTATGCCGGCGCGGCTTCCAATCTGAACAATACCTTTATTCTGACCAATAACTCAAACGGTATGGATTCTTTCAATCTTGTTACCACCATAACCGGACAAACCAACACAAGCGGCGCCGGTGCGATCGTTGCCAGCCCGTCAAGCCCGGTAGCACTGGGGGCAACAATCACCTCCGCAGTTGGCACAACAACCAGACTTATTGTGCCTTTCGATGGTAGCGGAGCTGTAGCACATCCAGGCATGATCAACGGCCTGGTAACCGGCAAAACGATATCCATCGGTGGTGCCACCGGTTACACAGTCGGCACAGTGGTCAACAATCCTGCAACTGGCGGCATCAGCTACATTGACTTCTCTCCAGCCTATGGCGGCCCAGTTGCAGCCGGTGTTCAGGTTGGGGAATATGTAACAGTAACGGTTAATGTTACTGCCGGCACCCAGGACCCGGCCCATCCATCAGATCCTGTTACTGTCAGCAAAAATCTGAAAGCGACTTCACCCACCACTGGAGCAACTGTCACATCAGGATCAATTACCGACACTTTCACCAGCGGCAACGCAAAACTTCTCAAATACGTCCGCAATACAACAACCAACGCTGCTGGCGATGTTGCCGGGAAACTGAATCACGGTGGACATGACTATTTCCAAGGCGGTGTACCGGCCGCACCGAACGATAAGCTTGAGTACATGCTCTTTGCTGCCAACCAGGGTCCTGTCATTGTTACCGGTGCAGGCATCGCCGATCAGTTGCCAATAACCTATGTAACCTTCCTTACAGGTCAGTACGGCGGAACCGACATAGCTTACGAGAGTGCAGGCGGCATAATTACCAATTTATCAGCTACTGGCCTCTATAACGCCGGAACCGGTGTCCTTTCAGTTCCTGTCGGTTACTTGCCTAACCATTCGATAGACCCCGGCACATCCGTTTTTGTCTATTACATAGTGCAAGTCAAACCATAAGATTGAGGTAGTTAGTGCTCCAAACCCGGATTCATAATCTCTGCAACAGGCTCATCGGCAACTTTGCCGGTGCGTTCGCCCATATCATGGGTGAGGCTGGCGTTTTTGCGCCAGCCCATGTTGCCGGGGTGCATCCGGCTTCACGTCGTTCAAAAAACCTTCTGAAATTGCTCTGGACGGCGCTCTTCATAATCTGCCTCGCGCCGCTCCAGGCTGTTTCAGCCAACAACCAGATCATCAACACAGCAACCCTCAGTACAACCGAATACCAGCCAAGCAGCAGTAGCGCCACAGCTATCAAGCAGACTGGCCGCACCGCTTCAACCATAGAGTTTCTCAAATATGCCCCTGGCGTTCCGGGCGCTGTCAGCACCACTGTAGGCCAGTCATGGTACAAAAACGCGTCCGGCTCCTTGGTCGCAGTCAATCCTCCCGTGGCAGTGGGAACAGGCACACCGATAAACCTTTCATCGGTTCCACTCATAAAAACAGCCATCTATCATGCAGGAGAACCCCTCTTTGTCAGAGTGACCGACCCGGATCAAAACCTTGATAAATCCGTTGCCGAAACCGTCTATGTCACCCTGACTGATCCGAAAACAGGCGACACCGAAATACTGAAAATCACCGAAACCGGCCCGGACACCGGCATATTTGTCGGCTACATCCAGACTGCACCCGCTGCCACTGGCCTTGCTAACAAAGGGATGCTCTCAGTTTCCGAGCCAAGCCCAATAAGTGCTCACTATATCGATAGTGCTGATCCGACCGACAGCTCCACTGACACAGCCCTGGTGGATCCGTTCGGTATAGTCTTTGACTCCATGACCGGCAAGCCGGTTGACGGCGCAACAGTTGAGCTTCTCAATGCAGACGGCACTGCTGCAACCGTTTTCGGCGATAACGGCCTGCCAGCCAACAGCTATCCAAACAAGATTGTCTCTGGCGGAACTGCCATAGATCATGATAATAACAGCTACTCATTTGCCCCCGGTAGCTACAGGTTCCCGTTTGTCAATCCGGGAAACTACATTCTCAGAGTAACTCCTCCTGCAACCTATAGCGCCCCGTCTAAAGCCACTACACAGGCTATTCAGGTTCTGCCCGGTGCTCCGTTTGCAATTCTGGAGCCCGGCTCCCGCGGCGAAGTCTTCTCCGTCGCATCGGGCCCTGCCATTCGGGTTGATATCCCCCTTGACCCGAAAATCGGCACCCTCTGGTTGAGCAAGAGCGCAGGTAAAGGGATTGTCTCTGCCGGTGAACATGTAAGTTACGACATTACTCTCGAAAACAGCTCTACTGTCGGGACAATATTTTCCCCGGTAGTTACCGATATACTTCCTCCGGGCTTCCGCTTTGAGAAGGGCTCTGTCAGAATCAACGGCATCGCAGCCGTTGATCCGGCAATCTCCAGGGACGGCAGCAGCATGACATTTACCCTTGCCAACATCCCGCCATCAACAAATGTCACG
>JACABD010000023.1:0-13559 GCA_013377075.1 Geobacteraceae bacterium | reverse complement strand
CTTTCGTCGTCTCCGACAAGCTCGGCATGTTCCACTTTGAAGGGGTGAGACCAGGCACCCATGTTGTCCAGCTCGACCTCGACTCAATCCCCAAGGGGTATAAAATCCTGCCATGCGAAGAGAACAGCCGCTTTGCAGGCCGCGCCTACTCCCAGTTCGTCGACATGCAGGGCGGCACCATCTGGCGTACTGACTTCTATCTTGGCAAGGATGAGCTGCAAGCACCAGTGGCAACGGCTTCCACCGAGAAAAGCACAGCAGTGGCCGGTGACAGCATTACCGGACTGCAGCCTGAGCAAAAGGGTGAAGTTACGCTTGAGATGAACAGCAGCCAAAATGGCGACATCATCGATTACCGCCTGCCGATTAATGCCCATACGGTTGCAGTTAAAAACCTGAAGATGCTTGTCACACTCCCGACGGCAGCCGCCTATATCCCCGGCAGCAGCAGCCTGAACGGAGCTGCACTTCCTGATCCGGAACTGTCCGGCACCACCCTTTCATTCCCCCTTGGCGACTCAAGCAACAAGTGGCTTTCCGAGCTTCAGTTCCGGGCAAAGGTAGACATAAATCAAAAAGCTGGAGAGCTGCAAACAAAGGCGCTTCTCAGGTTCGATACCGCTACAACCGCAAACAGCAGCACACCAGAGGTGATCAACGCACTTTCACTGACAAAGAGTGAGAAGTTCAATGAGTTACCGCTCTTTATCCTGCGCCCTCACTTCCCTACTCTTAAAGCTGAACTTGGCGACATGGACCGTCTCGAACTTGACCGGCTTGTCGAGAAGTTGTCCGGCAAAATTGTCAAACGGATTGATGTAACCGGCCACACCGACAATGTCAGGATTGCTCCGAAAAGCCGCGACATCTATGCCGACAACAGCGCACTCTCTCTGGCAAGGGCTAAAAGCGTTGGCCGCTACCTGGCGGCAGCACTTCATCTCCCACCTTCAGCTCTTTTCCTTAACGGTAGCGCCGACAGGGAACCGATTGCGCAAAACAGTTCTGAGTCAGGTAGAGCCCTTAATCGCAGGGTGGAAGTTAGAGTTACCGCAGTTGAAAGTGTTGAGATTCCGGAATTGAAAATCACCAGGGAGCGGAGCGGTATCGAGAAGGTAGAGACAACCGCCCCGTCAACTCAAACGAGTGAAGAACCGCACAATCTGACACAACCACCGGTTAAAACCAGCAGCGAAACCGTTCAGTCTGCAGCAAATGCCACGCAAAGTCAGGCTGCACCTGACACCAGCTCTAAAGCCGCAACAGTCAAGGCAGCACAGCCAACAGCTGTTCGGCAGAACAGTGAAGATCATGTTAAACTTTACTCTGCAATAAACGAAGGTTTTGTTCACTACCGCATCAAGCTGGTGAATATCAAGGAGCCGGTAAGCGGTGTCACCGCAACCCTGGTGACTCCTAAGAGCTTCCTCTACATGACCGGTACAAGCCGTCTCGCAGGTCTGCCGGCCAATGACCCCAATACCGCAGAATCTGTAATCAACTACAGCTTCCCAGAGCTAAAAGATGAGAAAAGTTTCGACCTGCGGCTCCAGGCGCTTATTGATGGTGATGACAAGAGTGAAGCCCTTGCCAGCAGCGTTACAGTGGTGATTATTGGCAAGGATGGCAAGCCGCTGAAAACATTCACGGCAGCTGCCGAACTTACCGACAGCATGGAAGAAATCAACCGCGCTGATGCTCCGATAATTGTCCCAACTGCCGTGACTGCCGATAACAAGGAAAAAGAGCGGAAGGAGATTGCTGACCAGTTCAATGAATATGCTGAAAAAGTCCAGGTTGTTACAGAAGCCGCAAAAACTGAGACAGCACCGGCTGATGGCGGTCTTCATGTCAAGGATACAGAAGGGATCCTCTCACCGTCAGATACGGCCATTCTCGCAACAAGAATCAATCCGGTCAGGATAGTTCTCAACTCAGAACTGACGCCACATCTCTTCCTGGACGGTACAGAGATTTCAGCCGATCGTATCGGTTTCACCATGAAAGACAAGGAGTCTGGCAAGAGCCTCTACACCTACATCGGTGTAGATTTTGGCGATGAAGGGGAACATACTCTCCAGCTTAAAGGTCTGGACAGCTTTAATTTCCCACGTTTTGACAAGTCTGCCAAAATTACCAGAACCGGCGAGATCGCCTCCATCAGGCTTATCTCTGCCGAAGGGAACATTGCCGATGGCAAAACTCCGGTAAGGGTCAGGGTCCAGCTCTTCGACAAATTTGACAAACCTGTACCGGCAAGCGCTGAGCTTACTTTCAAGGGTGGCGACCTCAAAGCTGTCACCAGTGGCGAGAGCTACAGCCGGGTGACATCAGCAAGCAGCACGGCAACAGTTGCCCAGGATGGCTGGATCAGCTTTGCCCCGGTCAATAACAGCGGTATCTACCGAGCACAGCTCGCCTATAACAAGGCAGAGATTAGCATTGAAACCTATGTCAAGCCGATGATGCGCAACTGGCTGCTGGTCGGCATGGCCGAAGGAACTGTTGGCTATAATACGCTATCCGGACACATGGAAAACCTGAAGAGCGCTGGAGAAGAAGATCATCTCTATGAAAAAGGTCGTGTTGCTCTCTACGCCAAAGGGACCGTAAAGGGTGAATGGCTCCTGACAATGGCCTATGACAGTGCCAAGAAAAACACTGGCATTGGCAGTAACGGTCTTTTCCAGACTATTGATCCGAACTCCTATTACACCATCTACGGTGATTCTTCAGCTCAGATGTACGATGCCGCCAGCCAGAGAAAACTCTACCTGAAAATCGAGCGCGACCAGTTCTATGCCCTGTTCGGCGATTACGACACCGGCCTGACAGTCAGCGAACTCTCCCGCTACAGCCGCAGGATGAACGGGATAAAATCCGAGTACCGCTCCAGGGATTATGATGTGACAGTCTTCGGCAGCGAGACCGGCCAGTCCTTTGCAAAGGATGAGCTCCGCGGTGATGGCACCTCGGGACTCTACCGCCTCAGTAAAAGCGGAATTGTTATCAATTCGGAAAAAATCGTTATCGAATCCCGGGACAGATTCCATAGCGAAGTTGTCATAACTTCAAACCAGATGAACCGCTTCACCGATTACAGCATTGACTACGATGCAGGAACTATCTTCTTCAAGAGCCCTGTTGCAAGCCGCGATGACCAGCTGAACCCGATTTACATTGTTGCAGATTACGAGGTTGCCGATGCCGGCAAAAACGCCCTTACCTACGGCGGTCATGCTGCCGCAAAAATGATGAACGGCAAAGTCCAGGTCGGCGGAACCTATGTCCATGAAGGACATATATCAGGAAGCGGTAACCTGTACGGCGCAGATGCAACAGCGATTCTTGCTCCGGGGACAAAGGCACGGGCCGAGATTGCCACATCAAGTGACGACACCGGCACAAAGCGAAGTGGCAACGCCTACCTTGCCGAACTGACCCATACCGGCAAACAGTTTGATGGCAAAGCCTACTTCAGGGAGCAGGAGGATGGTTTCGGTCTTGGTCAGCAAAAAGCCAGCGAAGCCGGAACCCGCAAATTCGGAGTAGAAGGGGCCTATCGCCCGGACAAAAACATCACCATCAGTTCCCAGGCATACCGCCAGTACACACTTCTTACCGGTGCCACCAGAGACTTCATGGAAGGGCTCGTAGCCTGGAACGAGAAACAGTACACAGTAAGAACCGGCCTGCGCTATGCCAGTGACACCCTCCAGGACGGCAGCAAAGCCACCTCACTTCTCGGCACTATCGGCGCTAGCTGGAAATCCTTTGACCAGAAACTGACCATCCGTGCCGATCATGAACAGGCCCTTGCCAGCAAAAACGAAAATGCCGATTTCCCGACAAGAACCGTTATTGGCGCGGATTACCAGGCAACAAAGGCAGTAATGATTTTTGCACAGGAAGAGCTCACTTATGGCAGTATGGCCAACACCAACACTACGAGAGTCGGTGTCAAGTCCACCCCATGGAGCGGCGCTACGCTTAACTCTTCCCTTGCAAATGATATAAGAGAGAACGGTAACAGGACCTTCGCCAATCTGGGTCTCACCCAGAAATGGCAGATCAATCCACGCTGGATGGTCGATGGCGGACTTGATCACAGCGAAACGGTCCGCAAAAAGGAAGGCTACAGTCTGAACAGTGCCGTAGCGCCTGCATCGGGCGGTGAGGACTTCACAGCAGTATCTCTTGGTGCAAACTACACCGAGAAGAAACTGACCTGGTCAAACCGAGCCGAATACCGCAACAGCAGGACCGACGACAAGTGGGGAATAACCTCCGGTCTGATTAACGAGCAGGGGCTGAACTGGGGTTGGACTGCAAGATTGCAACTGCTGCACACCCAGTCAGCAGGCGGCGACAGCAAAACAGACAGCGATCTCAGATTCGGCCTGGCCTACCGGCCACCGGTGACAAAATGGATTATTCTCGAACGCCTCGACCTGATAACCTCAGACGAGAAGACAGCCGTTGAATCAACTAAAGGGAAGCGGATCGTCAATAACCTCAACGCTAATTACAGGCCTGACAGGAAAACCCAGATCTCGATCCAGTACGGCGCAAAATACGTCCTTGAGAAGATCGACGAGAAAGAATACAGCGGCTATACTGATCTGATGGGGATTGAAGGGCGTTACGACATCACCAAGGAGTGGGATCTGGGCCTGCGCAGTTCGGTTCTCCACACCTGGGCAACCGACCAGTTTGCTTACAGCTTTGGCCCGTCAGTCGGCTTCAACGTCATGGAAAATGCCTGGATCAGCATGGGGTATAACTTTGCAGGGTTCAGAGACAAGGATTTTTCAGCTGCAAACTACACTGCCCAGGGTCCGTTCATCCAGTTCCGCGTCAAGTTTGACCAGAACAGCGTCAAAGATGCATTGAATGTGTTGAACCATTGAGATAATTCGGAGCGTTGTATGAGTGCAAAAGATAAACAGATTCAAAGAGAGGGCAGAGTGAATATCCGCCTGTTCCTGGTTACCATAGCCATCTGGCTCTGTTTCGCCGGTGCGGCCCACGCCTACATCATCATCAACACCCCGATGACCGGCACAAACTCCACCGGATGGAATCTTGGCGGTAATCCCAGTTCAGCTGTTCTTACCGGTAACGGCACCATCGACCCGGTCGGTTCAGGCTGGCTCCGTCTGACCAACAGCACATCCAACCAGACCGGCTTTGCCTACAATGACACCGTCTTCGACCTGAGCGCCGGGGCATTAATCCAGTTTGACTATGTATCTTGGGGAGGATCCGGCGCCGACGGTTTGAGCGTCTATCTCTTCGACGCCAACGTCCCTACGTTCAACATCGGCGCATTCGGCGGGTCCCTCGGTTATGCCCAGAAATTGTCAACCGCATCCTGCAGCCCTGTTACGCCCAGCGTGCCAGGAATCAGTGGCGGCTACATCGGTTTCGGCATCGATGAATATGGTAACTTTGCCACCCAGTGTGAAGGGCGCTACCTTGGTGCAAATGGTAATACAACAAGTACAATCCCTAACACAGTAACAGTCAGGGGTTCGGTAAGCGGGTTCGGCAGCGGTGCCATCGGCGCGACCACCGGCTCCACATCCTACCCATGGCTTGCCACCTCTGCCAATAACGGTCTGCTCTGGGTCAACAGCGCCACACGTCCCGACCAGTTAAGCTCCAATTACCGCAAAGTCATCATCAGGATCAGTCCGGCGCCAAATCCGGTTGCCGATGTCTATATCCAGTTCGGCTTCAACACCACTCCGAAACTGATGATCTCGAGCCTTGCCCTCCCTGCAATATCAGTCTCACAGCAGCTGAAAGTAGGCTTTGGCGCCAGCACCGGCAGCCTCACTAACTACCATGAACTTCGCAACCTCCTGATAACCGACTCCGGCGCAAGCGCCTCCATAGACCTTGGCGTCACCAAGATTCCTGTGGCAACAGGAACCACTACTCCGGCCCTGTCAAGCGTTCTGGTTGGAAGCGCCTTCCAGTACCTTATTACCGCCCAGAATTTCGGTCCCAACAACATAACGGCCACCGGTGTCGGCATTACCGACACGATCCCTTCAAATATAACCCCTGGCAGCTGGTCTTGCTCCGTAGTTACCGGTTCGCCATCAGGGACCAGCTGTGGAGCAATCCCCACTGCCGGCAGCAACACCCTTAACACGAATATCAATCTCCCGATGAGCGGAGCAGTACAATATCTGGTCAATGCCACTGTTAATGCCATGCCTGCCGGAAACTCTGTCAGCAATTCGGCCAGCCTGACCATCCCCGGATCCGTTACCGACTATTACTCAGGCAATAACAGCTCAACCTCAATCCTGAACGTCTATGCACCGCCAACAGTAACCAAGAGCTTCTCCCCGACAGCCATTCTCCCTGGTGGCACATCAACCATGACCATTACCATGACCAATCCCAATAACATTGCCGCTACAGGTGTCACCCTGACCGATACCTACCCGACGACGGCATCAGGAGCGCCGGGCAACATGGTTACAGCGGGTACTACCAACAGGGCCACCACCTGCGGGGGCTCCACAGCCAGCACCACAGCAAGAGTCCAGTTAACTTCTACCACTGCCAACTCCATCCCTGCCAACGGCAGCTGCACTCTCAAGATCGATGTCACAGCTCCTGCCGCGGGAACCTATAACAACACCACCGGCGCAGTTGCCACAACCAACATCGGCAGCGGTTCATCTGCCACCGGAACCCTGATAGTACTGGCTCCGCCGACAATTGCAAAAGTTTTTGCCAACAGCACCATTGCCAGCGGCGACAACACCAACATGACTGTCACCATCGGCAACCCTAACACTATCCCCATCACCCTGAGCGCTGCACTGACCGACACATTCCCCACCGGCATCGGCATGGTCATTAATACTGCCGGAAACAGCGGCACATGCCCATCAGGGGTCACCGCCAACGCCGGAGCCGGCAGTTTCACAATTGCCAGCGGAACAATCATCCCGGCTGGCGGATGCACTGTTATTGTCAATGTCACCAGTACGGCAACCGGCACAAATACCATTGCCGCAGGCGCTTTGCAGACATCGGCAGGAAACAATGCTGCTGCAACGTCTGCCACCCTGACGGTCCACACTGCTGCCACTTTATCCAAGGCATACGCAGCGCCAAAGGCAGTAGCTACAGGAGTGAACAGTACCCTGACATTCACCATCACCAACGGCTCAGGCACCCCAGCCCAAAGTGGCATGGGTTTTACTGACACATTCCCTACAGGACTCACTGTAACCGCTGTCAGCAGTATCTCCGGAGCAGGTTGCAGCGGAACTCCTACATTCACCCCGTCTTCGGTTACTCTTTCTTCCGGAGCCATCACCGGCGGAGCCGGCAACAGCGGCCCCTGCACTTTCACTGCCACGGTTCGGGGCGATACAGCCGGTCAGTATATCAACAACAACACCAAAATCAGCAGCGTTACCGGTGGACTGATCACGACTGCTGTCAGCGACACCTTGAATGTCTACCTGCCACCGACCGTGTCGAAGAGTTTTCTACCGACCAGCATTGCACTTGGCGGCACTTCTGTATTGACACTGAGTTTGACCAATCCGGCTACCAATCCGGGGGTGTTTGCCACAAACACGGTTGATGACACATTCCCCACCGGTCTGAAACTGAAGGATATTAGTTTCACTTTTTCTCCGACCGGATGCGGCACGTTAACCAAGATAGCAGGCGGTGCTCCGGCCATTGGCGATACCAGTATACGCTTTAACGCATCTTCCAATCAGGCTGTGGGAGCCACTTGTCAGGTAACGATGAATATCACCAGCACCACCTCAGACAACTTTACCAACACCACCACTGCACCGAAAGCAACCACAGCTGAGCCAATCACCCTCAACGGCACCACCGCATCGGCCACCCTGAACGGAACAGCAGCGCCGACTGTCACCAAGAGCTTTGCAAACAGCAACATTGTCAGCGGCGGCAACACTAATCTGACCATCGCCATCAGTAACACCAATGCCAGCTCTATTAACCTTACTAGCAGCTTCACCGACGCATTCCCGACCGGCATGTCCATTAACAGTACAAGCACCTACACCAGTACATGCCCGGTGGTGACACCGGTTATAGGGGCAACCGGTATCACAATGAATAGCGGCGCGGTCATCCCTTCCGGCGGCTGCACGATCACCGTAAACGTCACCAGCTCCACACCAGGTGCTTTAGTAAACAACATCCCGGCAAATGCGCTTCAGACCAGTGTCGGCAATAGCAGCGCTGCTTCAGCAACCCTGAATGTTTATGCTCTGCCGACTGTATTAAAAAACTTTGCTCCGCCCGGCATCAACTATGGCGGCACATCGACCATGACAATCACGGTGACCAATCCGGCCACCAATCCTGGCAATCTGACCGGAGTCAGCATTAATGACACCTACACCGGTACACTCAGTAACAACGGTGCTGGAAGCGTAGTTTGCAGCAGCGGCACACCTGTCCTGACAGGCAACAGCACATCAGTAGGCTTCAACTCAGGAACCATTACTCCCGGTGGCACATGCATCATCACCCAGAACGTCACGGCAACCAGCACAAATAACAACACTACCGGCGCACCAGCTGCCAGCGGCGTTTCAACCGCTGGCAACACATTGGCATTGAACGGTACGGCGGGCAGTTCAACTCTCACCGTAACTCCGCAACCGCCAACTATCACGAAGGCGTTTGCCAGTAAAAATATTGCCAGCGGCGGCAACACTAACCTTACTGTCACCATCGGCAACAGCAATGCCGTAGCAATTGCCCTTACCAGTCCTTTTACCGACAACTTCTCAGCCACCGGAATAACCATCAATACTGCCAATAGCACCGGCTCCTGCCCTGGCGTCACCGCAAATATCAACGCTGGAAATTTCACCATGGCAAGCGGAACCCTGATTCCGGCTGGTGGCTGCACAATCATTGTCAATGTCAAAAGCAGCACGGCCGGTGCAGCCGTCAATACCATTGCTATCGGGGCATTGCAGACCGTTGCCGGAAGTAATACTGTAGCAGCAAGCGACACTCTCAATGTTTATTCACCGCCAACGGTCAGCAAGCTGTTCACGCCTGCAAGTATCTCCTCGGGCGGCACCACAACCATGACAATTGCAGTAACTAATCCTTCATCAAACCCTGGCAATCTTATTGGTGTCAGCATTGGCGACACCTACACCGGAACCCTTAAAAACAGTGCAGCAGGAAGTGTACTCTGTAGCGGCAGCGGCGCTCCGGCCCTGACCGGAGGAGCTGTAAACGGTGTCACTGTGGGCTTTAACTCTGCCACAATCGCCCCTGGCGAAACATGCACCATCACTCAGATTGTGTTTGCAACAAGCAACAACACCAACACAACCGGCACTCCCGCTGCTACCGGTGTTTCAACTTCCGGTAATTCATTGACACTTACCGGTTCAACTGCCTCTGCCACCCTGACAACCACCCTCCTCCCAGCACCGACAGTGGTCAAATCGTTCGCGCCGACCCAGATTGCCAAAGGGGGGACATCAGTACTTACCATTACCCTGACGAACCCAGGCAGTATCGATATTATCGGGGTCGGTTTCACTGACAATTTACCTTCGATCACAACACCTGCTGCCGGTCAGATGAGCATCCCGGCAACGGCAGTACTCACAAACAGCTGCGTCGGCGGCTCCGGCACTATTGCCGCCAACAAGCTATCATTTTCCATTGCTGGCACCACCATCCCGGCCAATAGCAGCTGCACAGTTTCAGTTACCGTAACTACCACTGCAACGACTACAGGTGTCTACACAAATACAACCAGCACCGTGACCAGCACAAATGCCACAACTTCAGCAACTGCCAGCGCAACCCTGACCGTCGCTCTCCTTGCACCGCCAAATGTGTTAAAGACCTTCACCCCTGACCAGATTGGGATCAACGGAACTTCGGTACTTACCGTCACCCTTACAAATCCTGACAATCAAGACATCACCGGCGCTACGTTCACCGACAACTACCCTTCCGGTCTTGTCAATACAGGCTCTCCAAACCCGGCAACTACGTGCGGTGGCAGTTCGGTAACCGCTACCGCCGCCAACAACGGCACGTCGCTGGCTTTGGCCAACGCCACCATACCTGCAAACAGCAGCTGCAAGGTAACAGTAAATGTCAGCAGTGCTGCTTTTGGAACGTACGTGAATAACACCGGTCTGGTAACAACAACCAATGCAAATAACGGCACAGCCGCTTCTGCAACCCTGAACGTACTACAGTCTCCTGTTGCAGCAAAACTGTTCACACCGGCAACAGTGCTTACCAACGCCGCGTCAGTGCTCACCATAACCCTGTCAAATCCCAACAGCATAACCATCTCCGGAGTAGGTTTCACTGACAATTACCCATCCGGGCTTGTCAGCACTGCATCTACCGCAACCACTAACTGCCTTGGCGCTGCAATCAGCAACACCACCAACGCCATTACCCTCTCGGGAGCCACAATTCAGGGGAACACAAGCTGCACGGTTACGGTAAATGTCAAAAGCGCTACGGCAAACAACTACACAAATACAACAAGCACTATATCTTCATCAAACGCAGGTACAGGAAATGCAGCCTCCGCAACGCTGGTGATTTATGATCTGCCCCTTCTCACAGTTCTAAAGTCAGCCAATGTTCAATTTGCCAGTCCTGGCCAGATTATTACTTACACGGTACAGGTAACAAACTCAGGAGCAGGTCCTGGCACAAACGTAGTGATGCAGGACGATCCTAGTCCTTATGCATCATTTCGCATCAACAGCGGTGCACCTTTCACTTTTACTGACAGCTCGCCTGTATCGGGGCTTACACTAGGGACTCCTCAATACATTCACAACAATAACGGCGTCTGGGTCACGACCCTTACCGACGGTGGTGGTAACGCTCCGGCAGGCTACGACGGCACTGTCACCAGCTGGCGGATACCTATGGGCGGCACTATCAGACCGGGAGGGAGCTTCTCGCTTAATTATCAAGTGATTGTGAAATAGAAGCAGATTCAACTTATAGTACAAAAAATATTCAAAAAAAATGTTGACTGCAAATCCATGCTCTGATATAAGTCATTTTCTTGATTGGCACAGCCGGTCAAAAGTCTTCGGTCCCATCGTCTAGTGGTTAGGACACCGGCCTTTCACGTCGGCAGCAGGGGTTCAAGTCCCCTTGGGATCACCAAATATTTAACGGCAGCCTTCTTTATGACGGCTGCCGTTTTTTATTTTGAACGCTGGAAAATTGCCTTGACTTAAGCGGTCATCGACGATATTTTTATCAGCGAAATTTACCTTTTAAGATAGCCCTGTGAGGTTAGCAAAGGTGCCTGAAACAATCTTGATCACTATTGATAAGAGCCTTTCTGCATCCAATTGCGGCGAGGCTTTTTTATTTTACCAGCAGGGGGGTGTCCATGAGTGAAGAGAGCACTGTAATTCTTGACGGAACAGGTATTGAAAGAGCGCTTACCAGGATTGCCCATGAGATTCTTGAAAAGAACAAGGGGGTTGAAAACCTCTCCCTTGTCGGCATAAGAACCGGTGGCGTCTATCTTGCCAAAGAGCTGGCCAAGCGCCTTGAAGGGATCGAAGGAGCCACTGTTCAGGTGGGCGAAGTGGACATCACCCTCTATCGGGACGACTACAAAGGTCAAAGCCTCAATATGCCAGTCGGCAAGACGGATTTTCCCTTCACAGTCGAAGGGAAAAAGGTTGTTCTCTTTGACGATGTTCTCTATACCGGCCGCACCATCCGCGCAGCCATGGATGCCATCATGGATCATGGCAGACCGGCCTGTATCCAGCTTGCTGTTCTCATTGATCGTGGACACCGCGAGCTCCCCATAAGAGCAGATTTTGTCGGCAGAAACGTCCCCACAAGCATCAAGGAGAGCATTGCCGTACGCTTTGACGATCAGCAGAAACCAATTGAGGTTGTACTCGAAAAATAAGGGGGAGAGTTGCATGAAGAGTTTTGCTCACAAGGATATCATTGCGCTCAGGGATCTCTCGAAAGAAGAGATCGAACTTCTCATCTCTACCGCAGAAACCATGCGGGAGATAAACAACCGCCCGATCAAGAAAGTCCCGACACTTCGGGGCAGAACGGTCATCAACCTTTTTTACGAAGCGTCAACAAGGACCAGAACATCCTTCGAGATTGCTGCAAAGCGTCTCTCTGCAGATCTTGTCAACATCTCCCCCTCAACCAGCTCTTCCACCAAGGGTGAGACTCTCTCTGACACAGCTTTGAACCTGCTGGCAATGAAGCCTGACATCATCGTCATGCGCCACTCGGCCTCAGGGGCACACTATTTTCTCTCCAAGCGTCTGCCGACCTGCTCTGTGATCAATGCCGGTGATGGTACCCATGAGCACCCGTCACAGGGGCTTCTCGACATGCTCACCATGAAAGACCGTTTCGGGCGCCTTGACGGGCTTAAGGTTGCCATTGTCGGCGACATCACCCATAGCCGCGTTGCCCGCTCCAACATCCAGGGTCTGACCAAGATGGGCTCCCACATATTTGTTGCCGGGCCGCCGACCATGGTTCCACCAGGTGTGGAAAAACTCGGCAATGTCACCGCATGTAGTACCATGAAAGAGGCGATCGAAGATGCCGATGTGGTCATGATGCTCAGAATACAGCAGGAACGCCAGGGTAAGACTCTGATGCCGAGCACCGGCGAGTACGCCAAATACTTCGGTCTCAACCCTGTGAACCTGAAACTTGCCAAACCCGATGCCATGGTTATGCATCCGGGACCGATCAATCGCGGTGTGGAGATGTCCTCCTTTGTCGTTGACGGCAATCAGGCACATATCCTCAAGCAGGTTGAAAACGGCGTAGCGGTAAGAATGGCGATGCTTTACCATGTGATCGGTGGTGAGCCTGAGTAGGATTAGGATTTATATCTTTTAAAGAGGTGACAATATGAACCTACTGATAAAAAACGGCAGAGTAATCGACCCTTCACAGGGGATTGACGAGCAGCTTGATGTTCTGGTTGTTGATGGCGTTATCAAGGAGCTTGGCAAGGGCCTTTCTGCCAGCGGTGCAGAGACGATTGATGCCAGCGGCAAATATGTCGTCCCAGGACTGATCGATATGCATGTTCATCTGCGCGATCCGGGCCTTGAGTACAAGGAAGATATTGCCAGCGGCACCAAAGCTGCGGCTAGCGGAGGCTTCACCTCGGTATGCTGTATGCCCAACACCAGCCCGGCAATCGACAACAAGGTTGTTGTCAGCTACATCATCAACAAGGCAAAAGCTGAAGGGTTCTGTAATGTCTTTCCGGTCGGCACAATCACATCAAGCATGAATGGCGAGAAGATGTCCGGCATCGGTGGACTGAAAGATGCAGGCTGCGTAGCGGTCTCTGACGATGGCAGACCGGTCAACAACCCGGAGCTGATGCGCCGCGCCCTCGAATACGCCAGGGGGGTCGGTATCATGGTGATCACCCATGCTGAAGAGCTGGCACTGGTCGGCGAAGGGGTGATGAATGAAGGTTTTACCTCCACCGAAATCGGCCT
>JACABD010000022.1:57094-62257 GCA_013377075.1 Geobacteraceae bacterium | reverse complement strand
TAAAATAGAAGCGTGCGCCATTGCCCGGCGCAGCTTCGAACCAGATCCTGCCACCGTGACGCTGGATTATCCTGTGCACTGTGGCAAGTCCGATGCCGGACCCTTCATAGTCATGGCCATGCAGCCGGTGGAAAGGGCTGAACAGGTTTTCGGCATGGGCCATATCGAAGCCTACGCCGTTATCCCTGATGCAGTAGATGGTCTGACCATCCTTTGTCATGGCAGAGAAGGAGATCTGTGCCGCAGTCACTCGCCGTGTATATTTCCAGGCATTACCGAGAAGATTCACAAGGGTGGCGCGGAGTAGATTCCTGTCTGCCCTTGCAAAAAGTCCGGCTGATATGTCGACCGTGACAATCCGCTTCGGTTCTGTCCCCTGTAGTTCTGCGACAATTTCATGTGCCATGTCAGACAGGTCGGTCATTTGCAGCTCCATCCCGCTTCGGCTGATGCTGGACAGTTGCAGAAGAGCCTGGATCAGGAGATTCATTTTATTGATGGCGTGGTTGATCCGCTTTACATAACTGCTGGCTTCGGCATCAAGCTTGTCGCCATGCTCCTCAAGAAGAATCCTGCTGAAGCCGGATATATGCCGAAGCGGTGCCTGCAGGTCGTGGGAAACCGAATAGCTGAACGATTCAAGTTCGTTGTTGGCAAACTCAAGCGCGTCAGAACGCTGCCTCAGGGCTATGTTGAGCCGTTCGACATCCAATTGGGCCTGCTGACTTCGCAGTATCTCTTCTGCCAGTGATTCGTTGGCTGCTTCCAGTTCGGCAGTCCGCTGTTTTACCAGCTCTTCAAGCTGATCACGGTACCTGTTCAGCTCTTTTCTGTCAGTGATGTCTGTCATTGAAGTTACCCGTAAGGCACCCCCCCTGAACTGCATCATTTTGCCACGTATAAGCGCCGGAAAGGTGGATCCGTCCTTGCGCAAACCGGTTACTTCATAGGGGAGCTCGTACCCATCGAGCATGTTCTTCATCACGAGCGACCGGTCTTCGGGTATGATCCATTCTGTTCCCGGTCTGCCGATGGCTTCTGCGCTGGTATAGCCAAAGAGTTCCTCGGCCCGCCTGTTCTGCTCCAGGCAGAGCCCCTTTTCAGAGATGAAAATAGCTTCGTAGGCCGCATCGCTCATGCAACGAAGTTTCTCTCGGCTCTCCTCAAGAGACTCTTCCATCTGCTTGATTTTGGTAATATCCAGCCCGACATCGGCGAGAATTTTTGCAAACAGGCTTCCTTCGTCATTAAAAGCTGTCTTCATAGTCTCTCCGGATGGATTGATCTAACAGGCAATTCTGAACTGTTGTTATATGGCCTGCGCTTCTGACAATTCTGACTTCAGCCAGGCATAGAGAATCGGCGCCGCGATTACCCCGTGAAGACCGAAAACTGCTTCCAGTATTACCATGGCACACAACAGCTCCCACGCCTTGGCGTTGACTTCGTGGCCGATAATTTTCGCATTGAGGAAGTATTCGAGCTTATGGACTACCACAAGAAAGAGAAGAGACGCTCCTCCAACCATGAGTGATGTCCCCAGGCTTAGTATCACAATCACGCAGTTGGAGATAAGATTGCCGATGACCGGTATCAATCCGGCGATAAAAGTCAGTGCTACCAGCAACGTTACCATGGGGAGATGGATGCCGAATGCCGGGAGAAGCAGACATAAATAAATTGCTGTCAAGGTTGTATTCACCAAGGAAATCTTCATCTGGGCAAAAACCACCTTCTCGAAGGAGTCGGTCAGCATCTTTGTCCTGTGATGCAATCCCTGCAGGAACGGACGTTTATTGTTTGCAATCTTGATGCTTGCAAGTGATGTCATTGCTCCGATAACCATGCCGATGAGGATGTGAACCAGGGTCACCACCCCTTCTGCACCGATCGATGACAGACCTTTGCCATGTTCCCTGAGGAGTGCGACCATTGTATCCTGCAGCTCCGAAGCTGTCCCGGGAATCGCCTCGGAGATGCCGGCAGGGAGCGACTGTTTCACCTTCTCAAGGGTTACGGCAGTAGCCTCCAGAAGTGCGCCAAAGCCTTGGAACCCCTTCATTGCGGAGACAAGGACGAACCCGGCGGCAATAAACAGTGCCACAACACAAAATGCCAGAGCAACAACCGCTGTCTCCTGAGCGGCCCCTTCCCGCTTGAGCGGCAGACGACTGGCCAGTCTGCAGGTAACCACATGTACGGCAAGACCGGCCAGAACAGCCGGCAGAATGTTATATTTCAACACAAGCAGAACCGTGACAATTGAAAGGATGTAACTTGCAAGAGTGCTTCGGGACATCGGACCTGCCTCCCTGATATGTGAAATTAATCTGTTGGAATGTAGGCAATACCGGCTCTGCAAGGCATAGGACCTGTCTATGCTTGGCTGTTTTTGCCGGATTTTATGATGCAGTTTTGGAGTTGATCAATGTATTACTGCGGAGGAAGCCTACCATTTCTGTTAAGAAACTCAATGTTTTCTTTAACCTTCAAAATTCTTTCGGCACAGTGGTTCCAGATCCTGTAGCTTTCAATGCCTAAAATGGTTATTCCTGCGCCGAAAACCGCCCAGAAATTCTGCTGCAGAGCTTTGGAAAAATAGTAGAAGAGGAAGAATGCTGTCAGGTAGCCGACGTGGCAGAAACTGCTCCTATGCTCAACTCCTTGGGCCATCCGGCAGAGGCTGAGGATTATTGCTGAAAATGCGTAGATGATGAGTGCGATGCTGATCAATCGGGCGCAGGGTGGGGCGCCGATAACAGATGTAACTGCATCCGGTTGGGGGAGATACGGAAAGTCCCACCAGGCAAGGATGCAGATGACGAGGAATAGGGACAGCGCCAGAACTCCCCTGGTGGAGAGTCTGCCAAGGCGCTTTAACTCCTGCTCCAGCTCTTTTCTGGGTTTATCGGTTGATGATTGCTCAGGACTGTTTTCTGACATCGAAACTCCGGAGCCACTATGGTTTCTCGCTCTGGGAAACAGAACTTTCGGGGTTCACCGTTTCTTTCAAGGAGTTCAGTCTGCTGTTGTAATAGCTGGTGGCAATCATGTCAAGGTCGTGGGGGAGATCGGGAGGAGTTGCAGGGGGTGTGGTCGAGCTTTCCGAGGCTTCGACAAAGTCGCGCAGCTTCCTGATCGGCGTAAAAACAGTTCTCATCAGAAGGGCTGTGACCCCGCCTATGGTGAGGATCAGGCACAGCAGGGTGAAGATGATCATCTGAATTCTTAACATGGCAAGTGATCTGACAACCTCGGTTCGTGACAGTCCGATGTCCAGGGTGCCAAGAATTTTCTGCACGGCTGGATGCACGTGACATGCGGCGGCGGAGCAGTCCGGGGAATTGTAGATTGGGGCGGTTATGGCGATTACATCCATTCCGGCCGTGTTTCTGTATGTTCGCGCCTGCTGCATGGTGCCGAGACTGCTTACCGGGGTCGGCCCTTTATGGCAGATGATGCACCCTTCTGCACTCTTGTCTACCTGGTGGTTGAGTTCATCGGCTTTGGCCGAAAAAGTCACAACCCCTTTTTTGTTGAAAATCCTCACATGGTCGACCCCGTGCTGCTCGCCAACATTATGGATGATTGTTGCCAGGGTTTCCCTGTCGGACTTGTGCATTGCATAGCGGGTCGATTTGAGAACGGTGTCAGCAAGATTTGTGGCATTGACAATTTCGGTCTGATGGAGATTATCGCTTATGGCAGAATAGAGGACAAGGCAGCAGACAACCATGAAGCCTGTAACTGCAAGACCTACCGGAACCAGGGCTCTACCTGCGAGTGTTGCAAACATAAATTCATCCTCCACCTTTGGCTGCTCAGTTCAACTCTTGTGGCACCCCTCGCATTTCTCTTTCACGCTGAAGGCTGTTTTGCCATCATGGCATGAACCGCACGACTTCCCTTTTTCCATCGCCTCCATGGAGACTTTGACCTTGTTGCGGGCTGTTTTGTAGATAGTTGGATGGCAATCGCCGCAGCCAGACGCTTCCATATGTTTTTTGTGGCTGAACCTTACATCCCCTGTGCTTTTCTCCACAAAAACAAGCTCTTCTGCATGGTGACATTTCAGGCAATCTTTCAGCGGGAACGCCTGTTTACCGTTGTGGCAGGCTCCGCAGGATTTCCCTTTTTCCATTGATTTCATCGGGATTAGCGTCCTGCTTCGGGATGTTTTGTAGAGTGATTTGTGGCAATCGGTACAGGTATGGGACTCCATGTGGCTTTTGTGGCTGAACTTGACGCTGCCATAGCTTTTGTCTTCAAAGGATATTTCTCCGGCCTGGTGGCATTTCAGGCAATCCTTCAACGGGAACGCCTTTTTGCCGTTATGGCAGGCTCCGCAGGACTCTCCCTTTTCCATCTCTGCCATGGAGTGCCTGGTTTTCTTCTTCAGGTCAAATATGGCACTATGGCAGATACGACAGTTGTGGGTGATTCCGCTCTGTTTCAGATGTTCGGCGTGGTTGAATACAACCGTGCCAGCACTTCTGGTTTTGAAAACTGCTTCCTTGATTCTGATTGCAAAAGCAACCGATTGAAATGAAATCATAAAAACAATGGTTGAAAAGATAATCCCTGTTTTCATCGCTGCTCCTTTACCTTTACCTCGATAATCTCTTCCTCCCAGCCGTCCCACATCTGCTTGAAATGTGCAAACGGGGTCTCTCCAAGGGTTGCCAGGTAAATATGTATGAAGAGAAAGGCTGTAAAACAGCAGGCGAGGAGGAAATGGGTCCCTACCAGAGCTTTTATGCCGCCAAGGATCAGTATTATCTCCCTTAAAGGTGCGACATACATCAGCAGAAGTCCGCTAAGGATAACCAGAGGCAGCAGAATGAACATGATGACAAGATAGGCAAGTTTCTGCATCGGATTGAATTTGTTGTCCGGTGAACTGTGGTGCGGGTTAGGTTTACCGACAAAAAAGGTGAGAAAATAGAAGTATGCCTGGCGTAAAATGCCTGATTTCAACTCTTCTGTTGTCGGGACGTACAGTTTTATCAGGTCTCTGGCAACAACCATATAGTAGCCGAGCCAGAGTGTATAGGAGACAGAGACAACAATTCCTGCGGTATTGTGGAGCCTGATGGCCGCCTTGTACGCTCCAAAAATGTTTATCTGCTCAGGAAATCGTATCTGCAGGCCGGTCAGGCAGAG
>JACABD010000022.1:54045-56994 GCA_013377075.1 Geobacteraceae bacterium | reverse complement strand
ACTCTGGCGAATCCACCAGTTTTGACCGGGAAGGCGACGAAGCTTTTCTGCATGGCTTTGGGGCCTGAGGCGTGGCAGAAGGAGCAGTCCCAGCGGTTTTCGAGTATCTGGTAGCTATGGGTGACGACTTCAGGTGTCATCATCCCCCATAAACGCATTCCGCGGGAGCGCAGCTTGTGGTTGAAATCCCTGATCTCCTGTAGCGAAATACTCCTGTCACCGTTTGTATCGATCAGTCTGCTGACATCCTCCCCATCGAGCAGCCTGCTCAGCTCTTCATGGCTGCTAACGGTGAATCCGTCTCCGGAGCCCTTGAGACGGCTCTGAATGTACATGGTGATGACGTAACCCGTGGAGCCGGTGTGACAGGTTATGCAGGGGAGTGCATCAATATGCAGTTCAGCCTGAGGAAGCCATTTCGAGTGGGTCAGGATGGTTTTCCTTGTGTCATGGCACTTGGCGCACTTGCGATTTATCTCTTCTCCTGACAGGAATTCAGGGAGTCGCACTTCATGGGGGTTATGACAGTCGGAGCATCCGGCTTTGGCCCCATGGAGGCTCTTTGAATACTCCTCAAAGACCGGACCATGGCAGTCCTGGCAGGCCGCACGGGGGGGCAGATGGCCGTCAGACGGGTGGCCTGGTGATACCCGGTCATGGCATGATCTGCAGCCGACAATGGAATGTGACGTGGCGCTGAACTTCAATGGGTCGATGAAAAGTCTGTTGTTGGATGAGTTTTTTATACTCTCTGAGGTATGGCAGTTTATGCATTTTTTATTTTCCAGGTCAGAAGGGAGGGCTGAAGACGGGAGCAGAATGAAAAACAGTATCAACGGAATTATGATTCTTGTGTAAGCATTCATCCGCTTTATCTCCTGTAGTGTCCTCTGTTTCAATGTGCATATTTACTTTAACGTAAATTAATTGGTTTGCAATCATTTACTGGCTATGCAACTGTTTCTTCGGGTGGTTGCCGTTGTTTGATTTGACTTGTTTAATGCAAGTGGTAGGTTTTATCTGTATGTGGTCAGAAGGGGCGATATGGAAAGTTCAAAGATCCTTGTTATTGATGATGAGGCTGTAATCAGGGATGCCATGAAGCTTATTCTTGAGCGGGAGGCGTACGCAGTAGAGACCTGCCATAGCGGTTATAGGGCGATTGAACTCCTGCAGCAGAGAGCGTTTGATCTGATTATTACCGACCTGAAAATGCCGGGGATGAGCGGTATCGAGTTGCTTAAAAGTGTCAGAACGCTTCAGCCCCATACACCGGTAATCCTCATAACCGGGTATGCCTCTGTGGATACGGCTGTCGAGGCGATGAAAAACGGCGCCTCAGATTATATCTCAAAGCCTTTTGCTCCTGATATGCTCCTTGAAAAAGTCAGCAGCGTCTTAAAACAGAGATCTATCCCACTTGACGAAATTGACCTGAAAAAAGAGATCAGCAAGAACCATGGTTTCCATCAGTTTATCGGTGAAAGCCGGGAGATGCAGAAGGTCTATCACCGCATCATCCATGTGGCCGCCACCAACAGCACCGTTCTCATTACCGGCGAAAGCGGCACAGGAAAGGAGCTTGCGGCCCGGGCAATTCATGATAACAGCCCGAGAAAAGAGAAGCCGTTTGTGGCAGTGGACTGCTCCTCCCTTGCCGAGACTCTCCTGGAGAGCGAGCTTTTCGGTCATGTAAAGGGCTCCTTCACCGGTGCGGTGCAGACAAAGACCGGGCTCTTCAAGGTTGCTGACGGGGGGACTCTTTTCCTTGATGAAGTATCCAATATAAGTCTATCAACCCAGGCCAAACTCCTCCGTGCGCTGCAGGAACGCAAGGTCACCCCCATTGGCGGCACCCAGCTGGTGCCGATAGACATACATCTGGTGGCTGCAACTAATAAAAATCTGAGGACACTGGCAAATGAAGGTTCTTTTCGGGAGGATCTTTTTTTCAGGCTGAATATTATTCCGATTGAACTCCCTCCGCTGAGGAGCCGCAGGCAGGACATTCCGATATTGATCCGTCATTTTCTTGAAAAATATACCAGGGAGATTGGCAAGAAAATCAATGGCATCGCTCCCGATGTCATGGCTTTTCTCGAAGAATATTCCTATCCCGGAAATGTAAGGGAGCTGGAAAACATGATTGAGAGAGCAGTTGTGCTGGCGGAGGGGGAAACAATTTGCAATGAAGATCTGGAACTGTGGGACAGCAGCGCGCCTGAGTCCGGAAGGATTATCGAAACTGTGCCTCTCAATGCCGAAGAGCTCAAGGAGATGAAGCGACATATTCGCGAACAGGCAATAACATCTCTTGAAACCCTTTTTGTGCGCAATGCACTTGATCGCAACAGTTGGAACGTGACAAAAGCCGCAGAAGAGACCGGTATTCTCAGACCGAATTTTCAGGGGATGATGAAAAAACTGGGGATTTCGGCACGGGAGCATAATTGAGCTTCAACCCGAAACCGGAAAAGTGAGCGTAAAGACAGTCCCTTCGCCTTTACTGCTCTGCACATCAATACTCCCGCCGTTGTTCTGAATGATTCCATAAGAGATCGACAGCCCAAGCCCTGTCCCGTCCGTTTTGGTTGTGAAAAACGGGTCAAATATCCTTTCAAAATCTTCTTCACTAATCCCTGCGCCACTGTCTTTGAGTGAGGCGCAGACTGATTTGCCATCAACGGAAAGCCAGGTCGATATTTCCAGCAGACCGCCGTTCATCATGGCATGGCCAGCGTTTATGATCAGATTTATAAATACCTGGAGTATCTGGTCTGTATCAACGCTTACCTGCGGTAGAGCTTCTGAATAACTCTTCCTGATCTGTATGTTGTTAAACTCGGGTTGATTTATAAAAAGCGGCAGAGCCTCTTCGATAATATCTTCAAGAGATGCTTTCTCAACCACGGGTCTGGATTCCCTGCTGAACTCAAGCAGTTTCCTGAC